>JBKHWO010000061.1:0-12080 GCA_046566485.1 Alphaproteobacteria bacterium | reverse complement strand
CCGCTGATGGCGTGCGCGAACTGCAGAACCGCCGGGTCGAAATCACCTACGGTCCGGGTTCGGGCATGTAAGCCTGCCAACCGGCAAAACAATTGGGGGACCGGAGCAATCCGGTCCCCTTTTTGTTGCAGCGCGTCCTGACTGCATTACATTCGGGAGCCATGGGACGGACACATCAGGGCGCAAGCGGACATCGGCCGCGCGGTATTGCAGGCCGCATGGCGGCGTGGATCGGCAAGGGAATCCTGGGATTTTTGCTGGTCAGCCTGGGTCTGACCGTAATCTATAAGTGGGTTCCGGTACCGGTCACTCTGACCATGATCCTGGACCCCAACGGGTTCAGGAAAACCTGGGTGCCGCTTAGCCGGATCGACCGCGACATGGTTGCAGCGGTCATTGCGGGTGAGGATACGAAGTTCTGTACCCACACGGGGTTCGATGCCGAAGCGATCGAAAAGGCGATCGCACGCAACGCCCGCTCCAACCGCCTGCGCGGAGGCTCAACCATCAGCCAGCAAACTGCCAAGAATGTCTTTCTGTGGCAGGGCCAAGGCTGGACCCGCTATGCCCGCAAGGGGCTGGAGGTCTGGTTCACTTTCCTGATCGAAAACATCTGGGGCAAGCGCCGGATCATGGAAGTCTATCTCAACGTCGCAGAGACCGGGATCGGGACCTATGGCGTCGAGGCTGGCGCCCAGCGCTATTTCCGGCATGGTTCGGCCCAGCTGACCAGGGTCGAGGCGGCACGCATCGCCGCGGCCCTGCCCGCTCCAAAGCGCCGCGAAGTCGCTTCACCCAGTGGCTTCACCCGCCGCCATGGCAACACCATTGCAGCGCGCAGCGGGGTGGTGAGAAACGAAGCCCTCGACGCCTGCGTCTATCGTTAGGAAGCCAGGCGCCAGCAAAAAAGAAGGGGCGCCGAAGCGCCCCTTCCCAATATCAGCTTGGTTGCGATAATCAGAACTTGACCTTCACACCGACGCGGATGCCGTAGAGCGACTGGCGCGTCTGCAACACTTCGTTCGGAGCCTGCACGTTCGAGTAACGATACTGGGCGCAAGCCTGGTTGGTTGCGGTATTCGTCACGCCGGTTGCCGGAGCAGTGCCGGTTGCCGTGGCCGTCGTCAGACAGGTGACGCGAACCAGCGCGGCATTGTACGGGAACTGGACCTGGCGCAGCGAGCTCCAGTCCTTATTGATCATGTTCAGGACGTTTTCGATGTCCGCGAACAGTTCCAGCTTCACGCCCTGTACCATCGGCACTTCAAGTTCCTGACCAAAGTGCAGGTCGATCTTGAAGAAGTTCGGCGAAGTCTGGCTGTTCTTCGAAATGATCTTGCCGCGGTACTTCTCGATGCCCAGCGAGGTAACCAAGCTATTGAAGCTGGCTTCGCTGGCCGCGGTGTCAAAGCTGACCTTCGAATCGCCGATGGTCGGAACGTAGAGCAGCATGTTGCCCAGGTTGCCGACGGTCCCGAACACCGTGCCGCGGGTGCCGGTGTTGTCCAGCATGGTCAGGCTGTAAGGACGGCCGCTGCGGTATTCACCGAAGATGCCCAGCGTGGTCTTGCTGTCGCCAAAGAACGCGTGGCGATAGTTCAGGCCGAACTTAACCTGGTGGGTAAATTCGTAGATCGAGCGACCGTAAGCCGGACGGTTCGGGTCTTCGAAGGCGTTGTTGCCATAGTTCGACGACGAGGTCGACGACGTCAGCGACGAACGGTCCTTGACGTCCGAATGCGTGTAGCTGCCATCGATCTTGAGATCGCCAAACGCCTTTTCAAACCGGAAGGTCTGGAAGAAGCCACGACCGTCAGTCGTGTTGGTCAGCAGCAGGTCACGGTTGGTGCTGCCTGCGACAAGTGCGCCATAGCGCTGGCGACCATCAGGCAGAATGCCCAGGCCGACCGGGCTGGAACGCAAATCAGTCCACATGTAGCCCTGCATGGTCCGGTCATAGACCAGCTGTGCGCCGAACAACCACCCGTCGCCAAGCGGACCAAGGTCTGCTTCGTAGTCTACGCCGAAGGTCATCTTCAGCTTGTTGGCAAGCTTCAGGTTGGGATCGATCCCGTCGGTCGGAGCGCTGGCCAACGATGCGACGTTGGTGGTCAGGTAGCTGACCACGCTTGACGGAATGGTTCCGCCGGTGATGCCGGTCAACGCGTTGCAAGCGTTGGCAGCAGCACAGTTGGCAGCATTCAGCGTGACCGAGTTGGTCAGCTGGCCGGTGTTCGAATAGACGTTCGACAGGAACACGTCCGGCGTACCGCCACCAAAGATGCCCAGACCGGCCTTAACCGCGATACGGTCGGTCGGATTCCAATTCATCGCAAAGCGCGGCTGGAACAGGCCGCGGCCCTTGAAGGTCTCGCGGTTGCTGAAGCCGTAACGGGCCGTGTAGTTCGCATTCAACGCCGGAAGCGGGCCGTTGTCGAACAGGTCGTAACGCAGACCCACCGTTGCCGAGAGATTGTCCGAAAGCTGGATGTCATCCTGGATACCGAAGGTCCAGTTGCGGGTGTTGAACAACGCAGCTGCCTGGTTCGGATCATTCGACGGTACCGCGTTGGCATAGATCAGCTGCGCGGCATTGCCCGCCTGGAATGCAGCAAACGAGTCGAAGTAGAAATCACCCAGCGAACGCTGCAGGAACAGGTTGTAAACGTGAACGTTGGTATAGCCACCCATCAGGCGCAGCGAATGGTTGCCCAGCTCGAGGCGCGCGGTCAGGTCAACCGAGAGGTTCTCGGTGTTCAGCTTGTTCGAGTGACGCGACACGTCGGGACCGAAGAACAGACGCGCCGAACCGCAGGTCGTGGCCGTACCAGTCGACGCCGGGGCCGGAACCATCAGGTCGTCAAGGCAGACCGCCACCTGGGGGAACGGATTGCCGAAGGCGTTCTGGCCGCGGTTGTAGTCACGATAGGACACCCGCGCCGTGGTCGAAAGCACGTCCGACCAGGTCGAGTTGAGTTCGAAGGTTCCCGAATTGACTTCTTCGCTCAGCTCATAGCCGTTCGACTGATAGCCAAGGGCATAGACCGGGGTCAGGAAGGTGTTCTGCTGGAACTGGTTGGTACCGACGTTACGAATGTAGGTAAGTGCGGCACGGTGCTGGTCGCTGATGTTCCAGTCCAGCTTGGCAACGATCTTCTCGTCTTCTTCCTGGGTGGTCGAAATGATACCCTGGGTGTCATAGCCGTAGCGGCTCTTTGCAACCGAGGTTACCTGATCGATCATGCTCTGGGTGATCAGGGGAACCTGGTTGGCAAAGCCGGCGCCGACGCCGGCTTCCAGCGGCTGGCCTTCCTTGGTGCGCTCGTAAGCGACCATGAAGAACAGCTTGTCCTTGATCAGCGGACCCGAGGCCCAGCCACCGAACTGCTTGGAATCGAAGTTGAGCGCCACCGACTTGTCGCGGCTTTGCTTGCCGGTCAGGCTGTCGTCGGTGTAGGCAAAGAACGCACCGCCGTGCAGCTTGTTCGACCCCGAACGCAGCACGACGTTGATCGCCCCGCCCTGCATGTCACCTTCGGCGATGTCGTAAGGCGCGACCTTGACCGAGAACTGCTCGATCGCATCGAACGGAACCGGACCACGGCTGGTCGGCAGACCGCCGTTGTTCAGGCCGAAGTCGTCCGACATCTGCATCCCGTCAACCGAGAAACGGTTGAGACGGCCATTGTTGCCGGCGATTTCGATGGTGCGGCTGTTGGTCAGGTCGATGGTAGCCAGCGGATCGCGGCGGGCAAGATCGCGGATGTCGCGGTTGATCGAGGCAGCGGATTCGATTTCCGCGCGACCCAGTGCAGTGGTCGGGCCATCGGACAGGGCAATCTTCGGCTGGATCGACGAACCGGTCACGACGATTTCACGCGCGGCTTCCAGCTTGATCGGCAGACGGACCGGCAGACCAGCCTGAAGATAGACTTCATTGACCTGCGCGGTTTCGAAACCGGCCGCATCGACCGTGACGGTGAACGGACCGCCAACGCGCAGACCGTTCGCAGCGAAACCACCATCGCTTGCCGTCGTGGCGTTCAAGGTCGTGCCCGAAGGCTCGTGGACGATCACGACGGTGGCGCCAGCGATCGGACCGCTCGGCCCTTCGACCACACCGCGGATAGCCGACGAAGTTTCCTGCGCATAGGCAGGCGCGGCAAGGCCGCAAGCGAGTGAAACGCTGGCCGCGCTGGCAGCAAGAAAGAATTTCAACTGCATTTGACTATCCCCGTTGTCGCCTGACCTGTCAGGCTGAAAAAACTGCAACAACCAACGCCGCCGCCTGCGAATCGCTGAGGCTCCGGCATCTGGTCGACGCTCATAGAGGAGCGCGAGGGCACGAAAAACACGGCTAAGTGACAGTTTCGAGACTATCCCCGCCCTTCTTTACGCGGAGATGGGCGCCGAGACAAAAGACTATAAAGTTAACCCCTTTGGACTAACAATATTTCAATAGCACCTGCAACGGCGCATCAAACGGCAAATGCCCCCAAAAGCGCGACAAACGAATCTTGCTGCAGTGCGGCATTTGTGCAACGCCCGCCGGGGAGGACACATGAGCGGCGCGCACCACCATCGGCAGGACCATCACGGACACGGCCACCATCATCACGGCCACGGAACCGGCAGCAGCAATCACGGGCCGGCATTTGCAGTCGCCATAGCGCTCAACACCCTGTTCGTTGTGGCCGAGGTGGCTGCTAGCTTCGTCAGTGGGTCGACCGCCTTGCTGGCTGATGCGGGGCACAACCTTGGTGACGTGCTGGCGCTCCTGCTCGCTTGGGGAGCGAGCATTCTGGCAGCACGCCCGGCAGGGCCCGGTTTTACCTACGGTCTCAAAAGCTCGTCGATCCTGGCAGCGATTGCCAATGCCGCGCTGTTGTGGGTGGCACTGGGCGCGATCCTGTTCGAGTCTGTCCAGCGCTTATGGGAACCGGCCCAGGTAAACGGCGGACAAGTGATGATCGTCGCCGGGGTCGGGATCGGCATAAACCTTGTCTCCGCGCTGCTGTTTGCACGCGGCAGCCGCAGCGACCTCAACCTTCGCGCCGCCTTCATGCATCTTATCGCCGATGCCGTCGTGTCAGCCAGCGTGGTTCTTGCCGGGCTTGCCATCGTGCTGACCGGAATGAACTGGATCGATCCGGTCACCAGCCTGGTCATCACCCTGGGACTCGCCTGGGCAAGCTGGGGGCTTCTCAAGGATTCCCTGAAGATGGGGCTCCTCGGCGTGCCGCGCCACATCGACGAGATCGGCGTTCGGGACTACCTATCGGGCATTCCCGGCGTAGCGGCAGTGCATGATCTGCACATCTGGGGCATGAGCACGACCGAAAGCGCGCTGACCGCACACCTGATCGTGCCAGGCGGCCCCTTGGGCGACAGCATGCTTCGAGAAATCACGCATGAATTAGAAGACCGCTTCGGCATTCATCACACAACGATCCAGGTCGAGCAAAGCGCGGACCACTGCCACCTTCATCATTGAGCTCCGTGCGGTTCGCCGGTCATCCTGGCACGTCTATCGAACGGTTCACGCCGCGCTCAGCCGATTAGGCCAGATACCTTCACGAAGCGCGGTATTTGCGCAGGAGGGAGTAAAACCATGACGTTTTCCAACTTGCAGGGTCTGTTCGCCGGTGGCGCAATGATCGTCGCTGTAGCTGGCGTGGCCCATGCACAGGATGCCAATGCGGGTTTTGAAAGCCGCTATGCTGAACTGACTGCGGCCATGCTGGCTAAGGATAGCGCGAAGCTCACCACGCTTCTCGCCCCCGAATTCGAATCAACGGATATTCGCGGCGAAACCCACAACCGCGCCGAAGCACTTGCCCGGATGGGCCAGATGCCAGGCGGTCAGGACATCAAACCGCAGACCAAGGTGCTGGCGGTCAAGCTTGCCGGTGATGGCGCCATGGTCGAAAGCCAGATGACCGTCCAGATCAAGCGCCCCGACCAGAGCGGGCAGGAAATGGCTTTGGATATCGCGATCAGTGCCAATGACACCTGGGTTCAACGCGGCGGTGTGTGGATGCTGCAGAAGACAGTGCAGAAAGAAATGACCGTCTCGCGCGATGGCGAAGTCGTTTTCCGGCAAGCCAACTGAGGCAACCAATTGAAAACGGCGCTCCCGGTGGGGAGCGCCGCTTCATTATCCACTTTGAAGACGCCGCTTAGGCCGCCTCTTCCTTGCCCTTGAGAACCCAGACGGGCTCCTTGCGGCCCTCGACCACTTCCTTGTCGACCACGACTTCGGCAATGCCTTGCTCGGTCGGAATGTCGAACATCGTGTCGAGCAGCAGCCCTTCCACGATCGAGCGCAGACCACGTGCGCCGGTCTTGCGCTCGATTGCCTTCTTCGCGATTGCTTCGAGTGCTTCGTCCGTGAAGGTCAGCGTCACGTCCTCAAGCTCGAACAGCTTGGCGTACTGCTTGATCAGCGCGTTCTTGGGTTCGCGCAGGATCTTGACCAGCGCCTCCACGTCCAGATCTTCCAGCGTCGCAATGACCGGCAAACGGCCAACGAATTCGGGAATCAAGCCGAACTTGAGCAGATCTTCCGGTTCGGCCTTTTGCAGCAGTTCGCCCACGCGCCGCTTTTCCGGGTCCGCAACATGGGCGCCAAAACCGATCGAGCGCTTTTGCAGGCGGTCGGCGATGATCTTTTCCAGACCGGCGAAGGCACCACCGCAGATGAACAGGATGTTGGTCGTGTCGACCTGGAGGAATTCCTGCTGCGGATGCTTGCGGCCGCCTTGCGGCGGGACCGAGGCAGTTGTGCCTTCCATCAGCTTGAGCAGCGCCTGCTGCACGCCTTCGCCCGAAACGTCGCGGGTGATCGACGGATTTTCAGCCTTGCGGCTGATCTTGTCGATCTCGTCGATGTAGACGATCCCGTGCTGGGCCTTCTCGACATTGTAATCGCTGGCCTGGAGCAGCTTGAGGATGATGTTCTCGACATCCTCGCCCACATAGCCGGCTTCGGTCAGCGTGGTGGCATCGGCCATGGTGAAGGGAACGTCGAAAGTCTTGGCCAAGGTCTGCGCGAGCAGGGTCTTGCCCGAACCGGTCGGGCCCACCAGCAGGATGTTCGACTTTGAAAGTTCGACATCGCCGCCCTTGCCGCTGTGCTTCAGGCGCTTGTAATGGTTGTGTACCGCGACCGAAAGGACGCGCTTCGCACGGTCCTGACCGATGACATAATCGTTCAGCGTTTCGAAGATATCCTTCGGGCTGGGAACGCCGCCATCCTTCTTGCCGGCGATCCCGGCCTTGGTTTCCTCGCGGATGATGTCGTTGCACAGCTCAACGCATTCATCACAGATGAACACGGTCGGGCCGGCAATCAGCTTGCGCACCTCGTGCTGCGACTTCCCACAGAAGCTGCAATAAAGGGTGCTCTTGGCGTCGGATCCGCTCAGTTTGGTCATGCCTTCATCCAATGCTCCGCAAAGCGCGGGGATTCGCCGGGAGTGTAGTCCGGCAGTAACAATATTCAATCCCGCCCCTTAGCAAGTCGAGCTTGCGCGCACCTGAAGGGACGGGGTTGAGCAAGGGCGACGGGCGCTTTATTCGGGCGCCCCGCCGGTGCCGCTGGCATCGTGCTCGGCGTCAGGGCGGGTTTCGAAGACCTTGTCGACCAGGCCGAATTCCTTGGCTTCGTCGGCATCAAGCCAGGTGTCACGATCCACCGCCTTTTCGATATCGGCCAGCGTCTTGCCGGTGTAATTGGCATAGAGCTGGTTCATCCGCTGGCGCAAACGCAGGATTTCGCGGGCCTGAATCTCGATGTCCGAGGCCATCCCGCGAGCTCCGCCCGAGGGCTGGTGGATCATGATCCGCGCATTCGGCAGGGCAATGCGCATGCCAGGCTCTCCGGCGGCGAGCAGGAACGAGCCCATCGAGCAGGCCTGCCCCATGCACACGGTCGAAACGCGCGGCTTGATGTACTGCATGGTGTCGTGGATCGCGAGCCCGGCCGTCACCACCCCGCCGGGCGAGTTGATGTACATCGAAATGTCCTTCGACGGGTTTTCGCTTTCGAGGAACAGCAGCTGGGCGACGATAACCGAGGCCATGTGATCCTCGACCTCGCCGGTCACGAAAATGATGCGTTCGCGCAGCAGACGCGAATAGATGTCGAAGCTGCGCTCGCCGCGGCTCGACTGCTCGACCACTACCGGGATCAGCGCGCCGGTGACCGGGTCGGTCGTGAACTTTCCTTGCGCGCCGCGCGCGCCGAACAGGTCGATCATGGGAATCCCTCTTGCTTGGACCGCCTATGTCGGCGCTGGCCGCGCGATGTTCAAGGGGATTAACCCGATTTGCCCCGCTTGCTGCACAGGCTTGAACTATGTCGCACATGCCTGCAGCATGTCCCGGTTCAACCACCTTGGAAAAATGACCGACCATGCGCCATGCTGCCTTCGCCGTTCTTGCTGCGGCTGCCCTTGCCAATCCGGTGCTCGCGCAACCCCGTCTCGCCAGAGCATCTGCTCCGGACGCGCCCTCGGCTTTGGCAGCACAGCAGGAAGCTGCTCGTTTTCTGGAGACGATCCGCCGCTTCGACGATGATCCGGCTGGTCCCCAGCTTAACGCGGTCATCGCTTTCAACCCGAATGCACCCCGCTTGGCTGGCCAACTGGCGGACACAGGTCGCCTCAAGGGTCGCACTGTGCTGGTCAAGGACAACATCGAAACCAGCGAGTTTGCCACCACCGCCGGCAGCCTCGCGCTGGCGGACAACCGGTCTCGCCGCGATGCTCCGCTGGTGGCTCGGCTGCGCACGGAGGGCGGCGTCGTCCTCGGCAAGACCAACCTGTCGGACTGGGCCAACATTCGCGGCAGCCGCTCATCGTCGGGATGGAGCGGTGTCGGTGGGCAGACCCGCAATCCGCACGCGATCGATCGCAACCCGTGCGGTTCGTCGTCGGGAAGCGGGGCCGCCATTGCCGCCGGGATGGCTTGGGGCGCAATCGGTACAGAGACCGACGGGTCGATCACTTGCCCGGCCAGCGCCAACGGCATTGTCGGGTTCAAACCCACGGTCGGGCTGGTCAGCCGCACCCATGTCGTACCGATCAGCGCCAGCCAGGACACGGCTGGGCCGATGACCCGGACCGTCGCCGATGCGGCCCTGCTGCTTGGCGCCATCGCCGGGACTGATCCGGCGGACCCGGTCACGGCGGACGCGGATCAGCACAAGGCAGACTTCGCCGCAGGGCTCGCCGCAGCCAGCCTGAAGGGGGTGCGGATCGGGATACTGCGCAAGCAATCGGGTCCGCATGCTGGGGTCAATCGGCTGTTCGATCAGGCCCAGGCCGACCTGGCCGCAGCCGGGGCCATTCTCGTTCCAATCGATTATGATCCACCAGCAGAGATGTTTCGCGACGAAGGCCTGGTGCTGCGTTACGAACTGAAGCAGGGGCTCAATGCCTATCTCTCCGGGCTTCCCGGCTCACCACGGGTGCGGAGCCTGACCGCTGTGATTGCCTTCAACCAGGCAAACCCAGAGGAATTGCGCTGGTTTGGCCAGGATACCTTTGAAGCTGCCGAGAAGCTGGATGACCGTGCCGCTTATGAGAAGGCCCGGGCCAATTCATTGCGCCTCGCCGGCGTTGAGGGGATCGACAAGCTTCTGGCCGAACACAAGGTGTCATTCCTGATCGCTCCCACCGAAGGTCCGGCTTGGCCAATCGATCTGGTTACCGGCGACCATTTCCTGCCGATTGGCGCAGGCAGTCTGGCCGCAATTGCGGGCTATCCGCATTTAACAGTCCCGATGGGAGCAGTCGAAAGATTGCCCGTTGGCCTTTCCTTCATCGGCGCCAAATGGGCTGACAAGGCGGTGCTGGAAGCCGGGGCCGCCTATGAACACGCACGCACGGCCCCCGTGCCGAACCCGGGCTTCAAGCGGTGGGAAGAAATGCTGCAGAAATAGACGCCCCCTTGCGCTGTTTAGCAAAGACAAGGTGAGGCCCCGCCGGTCGGCGAGGCCTCTGATACGTCATGGGCTGGCAGGAAGGTCCTGAAGCCGGCTGTTTGACCCTTCGGTTCGCATCATCGCGTTCAGCAACCCTGGAACCTGACGCTCAAAGGCTTGGGCCAGGCCGTAAGGCACCTTGTCACTCCGCTGGGGGGTGCCCACCGCCCTTGCGGCAGCCGCGGTGCCAATCGTCAGCGTTGCCGCGGCGATCGCGCCTATAGCTATTTTGGGGGCATGCATGGGTTCATCTCCTTTCACGTAGGAAGGCCGTAACCATGCCCCGGAGACGGCGTTCCGCCGGGCAGGACGGGTCGGCCCCCGGCTGCGATGGCCGGACAGGAACGCAACATGGATCAAGCCCCAAAAACAAAGGGCGCCCCTGCGGACGCCCCTTGCTAAACTCCGAAGCGGGAAGGATCAGTCCTTCTTGGCTGCCTTCTTGGCGGCAGGCTTCTTTTCTGCCGGGGAAGCAGCTTCCTTCTTTTCGCCCTTGGGCTTGGCTGCCTTGGCCGGCTTTTCGTCGGCGGCAGCATCCTTCTTGGCCGGGGCCTTCTTGGCAGCAGCCTTCTTGGCCGGAGCCGGAGCGGCTTCATCCGCTTCGATCGCGGCCTGCAGCTCTTCGCGGGTCACTTCGCGTTCGGTGACTTCAGCCTTGTCGAACAGGAAGTCGACCACCTTGTCTTCGTACAGCGGAGCGCGCAGCTGGGCAGCCGCAAGCGGATCCTGCTGAATGAATTCAACGAAGCGCTGGCGATCTTCCATGCGGTACTGCTGGGCAGCCTGGGTGATCAGCATCTGCATTTCCTGCTGGCTGACTTCGACGCCGTTGGCTTGGCCGATTTCCGACAGGAGCAGGCCCAGACGGACGCGGCGCACGGCGATGGTCCGATAGTCTTCCTTCTCGGCTTCGATTTCCTTCAGCGCAGCTTCCGGATCGGCTTCATTCTGGGCCTCACGCTGCAGCTGGGTCCAGATCTGCTCGAATTCGGCATCGACCATGCTCGGCGGAACGTCAAAATCATGGCCAGCGGCCAGCAGGTCGAGCAGGGCGCGCTTCATCTGGGTCCGGGTCAGACCAGCACTTTCCTGCTCCAGCTGGCCGCGCAGCAGGCCCTTGAGCTGCTCGAGGCTTTCCAGGCCGAGCGACTTGGCAAAGTCGTCGTCGATCTTGGTTTCGCCGGGAACCTTCACGGCCTTGACCGTGATGTCGAAGGTGGCGTCCTGGCCCTTCAGGTTCTCCGCCGGGTAGTCAGCCGGGAAAGTCACGGTAATGGTCTTTTCATCGCCAGCCTTCACGCCGACGAGCTGTTCTTCGAAGCCAGGGATGAAACGGCCTGCGCCCAGTTCCAGCGCAGTGTCGGTGGCGCTGCCGCCTTCGAAAGCGACTCCGTTCAGCTTGCCGACGAAGTCGATGATCAGCTGATCGCCGTTTTCGGCCTTCTTGCCCTTCTTGGCGTCTTCAAAGCTCTTCGCGCCAGCAGCAAGCTGCGACAGCTGCGCGTCGACTTCGGAATCGGCAACCGGCACAACCAGCTTTTCCAGCTTGAGGCCGTCGAGCGACGGGGTCTCGATAACCGGCAGTACTTCGAGGTCGATGGTCAGCTGCGCGTCCTTGCCTTCCTCGTAACCCTCGCCCAGTGCGATCTGCGGCTGCATCGCCGGACGCAGCTTGTTGTCGGCAATGACCTTGTCGATCGCTTCACGCACGCTGGTGTTCAACGCTTCCTGATGAAGCGCCGGACCGTGCATCTTCTTGACCAGGTTCGACGGCACCTTGCCGGGGCGGAAACCAGGCATGCGCACCTGCGGGGCGATCTTGCTGACTTCGCCTTCGACACGGGCGGCGATGTCCTTGGCCTTGATCGTCACCGTATAGGCGCGCTTCAGTCCCTGGTTGCTGGTCTCGACAATCTGCATGACAAATGAAGCCTTCTTTTCAACTGCATCCGCATCGGCGGGGCGTTCGGGCGGAACCTGGTGCGGGCGAAGGGACTCGAACCCCCACATCTTTCGATACTGGTACCTAAAACCAGCGCGTCTACCAGTTCCGCCACGCCCGCAAGCCCGACGAAGTGTGAATCAAGGCGTG
>JBKHWO010000060.1:0-22887 GCA_046566485.1 Alphaproteobacteria bacterium | reverse complement strand
ACGACAGACCATCGAATATCGGCGCTTGCAACACCGCAAGCTCGCCGCTTATCATCCATCCCCTGACGAGGCCCGCACTCCGCTAATTTACGCCGCGAGTTGTGCCAAATGTTCTGACGACGGACAGCGGGTTTCGACCTATTCGCTTCGAGCGTTGGAGCCGCAAATGCGGGATCACTTCATCGCCACCTGGCGCGACGTTCAGGCGCAATTCGTTGACGATCCCAATTATGCTGTGACCCGGGCCGATGATCTGCTGGGCGAAGTGATGCGGGCCCGTGGTTATCCGATGGCCGATTTCCAGGAACGAGCCGACGACCTTTCGGTGGATCATCCCGAGGTGGTCGAGAACTATCGCCGTGGTCACGAGATTGCCGTGCGCCATTCGCGCGGAGAGGCGAGCACCGAAGATCTGCGCCGGGCGATGATCCATTACCGCACGCTCTTTGATGATCTGGTGCACGAGCCAGAGTTGAGCCCGGATGCGACGGTGCCGCGCCATGTCTGAGCCGGACGATGCCGAAGTCCGCCAGTTCGCAGAGCGTCACGGGCTGTCACCCGAGCAAGCGCGCAAGGTTCTGGACAAGCACGGTACGGATGAAAGCAAGTGGGACGAAACCGCCCGCAGCTTGATCCACTTTTTCAAATCACCGAGTTGACCCGGGGCAGCTCTAGCCCCGCGCGGCGCTTTCCAGGATTTCGCCCTGGACCGGATATCCGGCATCCTCCGGGATCAACAGCCACGGCACGCCATCGCGCATTTCCATGAAGGGCGTGATCATCCGCGATGGATAGTCCGCAACATGGCTGACGGCGGCGTCATAGCTGTCGAACAGGGCCAGGCGTTCCAGGTTGCGGCGGGTCGGGAAAATCACCTTGATATCGCCGGTGTCCGCCATGCGCAGCGCTTCAGCCGCACTGGTCCAGAACAGATGGGTGTTCTCCGTCGCGTCAACCAACAGGTCGACCGCGCCTGTGCCAAGATTGGCCAGATAGAACCGTGTGTCGAAGACCCGGATTTCCTTGTGCTTGGGGCGCCACCGGGCAAAGGGTACCAGGCCATCGAGATCGAGTGTCCAGTTCATCGCCTCGAGCACTGGGCCCAATGTGCCGATTTCCAGAAGATGCGCGCGCGCCGCTCGCGCTTCTTCAAGGTTCGGGCGCTGGTGCAGTCCTACGGCCAGGCCCGTTTCTTCCAGAGTTTCGCGCACCGAAGCGATCCGTGCCGCCAGCTCTTCGCGGCTTTCCTCGTCCATCGCGCCGTGCGCATCGGCCAGTTCACGGTCTGCCTCATCAACGCGGCCACCTGGGAACACCGCTGCGCCGCCGGCAAAGCGCATTTCTTTCGAGCGTTGTACCATCAGCAGTTGCGGCGGACCGCCCTGCGGGCAATTGCGAAATATGACCAGGGTCGCAGCGGGGATGGCAGGCGGTATTTCGCCGTCCGGGTCGAACATTTCTTTGAGATCCATCGTGACAAGGTGCAGCGCGCCGGACGATTCGCCAAGCATTTTTAATCGCGCGATTAGTAGCGCCCACCTGCCAAGTGCCATGGCGCCAAAACAAAACAGCCGGCAAAGCTGCCGGCCGTTTCAGTTTTGCGGGAAGTGTGATTTACGCCGCCGGTGTAAGCCCCGACTGCGCCATGAGCTGTTGCAGTTCGCCAGCCTCATACATTTCCATCATGATGTCGCTGCCGCCGACAAATTCGCCCTTCACGTAAAGCTGGGGGATGGTCGGCCATTCGGAAAAAGTCTTGATGCCCTGGCGGATTTCCATGTCCTGCAGCACATCAACGCCCTCGTAAGGCACGCCCAGGTGCTCAAGAATCGCAACGGCGCGGCTGGAAAAGCCGCACTGGGGAAACAGCGGCGTGCCTTTCATGAACAGGACGACGTCGTTGGAATTGACGATTTCAGCAATGCGGGCGTTGGTATCGGACATCGGTATTGGCTCCTCGTCCCTTCAGGTGGGGACGGCGGTGGTCAGTTGCAAGGCATGGAGGGCACCGCCCATGTCTTCGCCGATCGCGGCGTAGACCAGCTTGTGCTGGGCGATACGGGTCTTGCCGACGAACTGGGCCGAAACGACGTGTGCCGCCCAGTGATTGTCATCGCCAGCGAGGTCGGTCAGCGTCACTTCGGCATCGGGAATGCCAGCCTTGATCCGCGCGACGATTTCTGCGCCAGCCATGGCCATAGGATCAGGCCTCGCCCATCAGTGCGCGGCGGGCTTCGACTGACTTGGCGTCCAGCGCGGCGCGGATATCGGCTTCGCTGACCTCAACCCCGGCCGAAACCAGGTCGCCCAGCAGCTTGCGGATCACGTCTTCATCGCCGGCTTCTTCAAAATCGGCCTGGACGACGGCCTTGGCATAGGCTTCGGCTTCGACGGCAGAAAGGCCCATCTTTTCTGCGGCCCAGCCGCCCAGCAGGCGATTGCGGCGCGCAACGATGCGGAACTGCATTTCCTCGTCGTGGGCGAACTTGGCTTCCTCGGCGCGTTCGCGGTCGTTGAAGTCGGTCATGTCTGCTCCTGAAACTTGCTGGCCAGATTCGCCCTATAGCGATCCAAACCAACCTTTGAAAAACATCGTCCAAGCCTTTGCATGCGGGTTGCTGTTAGTCCTTGCATTGATCAAGACCAACTTTCCCCCGCGCTGGCTGGTATTCTATTCCATCGTCACCACGACTTTACCGATGGCCTTGCGTTCGGCCAGCATGGTGATGGCTTCGCCGCCGCGTTCCAGTGGGAAGGTGGCGGAAACCTTGGGATTGATCTTGCCTGCCTTGAGCAGTTCGAACAGCTTGGCGATATGGGCAGCATTCGCCTTGGGGTCACGGGCGGCGAAGGCCCCCCAGAACACACCGCAGACATCGCAGCTTTTCAGCAGGGTCAGGTTGAGCGGCAGCTTCGCGATGCCGGCCGGGAAGCCGACCACGCAGAACCGGCCTTCCCAGGCAATCGCGCGCACCGCGGGTTCGGAATAGTCGCCGCCGACGATGTCATAGACCACGTTCGCGCCTTCCGGACCGCAAGCAGCCTTGAATGCTTCGGACAGGGCCTTGGACTGGTTCTTGTCGAGCGGGGCGACCGGATAGATCACCACTTCGTCGGCGCCATGTTCGCGCGCGACCTGCGCCTTTTCCTCGCTCGACACGGCCGCGACGACCTTGGCGCCATAGGCCTTGCCCAGTTCCACTGCGGCCAGGCCAACCCCGCCAGCCGCACCAAGCACCAGCAGGGTATCGCCTGCCTTCAGATGGCCGCGATCGAGCAGGCCGTGCATGTTGGTGCCATAGGTCATCAGCAGCGAAGCGCCGGTTTCGAACGAAACGCCATCGGGCAGGGGGAACAGCTTGTCTGCCGGAGCCAGGACTTCGGTGGCCAGGCCGCCATTGCCCATCATGGCAATCACGCGGTCGCCCGCCTTCCACTGGGTCACGCCTTCGCCCACGGCATCGACGATGCCGGAGAGTTCGCCCCCTGGAGCAAAGGGGCGCTGCGGCTTGAACTGGTACATGTCCTTGATGATCAGGACATCGGGATAGTTGATCGCGCAGGCCTTGACCGAAATGCGAACCTGGCCAGGGCCGGGAACGGGGCTGTCCAGTTCGTCGATTGTAAGTGTTTCGGGGCCGCCGATGGCGTGGCTACGCAATGCTTTCATGATTATGCTACTCCCTTGGCGAGCCAGGGCAGCGTGGCCCGGGCTTCGCTCTCATAAGCGGAAATCTGTGCGTTGCGGGCCATGGTTAGGCCCACTTCGTCAAGCCCTTCGATCAGGCAGTGCTTGCGGAATGGATCGATCTGGAATTCGAACCGGTCTTGGAACGGGGTGGTGACCACCTGGTTTTCCAGGTCGATGTGGATCGGATCGGTCCGCGCGACTTCCATCAGCCGGTCGATCGCCGCTTGCGGCAGAACCACGGTGAGAATGCCGTTCTTGAAGGCGTTGCCGGAAAAGATGTCCGAAAACGAAGGAGCGATGACCGCTTTGATGCCCAGGTCCAACAAAGCCCAGGCGGCATGTTCGCGGCTGGACCCGCAACCGAAGTTGTCGCCCGCGATCAGGATCGGCGAACCGGCAAACTCCGGACTGTCGAACAGATTGTCCGGATCCTTGCGCAGGGTTTCAAAAGCGCCGCGGCCCATGCCGTCGCGGGTGATCGTCTTGAGCCAGTGGGCCGGAATGATCACGTCGGTATCTACGTTCTTGGCACCGAACGGGATCGCCCGGCCATCAACCTCGCGCAGGGCTTCCATCAATCGGTTTCCGGTGCGTCTTCAGGGCGGGGCGGAGGCGCGGTCGGCTTCTTGGTCTGTTCGCGGCGGCGTGAGGCATAGAGCAGCGCTGCGGCCAGGGCGGCAGAGCCGATGGCAGCGCCAGCGAGGGCGGCCTTGCCGGTCCAGCCCGCCTTGTCGGACTTGTCGGTTTCGTCGGTCATGCTTTCCCTATGTCCATAGCGGGGCTGCGGTTCAAGACTTCAGACAAGGAAATCTTTCAGAACCATCCACCGCGCCCGTTTTTCTTCAAACCGCAGCGTGGCATTGGCCGGGCTGCTGGAGGGCAGGTCGATCAGGGGCAGGCCGGTCTCCGCCAGCGCTTTGCGGCCCAATGCGGCTGATTTGGCGCCATTGAAGGCAATGGCCTGCAAGCCGGGAAGGGACGCGGCCAGATCGGCCAGCGGCGCAGCCTCTACTCCGCGAATCGCGGCGTCGAGACTGCCGCTGCGCTGGGCCGAGGCGATGACGTCCCACAGGCCAATTCCCCGTGCAGCGATTTGCTCCAGCCGCTGGGGGTAAGCGAGGGTAGGGAGGTTTGGTTCGTCAATTACCGCCCCGATCAGCCGCCAGAACAGATTGCGCGGATGGGCGTAATACTGCTGCGCGGCGAGTGAGGCCTCGCCCGGCAGGCTGCCAAGGATCAAGACTCGTGTCGCGCGGCCGGCAACCGGGGCGAAGGCGGATTTGCGTGTGCTCAGAGCAGTTCGCGCACGTCGGCCAGTTTGCCGGTGACCGCCGCGGCTGCCGCCATGGCGGGGCTGACCAGATGGGTCCGCGAGCCCGGACCTTGCCGTCCGACAAAGTTGCGGTTGCTGGTCGAGGCGCAGCGCTCGCCGGCCGGAACCTTGTCCGGGTTCATGCCAAGGCATGCCGAACAGCCAGGTTCGCGCCATTCGAAGCCAGCGGCGGTGAAGACTGCATCCAGCCCTTCCGCTTCGGCCTGGCGCTTGACCAGGCCCGAGCCGGGCACGACGATCGCCCACTTGACATTCGGAGCCTTGGTCCGGCCTTTCAGCACGGCAGCCGCGGCGCGTAGGTCCTCGATCCGGCTGTTGGTGCACGAACCGATGAAGACGTTCTGGACTTCGACGTCCTGCAGGCGCTGGCCTGGGGTCAGTCCCATGTAATCCAGGCTTTTGCGCGCGGCTTCCTGCTTGGACGGATCGGCAAAGCTTTCCGGTGCCGGGACTGTCCCGTTGATCGATACCGTATCTTCCGGACTGGTCCCCCAGGTGACCGTCGGGGCAATATCCGCAGCCTGGATCACCACGACCTTGTCGTACTTTGCGCCGGGATCGGTCGACAGACCGCGCCACCAGGCCACGGCCTTGTCCCAGTCCTCGCCCTTGGGCGCATAGGGGCGGCCCTGGACATAGGCGAAGGTCTTGTCGTCCGGCGCGATCAGCCCGGCGCGCGCGCCATGCTCGATCGCCATGTTGGACACCGTCAGGCGGCCTTCGATGGAAAGGTCGCGGATGACCTGTCCGGTGTATTCGATGACATAGCCGGTACCGCCCGAAGCGCCCAGCACGCCGCAGATGTGCAGGACCACGTCCTTGGCCGTCACGCCCGGGCCAAGCTGTCCTTCAACGCGGACTTCCATGGTCTTGGACTGTTTGAGCAACAGGGTCTGCGTGGCGAGCACGTGCTCGACCTCGCTGGTCCCGATGCCAAAGGCCAGCGCGCCCAGGCCGCCGTGGCAAGCGGTATGGCTGTCGCCGCAGACGATGGTCGCGCCGGGGAGCGAAAATCCCTGTTCCGGCCCGACGACGTGGACGATGCCCTGTTCCGCGTCGGCATCGCCAATCAGGCGAATGCCGAATTCCGGCGCGTTGCGTTCGAGCGCGGCAAGCTGCTGTGCGCTTTCCTGATCGGTGATCGGAATGCGTTGGCCATTGGCATCGCGTCGTGCGGTGGTCGGCAGGTTGTGATCCGGCACAGCCAGGGTAAGATCCGGGCGGCGCACCGTGCGGCCTGACAGACGCAGCGCTTCGAACGCCTGGGGGCTGGTCACTTCGTGAACCAGGTGGCGGTCAATGTAGATCAGGCAGGTGCCATCGTCCCGGCGCTCAACCACGTGGGCGTCCCAGATCTTTTCATAAAGCGTGCGCGGAGTCTGTGCCATAGCTGCGCCATAGGCACTGCGCGGCCTATTTTGCAAGGGTGACGCGCTATTCCGCGCGGGTCCAGATCCAGGTCCCGGCGATCAGCAGAATAGCAAGCGAGACCATCACCCACGGCCAGCCGACAGTAAACCAGGTGACGACTGCCCCTGCGCTCATGGCAAGAAGGGCGCTAACCTTGGCCTTGCGCGAAATCGCCCGGCGGTCGCGCCATTGTCGCAGCGACGGGCCGTAACGTGGGTGTTCCAGCAATTGCTGTTCCCACTTCGGGTTCGACCGGGCGAAACAGAAAGCAGCCAGCAACAGAAACGGCACGGTGGGCATGATCGGCAGGACGATCCCGATCATCGCCAGCGCGAAGCTGACAACGCCGCCACCAAGATAGAGCTGCTTTTTCAAGTTCAGGCCACAAGCCGGGCGGCGGTCTCGCGCACCAGTGCGATCATGTTCGGCACGCCTTGCGTGCGGTTGGAGGACAGCTGGTTCTTCAGGTCGAACGGCTCCAGGCAGGCGGCAATGTCGGTTGATGCCACTTCGGCGGCTGGTTTGTCCTGCACCGCGGCAAGGACCAGCGCGACGATGCCCTTGGTAATGGCCGCATTGCTGTCGGCCAGGAAATGCAAACGGCCGTCCTCGCGCGGAGTGGGATAGACCCAGACCGAAGCCGAACAGCCGCGCACCAGCGTGGCGTCAGTCTTGAGCGCATCGGGCATGGGTTCCAGTTCGCGCCCCAGTTCGATCAGCAGGCGATAGCGTTCGTCGCCCTCAAGGAATTCGTACTCTTCGGCAATGTCGGAAAGGCTGCGCACGATTGGGGGAACTGCTTTGTTGAATGATCGGTTCCGCCCTAGCCAAACTGGCATCTGGGCGAAAGGGTTTCGCGTCATCCCCGCGCAGGCGGGGATCGCGGGCGGCGTGAAGCGAGGTTGCTTTCAAAGGCCAGCGGTCCCCGCCTGCGCGGGGACGACGGCTAGATGTCAACTCCCGCCGCAATCGCTTCGAGCTTGCGGATGCGTTCTTTGAGGTCGGCCAGTTCGATCCGGGCCGCACCTGTAGCTGCGCCGCCCTCTATTTCAGGCCGGTGCATTTCCAGTTCGCGGGTTTTGAGCTGCAGCCACCCCTGCCAGCCGCGCAAGCCGGCGTGGACCAGAATCACGACGGTGGCCAGCATAGTGACAGCGATCAGGAGGTTTTCGCTGGTCATGGCGTGTCTCCCCTTTTCCTTTTCGTTCTTACTTGCCGCGCAGGCTTTCGATTTCATCGGCAAGTGCCCGCGTCGGGCGGCCGTCGGTGGCGATGCGCTCAAGCACCTTGACCCGTTCACGCAGGGCTTCGATTTCCTTGACCAGTTCGCTTTCGCGGGGACCGCCGTGCAGTTCCCCGGCTGGCTCAGCACGACGCTGGCGGCGCCGACCAAACAGTGGACCGTCATCCAGACCGGCCCGGATGCGTTGCGAGCGGAGCTGGTAATAAGCGCCAATCGCGGCTGCCACTACCAGCGCAGTTCCCATGTCCATTACTGCACCTCCTTCTCTTCGATCCGCAGCGCTTCGATTTGATGCGTGAGGCGGTATCCACTGTCGGTTACGATCCGTTCCACATTGGCAAGACGGTCCTTCACGCTGCCCAGTTCGGCTCGAAGCGCGGCGTTTTCTTGGCTGAGCAGCCTGATTCGCTCAGGGTCTTCGCGCGTGGACTTGGGATAGACCGCCTGGCCCCAGGCGCCGCTCAACGGATAGCCGTTCTTGATCTTTATCCTGGTGGAATAGATGATTCCGCCGGTTACCAAACCCACCACGACTATCGTTGCCGGGGCGAGAATTCCGATCAATTGCAAGACCTGATCCGGGGTCATTTGTGCGCTTCCTTGTCGCGAGAATCGGTCAGCGCTTCAACCTTGCGGGCATCGCGCAGGGCTTCGATCTGGCTGGCGACGTCATAGCCCTTGTCGGTCACGATCCGTTCCAGCACGCGCACCCGTTCTTCCAGTTCCGAGGTGTGGCTCGCGTATTGTGCGGCCTTTTCGGCGGTCTCCTTGACCCGGAGTTCGGCCATCTTCGACTGGTGCTTGGTCCAGACGATGAAGGCGACCATCAGGAACGGGGCCAGCGGGACCAGGATTCCAAGTTGATCCATCTCAGTTCTCCCCTCTCGCGCCGCGCTTAGCGCAGACGTTCGATCTCGCTGGATAGGCGTGGGTTGCTGCTGACGTAGAAGGTTTCCACTTCCGCCAGGCGGCGGTCGATGTCGCGGAAACGCGCCTTGACCTCGCGGGCGGTGCGGGTGGGGGACTGGCGCACGCCCTGCCAGAACTGCTGTTCCTGACGGTCGCCATAGAGATGCGCAGGCTTCTTGTCGGCCAGGAATCCGGCGAGGAAATAGAACGGCAGGATCGACCCGCCGGTCATGAAGACCAGGCCCAGGAATCCCATCCGCACCCAGATCGAATTGACCCCGGTATAGTCGGCGATACCGGCACAGATCCCCATCATCTTGCCGTTTACGCTATCGCGGTAGAACCGGGTACGCAGGCTGTTCATCTTTATTCCCCTTCCGAATGGCCGGTGCTCTGTCCGACCGGAATGTGATCTCATCTGCGCGCCGTTCAGCGGCGGGCGCGGCTGGCTTTCAACTGTTCAAGTTCGTCAAGCGGCGAAGGCACAGGGCTGGTCCCATCGGCAATCTGGCGGTGGTGGCGGAAATCGGGATTGTCCGATGCAACCAGTCGCTCGACCGTTTCCATCCGGTCCTCCAGCCGCCGCGCAAGCTGGTAAAGTTCATCCAGCAGGGCTTCGTCGTTGCTGGTCAGGGTTGGCGCGGTCTTCCACTTGGTCATGTAGTGAAGGATCAGCCACGGCAGGCCGATGAACAGGGTGACGATTACAAAGCCTGGCACAAAAATATCTTCCATCGATCAACCTTCCTGTCCTTCGTCGCCCTTGAGGGCGCGCTTCATCGCCTCGAGCTCTTCATCGATCTTGTCCTGCCCCGCGAGAGCGGCGATTTCATCGGCCAGGCTTGGCTTGCCCGACTGATCGGCCAGGCTCAGCGCATCGGCGCGACCCTCGGCATAGTCGACCCGGCGCTCCAGCTGGTCGAAGCGGGCCATGGCTTCGTCGACCCGCTCGCTGGCCAGCAGGGTGCGCAGCTTGACCCGGTTCTCCGCGCTTTCCAGCCGCGCAGCGATCGCGCTCTGGCGCGAGCGGGCTTCGCGCAGACGGTTCTGCAGCTTTTCGATGTCCACCTCGTAGGCGCGCAGGGCATCGTCGAGCACGGCGATTTCCGCCTTGAGCTGATCGGCCATGTCGGCCGCCTTCTTCTTTTCGACCAGGGCGGCACGGGCCAGATCCTCACGGTCCTTGGACAGCGCCAGTTGCGCCTTGTCCGCCCAGTCGGCCTGCAGCTGGTCGAGCTTGACCGTGTGGCGGTGCATTTCCTTTTGATCGGCAATGGTGCGTGCCGCACTGGCCCGGACTTCGACCAGGGTTTCCTCCATCTCGAAGATGATCATGCGGATCATTTTCTCAGGATCATCGGCCTTGTCCAGCAAATCATTGAAATTCGCTGCAATTATATCGCGAGTGCGGCTGAAAATGCCCATCCAGGGTACTCCGGAAGAAAAGGTTGAGGCGGTTTCCCGCGGGGTCCGGCGCAGCCGTTCGACCTCTGCCTCGAAGCGCGAGGCGCGCTGGCGAGGTGCATGGCCGATCGGGTCAAGGTCGGACGGCTGGCCGGTCTGGGCCGGATGGTCCCGGCGGCGGGGGGACTGGGGGCCGCCATCTGGGGATGCCTGGGAATCCGGCCCAAGCGGTGAAAAGGGGTCATGTCCCATGTCGCGGGTCACGGTGTGGATCAGGCCTGCTGGACCGGCGCGGCTTCGCTCTGGGCGAACGAGGCCGAACGGTCCACCTGTTGGGCGAGAACCAGGACATTGAAGGAAAGCATTGCCGCGATAGACAGGACGATGGCCCCATTGAGCTTGTTTTCGCCGACTGTGCTGGCTTTGCGGATCAGGTTGGTGAACATTGCGGTGCTCCACGAAGGGGATTTGCCATGCTCATCGCAAACCCCGTGCCAAATTCGGAAATCGCGGTTTTAGGTAGTTTCGCAGCCCTATTCGACGAACGACATGTCGCGATTCTTGCGTGGTGTTGGGAAATTTCGCTACATATTGGGAATGGAGCGCAACACCCAGTTCGTTGGCCAGTCGACCGCGTTTCTCGATTCCGTCGAACGGGCCAGCCGCGCCGCGCCGATGGGCCGGCCGGTTCTGGTGATTGGCGAGCGCGGCACCGGCAAGGAACTGATTGCCGAACGTCTGCATCAGCTCTCGCGCCGCTGGCAGGAGCCGCTGGTCACGCTGAATTGCGCGGCCTTGCCGGAAAGCTTGATCGAAGCGGAGTTGTTCGGGCACGAGCAAGGGGCCTTTACCGGTGCGACGCGCGCGCGCGCAGGTCGGTTTGAAGAAGCCGACAAAGGGACGCTGTTCCTCGACGAACTGGCGACCCTGTCGATGGGTGCGCAGGAGCGCCTGTTGCGGGCGGTCGAATATGGTGAGGTCACGCGGATCGGTTCGTCTCGCCCGATCAAGGTGGATGTGCGGATTGTGGCCGCAACCAACGAGGACTTGCCCCGGCTTGCCGATCAGGGCCGGTTCCGACCCGACCTGCTCGACCGGCTCAGCTTCGAAGTGATCACTCTGCCGCCCTTGCGGGTGCGCGAAGGCGATATTCGCGTCCTGTCCGACTATTTCGGGCGGCGGATGGCGGCCGAACTGCACTGGGACGCCTGGCCCGGTTTCAGCGAAGCCGCGATGGCGGCGCTGGAAGGCTATCAGTGGCCCGGCAATGTGCGCGAACTGCGCAACGTGGTGGAACGGGCGGTCTATCGCTGGGACAACTGGGAAATGCCAGTCGGTTATGTGGTGTTCGACCCGTTCGATAGTCCGTGGAAGCCGGCGCCAATGGCCCGCACGGCCGAGCCGGACGGAACCCGCGTTGCTGCTCCAGAGCCGGTGCAACCGCTATCCTACGATCAGGTTACGGACCTGCGCAGTGCAGTCGATGCCCACGAAAAGGCGATCGTCGAAAATGCCCTGACCCGGCACCGGTACAACCAGCGCCAGACTGCGAAAGCTTTGGGCCTGACTTACGATCAGCTACGCCATTGCTTGAAAAAGCATGGTCTGAGCGATCGCTCCTGACTTAACGGGTGGAATACATCCCGGCCTTGGCGTCAAAGTTTACGCGGGCGAAGTTCTTGGCTGCCGCAGAGGTAGCAAAGACTTCATCCTGCAGCGTGGCAGTGACAACCGGGTAGCCCTGTGAGTTATAGCGCACGTCCCGTACTGTCAGGCGGAACGATCCGTCCGGCTGGCATTGGATCAGGAACGGGCGGGTGCGTTCATCAGTCATGGGCGTTTTCCTTTTCGCGTTCGCGCTGGGCCCGGGCGGCCCGGATCGATTGTTCGCGCGCTGCCAGGTTCAGCCAGACTGCCCTTGATCGCAGCAACGTATCGCGCTGGTTGGTCAATTGTGCGGCCTCGGCGGCGCGGGCGCAGCTATCTGCCTGATCGATGTAGAATTGCTCGGACATCATCGCTGCGCCGCCTTTCGGTTGTCAGCCCAATACTTCGATCACCGCCATGCGCGTTTGTTCGCGGGTCAGCGGAGAGATCGGGTCCTGGCTGGAATGCGGCAGGGTGCCGCCGTGGAATGTGGCCTTGCCACGCAGCGAAACGCCGCGGCGGATTGGCGGTAAACGTAAAGATAAAATCATGATTTCTTCCGGACGGCGTGGGGCCGTCCTGCGTACAGTTGTGGTGCTGGCGCTTCTAATGGCGCCGTTTTCCGTGAGGGCCCGTGGGACCGCCGCCGGGGCCGCGCTCGCGAAACACGATGCGGCCCTTGCTAAGGTCGTAGGGGGTCATTTCCACCCGGACCTGGTCGCCCACGACCGAGCGGATGCGGAATTTCCGCATCTTCCCGGCCGTGTAAGCGATGATACGGTGATCATTTTCGAGCATCACGCCAAAGCGGCCATCCGGAAAGATTTCATCGATCCGGCCCTCCAAGGTCAGGAGCTCTTCTTTGGCCACCGGTTCAGGCTGCTGCGAGCTGAACGGCCGAGGTCTTGCCGCGACGATCGGTTTCCAGTTCGTACTTGACGCGCTGGTCCTTATCGAGGTTAGACATTCCGGCTTGTTCAACGGCAGTGATGTGCACGAATGCATCGTCGCCACCTTCATCAGGTGCGATAAAGCCATAGCCCTTGGTCGAATTGAAGAATTTTACGGTGCCTACTGGCATGATCGGTTCCTTTCACGAAACACGAGTGATCGCCCGGCAACGGGCCGGGGCGAGCGAAGAAGCGTGAAATGGAACGAAGGAGCCGTTGATAGGCAGAAAAGTTCCGTCGCAGGCGACGTTAGCGCACCCTATGTAGACGCAGTGTCCCGCAATTGCAATGGCAGTGGACAGGACTGGAAACTGGGCCTTGCCTTTCGTGGCAATCGCGCCTATTTGCGCATCCATCCCGAAATTGTGACACAACGGAGGGGCTGGCGCCGAATGGGGCCGGCGCGAAACCGCATTGTCACATGGTTCGGTAAACGGAGTTGGCATGGCGGATATCGCGCGCATTATCGAAGTTATCGAACCGGAGGCCCAGGCCCTCGGCTTTGATCTCGTGCGCGTGCGTTATTTTAAAGGCGGCGAAATCGGACCGCTTTCCGATGCCGAGGAATATACCCTTCAGATCATGGCTGAACGTCCTGAGACCGGGCAACTGGTGATCGAGGATTGCGCCGCGCTGTCGCACCGCATCTCCGATGCGTTTGATGCGCTGGAGGAAAAGGGTGAGATCCTGATCGCGGATGCCTATCGGTTGGAAGTGTCCTCACCGGGGATCGACCGCCCGTTGACCCGTGCAAGGGACTATTCGGACTGGGCCGGGCACGAGGCCCGCATCCAGCTGATCAATCCGGTCGAAGGCAATCGCAAATCGCTGCAGGGCGATCTGCTCGGTATTGCGAACGACGTTGTCACCATTGCTGATAAGAAGTCAGGCGAAGTGTCCTTCCCGCTGACCGACATTCATTCCGCCAAGCTGGTCCTGACGGACAAGCTGATTGCTGCAACTCGCCCGCTGGACACCAGCGGTGCCGATGAAATTCTTGAAGAACAGGAAGACTGAACATGGCCAGTCCGATTTCCGCCAACCGCGCTGAACTGCTCGCAATCGCCACCGCCGTGGCGACCGAGAAGATGATCGACAAGTCGATCGTTATCGATGCGATGGAAGAAGCGATCCAGAAGTCCGCGCGCAATCGTTATGGCGCCGAGAACGATATTCGCGCCAAGCTCGATCCGCGCACCGGCGATCTGCGTCTGTGGCGCGTGGTTGAAGTGGTTGAGGAGGTCGAGGACTACTTCAAGCAGGTGGACCTGAAGCAGGCGCAGAAGTTGCAAGCTGATGCCAAGATCGGCGACTTCATCGTTGATCCGCTGCCTCCGGTTGACCTGGGCCGCATCGATGCGCAGTCGGCCAAGCAGGTGATCTTCCAGAAGGTCCGCGATGCCGAGCGTGAGCGCCAGTTCGAGGAATTCAAGGACCGCGCCGGAGAAATGGTCACCGGCGTGATCAAGTCGGTTGAATTCGGTCACGTCATCGTCAATCTGGGCCGGGCCGAAGGCGTGATCCGCCGCGACCAGCAGATTCCGCGCGAAGTCGCCCGCGTTGGCGAACGTGTCCGCGCTTTGATCATGAAGGTTGAGCGCCAGAACCGCGGTCCGCAGATCTTCCTGTCGCGCGCCCACCCGGACTTTATGAAGAAGCTGTTCGAGCAGGAAGTGCCGGAAATCTATGATGGCATAATCACTATCAAGGCTGCTGCGCGCGATCCGGGCAGCCGCGCCAAGATCGGCGTGATCAGCCGCGATTCCAGCATCGATCCGGTCGGCGCCTGCGTCGGCATGAAGGGCAGCCGCGTCCAGGCCGTTGTGCAGGAAATGCAGGGCGAAAAGATCGATATCATTCCCTGGAGCGAAGACACTGCGACTTTCGTGGTCAATGCGCTGCAACCGGCGACCGTCAGCCGCGTGGTGATCGATGAAGAGGAAGGCCGTATCGAAGTGGTCGTTCCGGACGATCAGCTGTCGCTGGCGATTGGTCGCCGCGGCCAGAACGTTCGTCTTGCGAGCCAGCTGACCGGCCGCCAGATCGACATCATGACCGAGGCCGAGGCTTCGGAAAAGCGCCAGAAGGAATTCGCCGAGCGCTCGAAGATGTTCGAGGAAGAACTCGACGTCGATGAAACCCTGTCGCAGCTGCTGGTGGCCGAAGGCTTCAGCGAGCTGGAAGAAGTCGCCTATATCGACGTGGCCGAACTGGCTTCGATCGAAGGGTTCGACGAGGAACTGGCCGAGGAACTGCAAAGCCGTGCCAGCGAAGCACTGGATCGTCGCGAAGCGGCCTATCGCGAAGAGCGTCAGGCCCTGGGCGTTGAGGATGCCTTGGCTGAAATTCCGCACCTGACCGAGCAGATGCTGGTCACGCTGGGCAAGGCTGGGATCAAGACTCTCGACGATCTGGCTGACCTCGCCACCGACGAACTGATTGCCAAGAAGCGTACAGAACAGCGCCGCCGCGATGGCAGCGCCCCGGCCCGCCGCGAACGCGAGCAGGATCGCGGCGGTGTGCTGGGCGAATATGGCCTGAACGAAGAGCAGGGCAACGAGATCATCATGGCCGCGCGCGCGCACTGGTTCGAAGACGAGCCAGCCCAAGAGGAGGCCGCCCATGCGGATTCCTCACAATGAGCCGCTAGGTTCCGTTACCTCTGAGCAGCCCGAGCGGCGCTGCATCCTGACCGGGGACCATGGTTCCCGCGATGATCTGCTGCGTCTGGCGATTTCGCCCGAAGGCACGGTTCTGCCCGATGCACTGGCGCGGGCGCCGGGCCGCGGGGCGTGGATTGGTGTTTCGCGTACGGACCTTGAAAATGCCATGGCCAAGGGCAAATTAAAGGGAGCGCTGGCGCGCGCGTTCAAGGGCGCCGCGCTGACGATTCCGGATGATTTGCCGGAACGCGCCGAAACTGCCTTGCGCCGGGCACTTACCGACCGGCTCGGGCTTGAAATGAAAAGCGGCAAGCTGCTCCTGGGTTCCGATCGGATTGCCGAGAATGCGCGCATGGGCAACGTCGTGTGGCTGGCCCATGCCAGTGACGCGAGCGAGGATGGCTCGCGCAAGTTGGACCAGGCCTGGCGCGTCGGCCGGGAAGAGGAGGGTTCGGGTCAAACCGGGCTCACCTTGCCTCTGGACCGGGCGGCGCTGTCTGTGGCATTGGGCCGCGAGAATGTCGTCCACCTGGCGCTGACCGACTCCCGGTCGGCGGAACGGGTAGAAGTCCCGCTCAGGCGCCTGCTGCGCTTCCTGGGGCAGGGTAAGATGAACGATCAGGGCAATGGCGTGGCACCGGCCGGTTTGGCCGACAATTCGTCTGCGACGACAAGTTAAGTTTTGAAGGGCTGGTTAGAGAAATGAGCGATAGCGAAAACAAACCGACTTTGGGCCGCAAGCCGCTGGGTCTGAAGAAGTCGGTGGAAGCGGGCGAGGTCAAGCAGACCTTCAGCCACGGCCGCACCAACAAGGTGGTGGTCGAGGTGAAGAGTCGCAAGCTGATCCGCAAGCCGGGCGAGGCACCCGTTGCCGCGCCTCCGCCGCCTCCGCCGCCGCCAGCTCCGGTTGCCGCTTCGGCCCCCGCACCTGCGCCGAAGAAGGTTTCGGCTCCGGCCGGCGAAACCCCGCAAGAACGTGTCGCTCGCCTGCAGCGCGAGGCCGAGGAAGCACGTCTTGCCATGCTTGAAGAGCAGACCCGGCGCGAGACCGAAGAGCGCCAGCGCGCGCTTGAGGAAGAGCGCCGTCGTGCCGAGGAAAACCGCAAGGCCGAGGCCGAAGCCGCCGTCCAGGCCGCCGCCGAGGCTGCAGCTCCGGCTCCGGCTGCCGAAGAGGTCACTGCCGAGCCGTTTGAAGCCGAAGAGGAAGAACGCGGCGGCAACGCTGCTGCCGTGGCACCGGCGCCGCGTCGCTTTACCCCGGTCGCGACGCCCAAGCGACCCGAGCCTGTGGCGAAGAAGAGCGCCCATCCGCGCGACAAGTCTGGCGGGGAGCGCCGCCATGCTGGCAAACTGACCGTCACCAAGGCCCTGAACGAGGATGAAGGGGCCCGCGCCCGTTCGCTCGCCGCGCTTAAGCGCGCTCGCGAAAAGGAACGCCGCGCCCACTTCGCTGGTCAAAGCCAGCCGCGCGAAAAGCAGGTCCGCGACGTGATCGTGCCCGAAGCGATCACCGTGCAGGAACTGGCCAACCGCATGGCCGAAAAGGGCGCGGACCTGGTCAAGGCGCTGTTCAAGATGGGCATGATGGTCACGGTCAATCAGACCATCGACGCTGATACCGCGGAACTGCTGGTCGAAGAATTCGGCCACAACATCCAGCGCGTCTCGGAAAGCGATGTCGATATCGACACCACCGGAGACGTTGATCCGGAAGACACGCTGAAGCCGCGTCCCCCGGTCGTGGCGATCATGGGACACGTCGACCATGGCAAGACCAGCCTGCTCGACGCCCTGCGCGGGACCGATGTCGTCAAGGGCGAAGCAGGGGGGATCACCCAGCATATCGGCGCCTATCAGATCAAGACCAAGAAAGGTGACCTGGTTACCTTCCTGGACACGCCGGGCCACGAAGCCTTCACCGAAATGCGCCAGCGCGGCGCCAATGTGACGGATATCGTGATCCTGGTCGTCGCCGGTGATGATGGGCTGATGCCGCAGACGATTGAAGCGATCAACCACACCAAGGCGGCCGGTGTGCCGATGATCGTGGCGATCACCAAGAGCGACAAGCCGGAGTTCAATCCGCAAAAGATCCGCGAGCGTCTGCTCGAGCACGAAGTGATCGTCGAAGCGATGTCTGGCGACGTGCAGGACGTTGAAGTTTCGGCCAAGACAGGCGCCGGGCTGGAAGAGCTGATCGAGAAGATCCTGCTTCAGGCCGAGCTGCTGGAACTGCGCGCCAATCCGGACCGTGCCGCTGAAGCGACCGTGATCGAAGCCAAGCTCGACAAGGGCAAGGGGCCGCTGGCCACGGTATTGATCAACCGCGGTACGCTGAAGGTCGGCGACATTCTGGTGGTCGGCGTCCATTCCGGCCGCGTTCGCGCGATGCTGGACGACAAGGGGCGCCAGATCAAGGCCGCTCCGCCAGCCCTGCCGGTGGAAGTGCTGGGCCTCGGCGGCGTGCCGATGGCCGGTGACACCCTGACCGTGGTCGAGAGCGAAGCGCGCGCGCGCGAAGTCGCCGCCTTCCGTCAGGAGCGCGCTACGGCCAAGCGGACCACGCAGGCGCCGGCCAGCCTGGAGAACATGTTCTCGGCACTGTCGGCCAAGCAGACGGTCATCGAATACCCGGTGGTCATCCGCGCCGACGTGCAGGGTTCGACCGAAGCGATCGTCAATGCGCTGGGCCGCCTGTCGAACGACGAGATCAAGGTCCGCGTGCTGCAGTCGGGCGTGGGTGCGATCACTGAAAGCGACGTTGCTCTGGCCCAGGCCAGCGGTGCGCCGATCATCGGCTTCAATGTCCGTCCGAATGCCAAGGCGCGCGAACTGATCGAACGCCAGAAGGTGCATCTCAAGTACTTCGACGTGATTTATCACCTGACCGAAGAAGTGGCCAAGGAAATGGCCGGTATCTGGGGTCCGGAGCGAATCGAACACGTGGTCGGCCGCGCCGAGGTCAAGGAAGTGTTCCCGGCCGGCAAGCGCGACAAGGCGGCGGGTCTGCTGGTGCTCGAAGGCGGGATCAAGAAGGGCCTGTTCGCCCGTCTCACCCGTCAGGACGTCATCGTCAGCAAGACCACCATCGCCTCGCTGCGCCGTTTCAAGGACGACGTTCCGGAAGTGCGCGCCGGTCTGGAGTGCGGCGTCGTGCTGCAGGACACCAACGACATCAAGGCAGGCGATATGCTGGAAGTCTTCGAAGTCGAGGAGCGTGAACGCACGCTGTGAGCAGGCTGACCGAAACCCGCGGGGCGCACGCGCACCTGATGGGCGCCGAGTATGTGTCCTTTGACCGCGAAAGCGAGACGATCACCATGCGCTTCATCGCGCCGGAAAGTTTCGTTTCGCCGCGCGGTTCGGTGCAGGGCGGCCTCGTGGCCGGGTTCCTCGACGAAGCGATGGGCTGGGCCCATGTCATTGCGACCGAAGGGGCAGAGGCGCCTCTGAACCTCGACATCAGCATGACCCTGCTTAAACCGGTCCTGCCTGGCCCGTTGCTGGCCAAGGGCCGGGTGGTGCGGCGTGGCAAGCGGGTGATCTTCCTGGAAGGCGAGCTGTTCGACCAAGCGGGACAGGTACTCGCCCGGTCGACTTCGACCGCCATTCCAACTCCTCGTCCCGGCGATCAGGACTGAACCGGCGATGCCGCGCTATATCGCGCTGTTCGGCAGCATCAACGTTGGCACCAACCGGCTGACCATGGCAGACCTGCGCTGGGCATTCGAGCGCGAGGGGTTCGAGAACGTCGAAACCGTCGTGGCCAGTGGCAACGTCCTGTTCGATTTCGACGAGCGGCCTACCACCGGACTGGAAGAGCTGTTCGCTTACATGATGACCGAGCGGTTTGACATCGCCGGCTTTGTCGCGGTGCGCACCCGCAACGAACTGGTCCGTGCGGTCGAAGACAACCCTTTTGCCGCGGATGGAGCGGAAAATTTGGTCCATACCCTGTTTCTTGGCGGGCAGCCCAGTGCGGCCAATTTTGATGCGCTGCTGGCCGCCCATGCCGGGCGTGGACCGGAACGGATCGCAGCGGGTGACCGCGCGCTTTATATCGACTATGCTGGCGGTGTGGGGAATTCTCGCCTGACCGGCACCTTTATCGAACGGCGGCTGGGCCAGCCCGGCACTGCCCGCAACCTGCGTTCGCTGCGGCGAATGATCGACAAGATGGAAGCCAGCTGATGACCCGCCAGCACGCCACCCCCGAAACCCGCTCGGTCCGCCTGCTCAAGGTAGGCGAACAGGTGCGTCACGTGATCAGCGAATTGCTGACTCGCCAGATGGTGCATGACGAAGTGCTGAGCGCCCATTCGGTCTCGGTGACTGAAGTGCGGATGAGCCCGGACCTGCGCCATGCGACGGTTTTCGTAAAGCCGCTGCTGGGCGCGGACGAGGATGTGGTGATCAAGGCGCTGCGTACCAATACCGCCTTTTTCCAGAAGGAAGTGGCGGGCAAGCTGCGCCTCAAATACGCTGCGCGGATCAAGTTCCTGCCCGACGAGAGCTTTGACGAAGCCAGCCGGATCGACGCGTTGCTAGATGATCCAAAGGTGCGGCGCGATCTGGGCGACGAGGACTAGATTCAGCGCAATCGCTAGTCCGGCATCATCCGGGCATTGATGGTGATCGTTACCTTCTTTGCGACAATCGCGCTGTAGGCAGTCATGCCAAACGCGCGCCGATCGATCACGGTGCGCGCGGACAGTTCGATCGGCTCGCGCCCGGTGGCCCGGGCCGGAGGACTTCGGAACGTCACCAGCAGCGTTTCGGGCCTGGTTATCCCCCGGACGGTGATCTGACCGGCAACCGTGGCGGTGACCGGTCCGGTCATTTGCATCTGCCTGCCGCTGAAATGGATGGTCGGGTAACGTTCGACGTCGAAGAAGTCCTGCCCCCGGAGCCGCGATAGCGTCAGCGAATCCCCGGCGGTAATTTGCCGTGCGTCGATTTCGACATCCAGATCAATCGCGTCGAGGCGCTGTGGCGACAAGGCAATCCGTCCAGACATGCGAGGGAAGTGGGCAGTCTTGCTGGCAATCCCGAAGAACCCGACCTTCGCGCTGATCGCGGAACGTGCCGGATCAAGCTGATAGCGATAACTGGGCTCTGTGGCCCCGATCAACAGCGGAACCGCTAGTAGGCAGAGTGTCCGACGCAATGGCGATCTCCTGTCGTCTCCTGCCAGAACAGAGCGCTGGGCCTGTGCTGTGGCAAAGTCAATGCCGCTGCCGCAATCGCTCTGGCCTTTTGCCTGCAAGTGCTTATCTCACGGCGGCATGGCCAAGCTCTATTTCTATTATGCCAGCATGAACGCTGGGAAATCGACCACGCTGCTGCAGGCCGATTTCAATTACCGGGAACGCGGCATGGCAACCATGCTGTGGACCGCCGCACTCGATCATCGCAGCGATCACAATGCGATCGAAAGCCGCATCGGGCTGGGGGCGGATGCCCACCGCTATGATCCGGAAACCGACCTGTGGGAGCGGATCATGGCGGCGCACCGGGTCGAACCGCTGGCCTGCATCCTGGTCGACGAAGCGCAATTCCTCAGCGAAGCGCAGGTCTGGCAACTGGCGCGCGTCGCCGATCAGGGCAATATTCCAGTGCTGTGCTATGGCCTGCGGACCGACTTTCAGGGCGAACTTTTCCCCGGTGCGAAGGTCTTGCTGGGGATTGCCGATAGCCTCGTCGAGCTCAAGGCGGTGTGCCACTGCGGTCGCAAGTCGACGATGAACCTGCGCGTCGACGCCAGCGGCGCTGCCGTCAAGCAGGGCGCGCAGACCGAAATCGGCGGAAATGACCGCTATGTCGCACTGTGCCGCAAGCATTTCGTCGAGGCGCTGGAAGGGTGAGCGACGGGCTATACGTTCCGCTATGCGAAGGCGATTTGCGGCTTGAATTGCTCGCTGAGCATCACCGCGAGCCACTGCGCCTCGCCTGCGCTGCCGATCAGGAAATCTGGGAGATCTATCCCTTTTCCTTTTCGGGTGAGGCCTTCGATCCGCAATTTGATCAGTTGTTCGGAACCCATGGCAAGCGCGGCTATGCGGTTACGCTGGCAGGTGAAGTGGTCGGGATGACGGCCTGGATCGACGTGGGCCAGCCGGGATGGGCCATCGAAATCGGCAATACCTATTTCCTGCCGCGGTTGCGCGGCACGGGTTTCAACCGGCGGGTCAAGGACCTGATGATCGACCACGCCTTTGCCTGCGGGCTGGAGCGGGTGGCCTTCAAGGTCGACGCGGTCAATGCGCGCAGCAGGGCCGCGGTCCTGAAGCTGGGCTGCCACCAAGAGGGCATATTGCGGCGCGAGCGCAAGACCTGGACCGGCCGGGTGCGCGATACCGTGCTGTTCAGCATATTGCGCGATGAATGGAGTAAGGAAGGCGTATGAACGATACCCTGTTTCAAGTCGCCGCGCTGGTGATTCCGCTGATTATCGCCATCGTGTTTCACGAGGTCGCGCATGGCTGGACCGCGCGGCTGCTGGGCGATCCCACAGCGGCGCAACTGGGGCGCTTGACGCTCAATCCCATCAAGCACGTCGATCCGTTCGGGACCATCATCCTGCCGGGCATGCTCAAGCTGGCGGGCCTGCCGGTATTCGGCTGGGCCAAGCCGGTTCCGGTGGTGAAAGGGCGGCTGCGCAATCCGCGCCGTGACATGATGATCGTGGCGGCGGCTGGACCGGGCAGCAATCTGGTCATGGCCTTGATCGGTGCTGTCCTGCTCGGGCTCGCCATGCGCGGCTTTGCCGAAGGGGGCGAACCGTCGCTGGGGATGTCGTTCCTGGCCGCCAACCTGTTCAATTTCATCCTGCTGAACATCTTCCTGGCCTTGTTTAACCTGCTGCCGATCCCGCCGTTTGACGGGGGGCATATCGTCGAGGGACTGCTGCCGGCGCAGGCCGCGCGCAAATATGCGGCGATGCACAGCAAGGCGTTGCTGATCATGATCCTGCTGCTGGTGGTTCTGCCGTGGATCGCGCCCAGTCTGAATGTGGTCAGCTGGCTGGTTCTGCCCCCGGTGGAGTGGTTGTCCGATCATTACCTCAAGATCGCCCAGGCCGTTGCCGGGCGATAAGCGGATGCCGCACGGCTGGATCATTCTCGACAAGCCGCACGGGCTTGGCAGCACCCAGGCGGTCGCTGCGGTAAAACGTGTGTGCCGCCAGGCCGGGCTGGGCAAGGTCAAGGTCGGACATGGCGGGACGCTCGATCCGCTGGCCACTGGCGTCCTCCCGATTGCCCTGGGTGAAGCAACCAAGCTGACTGGGCGGATGCTTGATGCCAGCAAGGTCTATGCCTTCACCATCGCCTTCGGCGCAGAGACCGACACCCTGGACCTGGAGGGGCAAGTTATCGCGGAAAGCCCGGTGCGGCCGACCCGGGCAGACGTCGAAGCAATCCTGCCGCGCTTCACTGGCCCGATCCAGCAAGTGCCGCCCGCCTATTCCGCGATCAAGGTCGACGGCGAACGCGCCTATGATCTGGCCCGGGCTGGCGAGCAGGTGGAGCTCAAGGCGCGCGAAGTGACGGTGCACCAGATCCTCCCCCATTGGGGGAGGTGGCGCGCCGAAGGCGTCACGGAAGGGCAAAGTCTCGGGCCGCGATCCCCCTCCGACA
>JBKHWO010000059.1:0-70849 GCA_046566485.1 Alphaproteobacteria bacterium | reverse complement strand
GCAAGCTTGAACCGCAGCTTGCGATAAGCCATGAGGGCGCGGAGGCTTCCGCGCCCTTTTGCATATCTTCCAGACTCGTTCTGATCAGACAGGGAAACCCGATGACCGAAATCACCCGCGTACCGCTTCAGCCGATCGCCAAGGGCGCGCTGACCAAGCTCTGGCTGGGCGTGGCCGCTGCCGCACTGGCCGCCGGCGCAGTCGTCTGGACCAGCCTGCCGCCCAGCGTTTCGGTAGAAACCGTTCAGGCCGGCAGCGGCGCCGCGCCGACCGAAGCTGACGTCGTCACGATCAATTACAAGGGCACCCTGCCTGACGGCAAGGTGTTCGACGAGGCGCAAGGCGCCAAGCTGCCGCTGCAGGGCGTCATTCCGGGCTTCGTTGAAGCGCTGAAGAAGATGCAGCCCGGCGGCAAGTACAAGGTCGTGATCCCGTCGGAGAAAGCCTATGGCAAGGAAGGCGCGCCCGGCATTGCCCCGAACACCGACCTCCATTTCGAGATCGACCTGATCAAGGTGCAAACCCGCGCCTCGGCCGAGCAGGAAATGCAGGCCGAGCAGATGAAGGCCATGGAAGCCGCCGCTGCCGCTGCCGGCAAGAGTGGCAAGAAGCCTGCCGGCGAAGCAGCGGAAGCGCCCGCCAAGGGTCAGTAATTCCAAGCACTGGTTTCACCCCGAGGTGCGTCAAACGTATCCCGGCGAGCCAAAACTGAGTGAGTCGAAACAATGTCGGTTGATACTGCCACGGTGGCCAAGATCGCCGCGCTGGCCCGCATCAAGGTCAGCGAGGCCGAGCTTGAGGCAATGGTGCCCGAGCTCAACGGAATCCTCGCCTGGGTTGAGCAGCTGGGTGAAGTCGACGTGACCGGCATCGAGCCGATGACCGCCGTGATCGAAAACCAGCTGCGCCTGCGCGATGACGTGATCAATGCCGATCCGCTGACCGGCGGCGATGTGCGCGATGCCGTGCTGGCCAACGCACCGGCCGCGGAACACGGATTTTTCGGCGTGCCGAAGGTGATCGAATGAAAATGCAGGCAATTTCATTCGATCATCCTGAACAGCGGGTCGAACTTGTTTCGAGCCGCGACGGTTTCAGGATCCAGAATCAAGGACTCAGGGTTTCCATGCCAGCATCAAGCGACACCGCTGGATGGACCCTGAAACAAGTTCAGGGTGACGTGGTATGACACAGCTTACCGAACTGGGCGTTGCCGGGATCCGCGATGGGGTGGCCAAGGGCGACTTTACCGCGGTCGAGGTGGCCGAGGCCTTCAACGCCAATGTCGCCGCCGCGCAAGCTGCGCTCAACGCCTTCATCGTCACCACCCCGGAACGCGCCGTCGAAGCGGCCAAGGCGACCGACGCGCGCCGCGCGGCCGGTCAGCCGCTGGGCAAGATGGGCGGCGTGCCGATCGGCATGAAGGACCTGTTCGCCACCAAGGGCGTCCAGACCACCGCGGCCAGCCACATCCTCGAAGGCTTCACCCCGGAATACGAAAGCACCGTTTCGCAAAAGCTGTGGGACGCGGGCGCGGGTATGCTGGGCAAGCTCAACCTTGACCAGTTCGCGATGGGTTCGTCGAACGAGACGAGCTATTTCGGCAATGTCATCTCGCCGTGGCGGCGCAATGACGGTGGGAACGCCGCCATGGCCCCTGGCGGCAGCTCGGGCGGCAGCTCGGCGGCGGTTTCAGCGCGCCTTGCTCCGGCCGCGACCGGCACCGACACCGGCGGCTCGATCCGCCAGCCCGCGGCCTTCACCGGCATCTCGGGCATCAAGCCGACCTATGGCCGCTGCTCGCGCTGGGGCATCGTCGCCTTCGCCAGCTCGCTCGACCAGGCCGGGCCGATGGCCCGCGACGTGCGCGACTGCGCGATCATGCTGGAAGCGATGGCCGGGTTCGATCCCAAGGATGCGACCAGCCTGAACCTGCCCGTGCCGGAATGGGAAGCGAATCTTTCGGGCGACCTCAAGGGCAAGAAGGTGGGCATTCCGCGCGAATACCGCATGGACGGAATGGATGCCGACGTTGCTGCCAGCTGGGACCAGGGGATTGCCTGGCTCAAGGACGCAGGCGCCGAAGTGGTCGAGGTGTCGCTGCCGCATACCAAATATGCGCTGCCCGCCTATTACATCATCGCTCCGGCCGAGGCTTCGTCGAACCTCGCGCGCTATGACGGGGTCCGTTACGGCCTGCGCGACCTGCCCGATGGCGCCGGTCTGCAGGACATGTACGCCGCGACCCGCGCCGCCGGGTTCGGGGCAGAGGTCAAGCGCCGCATCCTGATCGGCACCTATGTGCTCTCGGCCGGTTTCTATGACGCCTATTACACCCAGGCGCAGAAGGTCCGCACGCTGATCAGCCGGGACTTCAAGAACGCGTTCACCCAATGCGACGTGATCCTGGCGCCGACCGCGCCGACCGCAGCCTTCGGGCTGGGCGAAAAGACGGACGATCCGCTGTCGATGTACCTCAATGACGTGTTCGCGGTTCCCGCCAGCCTCGCGGGCCTGCCGGCCATGTCGGTCCCGGCGGGCCTCAACCGCGAAGGGCTGCCGCTCGGTCTGCAGATCGTAGGCAAGCCGTTTGACGAGCAGGGCGTGCTCAACGCGAGCCTCGCGATCGAAAGCCGTGCGCAGTTCTCGGCCAAGCCGAACAAGTGGTGGTAAGATGAGCAACTATCGCATCCAGGGCGAAACGGGTGAGTGGGAGGTCGTGATCGGCCTCGAAGTCCACGCCCAGATCACCAGCCAGTCCAAGCTGTTTTCCGGCGCGGCAACCGCGTTCGGGGCAGAGCCGAACAGCCAGGTCAGCCTGGTTGACGCTGCGATGCCGGGCATGTTGCCCGTGCCGAACCGCGAATGCATCCGCCAGGCCGTGCGCACCGGCATGGCGATCAATGCCCAGATCAACAAGTGGTCGCGGTTTGACCGCAAGAACTACTTCTACGCCGACTTGCCGCAGGGCTATCAGATCAGCCAGCTGTATCACCCGTTGGTGGGTGAGGGCGAGCTGGAAGTGATCCTTGATCCCAAGGACCCGGAAGGCAGCACCAAGACCATCGGGATCGAGCGCATCCACGTTGAGCAGGACGCGGGCAAGCTGATGCACGACCAGCACCCGACCATGTCCTATGTCGACCTCAACCGCTCGGGCGTGGCGCTGATGGAAATCGTCAGCCGTCCGGACATGCGCTCACCGGCAGAGGCCGGGGCCTATCTGGCCAAGCTACGCCAGATCGTCCGCTATGTCGGATCGTGTGATGGCAACATGGACCAGGGTTCGATGCGCGCCGACGTCAACGTCTCGGTCCGCCGCCCGGGCGAACCGTTTGGCACCCGCACCGAAACCAAGAACGTCAACTCGGTGCGCTTCGTCATGGCCGTGGTCGAAAGCGAAGCCCGCCGCCAGATCGAAGTGATCGAGGACGGCGGCACCGTGGTTCAGGAAACCCGGCTCTACGATCCGGACAAGAACGAGACGCGCTCGATGCGCAGCAAGGAAGACGCGCACGATTACCGCTATTTCCCGGACCCGGACCTGCTGCCGCTGGAACTGGACGATGCCTTCCTGGAAGAATGCCGCGCCAGCCTGCCCGAACTGCCCGATGCCAAGCGCCACCGCTATGAAACCGCGCTGGGCCTGTCGGCCTATAACGCCAATGCCCTGACCGCTGACGTCGAAACCGCGCGCGAATTCGAAGCCCTGCTGGCCTCGGTCGCCAAGGCCAGCGGCAAGGGTGAGGCCGAAGCGTCAAAGCGCGTCGCCAACTGGCTACTGTCCGAAGCGCCAGGCGTGCTGAACGCTGCAGGCGTCAGCGCCGATCACCCGAAGAACACGATCGAGGCCAATACCGCGATCGTCGTCGCGACCGAGAACGGGACGATTTCCGGCTCGAAGGCGAAGGAGATCTTCGAAGCCTGGCTGACCAGCGACATTGATCTAGCCGCGGAAATCGCCGCCAATCAGCAGACCAGCGACACCGGAGCGATCGAAACCGCAGTCGACGCGGTCCTCGCCGCCAATGCCGACAAGGTCGCCGAATACAAGGGCGGCAAGGAAGCCCTGTTCGGCTTCTTCGTCGGGCAGACGATGAAGGCCATGCAGGGCAAGGGCAACCCGCAACTGGTCAATCAGGTGCTGAAGGCGAAGCTGGGCTAAGCCCCTCGTCACCGCAAACAAAAAGGGCGTCGGAGTATTCCTCCGGCGCCCTTTGTCTATTCCTTATGCCGTGAGGCTCAGCCCTTGCGGGTGCCGCTCAGCGGGAAGCTGCCGAAGGCGCCGGCCTTGACGGTGCCGGTGATGGTGTCGCCATCGACGGTCGCTTCGCCTTCCAGCGTCATCGGCATGGGGACGGTCATCTTCATCGTCCAGGTCAGCTTGTTGCCGTCGACCTTGCCGTTTTCCATTTCCATCGAACCCATCTGGCCCGCATTGGTGCCAGTGAAGGTGTCGCCGTTGACGACGATGGTCACGTCGCTCTTCTGGTCACCCATCGGGGTCTTGGTCACGCATTCGTAAGTGCCTGCAACAGACATGGTAATCTCCTCTCACTTACAGGGGGGTAAGTAGTGCAACTACTCTCCGGTTGTTCCGCCAGAGTCAACAGGGGTTAGAACCTCGACCGGCAGGCCGAGCCCGGTCAGCTGCGGCTCGACCGTTTTGCGGTCGCCGACCACCACGATCACCAGGCCGTCGGGCTGGAGATAGGCCTTGGCCGCCTGGTCGATCGCCTGGCGGTCGATCGCCCGGAAGCGGGTGGGCAGCGTCGCCTGATAGTCGTCGGGGCGGCCCAGCAACTGGTTGCTGACCAACGCGCCCAGCACTTGTCCATTGGTTTCATAGCGATTGGGCAGGCCGCGGATATTGCCATCGGTGGCGCGGGCAAATTCGGTCGCATCGACTCCGCGCTTGGCCGGGAAACCGGCCATCTGCGCGCGGATCGCGGCAATCGCGGCGCCGGTCTTGTCGCTCTGCACCGGGGCGGTGACGACCAGGCTGCGCGGTCCCTTGGGGCTGCGCACGGCCGAGCGGACGCCATAGGACCAGCCCTTGTCCTCGCGCAGGTCAAGGTTGAGGCGCGAGAGGAAGTTGTTGCCCAGCACTTCGTTGGCCAGGTCCAAGGCCTCCAGACCCTGCTGGCGGCCCGTAAGCGGCAGGACCCTTCCGGCCATGATCACCGACTGCGGCGAGCGTGGCCGGTCGATCAGGACGATGCGCGGACGCGGCGCCGGGATGGCGGCGTCAAACGACTTGACCGCGCGCGGGCTGGGCGGTGCCTGCCAGTCGCCCAGCGATGCTTCGAGCATCGGCTTCAACTGCTCCATCGTCACGTCGCCGACCACGGTGATTGTCATGTTGTCGGGACGCAGCCATTTGGCCTGGGCGACGCGCAATGCGGCCGGGGTCAGCGCCGAGACGGCCTTCCGATTGCCCAGTCCGTCGGCGGGCTGGCCATAGGGATGGTCCGGGCCGAACAGGAGCGGGCTGAGCGTGCGGCTGGCCAGGGCCGAAGGGCTGGCATTGGCCTGGGCAATCGCGGCCAGTTGCTGGTCGCGCGCACGGGTCACGTCGCTGTCGCGGAAGGCGGGACGGCGGACGATGTCGGCCAGCAGGTCGAGCGAGGGGGCCAGGTTGGGGGCCAGCGCGGCGAGCATCACGGTTGAACTGTCGATCCCGGTGCCGGTGCTGATCCGTGCGCCCAGTCGCTCCTGGTCCTCGGCAATTCGGGTGGCGTCGCGGGTCTCGGTCCCTTCCTCCAGCACGTCGAACAGCAGGCGCTGGGTGCCCGGGCTGTCCTGCGCATCGGCAGCATAGCCCGCGTCGAACGACAGGTTGACCAGCACGGTCGGGGTGCCGCTGCGCCGGGCAAGGACGACCGGAACGCCGTTGGACAGGACCGCACGCTCCGCCTTGGGGAAATCGAGATTGCCGACTTGATCGACCGGCGGAAATTCCCGCTTGGGCCCGGCTTTCAGCTTGGGCGCAGGCTTTTTCGCATCAGGCTTGGCGGCGGGGGACGTGGCTTCGTCGCCCCAGCCGCCCATCGTCTCGCCCTTTTCGGTGCGCTCGCCCGGGGTGACGGCCAGCGCAAAGACCGGCCGGCCCATCCAGCGCTGCATGGCCGCCCTGACCTCGGTCGGGGTCAGGGCCGCGATGCGGGCCAGGTCCTTCTTGAACTGCGCCGGATCGCCAGCGTAAAGTTCGCCCTCGGCAAGCTGCGCGCCTTTGCCGGAAAAGCCCCCGACCTGTTCGAGCGCGAAGATCTGCCCGGAAACGGCGGAGGTTGCGGCGCGTCGCAATTCGTCCTCGTTCGGCCCGTCCTGCATCAGCTTGGCCACTTCGGCGTCGAGCGCGGCTTCGGCGGCGGCGCGGTCGATCCCCGGCTTCACGTCCATCTGCACCTGGACAAAGCTGGTCTGTTCAAACTGCAGGACATTGGCCGAAACCGCAACGGCCAGGGACTTGGCACGGACCAGTTCATTGTCGAGCCGCGAGGAAGCCAGCCCGCCGAGGACCTTCATGCCTAGGTCGAGCGCCAGCGAATCCGGATCGGCCATGCCCGGGCCGCTCCACACCCGGTAAATGCGGGTGAGCGGGACCTGGTCGGTCATCTCGCGCTTGACCGGAGCGGGCAGGGTGACCGGCCCGGCTTCGACCTTGGCCACGGCCGGGCCGCGCGGAATGGCACCGAACCATTTTTCGACCAAGGGCCGGGCGGTGGCGGCGTCGATGTCGCCGGACAGCGCAAGGACCACGTTGTTCGGGGCATAGTTGCTGGTGAACCAGCTGCGCACATCGCTCAGGCTCGCGGCATCAAGATCGGCCATCGAGCCGATGGTGGCGTGGCGATAGGGGTGGCCGACCGGGAACAGCCCGTCGCCGATCGCATAGTCAACCAGGCCATAGGGTTCGTTGTCGCCCTGGCGCTTCTCGTTCTTCACCACGCCGCGCTGCTTATCGAGCTTGTCCTGCGTTACTGCGCCGAGCAGGTGACCCATGCGGTCGCTTTCCATGAACAGGGCGAGATTGACCGCGCCGGTCGGCACGGTTTCGACATAGTTGGTGCGGTCGTACCAGGTCGAGCCGTTGGTCGGGGTGGAGCCTGCGCCTTCCAATGGAACATCGAAATTGGGCACGTTTTCCGACCCGCCGAACATCAGGTGTTCGAACAGGTGGGCAAAGCCGGTGCGGCCCTTGGGCTCGTGCTTTGATCCGACCCGGTAATAGGTCGTCACCCCAACGATCGGGCTCTTGCGGTCGGTATGGACCAGCACGGTCAGGCCATTGGCAAGGACGAACTTTTCATAGGGAATGTCGACCCGGCTGACCAGTTCGGCCAGCGGGGCGGGCTGGTGATCGGCCTTCGCGGCGGCCGGCGCCGGAGGGGTGGCCGCGGGACGAACCGCCGGCTGTGCCGCGCAGGCGGACAGGGCAAGGGCAAAAAGCGAGACGGCAAGGGTGCGGCGCATGGTCTATCGGTCCCCAAACTACATTACCGCACAGGCTTAGCTGATCTCGGCACCGGACCAAGCCCCTTGTTCGACGAGCGTCTTGGCGGCTGGATGAATGGCACGGCGCCGTTTGCTTTCGTCGGTGACGGTAGGCGTTTGGTCAGGGCAGGATTGTCACTTTGCTGCATCACGGCTAGCCAGCCCACAAACTTCGTTGGGGAGAATGTCATGCGTTTCGCCGTCCCGGCCCTGGCCATTTCCATGCTGCTTGCCCCCGCCGCCGTGATGGCGGGCGAGCAGGTTTCATTCGATCCCGAGGCCGTGCGGGCCCATGTCACTTTCCTGGCCGATGATACGCTGGACGGGCGCATGTCCGGGACCAAGGGCTATACAATCGCCGCGAACTACGTAGCGACGCAGTTCATGGGCATGGGCGCTGCGCCGATGGGCGATCCAGCCAAGGGCAGCTATTTCCAGCAGGTCCCACTGCGCGAATCCAGCCTGGCCGGGCAGCCGGTGGTTACCATCACCGGCAAAGGCAAGACCCTGCGCCTCGACAGCCGCGATCAGGTGCTGACCGGCCCGAACGCGGGTGAGGAACAGCAGGTGGTCGAAGCGCCGCTGGTCTTTGCCGGGTTCGGCATGGACCGCCCGGAACTGGGCCTGCGCGACTATGCCGGGCTCGACGTCAAGGGCAAGATCGTGGTCCTGCTGAGCGGCTATCCCAAGGGGCTGAATTCCGAACTCGGCGCACATCTCAGCGCGGACAAGGCACGCATGGCGATGAAGCGCGGTGCGATCGGGGTGTTCACGATCCCGACCAAGGAAGACACCTCGCGCCGCTCGTGGAAGCGCCGCGCCGAGATGTCGGGCGAGCCGCGCTCGAACTGGCTACAGGCAGACGGCACCCCGTTCCTGCGCGCGCCGGGCATTCGCGCCGATGCCTCGATCAATCCCGAAGTTGCCGCGCAGTTCTTTGGTACGGGCCCGCAAAGCCTGGCATCCGTGCTGGCCGAAGCCGACAAGGCGGGCGGCAAGCCCAAGGGATTTGCCCTGGGGGTGACGGCGAAGCTGGAACGGACCAGCAAGTTCCGGCCCTATTCCAGCCCCAACGTGATCGCGATGATCCCCGGATCGGATCCCGCGGTTGCCGACGAATATGTGCTGATGACCGCCCACCTCGATCACATCGGTGATCACGGCAAGGGCGAGGACAAGATCAACAACGGCGCGATGGACAATGCCGCCGGGATCGCGACCATGCTGGAAGTGGCCATGGCCTTGGCCAAGGACGGCAAGCGCCCGCGCCGCCCGATCCTGTTTGCCGCCGTCACGAACGAGGAAGGCGGCCTGCTCGGTTCGGAATACCTCGCGCGCAATCCGGTAACCGGCAAAGGCAAGGTCGTCGCCGTGGTCAACTTCGACATGCCGATCCTGACCTACCGCTTTACCGACGTGGTTGCCTTTGGTGCCGAAAACTCCACCCTTGGTCCGGTGGTGGCCAAGGCGGCGAGCAAGGCCGGGATCACGCTTTCGCCCGATCCTCTGCCCGAAGAAGGCCTGTTCACCCGGTCGGACCACTATCGGTTCGTCCAGCAGGGCATTCCTTCGGTCTTCCTGATGACCGGCCATGCCGGGCCGGGCAAGCAGGCCTTCAATGACTTTCTGGCCAAGAACTACCACCGCCCAAGCGACGACCTGAAGCTGCCGTTCGACTGGGTAGCGGGAGCCAAGTTCGCCGAAGTGAACTATTACATCGTCCGCGCGATCGCCGACGAAGGCAGCGCCCCGCAGTGGTACGCGGACAGCTTCTTCGGCAAGGAATTCGCTCCGGCTGCGGTTAAGGCGGCGCGGCCGAAGCCGTAAGCCTTCATTCGTCACCCCGGCGCAGGCCGGGGCCCAGCTTTTTTGCGCCATGGTAGCGGGACAGGGCTGGACCCCGGCCTGCGCCGGGGTGACGACGGGATAATGATACGAACTCGCCTCTGCGTCCTTTGCGCTCTCTGCGCGAACCCTGTGGCCTGTCGGCTCTGTCCAGGCCCACCCCCGCGCCGCGAGACAGGCATTTGCTGCTAATCAAAGACAGGACGCACGGTGCGCGCGACATTTCTCGCGCGCACCCCTTGTGTGGCCAATAGGCAACACTATCTGTGGTGTAACAGGAGGCTGATACACCCATGAACCTCGAGAAATTCACCGACCGCGCCAAGGGCTTTCTTCAGTCGGCGCAGACCGTTGCGATCCGCCTGAATCACCAGCGCATCACCCCCGAACATGTCCTCAAAGCCCTGCTGGAGGACGAGGAGGGCATGGCCTCGGGCCTGATCCAGCGCGCGGGTGGCAATGCCCAGCTCGCCGTGGCGCGGGTCGACGAGGCGCTGGCCAAGATCCCGGCCGTGTCCGGATCGGGCGCGCAGCAGCCCCCCGGGCTTGAGAACGATGCGGTGCGCGTGCTCGATCAGGCTGAGCAGCTTGCAGCCAAGGCAGGTGACAGCTTCGTTTCGGTGCAGCGCATGCTTCAGGCCCTTGCCCTGGGCACCACCAATGCCGCCGGCCAGGCCCTGAAGGCCGCCGGGGTCGATGCCGGCAAGCTGGAAGCCGCGATCCAGGAACTGACTGGCGGGCGTACCGCAGACCACGCCAGCGCCGAGAACGCCTATGACGCGATGAAGAAGTACGCCCGGGACCTGACCCAGGCCGCGCGCGACGGCAAGCTGGACCCGGTGATCGGCCGCGATGAGGAAATCCGCCGCACCGTGCAGATCCTCGCGCGCCGGACCAAGAACAACCCGGCGCTGATCGGCGAACCCGGCGTGGGCAAGACTGCGATTGCCGAAGGGCTGGCGCTGCGGATTGCCAATGGCGACGTGCCCGACAGCCTGAAGGACCGCCGCCTGATGGCGCTCGACATGGGTGCGCTGATCGCGGGGGCCAAGTACCGCGGCGAGTTCGAGGAACGGCTGAAAGCCGTGCTCGACGAGGTCAAAGGCGCCGAGGGCGAGATCATCCTGTTCATCGATGAAATGCACACCCTGATCGGGGCGGGCAAGAGCGAGGGGGCGATGGACGCCTCCAACCTGCTCAAACCTGCCCTGGCGCGCGGCGAACTGCACTGCATCGGCGCGACGACGCTCGATGAATACCAGAAGTATGTGGAGAAGGACCCGGCCCTGCAGCGCCGGTTCCAGCCCGTCTTCGTCGGCGAACCGACCGTGGAGGACACGATCTCGATCCTGCGCGGGCTGAAGGACCGGTACGAACTGCACCACGGCGTGCGGATCACCGATCAGGCGATCGTCGCTTCGGCAACGCTGTCCAACCGCTATATCGCCGACCGCTTCCTGCCGGACAAGGCGATCGACCTGATGGACGAGGCCGCCAGCCGCATCCGCATGGAAGTGGAGAGCAAGCCCGATGAAATCGAGGTGCTCGACCGGCGGATCATCCAGCTCAAGATCGAGGAAATGGCCCTGGCCAAGGAAACCGATCAGGCGAGCAAGGACCGGCTGGAAACCCTGCGCGGCGAACTGGCCAATCTGGAGCAGCAGTCAGCCGAACTGACCACCCGCTGGCAGAACGAGCGCGACAAGATCGCCGCCGAAGGCAAGATCAAGGAGCAGCTCGACGCGGCCCGGATCGAGCTGGAACAGGCCCAGCGTGGGGGTGACCTGGCCAAGGCGGGTGAGCTGTCCTACGGCCTGATCCCTGAGCTGGAGCGGCAACTGGCCGAAGCCCAGGGGGCGGACACGTCCAACATGCTGCTGCGCGAGGAAGTGACCGCAGAAGACATCGCCGCCGTCGTCAGCCGCTGGACCGGAGTGCCGGTTGACCGGATGATGGAAGGCGAGCGCGAAAAGCTGCTCAAGATGGAACAGGTCATCGGGCAGCGGGTGATCGGCCAGCAGGATGCGGTGGTCGCCGTGTCCAAGGCCGTGCGCCGCGCCCGGGCGGGGCTCCAGGATCCGAACCGCCCGCTTGGCAGCTTCCTGTTCCTCGGCCCCACGGGCGTGGGCAAGACCGAACTGACCAAGGCGCTGGCCGGGTTCCTGTTCGACGACGACACCGCAATGGTCCGCATCGACATGAGCGAGTTCATGGAGAAGCACTCCGTCGCCCGCCTGATCGGCGCGCCTCCCGGCTATGTCGGCTACGAGGAAGGCGGGGTGTTGACCGAAGCGGTGCGACGCCGGCCCTATCAGGTCGTGCTGTTCGACGAGGTCGAGAAGGCCCACAGCGACGTGTTCAACGTGCTGCTGCAGGTGCTCGACGATGGCCGCCTGACCGACGGGCAGGGCCGGGTGGTGGACTGTACCAACACTCTGATCATCCTGACCAGCAACCTCGGCAGCCAGTACCTCGCCAACCTGGAAGAAGGCCAGGACGTCGAGAGCGTAGAACCGCAGGTGATGGAAGTGGTGCGCGGGCATTTCCGCCCAGAATTCCTCAACCGCCTGGACGAGATCATTCTGTTTCACCGCCTGGGCCAGGAACATATGGGCCCGATCGTCGAAATCCAGGTTGGCCGGGTGGCCAAGCTGCTGCGGGACCGCAAGATCACGCTCGACCTGACCGAAGGCGCCAAGCGCTGGCTGGGCCGGGTCGGCTACGATCCGGTCTATGGCGCGCGTCCCCTGAAGCGGGCGGTGCAGCGTTACCTGCAGGATCCGTTGGCCGAAAAGCTGCTGGCCGGGGAAATCCCTGACGGCAGCACGGTCCGGATCGATGAAGGGGACGGTGCGCTGACTATTGCAATCTGAGCGAACCCTTCGCGCTGAAAATGGGCGGCGTGGAATGCCCACGCCGCCCTGTCAATTTGGACTTAATTCAAGCTTAGAAACGCTTGCGCACACTCGCAGTGAAGCGACGGCCCAGCGCATCGTTAATCGAAGCAGGGATGATAAAGCCATAATACTTCTGGCCGACCCGGTTGAACAGGTTGGTGACCGAAAGCGACAGGCGGAAGTCATCCGCAGTGTCGACCCAAACCGAAGCATCCACAGTAGCATAGGCGCTGAAGTGGTCGAACTCGCGCGTATCGTTCGGGTTCGGTCCACGGTTGGTGTAGGCAATTGCCTGTTCGCCAACATAGTTGACGTTCGAACTCATCCCCCAAACCTTGTTGCTGTAGCGCAGTCGGAACTGGCCCTGCCACTTGGGATCGCCAAGTACGCCTTCAGACTGCACAGGCGCGACGCCGGTGATGTCGACCAGGCGGTTGCGCAGGTAGAAGAGATCGCCGCCGAGCTCGATCTTGCCTGCAATCCCGAACTTCGAAAGCGAAGTGGAGTAGTCGAGCGTGGCCTGGATCGCGTCCATCTTGATCTTCTGCCCATTGACGTAACCGGAAATCACGCCCGGGTTTGCAGCATCGGCAATGACCTGACCATTCGCATCGCGCTTGATCAGCGAACAGAAGTTGTTTCCGTTAGCGGGATCGGCGGTGTTGAAGACCGGATTGTCAAAGCAAGACTGTGCAATCGTCGCGACGGTCAGGCTTGAAATCGGATCCTTGATCTTCACGTTGATGTAATCAACCGAAAGGGCAAGGTTAGGAATGAACCGGGGCTTTACGATCACACCGTAAGTGAAGCTGTCGGCAGCTTCATTCCGCAGGTTCGGATTGCCGCCGCTCAAGCCAGGAATGGTTGCGCTTGCTGCGACCAGCGGCGTGGCGTTGGGGTACTTTGCAAGGAATGCATCGCAGTTTGCCTTGCGGGTAGCCGGTACTGGTCCCGAATTGATCGAAGCTGGGCCGCAGATGTCCGGAACAGTGGTGAACACATTGGTCTGCGGGGAGTAAAGCTCGACAATTGCCGGAGCGCGGAACGACCGGGTGAAGTTACCTCGGAATTCAATATCACGGATCGGGGCAAAGCTTCCGCCTGCTGCCCAGGCGCTAAACCCGCCATTCACCGAGTTATCGACATAGCGATAACGGCCGAAGACTTCGAGCTTATCAAAGATGAAGTCGTTGTTCGGGGTGATGAGCGGAGCGAGAACTTCAGCAAAGCCTTCATTCAGCGTGTATTTGCCCGACGTTGGCGCAATCGCAACTGAACGGCCCAGCCCGGCCTTCAGGAAGTCGTCCGGATTGAAGGCGCCCTTTTCCTCATGGTGTTCGAAGCCGAGGTTGAACGCGATCGGATTTCCAAACAGGTCAAACGGCGAACCGCCCACGTTCACGTTACCCACGAACTGTTCGAGCGAAGTGCGCGCAACCGTCTGCTGAATTACATATGCTTTCGCTGCAGCAGAGGCGACACCTTCGCCGAACAGACTGAGTGGTGCACACGAGGGATCCGCCAGCGGAGTACCAGCGCCGGTAACGATTGCAGTTGTCCCACAGTTGTTGATGGCATTGATAAAGTTCTGCTGATTGATGTTCTGATTGTAGTCGGTAAAGTTATTTTTGCCGTAGTTAACGTAAGCTTCGAAATTGAAGTCACGGCCGCCAATTTGGAAGTCACCATCAAATCCAACGACGCCGCGATAGAGGCGGTTCATTGAATTGCCGGTAAGATCAGCCAGATCGGCGTTGGCGCGACTGACTTGGAATGTGGTCGTGTAACCCAGTGAAGCCAGTTGTGCTTTCGCCTGCGTGGTCAGGCGGGGATCGTTAACGCTGAAGGTGAGCGCTGAGGAAGCCCCGCCGAAGAGAGTCGAGTTGAAGGTGGGCTGCTGGACCAGTTCGTTGCCCTTGCCTTCGAAGAACATGCCTTCAGCAAAGAACCGAACGTTATCGGTCAGCTGATAGCTGAAGAACAGGTTCGAGTTCAGGCGAGTCAGATCGGACGTGATCTGAATATAGTCATTGAAGGTAAATCCATCGCCGCCAGAGGCCCGGGCGGACCCGTTCGGTAGTGCTGCGTTGAACGGAATACCGCGATTGAAAGCAACCAGATTGCCGCTGGGATCGAATTGCCAGTTGTAGGCCCCCGCTCCACTAGAGATCAGCCCTCCGCGGGTTAGGCTGGGAATGGTGACATTGCGAACCAGGATTGATCCGGGGAAACCGTCGCTAGAATTGTCGTTAAAGCCGATGTTCGGATTGATGCGACCGTCATTGAGCGGCGTCCGGTCCGCAAAGCCAAGTCGTGAAACCAAGTTTACGTTGGTGGACGTGGTGCAGGTCTGGCCGGTCCCGAAATTCAAGCAGGGATTGGTAAGGTTACCAAGGTTGGCACGATAGAATGAGCGGGTATTGCCGAGCACCCCGTCCACCTTCTCGTAACTTGCCGCAATGGTAAGGTTACCGCGGCCATCGGCGAAGTTGAAGCCACCGGCTCCAGCAATGCTCCAGCGGAAGTTGTCCCCTTCGGAAGTTAGACCTGAACTGCCGCGCAGTTCGAGACCAGTGAACTTTTTCTTCAGAATAATGTTGACGGTACCAGCAATCGCATCGGTGCCATACACCGGCGCACCACCAATCGAGACACGATCAACGCGATCAATCAGAATGACCGGAATGGTGTTAAGATCGACCTGCGTGCCTGGCGAAGCGTTGCCAAAAATGGTCGTGACGTTGGACGAAACAACGCGGCGGCCATTCAGCAGGGTCAGGGTGCGGTTGGATCCGAGGCCGTAGGTGTTAATGAAGTTCACGCCCTGGCCGAAGCTGCCCTGGGGACCAGCCGGAGTTACAGAGCCGCGGAAACCGGGAATTTCGTTGAGGGCGTCAGCGACATTGGTGATGCCTCGATCGTCGATATATTGTGACGACACGGAAACGATCGGCTCGGCACTTGCGAAGTTTGGCAAGCGAATGCGAGAGCCGGTAACGACGATCGCATCATTTGCGTTCTCTTCGGTGGCCTTGTCTATGGCGCTGCTTGCAGGAGCGTTTTCGGCTTCCTGAGCCTGCGCGGCAGTGGCCGCACCGAAAGCGATCAGCGCGGCGGTAGCCAGGCTAGTCGTCGTTGCGAATCTAGACTTTCCGAACATCTTCATATCGTTTTGCCCCTATGATCCTCTTATCCCTTTGATGGGAATAGCGTGACTGATTTACCGGCCGCGGCGGCTGCCGGTAGGAAGTAGCCAGATATGGCTCAAGTCTGCCTGAGTTAAAGAACAGGGTTTCGCTGGCAACTTCCGAAAAGGGAATGTGTGCATTTCGCCCTATGTTGTTGTGATTTTGCAACAGCGGCAAGCGGTCCTTGACGCTGGGTCAGGTACTCCTTAATCGATCGGTTAAACAACCCAGCAGAAGGAATCGGATGCCATGGCGACGGCCTATATTGTTGACGCAGTACGTACCGCAGGTGGGCGCCGCGGCGGGCGGCTGGCCGGGGTTCACCCGGTTGATCTTGCCGCCAACACGCTCGATGCGCTGGTGGCTCGTACCGGTGTCGATCCGAACGCGGTTGATGACGTGATCATGGGCTGCGTCAGCCAGGGCGGGCAGCAGGCCGGACAGGTCGGCCGCAATGCGGTGCTGGCTTCGAAGCTGCTTCCTCAATCAACCCCGGCGGTAACCATCGACCGTCAGTGCGGCTCGTCGCAGCAGGCGATCCAGTTCGCGGCCCAGGCGGTGATGAGCGGCACCCAGGACGTGGTGATCGCGGCCGGGATCGAAAGCATGACCCGCGTGCCGATGGGCTCGACCGCCGTGTTCCACATGAAAGAAGGGCTGGGCAACTATAAGTCGCCGGGGCTTGAAGAGAAGTACCCGGGGGTTTCCTGGTCGCAGTTCATGGGCGCGGAAATGATCGTCAAGAAGCATGGCTTTACCAAGGACATGCTCGATCAATTCGCGCTGACCAGCCATCAGCGCGCCCGTGCCGCGACTGAAGCGGGTGCTTTCAAGAACGAGATCGTGCCGATCGAGATCGAAACTCCCGAAGGCAAGCAGTGGCACACGGTCGACGAAGGCATCCGTTTCGATGCGACGCTGGAAAGCATCGCCGGAGTCAAGTTGCTGAGCGAAGGCGGCTCGCTGACCGCGGCGACTTCCAGCCAGATCTGCGATGGCTCTTCGGCGGCGCTGGTCGTTTCGGAAGAAGCGCTGAAGCGTTACAACCTCACCCCGTTGGCCCGGATCCACACCCTGACTGTCACCGCCGGCGATCCGGTGATCATGCTGGAAGAGCCGCTGTTTGCGACCGACAAGGCGCTGGCCAAGGCGGGCTTCAAAATCGACGACATTGATCTTTATGAAGTCAACGAAGCCTTTGCTTCGGTGCCGATGGCCTGGCTCAAGCATACCGGCGCCGATCCGGCCAAGCTGAACGTCAACGGCGGCGCGATTGCACTGGGTCACCCGCTTGGTGCCTCGGGCACGAAGCTGATGTCGACCCTGCTGTATGCGCTCAAGGCCCGCGGCGGCAAATATGGTCTGCAGACGATGTGCGAAGGCGGCGGTGTCGCCAACGTCACGATTGTTGAGATGGTTTGATTCAGCTGTCCTTCGAGACGGTTCGGACCCAAGTCCTCACCTCCTCAGGACGAACGGGGAAGTGAGGAAAGATGAAAGTGCATCCTCTCGGGCTGCCGGGAGGATGGCTGTTACACCAGCCGTTCGTCCTGAGGAGCCGAAGCCGCAGGCAGAGGCGTCTCGAAGGACCGGGCGGAACAAAGGGAGCTATTGACATGATTCTAGACAACACTGTTGCCGCCGTGGTTACTGGCGGTGCTTCGGGTCTTGGTGCCGCCACGGCCCGCGCGCTGGCGGCCAAGGGCGTCAAGGTCGCGATTTTCGACCTTCAGGCCGAAAAGGGCGAGGCCATGGCCAAGGAAATCGGCGGCGTATTCTGCGAATGCAACGTCACCGACGACGCTTCGGTCGATGCCGCTTTCGCCAAGGCCCGCCAAGCCCACGGGCAAGAGCGCATCCTGGTCAACTGCGCCGGCACCGGCAACGCGATCAAGACCGCCAGCCGCAGCAAGGAAGACGGCTCGATCAAGCATTTCCCGCTCGATGCCTTCAACTGGATCGTCCAGATCAACCTGGTCGGCACCTTCCGCTGCATCGCCAAGTCGGCCGCAGGCATGATGACGCTGGAGCCGCAGGCCGATGGGGATCGCGGCGCGATCGTCAACACCGCTTCGGTTGCGGCTGAAGACGGCCAGATGGGCCAGGCTGCCTATTCCGCCTCGAAGGGCGGCGTGGTGGGCATGACCCTGCCGATCGCGCGCGACCTGGCGAGCGAAAAGATCCGCGTCAACACCATCCTGCCGGGCATCTTCGATACCCCGCTGCTGGCCGGTGCGCCGCAGAACGTGCGCGATGCCCTGGGCGCTTCGGTGCTCAACCCCAAGCGCCTCGGCAATCCGGACGAGTACGCCAACCTGGCCATGTGCATGATCGAAAATGGCTACTTCAATGGCGAAGATGTGCGTCTGGATGGCGGCATCCGCATGACGCCCAGATAATACTGGTCTGGCTTCGCCTCTTCGTCATGGCGAGGAGGCGAAGCCGACGAAGCAATCCAGGGCGGAGCGCGCCTTGCCCTGGATTGCCGCGCGACCTTCGGTCGCTCGCAATAACGAGGCGCGGAAATATGGGAGAGAGCTGGCATGGGTTATTCGCAGATCGACCTTCACATCAGCGAGGGGATCGCCACGCTGACTCTCAACCGCCCGGAGAAGATGAACGCCTTCACCGGGACGATGATGAACGAGATCAACGACGCGATGGACCGCACCGATGTGGACGACAGCGTTCGTGCGGTGATCTTTACCGGTGCCGGTGACCGCGCCTTTTGCGCCGGGGCCGACCTGACGCCCGAGGACGGCCGCGCGGTCTTTGCCAGCGGCGAAGCGGTGACCGACCTGTCGGACGAGCGCGTCCGCGATGGCGGCGGCCTGCTGACCTTGCGGCTCTATCAGTCGAAGAAGCCGCTGATTTCCGCCTGCAATGGTGCCGCCGTCGGCGTTGGCGTGACCATGCAGCTGCCGATGGACATCCGCCTGGCCAGCGAAAACGCGCGCTATGGCTTTGTCTTTGCCCGCCGCGGGATCGTGCCCGAAGCTTGCTCAAGCTGGTTCCTGCCCAAGATCGTCGGGATCAACCAGGCGCTCGAATGGTGCATGACCGGCCGCATTTTCGGCGCGGAGGAAGCGCTGAAGGGCGGGCTGGTCCGCTCGGTCCACCCGCAGGGTGAACTGATCGACGCGGCGCGCGGTTTGGCCCGTGAAATTGCCGACAACACCTCGGCCGTCTCGGTCGCCATGACCCGCGCGATGCTGTGGCGGGTGCCTTCGGGCGATCACCCGATGGCGGCGCACAAGGTCGACAGCCGGGCAATTTACCGCCTCTCGAAGGGGGGTGATGCGAAGGAAGGTGTGCAAAGCTTCCTTGAGAAGCGTCCACCGGCCTTTCCGCTACGGGTCTCTGCCGATATGCCGGACTTTTATCCTTGGTGGGGCGAGGAGCCGCCGTACGAATGACCGAAAGCGACAAGCAAGCGGGCGAAGTCCCGGCCGGAGCACGCGAGCTGTTGTTGCAGACGGCCTCGGACATCATGCGCGAAGGCGATATCGTCGATATTTCGTTGTCCGAACTGTCCCTGCGATCCGGCCTGAATTCGGCCTTGGTCAAGTATTACTTCGGGAACAAGGCGGGGCTGATGAAGGCTCTGCTTGACCGGGACATGGCGGGCATTGTCCACGCCGTTGATGCGCTGATGGCGAAGGACATGCCACCCGAGGTGCGTTTGCGCCGCCACATCGGTGCGGTCGTCGATACCTATTTCAAGACTCCCTATCTCAACCGGCTGCTGATGCGTCTGGTCCGCGAAAGCGACGACGACGAAGCGCACCGCATCGCCGATTCCTACCTGACGCCGCTGAGCCGCGCTTATGACAAGCTGATCAAGGATGGGGTGCGTCGCGGGGTGTTCCGCAACGTCGATCCGCAAATGTTCTATTTCACCACCACCGGCGCGGCTGACCGCTTCTTTGCTTCGCGGCTGGTGCTCAAGCATTGCTATGACACCGATACCCTGACCGAAGAACTGCGCGACCGTTATCGCGAGCATTGCATCGACTTCATCATGGCTGGTATCCTCGCCCCTCAATGAGCGAGACCTGGCATATTGGCGTAATCGGTGGTTCGGGCCTGGCGGCCGGGATCGGCATCGACGATGCCCAGGAAATCGAAGTTTCCAGCCCGTTCGGCGCGCCGTCTGATGTAGTGACCACCGGAACAGTCGAAGGGGTGCGCTTCACCTTCCTACCACGCCACGGGCCCGGTCACGCGATCCCGCCCCACCGGGTCAATTACCGCGCCAACATCGACGTGCTGAAGCGCTGCGGCGTGACCGACGTGGTGGCTGTCTCAGCCATTGGCTCGCTTAATGCGGCGATGGCGCCTGGGCATTTCGTGGCGGTTGACCAGTTCATTGACCGAACCACCAGCCGCGCCAATTCGTTCTTCGGACCAGGGCTGGTGGCTCACGTTGCCTTGGCCGACCCGGTTTGCCCGCGGCTCAGCGCGGCACTGGTTGCGGCCGCCCGCAGCGAGCAGGCCCAGGTTCACGAAGGTGGCTGCTATGTCGCAATCGAAGGACCGCAGTTTTCCACCCGCGCGGAAAGCAGGCTCTACCAGTCCTGGGGCGCCGACGTAATCGGGATGACCGCGATGCCCGAGGCGCGCCTCGCCCGCGAAGCCGAGTTGCCTTATGCCTTGCTCGGTATGGTCACCGATTATGACAGCTGGCGCGGAAGCGACGACAGCGTGGACGCCGCTGGCGTGATGCGGGTCATGGCCGATAATGTTCGGCTGGCTCGCCAGGTCTTGCGCCGTTTGGCGCGCGAATTGCCCGCACAGCGAACGGCCAGCCCGATCGACTGCGCGCTTGACGATGCGATCATGACCGCACCGGCGCACCGCGATCGCGCTATGATGACCCAGCTTCATGCCGTGGCCGGAAGGGTGCTGGGATGAGCAGCGAAGTGGTCCTGTACGATTACTGGCGCTCCTCGGCCGCCTACCGGGTGCGGATCGCCCTGAACTTGAAGGGCGTTGCCTATCGCTCGGTCCCGATCGACCTGGCGAGCGGAGAGCAGGGCGGGGCGGACTATACCGCGCGCAATCCGCAAGGCCTGATCCCGGCGCTGGAAATTGACGGAAACCTGCTGACGCAAAGCCTGGCGATCATCGACTATCTCGACCAGACTCGGCCCGAACCGCGCCTGTTGTCTGTCGATCCTGCGGTCCGGGCCGGCGCGCTGGGGCGCGCCCTGGTGATCGCGGCCGATACCCATCCGATCCAGAACCTCAGGGTGATGAACCGCCTGAAAAGCCAGTTCGGCGCTTCGCAGGACCAGGCCGTGGAGTGGAACCGCCACTGGATCGCGCTGGGCTTTGCCACGCTTGAGGGGCAGGCTCCGGATGCCGGGCTGTTCGGGGGCGACCACCCCGATCTGTCGGATCTCTGCCTGGTCCCGCAGATGGCCAATGCGCGGCGGTTTGAGGTCCCGCTTGAGGCCTATCCCCGGCTGGTCCGGATCGACGCGGCCTTGCGCGCAATCCCTGCTTTTGCTGCGGCTGCACCAGAAGCGGTCAAAACCTGAGCTGGGCCATTGCACTCGGACCCGCTTGGTCCTAGCAAACTGGTTGCAATAGGAACCGGTTATCATGCCTGATCAGACCCGCCTTGCCGATTTTGTGCCCTATCTGATGTCGGTGACGACCAATGCCGTCAGCGATCTGATCGCCGCAGAGTATCGCAGCACCTATGGCCTGAAGATCCCGGAATGGCGGGTCATGGCAGTGCTGGGCGATTCCGGGGCACGAACCCAGCGCGAACTGGTTCATGCGACGCGGATGGACAAGGTCGCGGTCAATCGCGCGTGCAAGGTCCTTGAGGACCGCAATCTGGTTCAGCGCAGCCCCAATGCCCGCGATGGCCGCTCGCATCACCTGGAGCTGACTGCGGCGGGCACGGCCATGCATGGTCGCATCATGCCCCATGCGCTGGATATGGAACAACGTCTGCTCGCCCCGCTGAGCGAGGCCGAGCGCAAGCAATTCGTCTCGCTCCTCGCCCGGATCGGGGCAAGTGCCCAGGCCCTGGAACAAGGAACGTCGAAATGAAGCTGGCTTCTCTCCCCCATGGCCGCGACGGCCGTCTGGTTGTCGTTTCCAGCGATCTGGCCTGGTATGCTACGGCCGACCATCTGGTCCCGACCCTGCAGGCTGCGCTGGACGACTGGGATCGCCATGAGCCGGTCCTGCGGGCGCTGGCGACCGAACTCGAGCATGGCGCGATTCCCCGCGAACGTTTCCACGAACGCGACGTGACCGCGCCGTTGCCGCGCGCTTTCCAGTGGGCCGACGGCTCGGCCTACGTCAACCACGTCGAACTGGTCCGGCGCGCGCGGGGGGCCGAACTGCCCGACAGCTTCTGGCACGACCCCCTGATGTACCAGGGCGGCAGCGACGATCTGCGCGGCGCGCGCGATCCGATCACCCTGGCGGACGAGGCCTGGGGCTGCGACATGGAAGCGGAAATCTGCGTCGTAACCGGGGATGTCCCGCAAGGCGTCACGGCCGAACAGGCGCTGGACCATGTCCGCCTGATCGGTCTGGTCAACGACGTGTCGCTGCGCAACCTGATCCCCGGCGAATTGGCCAAGGGTTTCGGCTTTGTCCAGTCGAAGCCGGCCACCCATTTTTCGCCGGTCTTCGTGACTCCGGACGAACTGGGTCAGGCATGGAGCGGCGGGCGGCTGCACGGGGTATTGGCCGTTGACCTCAATGGCGCAGCGTTCGGCCGCGCCGAAGCGGGCGAGGAATGCACGTTCGATTTCGGCACCCTGATTGCCCACTTGGCCAAGACCCGCCGGATTGGTGCCGGTTCGATCATCGGCTCCGGCACGGTGTCGAACCGCGATCCCGACGGATCACCCGGTCGCCCCTGCGACCAGGGAGGGCGAGGCTATTCGTGCATTGCCGAACAGCGCATGGTCGAAACGATCGCGCAGGGCGAAGCGAAAACGCCTTTTCTGCGCTATGGTGACGTCGTCCGGATCGACATGCGCGACGAGCACGGCCACACCATCTTCGGAGCGATCGAACAGACCGTGGTCAAACCCTAATCAGCATGGGTTAGCCGCCGCTGCTTTTGGCAGCACCGCCATCGGCAAAGGCATCGGCGATCGAGCAGGCCGCCGGGCCGAGGATGACGACAAACAGCACCGGCAGAATGAACAGGATCAGCGGCACGGTCATGATCGCGGGAAGACGCGCCGCTTTTTCCTCAGCCCGCATCATCCGTTCATTGCGGAATTCGGCTGATAGCACGCGCAAGGCCGATGCCAGCGGCGTGCCATAACGCTCGGTCTGGATCATGGTTGTGGTCACCCCGCGGATCGCGTCGAGATTGACGCGGTAGGCCAGGTTTTCAAACGCCTGTCGCCGCTCGCTCAAAAAAGACAGTTCGATTGCGGTGAGCGCAAATTCATCGCCCAGTTCGGGATAGGCCCGGCCCAGTTCGCGCGCGACGCGGTTGAAGGCTGCGTCAACGGTCAGGCCGGCCTCGGCACAGATCACCAGCAAGTCCAGCGCGTCGGGAAGCCCTTTGCGGATCGCATCGGTGCGTTTGGTGACCATGTTGTGGATGTAGATTTCGGGTCCCTTGTACCCCAGGCCCAGCATGACGGTGAAGGCCATCAGCCGCTTCATCGGGCTCCAATCGGGAAAATAGTTGATCCCGTAGAGCACCAGGGCGGCCAGACCGCCCAAGGTGATCGGCAGGACCATCCGGGCAAAGATAACCGCAATGCCCAGTTCCTTGTGGCGGATCCCGGCCTGAACCAACTTGCGCTGGATTGCTTCGAGCTGGCTTTGCTGGAGTACTTTGAGTGAGCTAAGGATGCCTTTCATCCAATCGGTGGTCTCGGTTTTGCGGACCAGACTGGCGCGCTTTCGCGTGCTTTGCATCACAATACCGGCCTTCAGCTCCTCGCGCCGCTCGTTCAGGGCCTTTACGCGCTTTTGCATCGGGTCGCTGATGGTGATGGCGGTATAGATCGCAAACAGCACTGCCGCGGCGGCAAGGCCGGCCAGAAGCGAACCGATCCACAGGACGTCGAAACCAAGCAGGGTGGGACTGTGAGCGCTGTCTAACATCGGTGTCTCTTTCCCTGCTCAGATCTCGAAGCTGACCATCTTGGCCATGATGAACCCGCCGATGGCCATCCAGGTCAGCCCGCCCAGGCCGACGATGATCAGCCGGTCGTCGGAAAAGAACCCCGCGAGATAGGCCGGGTTGATCCAGAAGATCATGACGAAGACGATGAAGGGCAGCGCCCCGACGATATAGGCGGAGGCTTTGGATTCAGAACTCATCGCCTTGATCTTCAGCTTCATCTGCGCGCGCTTGCGCAGCACGTCGGACAGGTTCGACAGCGTTTCGGCCAGATTGCCCCCGGTTTCGCGCTGGATCGCCAGAGTAATGCAAAAGAAGCTGAATTCTGGTGTGTTGAGCCGGTCTGCGGTTTCCTGAAGCGCATCTTCCATGGTCTTGCCGATCTTGATGCGCTCGGTGACCAGCTTGAACTCCTCGCCAACCGGGCCGGGGACTTCGCTCGAAACGATGCCCAGCGTTTCTGAAACTGGCAGGCCCGAGCGCAGGCCGCGGACCAGCAATTCGATGGCGTCGGGGAACTTGGCGGTGAACTGGTTGGTCCGTTTCTTGATGAAATGGCCAACCACCATGTGCGGCAAACCGGCGCCAAGTAGGAGCCCAAGGCCAAGACTGAGGACCGGATTATGGCTTTGCAGGAAGACGATCAGCGCCGTGATCAGTCCCAGCCCTCCCGAGACATAGAGGTATTGCGCCAGGGTCCAGCTCTTGCCGGTGCGATGGAGGCGCAAAGCCAATGCGGCAATCCGGGATTCCGAACCGGCCATGCGGTGCATTTGCGGCTTGCGCGCTGCCACTGCTTTCTTGAGCTGCGCCTCGACCTGATCGGTGGCGTTCTCGGAATGGCGGAAGCGGACGGATTCAAGCCGCCGCGCGCTTTCCTTGCTCGCAGAGGTACCGGAAAAGGCCACGTAGAGCAGGATAGTGATGGACAAGAGCCCCACCACGGTCAGAGATAGCTGGACGGTGTACATCACTGCCTGCACTTTCCTTGGGGTCCGCAAGCGCCGCAGCGCCCCCGGACCTTCGCTTGATCAGGCCCGGGCTGCCGCTGGGACCTTGGCCGGCGCGGACTTCTTCGTCAGCATCGCCTTGAGGTCGATCCTGCCCAGCAGCGATTTCTTGCCGGTGCCAACTGCTTCGACCATTTCACCGTCGCCCAGGCCGAGCACTGCCTTGGCCAGGTCGCGCATCACGCCTCCCGCCTTGGACGTGCGGTTCGCTTCTGCGAACGTCTGGCCCAGCTTGGCCGCTTGAGCAGCGCCCTTGATGTCATAGGGAATGGTGAAGCTGATTTTTCGTTCGATCGAGGCTTCAAAATCGCTCTTGCTGATCTCCGCCAGGCCAGGCTGGACCTTGTTGGCGACCACGATCGGTTCGACATGCGCCGCATTCGCGCGCAGCCAGCCGAGGATGCGGATCGTGTCGCGGGCCGAGGCAAGCGTCATTTCCGCCACGATCACTACGGCATTCACGTCGTGCATCAGGTGCGGAAAATTGATCAAGATGCTGCGCGGCAGATCGATCACCGTCATGTCAAAGGCTTGGCGGAATTCCTCCTCCAGTTGCATGAAGGCCGTGCCATCGGTCAGCAGCGGACTGTTCATCGGGGCTTCGGCAGAAAGAATGGCCAGATTATCATTCGCTCGGATCATCGCGCGTTCGATAAACAGACCGTCAATCCGGCTGGGGTTTTCGATCGCGTCGGTCAGGCCGCGGCCCGGTTCCAGATCCATTACCAGCGCACCGGTCCCGAAGTGGATGTCGAGGTCGAGCAAGGCCGTCGGGGTGTTGTCCGCACTGAACAGCCAGGCCAGTGATGTTGCCAAGGTTGACGCGCCAACTCCGCCCCGCGTTCCGATCACGGCGGTTGAAATATGGCGTTTCGCGGCCGCGGGATCATGGTGCCGCGGTGATGATAACACTGCCTGGGCATGGCGCAGGGCTTCGCGCACCTGTCCGGCGTTGAGCGGTTTGAGCAGATAGTCGTGAATCCCGTGAGCCAAAAGGTCGCGATAAAGCCGCACGTCGTTCAGCTGACCGATCGCGATGACCACCGTTCCGGGTTCGCAGACTTCGGACAAAGCGCTGATATCACCCAGCGGGTCGCCGCTTTCGGACAGGTCGACCATCAGGATATCGGGGCTGGCCGCGATCGACAGCGATTGGACTGCATGGCGTAAACCGCCCTTGCTGCACTTTTCCGGCGGCCAACCCAGGTCGATTGCAACCGGGCGCAGCACATCAAGTGCGGCATCGTCGCACAGGAAGGCGTGAAAGGCGTCACGGTTTCCGGAAGCAGCGGGTTTCCAGGGTGCGTTCATGGGTTTATTTTCCGCTCGTCTGGGTGGAATTCTTGGACAGGCCCTGCTCGCCAGTCGGCGGGGTCTCGCGATAAGAGTCGATCGCCTTGGTCGAGCTCATGACCGTGGTCACACCCTGTCCGGTGGCGCCTTTCAGCAGATGCTCGGGATCAGCAATCATGGCTGCCATGTTGGCATTGGTCGCGCAGCCATAATTGCTGCTGGTGGCGTTGGCCGGGTTGGCATCGCTGGTCGTCGACCAGTCCGGGCAGCCCGGGACCGTGGCGGTCGAGCGCGACACCACGATGCGCACTGTCCCCTGGGCCACGACACCGGGCGTGACCGGGGCATCCCCGCCAAGCAGCACGCCATAGCGTTCTGCAACGCCTTCAATGGCGGCGCGCACGCCAGCACTGTGCAACGGATCATCGAGGCTGATCCGGTCGCCATACCGCAGATCAAGTGCCTCGAACCATCCGGCCAGACGGCGCTGTTCGGGGACCGACAGGCCATCCGGTCCGGCGGTGACGTCCAAGGTGTAGTTGGTGCGCGTCACCACCGGTTGGTGAATGCTGTCCAGGCTGGGGTTCGTTGCCACTCCGGCGCATCCGCCGAGGACTGTGACCAGCGAGGCTGAGAGAGCCGCAGCCAATGCCTTTCGGGAAACCAGGTTACGCATGGTGGATCCTCTCTGGATTTACAGGTCGAAGCCAGGAGCGGCTTCGGCGGTCTTGGCCCGGCGCTTGCCCTGGGCAGGGCTTTTCTCGCCATTACCGGGACGCGGGTTCTGGATCGGGGCGGGCAGGTCGAGTTCGCCAATGCGGGGCGTCGGGGTGCCGCCATTCTGATCCGGGGCCGAGCGCGGCATCGGGCGCGCGGCGCCTGACTTGCCAGCGCTTTCCTGATTGCCGAGAATCTGTTCGGCGATGTTCGGGCTCTGGAATCCGTCGGTCGGCAGCTTGATCTCGTTCGCATTGACCGGCTGCACCAGATAGGGGGTCACCACGATCACCAGTTCGGTTTCGCCCTTGCGGAAGTTGGTCGAACGGAACAGCGCGCCGACGATCGGCAAATCACCGGCGCCGGGCAGCTTCTTCAGCGTGTTCTGGGCACCGTTGCTCATCAGCCCGGCGATCATCATCGACTGGCCCGAACCCAGTTCGACCGTCGTTTCGGTGCGCCGCACGGTCAGGGCAGGGACCTGGAAGCCGTTGACGGTGATTGCGCCCTGGCTGGACAGTTCCGACACTTCCGGGCGCACCCGCATCGAGATGCGGCCATTGGCCAGCACGGTGGGGGTATAGCTGAGGCTGACGCCAAACCGCTTGTATTCGATCGAGGTGGTGCCCAGGCCCTGGCTGATCGGGATCGGATATTCTCCGCCAGCCAGGAAATCCGCGGTTTCGCCCGACAGCGCGGTCAGGTTCGGTTCGGACAAGGTGGTCACCAGACCGGCCTGTTCGCCCATGTCCAGCGCGCCCAGAACGTCCATCCCGAGCAGCTTGCCGGCCCCGGCCAGGGTGGTTCCCGTGGCCACGCCGCTGACCGTGGTCGCGTCGATTTCCATCATCTTGCCAGGATTGGCCAGGTCTGGAACCCAGATCTTGGGCTGATTGCCCACGCCGGTTACCGTGCCGGGGCGGAAGGTGCTGGAGAACGAACGGCCCTGGCTGACCCCGAACTGGAACCCGCTGCTGGCATCACCCGTGGTCCAGTTCATCCCGATATCGCGCACCAGGGTGCGGCTGACCTCGGCAAATTTGACGTGCAGATTGACTTGCAACGGGGTGGCCATCTTGAGCCGCGTCACGACGTTCGCTTCCTTGCCGACGAAAGCGGAAACCAGGCGTTGCGCTTCGGCGGCGTCTTCCGGCGCGGCGACCGTTCCGGTCAGCAGAAAGGTGTTGCTCCCCATGGTCGAGACGGTGACCTTGGCATCGGGCATGGCCACGTGCAGCATCTGGTCGACACTGTCGATGTTGGAACCCACGCGGATATTGGCCGACCAGATGACATCGCCTTTGGCATTGCTGGCATAGACGGTCGTTTCCCCGCCGGCCTTGCCAAAGACGTAGAGCTGGCGGTTCGACTTGACCTGGACATCGGCGATCTTGTCGTCGGCAACGAAGACATCGGTCATTGTCCCGCCGACGGTGACCAGTTGGCCGCGGCCGATTGACAGAACAAGGTCATTGATCGGGCGGCTGACCGACTGGGCGCCGACTTGCTGGGCAGGGACCATGGCAAATGGCACAACCGCGCAGGCGGCACCAAGCAGGGTAAGGACGCGACGGTTCATCGGGATGCCTTTCTGGGCAATCATGCGGGCAATGGGCTGGATCGTGGTCATGGCTTACTTTCCGGCCGCTTCTTCGGTGGTCGTCTTGCCACGGGTCACCCGGACAACCGGGCCAGGGCGGTAAGGACGGACCGGGCCGGCAGCTTGTGGCACGGCGGCTGCAACCGCCGCGCTCGCCACGGCCGGGGTGGGCAGATCCGGATTGGGCGCGGTGCGGCGCTGGAAGCGCGACACATCGCCGCCGGTGACAAAAGTGCTGGCGCCATCGCTGGGCCGGTTCAGCGCTTGGCTGAGCAGCTTTTCTTCCTGTTCCTTGGTCGCCCCGGCGGGAACCTTGATCGAGCCGCTGGCAATTGCCTGGTCCAGTTCGGACTGGTTATCGGCAAGGCTGCGCAGCGACAGGCTGAGCGTTCCGATGGTCTGGGCCACGGCGATCTTTTCGGCAATCTTAGGGGTTACTTCCAGCGTTACCGTGCGCACGTCACGGACCACGGTCTTGCCTTCTTCGGTGGTCGTTTCAGTTGACTGGTCGGTCGCCAGAACGCGAATGTTGCGCAGGATCGTTTCGGTGGCTTTCAGCGGATTGCCGTTGTCCTTGGCGGCAACGGTCTGGGTCAGCATCAGGTCGACATGGTCGCCCGGGAAGACGAAGCCGCCGACGCCGGTCTTGGCGGAAACCGGAATGGTCACGGCGCGCATCCCCGGACCCAGCGCTGCGGCAAGGAAACCGCGATCACCAGGGGCGACCAGCGCACCCTGGGTGACCGGCTGGCCAGCCGTGATCGGATAGCGGACCACGGTGCCAAGCAGCTTGTTCATGTCTGCCTGGCCATCGATGAAGTAGGCGTCCTGGACCATTTCCTTGGGCCACAGCTGGAAGGCAACCGAATCCGCGGTGATGATCGTACCGACCGGAAGACCACGCTGGGCGACCAGGACCTTGGGACCTTGCGGAACTTGCACAGCGGCCCGGGCTTGCGGCGATCCCGCGCCTGACAGCATGCTCCGCGCCGCCATGGCCGTGCCCAGCGCAATCACCAGCGCCGCAACCAGCAGCATCAGCTTCTTCTTGTCCATCGCTATGGGAGCCCCCTAGAAATTCCGAATTCGTCGGTGTTTATTCGGGTGGATTGGTTAAAATCCGGTCAACCCAGACCGGTCTTGGCCAGGGCCGTGCCGGCAATCGGACCGATCTGATTGAAAAGAAACAGTAAGGCTCCAGCAGAAATTGCTACGCCATAAGGAATGGGCAGACGGGTTTTCTGATGACGCGACACGATGACGGCCCCGGCGCCGGTTGCGACCAAAGCGCCCGCCAAGGCTAAGCTCAGCACTGCCGCAGGCACGTATCGATCAAGGCCGAGCGGGGCCCCGCCGTTGATGACCCAGGCGGCATAGGCCGATCCTGCCACCCAAAGTCCCGCTGCACTCCGGGCCAGCATGCGCTTGCCCCGTTGCCCGGCATCCAGACTGAGATTGCGCGCACCAGCGACCATCGACATCGCGCCGCCCACCAGCGAAGTGAGGACGATCACCCCAAACAGCACCGCCGGGGGCAGCCACAGCGCCAGCGCGGCGAGCAGTTTGACGTCGCCACCGCCCATTCCGCCGCGGGCAAAGATCACCGCAAAGCCAATGAAGACCGCCAGCGCCAGGCCCAGCTGGATCGCGACGCCTGGCCACAGTGCCAGGCCCGACGCCCACCAGTAAAGCGGTGCCGTCAGCGCGATTGCGGCGTTCAGTCCATTGTCGATCTGGCGGCGACGCAGGTCGGTGATGGCGGCTGTCACCAGCGCAATTGCCAAGCCCGCAAGCAACAGATAACGAAAATCCGTGTCCGGCATTTATGACCCCCTGTTACGGGGCCGGTGTAGATGTCAGGGCTTACTAAAAAGTAACCAACCTCAGGAGGGCGCCATTAGCCAAGAGCGAGAAGCCTGTGATCGCCGCGCCATTCCTGCGATTGCCACCGAAGCCACTTGGTCGACCGCCGATGGGCACGCGGTGCGGCGGATCGACTGGCCGGGGGCCAGCCAGCCCAAAGGATCAATTTTGTTCCTGCCGGGGCGCGGCGACTTTTACGAGAAGTACCTTGAAACGCTGGATCACTGGCATGGCCTGGGCTGGCGCGTCACCGCGTCGGACTGGCGGGGGCAGGCCGGGTCGGGCCGGCTTGGCCAGGATGCAGTGACCGGTCATGTTGACGACTTTGCCACGTGGATCGAAGATCTCGGCACACTGTGGAAGCACTGGAAGGCGGAAACGCCGGGGCCGCACGTGCTGGCCGGGCATTCGATGGGCGGCCATCTGGTGCTGCGCGCGCTGGCCGAACAGCAGGTTGATCCCGACGGCCTGTTGCTGAGCGCGCCGATGCTCGGTTTCACTGCCAGCATCCTGCCCGACGGAGTGATGCACCAGGCGGCGAAAGTGATGAAAGCCCTGGGCGACCCGCGCCGTCCGGCCTGGAAGTGGAGCGAGAAGCCTGGCCAGCCCGCCGCAGATCGCATCCATCTGCTGACCCACGACGCCGAGCGTTATGGCGATGAGATTTTCTGGCGCCAGGCACGCCCGGAGCTGGTGATGGGGCCGGGATCGTGGGGCTGGATCGAACGCGCCTATGCCTCGATGCGGCTGCTTGCCCGGCCGGGCTTGCTGGAAGCGATTGCCATCCCAGTGCTGATCCTGGCGACGGACAACGATCAACTGGTCGGCTTCAAGGCGATCCAGCGCGCGGCGGCACGGCTGCGGGACTGCGAACTGGTGCATTTCGGGATTGAAGCCCACCACGAGATCCTGCGCGAAGCGGATTCGGTTCGCGATCGGGCCTTGCACGCCTGCGACGCTTTCCTGAACCGCATTGCCGGAGCGCGGCGCGGATCGTGACCCAGCGTTTCGACTTTGCGATTGTCGGCGCCGGAATTGCCGGAGCCTCGCTGGCGGCGGGACTGGCGCCGCATGGCCGGGTCGCCCTGCTCGAGGCAGAAGATCGCCCCGGCTATCACGCAACGGGGCGCTCTGCCGCATTCTGGACCGAAAGCTATGGCGGGCCGATGGTTCAGCCGCTGACCACCGCATCCCAGGCATTTCTCAGCGAGCATGGCCTGCTGACCGAACGCGGCGCGCTGACCCTTGCCCGTGCGGACGAGGCCGAGGATCTCGCGGCCTTCATCGCCGAATTTTCAGCGCTGGGAGTGCGGATCGATGCCCTGGACCGGGCGGCACTGGAAACACGCCTGCCTGGACTGAAACCAGGATGGCAGCTGGGTGCCTATGAGCCGGACTGCTGCGATATCGACGTTGCTGGTTTGCATCAGTTGTGGCTGTCACAGGGCCAGCGGCTGGGCGTCGAACTGCTGTGCCGCGCACGTATGGTCGGTGCCCGGCACGGCGCCGACGGCTGGCACATCGCGCTAGGTGACGGACGCGAGGTTGCGGCGCGGGTGCTGATCAATGCGGCCGGAGCCTGGGCCGATCCGGTGGCCGAGGCCGCCGGGGTGGCGCCACTTGGCATGACACCGCTGCGCCGGACCATGGCGCAGTTGCGCATGGGTCAGCCGGTTTCCGCCCATCTGCCTCTGACCCTGGGCCTCGACGGTTCGTTCTATTTCAAGCCCGAGGCCGGTAAGCTGTGGCTTAGCCCGCATGACGAAACCCCCAGCGCGCCGTGCGATGCTGCTCCCGATGAACTGGATGTCGCCCTGGCGATCGACCGGTTCGAGGCAGTGCTGGACTGGCAGGTCGCTGCGGTCGAGCACCGCTGGGCCGGACTGCGAACCTTTTCGCCGGATCGGTTGCCGGTCTATGGTTTCGATCCGGCCGCGCGCGATTTCTTCTGGTTTGCCGGGCAAGGCGGCTTTGGCATCCAGACCGCGCCGGCGGCAGCGGACCTGGCGCTGGGCCTGTTGCTGGACCGGTCCCAGGGCAAGGTTGATCCGGAGCCCTATTTGCCAGCGCGGTTCCGCTAGCCCGCTGCCAGTGCCGCGTCGCTGGCCAGTTTGTCGGCGCGTTCGTTTTCGGGGTGGCCATCATGGCCTTTCACCCAGATCCATTCGATCCGGTGGCGGCGCGTCGCGGCCAGCAGGTCCTGCCACAGGTCGGCATTCAAGACCGGCTTCTTCGCCGCCGTCTTCCAGCCATTTTTCTGCCAGCCAAAAATCCATCCGGTGATCCCGTCGATCACATAACGGCTGTCGGTGTGGAGATGGACTTCGCACGGTTCCTTCAGGGCTTCGAGCGCGCGGATCACGGCGGTCAGTTCCATGCGGTTGTTGGTCGTCTCCGCCTCGCCGCCGGATAGTTCCTTTTCGTGGTGGCCCATGCGCAGGATCGCGCCCCAGCCGCCCGGGCCGGGGTTACCCTTGCAAGCCCCATCGGTATAGATCTGGACCGTCTTCACGAGCGAGCGAAGACCCCGGCATGGGCCGGGTCGGCATAGAATTCCAGCCGCCGGGCAAAGGCCATCGGGCTTTTGCGCACGACCAGTGCATCGGCAGGGGTGTTGAGCCAGTCAAACGCCCGGCTCATCGTGAAACGCAGCGCGGCGACGCGGGCCAGCACCGGCAGGGCATCGCGTTCGGCTGCGCTGAGCGGACGCAGGCTTTCGTAGCCTTCGAGCAGCGCAGCCGAAATCGCGGGATTGAAAGTGCGTCCGTCGCCATCGAAGCACCAGGCGGCGTGGGTGACAGCCATATCGTAGGCCGTCAGATCGGTGCAGGCGAAGTAGAAATCGATCAGCCCGGTTACCTGATCGCCCAGCATCAGGACATTGTCCGGGAACAGGTCAGCGTGGATCACCGAGCGCGGCAGATCCGACGGCCAGGCCTGTTCCAGCAATGGCAATTCGCGTGCCACCAGCGCTGCCAGGGCGGGGTCGATCTGGGCCATCCCGTCAGCACCGCAAGCCTCGGCCAGGCGGCGGGATTCGGTCAGACCCATGGCATTGTCGCGGCTCTGGGCGAAATCGGCGCTTTCCAGATGCAACTGGGCCAACGCGCGGCCGACCGAGCGGGCTTGGCCCGAAGTCGGGTGGCTGACCGATACGCCGGGCAGAAATTCGATCAGCGCGACAGCCTTGTCACCAACCATGCGATACAGCGCACCGGAGCGATCGTGGATCGTGCGAGGTACCGGGCAGCCTTTGCCGGCAAGGTGATCGAGCAACGAGAGGAAAAACGGCAGGTCCTCCACCTCGATGCGAAATTCGTACATGGTCAGGATGAAGCGCGCACCCGCACCGTCCTTGCCGGTGGTTTCGATCAGCCAGTTCGAATTGGATACGCCTTCGGCAATGCCCTTGGCACTGGTCAGTTGACCAACATCGAACTCGGCCACCAGCGCAGCCAGATCTTCCGCGCCAAGATTGGTATAGACTGCCATCAGTCGACCAGTTGCCGGGGCAATTTGAACACCATCTTTTCCTCGGCGGTGACCACTTGCTCGACCGATACCTCGCACCAGGCGGAAATCTGCTCGATCACTTCCTGGATCAATTCTTCGGGCGCCGAGGCCCCTGCGGTCAGGCCGAGGGTCGCCACCCCGTCGAGCCATTCCGGCTGCAACTCGCTGGCCCGCTGGATCAACATGCCGCGCGCGCCGCAGCGCTGGGCCACTTCGACCAGCCGCAGCGAATTGGAACTGTTCGGGGCGCCGATGACCAGAACCAGCTGGCAATCAGGGGCAATCGTCTTGACCGCCGCTTGCCGGTTTGACGTGGCATAGCAGATATCCTCGGCCTTGGGGCCAACGATCTGCGGAAAGCGGGCGCGCAGCGCGGCCACCACTTCGGCGGTATCGTCGACCGAAAGCGTGGTCTGGGTCAGGAAAGCCAGCTGGGTGCTGTCTGGAAATTCCAGGCGGGCCACGTCCTCGACGGTTTCGACCAGCGTGATCGTGCCTTCGGGGACCTGGCCCAGCGTGCCGATCACTTCGGGGTGACCCTTGTGGCCGATGAACAGGATGTGCCGTCCCGCCTCGATCTGGCGTTCGGCTTGGCGGTGGACCTTCGAAACCAGCGGACAGGTCGCATCCAGCCAGTCGAGCCCCCGCGCAGAGGCTTTTTCCGGCACGGCTTTGGGCACGCCGTGGGCGCTGAACACGACCGGCACGCCATCGGGTACTTCATCGAGTTCCTCGACGAAAATCGCCCCTTTGGCCTTGAGGCTGTCAACCACGAAGCGGTTATGGACGATCTCGTGCCGGACATAGACCGGCTTCCCATAGCGCTGCAGCGCCAGGTCGACGATGTCGATGGCGCGGTCCACCCCGGCACAGAATCCGCGGGGGGCCGCGAGCAGCAGCCGGAGGGGTTTTTTCGAACTTGGAAATTGCGCGTTCATCTTGGTCCCCCTAGCGCTTTGCTCCGCGCGCCGCTAGGGCATGCACACGAAGACCACAGTCTGAGCTAAGGACGCCCTATGAACGCTCGTTTCCGCCTGATTTCTGCCCTTGCCATGGCCGCTGCGCTGGCAGGGTGCCGCTCCTCGGGCGATATCGTGGTCGATGAAGGGGTCGGTATCCAGGCGTTTCGCAGTGCCTGCCCGGCGGTTGGAATTCCCGACTATACCGGCGACATTACCCTGTTCCGCACGGCGGACGACAAGACTGCCGGGAATGTCGACGTGGTTGCCGCCATGACCAACGTGCGCAGCCAGTGCAATGACAGCGGCGACAAGGTCTATACCAGCGTCAGCTTCGACGTGCTCGCCCGCCGCACCGATACGGCGGGCGCGCGCCAGGTGACCGTGCCCTACTTCGTCACCGTGCTGCGCGGTGGTCGCGCCGTGGTGACCAAGCGGGTCGGGCAGGTGACGATCAACTTTGCCGATGGGCAGGAGCGCGCGCAGGCCAGCGCGCAGGGTTCGGCCTATGTCGACAAGGCTGAAGCCACTTTGCCAGCAGAAATCCGCGAGCGGATCACCCGCAAGCGCAAAGCCGGGGAAGAAGATGCGGCGATCGATCCGCTGTCGCAGCCCGATGTCAAGGCGGCGGTCGCCCGCGCCACTTTCGAGGTCATGGTCGGCTTCCAGCTGACCCAGGACCAACTGACTTACAACGCCACGCGATGAACCGGCGCGCCGCGGGCGTGCCCTCCTCGCTTGCCGCGCCCTTGCCCAGGCGGTAGGGGCGCTTTCGTGTGTGGCCCGTGCGGCCCAAGCCAAGAGCATTGTGATGACTAAAGCCAAGACCCTCTATGCTGCATTTTCTGGGCATATCGCCGCCGCGCTCGATGCGCTGGAAGCGGCGGGCAGCCTGCCTGCAGGCCTGAACCGGAGCGCGATCACGGTCGAACCGCCGCGCGATCCGGCCCACGGCGACCTGGCGACCAATGCCGCGATGGTCCTGGCCAAACCGGCGGGGACCAATCCCCGCGCTCTGGCGGAAGCGCTGGTGGCCGAGCTGGGCAAAGTTCCGGCCGTGGTCTCGGCAGAGATCGCAGGACCTGGCTTCATCAACCTGCGCGTCGATCCTGCCGCCTGGGTTGAGGAATTGCAGGCGATCGGGCACTTGGCGAGCGATTATGGCCGTTCTGACACGGGTGGCGGCTCGGTCGTCAACGTCGAATATGTCTCGGCCAATCCAACCGGTCCGATGCACATGGGCCATTGCCGCGGCGCAGTTGTCGGCGATGCCCTGGCCAGCCTGCTCGAATGGGCCGGGCACAAGGTGATCCGCGAATATTACGTCAACGATGCCGGTGGACAGGTCGACGTTCTCGCCCGCTCGGCCCATATTCGCTACCGCGAAGCGCTGGGCGAAGCGGTCGGGGAAATTCCCGAAGGGCTCTACCCGGGTGACTATCTGGTCCCCGTCGGCCAAGCGCTTGCCGCCGAATTTGGCGCCAAGTACGCCGCCGCGCCGGAAAGCGAATGGCTGGTCCTGTTCCGCACCCGCGCGGTGGCCGCGATGCTGGACCAGATCAAGGCCGACCTTGCCCTGCTGGGCATCACGCACGACCTGTTCTCGTCCGAAGCGGAACTGCAGGCTGCGGGCAAGCCGGCCGAGGCGGAGAAGTGGCTGCGCGCCCATGATCTGGTCTATGATGGCCAGCTGGAAGCGCCCAAGGGCAAACAGCTGGAGGATTGGGAACCGGTCGAACTGCCGCTGTTCCGCTCCACCCGCTTTGGCGACGATCAGGATCGGCCGATCCGCAAGAGCGACGGCAGCTGGACCTATTTCGGCGCGGACATGGCCTATCACTTCCAGAAGGCGCAGACCGCCGACGCGTTGGTCGACATCTGGGGCGCTGACCATGCCGGTACGGTCAAGCGGATCAAGGCCGCCGTGGCTGCGCTGACCCAGGGCGAGGGCAAGGAAAAGCCGTTCGAGGTCAAGCTGGTCCAGATGGTCCAGCTGCTCAAGGGTGGCCAGCCGTTCAAGATGTCGAAGCGTTCGGGCAATTTCGTGACCCTGGCCGATGTCGTCGAAATGGTCGGCAAGGACGTGGTCCGCTTCACCATGCTGACCCGCAAGCCAGAAGCGCAGATGGACTTCGACTTCGACAAGGTGGTCGAAGCGTCGAAGGACAACCCGGTCTTCTACGTCCAGTATGCCCACGCCCGGATCCGTTCGACCCTGCGCAAGGCTGCGGGCGAGGGCCTGACCCCGTCGGATAAGAACCTGGGCTTGCTGGGTGCCGAGGAACTGGACCTGGTCAAGCTTGCCGCGCAGTTCCCGCGGCTGGTCGAGGCCGCCGCTGCCGCGCGCGAGCCGCACCGCATTGCGTTCTACCTCTACGATCTCGCCGGCGCGCTCCATTCCTACTGGAATCTGGGCAACGACCGTCCGGAAAAGCGTTTTATCGTCGCACAAGATTCCGAGCTGACCGGAGCAAGGCTTTATCTTGCCGCGCAAATCGGGCAGCTTGTCAAGAACGGCCTCGCCATTCTGGGCGTGGAGGCGGTTGAGGAGATGTGACCATGTCGGGCACCGAGGGGACGCACGGTAACGACGATTGGAATAACGGGTTTGACGAGCCGCTGGAAACCGAACAGCTGGCTCTGGCAGGACAGGACGAACGCCTGCCATGGCTGGAAAGCCCGGATGACGATGATTTTGGTTATGATCGCCACAACAACGGCGGGCTGATCCGGCTGGTGCTGGTCGGCCTGGTCGTGCTGGCAGGTGTGGTCGGCGGCATCTGGTGGCTGACCCATCGGTCGATGCAGGAGGCCGTTGTCGCTGATGGCAGTCTGGTTCCGGCCGAGCCCGGACCTTACAAGGTTCCCCCGACCGATCCCGGGGGCAAGCAGTTCGATGGAACCGGCGACCAGACCTATGTCGTGCTGGACGGACAGAGTCGCGCGCCGCAACTGGCGGGTAGCGAGGCGGTGCCCGTGGCGCCGGCTTCGCCCACCCCGGTGCCGCCGCCCACAGCTGCGCCCAGCGCCAAGCCGAGCGCGGCAGCCAGTGCAGAGCCAGCGGCGCGTGGGGTTGGCGTGCAGGTTGGAGCCTATTCGTCTAAGGCCGCCGCCGAGGCTGGCTGGACCAAGCTGGTCGCCCAGTCCAACGGCGCCCTGTCGGGGGTTTCGCATCGGGTGGTGGCGGGTACCGCCGATATCGGCACGGTCTACCGGCTTCAAGCCGTGGCCGGGGATACCGCCGGAGCCACTGCGCTGTGCGCGCGGCTGAAGGCATCGGGTATCGCCTGTCAGGTCAAATAGCGCGGGTTTCCACACGGATTGCACGGCCAAAGCTTGCCACCGGCGCGCCTAGCTGCGACTTTCGCTCTGTCATGACACCTGCGATTTTCGGCCTTTCCGGTCTGGTCCTCAGCGCTGAAGAGCGCGCCTTTTTCCGTGAGGCCGATCCGGCGGGCTACATCATCTTTGGCCGCAATGTCGAAAACCGCGAGCAGCTGCGGGCGCTGACCGATGCGCTGCGGGAAATCCACGGGCGCGAGCGCTTGCTGATCACCATCGATCAGGAGGGCGGGCGGGTCCAGCGGATGAAGCCGCCGGTGTGGAACGCCTATCCGGCGGGCGCGGCGTTTGACCGGCTGTATGACCTGGCTCCGGCCAGCGCGATCGAAGCGGCCCGCGCCAATGCCGAGGCGTTGGCGATCGACCTGGCCGAAGTGGGCATCACCTGCACCCATGCCCCGGTGCTCGACGTCCGGGTCGAAGGCGCGCACGACGTGATTGGCGATCGCGCGCTGGGGCACGAGCCGCTGCGGGTTGCCGCCTTGGGGCGTGCCATTCTGGACGGGCTGGCCCGCGCCGGGGTGGCCGGAACGGTCAAGCACATGCCGGGCCATGGCCGCTCGGCCTGCGACACCCACAAGGAACTGCCTACCGTCGCCGCCAGCGCGGAGGAGTTGGAAACCGACATCGCCCCGTTCCGCGCGCTCAGCGACGCGCCCTCGGCGATGACCGGGCACCTCAAGTTCACTGCCTGGGATGGCGATCATCCGGCAACCCAGTCGGCCACGGTGATCCGCGACATCATCCGCGCCAAAATCGGCTTTGACGGCCTGCTGATGACCGATGACCTCGACATGGAGGCGCTGTCCGGTTCGGTTCCCGAGCGCGCGGCCAAGGCGCTGGCGGCAGGCTGTGACATAGCGCTCAATTGCTGGGCGAAAATGGAGGATATGGTCGGCATTTGCGAAAGCGTGCCGGCGATGGGCGAAAAGACCGCCGCGCGGCTGGAACGCGCGTTGTCGTTTACCCGACTCGACGGGGCAAGCGGCGACCAGGCCGCTCTGATTGCCAAGCGCGACGCCTTGCTCGCGCTGACCGGGGAAGCTGCGTGAACGACGAATCCCTGGTCGACAGCCCGGCGGTCACCCTGCCGGATGACGATTGGCAGGGCGTGGGCGCGGCGGCCGGTGCGGACGAGGCGCTCTATCTGGAACTCGACGGCTGGGAAGGGCCGCTCGATCTGCTGCTGGACCTGGCGCGGCGGCAGAAGGTCGACCTGCGGCGGATTTCGATCCTCGAGCTGGTTGACCAGTACCTGACCTATATCGAACAGGCCGAGGCGCTGCGGCTGGAGCTGGCGGCTGACTATCTGGTGATGGCAGCCTGGCTAGCTTACCTCAAATCCGCGCTGCTGTTGCCGCGGGATGAAAAGGCCGATCCTTCACCAGAAGAACTGGCGCTGCGGCTGCAATTGCGCCTGCAACGGCTGGCGGCGATGCGCGATGCGGCGGCGCGGCTAATGGGGCGCGACCGGCTGGGACGCGATGTCTTTGTGCGCGGCGCTCCGGAAGGGTTGCGCATCGACCGCAAGGCCAAGTGGCAGTGCGACTGGTTCGCGCTGGTCCAGGCCTATGGTCAGGTCAAGGCGCGTACGGCTCCCGTCGTCCACATGGTCCGCGACCGCATGGTCATGACGCTGGACAGCGCGCTTTCGCGGGTGTCCTCGATGCTGGGCGTCAACATCGACTGGATGGAGCTGCGCGACTTCCTGCCGCCCCATGCCGATCCGAAATTGCGGCGCTCGGCGCTCGCGTCCAGCTTCGTCGCCGCGCTGGAACTGGCACGGATGGGCAAGGCGGAGCTGAGCCAGGAGGAAGTCTTCGGGCCGCTGATGCTGAGGGGGATCAAGGCATGAACCGTCCTGACGATCTGGTCCGCGCGGTAGAGGCTACGCTGTTCGCGTCCGAGCAGCCGATGACCGCCGATGGCATTTCCGCACATCTGGGCGGAGCCAGTGTCAAGGAGGCGCTGGCAGAGTTGCAGGCGAGCTATGCCGAGCGGGGGATCAACCTGGTCGAACGCGGCAAGCACTGGCATTTCCAGACCGCGCCCGATTTGGCGCACCTGCTGCGCCGCGAGCGGGAAGAGGCGCGGCGCCTGTCGCGTGCCGCAACCGAAGTCCTGGCCATCGTCGCCTATCACGAGCCGGTCAGCCGGGCCGAGATCGAGGCGATCCGCGGGGTCCAGACTGCCAAGGGCACGCTCGATGTGTTGATGGAGGCGGGCTGGGTCCGGATCGTCGGCCGCCGCGAGGTTCCGGGGCGTCCAGTGATCTATGCGACAACGCCGGAATTCCTCACGCATTTTGGCCTGGACAGCCGCCGCGACTTGCCGGGCATCGACGAACTGCGCGCCGCTGGCCTGCTCGATCCGGTCGAGGACGCCTTGGCAGCGGCGATGGAAGTACCAGGCCAAGCAGAGGGTCAGGACGAAGCGGACGATGAGGCGAACGACGAAGCTGACGACGAAGCCGCCGACTGACTCGCATATTGCTGACAAATACCCTACATGGACGCGTGAGGGGCATGGTTCCCAGGCGGCAGATGTCGTCTTGTTTCAGGAGTGAAAGCAATGGGTTTCGGGTCTTTGTGGCACTGGCTGATCGTGCTGGTGATCGTGCTCGTACTGTTTGGCCGTGGCCGCGTGTCGGAAATCATGGGTGATTTCGGCAAGGGCATCAACAGCTTCAAGAAGGGCATGGCCGAAGGCGACGAGGTAAAGCCCCAGCCGCCCGCTGGACAGATTGCGCCACCAGCCGAAACCAAGCAGGCCACGCTGAATGGCGAAACCGTGATCGAAAGCGGCGACAAGCCGGCCTGAGCGCCGGATCTAGGAATCGGCCATGTTTGATATCGGCGCTTCCGAGCTGCTGCTGATCGTGGTTCTGGCGATCGTGGTGATCGGGCCCAAGGATCTGCCGATGGCGCTGCGCACGGCGGGGCGCTGGATCGGCAAGGTCCGGCGTATCTCGGGTCATTTCCGCGCCGGGGTTGAAACCATGATCCGCGAGGCCGAACTGGCCGAAATGGAAAAGAAATGGCGCGAGCAGAACGCCGCGATCATGGCGGCGCATCCTCCTGCTGCGGCGGAAGAGGCGCTCGTTGGTCCCGATCCGGGCACTACTCCCGGCGGTTCTGTGACCGGAGAAGAGGCCGCACAGCCGCCCGTCGAAACCGGAAAGAGCGCCTGATGGTCTTCAAGGTCGAGGATATCGACGATACCCAGGCGCCGCTGCTCGATCACCTGATCGAACTGCGCACGCGGCTGCTGCGGTGCGTTTATGCCCTGGCGGTTGCTTTTGCGATCAGCTTCTATTTTGCCGACGACATCTTTGCTCTGCTGGTCCGCCCGCTGACCGAGGCTTTCCCTCCCGGGCAGGGCAAGCTGATCTACACCAAGCTGTACGAAGCATTTTTCGTCGAACTCAAGGTCGCGCTGTTCGCCGCATTCCTGATTTCGTTTCCGGTGATCGCCAACCAGCTGTGGGCCTTTGTCGCTCCGGGGCTCTACGCCAAGGAAAAGAAGGCATTCCTGCCGTTCCTGCTGGCCACGCCGATCCTATTCACGGCGGGTGCTTCGCTCGCCTATTTCGTGGTCATGCCCACCGCTTTCAAATTCTTCCTGGGCTTTGAGGGCAACAAGGGTGGGATGCAGCTGGAAGCGCTGCCCGGCACCGGCGACTACCTGAGCCTGGTGATGCAGTTCATCCTGGCCTTTGGGATCAGTTTCCTGCTGCCGGTCCTGTTGTTGTTGCTCAACCGCGCCGGGATTGTCACCCGCGCGCAGCTGATTGCGGCGCGGCGTTATGTCATCGTCGGCATGGCGATCCTTGCTGCCGTGGTGACTCCACCGGATGTGGTCTCGCAGCTTCTGCTGCTGGTTCCGCTGCTGTTGCTGTTCGAAGGTGCGCTGTTGGTGATGTGGTTCAGCGAACGCAAGGCTGCGCAGGAAGTGACGGCGACTGAACCGGCAAACCTGCTGCCGGAATAGTCCCGTCCTATTTCGCCTGCCAGACCTTGCGGCCGTTCAACCAGACTTCGTTGACCCTGGTCTGACGCAGCTGCGCTGGCGTCGCCAGAAACGGATCGCGGTCGATCAACACGAAGTCGGCCCGCTCACCGGCCACCAGCCGGCCAAATCGCCCTTCGGCAAACCCGGCATAGGCTCCGCCTGAGGTGTAAGCAGCAAAGGCGTCTTCGCGGCTGACGCGCTCTTGCGGTTGCCACCCGCCCAGCGGCTGCCCGTCGGCACCGGTGCGGCTGATCGCCGCGGCCCAGCCGTCAAACGGATCGGCCGCTTCGACCGGGACGTCCGAACCGAAGACGATTTTGGCGCCACTGGCTTCGATCGATTTCCATGCATAGGCGCCGCTCAGGCGGGCAGGACCAAGGCGCTTTTCGGCCATTTCCCGGTCGCTGGTCTGGTGGACTGGTTGCATCGAGGCGATAATGCCGTGCTTGCCGAACCGGACGATGTCGGCGGGGTCGACGACCTGGGCATGCTCGATCCGCCAGCGCCGGTCGCCGCCATAGGTCTGGCTCATTTCCTCGATCGCGGTGAGCACCGCCATGTTTGCCGCGTCACCAATCGCGTGGACCGCGACCTGGAACTTGTCGAGCGCGGCGCGGCTCATCAGGTTCTTGAGCTGGGTGTCGCCGGTAATGCGCAGGCCCTTGGTGTTCGGCGCGTCGGCATAGGGCGCCTTGAGGCTGGCCCCGCGCGATCCCAATGCGCCGTCGACATAGAGCTTGACCCCGTTGAGGCGCAGCCTTTCATCATAGAGCCACGGTGTCGGTCCCGGGCCGCCGATCAGGCTCATGGCATCGACCCCGGCGGCATAGGCCATGATCCGCACCCGCAGAGAGCCATTGTCGCCAGCGCGGCGGAAGGCTTGCCAGTCCTCGATGCTGGTGCCCATGTCGGCAATCGCGGTGACGCCCTTGGCCAGCAGAATGTCCTGCGCCTTGGCCAGCGCCATGTCGCGGTCTTCCGGGCGCGGCGCGGGGACCTTGCTGTCGACCAACTCGGTTGCCGTATCGACGAGAACGCCAGCGGGCTTGCCGGTGGCGCCCAGGCGCTCGATCCTGCCGCCCGCGGGGTCGCGTGTCGCCGCGGTCACCCCCGCGGCGGCCAGCGCCTGCGTGTTGGCCCAGCCGGCATGACCATCGACCCGGGTCAGCCAGACTGGACGGTCGGGCACTACGGCATCGAGTTCAGCAGCGGTGGGAAAACGCTTTTCCGGCCAGAGCTCCTGATTCCAGCCGCGCCCCAGAATCCACGGCCGGTCCGGGTGGGCCTTGGCATAGGTGGCGATCTTGGCCAGTGCTTCGCCCAGCGAGCGGGTGTCTGTCAGATCGAGGGTCAGCGCGCTGAAGCCCAGGCTCATCACATGGCCATGGCTGTCGATCAGGCCGGGGATCAGAAACTGCCCTTTGCCATCCAGCTTGTAGCTGGGCCGCTCGGGCCGCTTGTCGCCGCGGTGAAGGACCTGCTTGATCCGGCCGTCATCGCCGACCACCAGTCCGGTGAAGCGGTCGATCCCGCCTTTGGCATCGACGGTTACGCCTTCGATGTTGTCGACCAGCGTATCGGCACGGCCCGGGGCGGCTAGGGCCAGCGCGGCGGCCGCGCCCAGCAGCAGCGCCTTCACGCCTTGCCCTTGCGGGGCAAGCGGCGGACCAGCGCTGACGTATCCTGACGACCGCCGCCGATGGCCTGCACTTCGGCATAGAACTGGTCGATCATCGCCGCCACCGGCAGCGATACGCCCAGCGAACGCCCCTCTTCCAGGGCCAGGCCCATGTCCTTGCGCATCCAGTCGATCGCAAAACCAAAGTCGAATTCGTCGCGGCACATGGTGTGCCAGCGGTTGTCCATCTGCCAGCTTTGTGCCGCGCCGCCCGAAATGGCTTCGTAAACCTTGTCCATGTCGAGGTGCGCCGCCTCGGCAAAGCGCAGGGCTTCAGACAGGGTGGCGATGATGCCCGAGAAAGTGATCTGATTGACCATCTTGGTGGTCTGCCCGGCACCGGCCTTGCCGACGTGGACGATCCGTTTGGTATAGGCTTCCATCACTGGTCGGGCTGCCTCGATCGCATCGCCGCGGCCGCCGCACATCACGGTCAATTGACCATTTTCCGCCCCGGCCTGCCCGCCGGTCACCGGTGCATCGACGCAGTGCACTTCAAGATCGCGTGCCTCGACCGCGATCTGCCGGGCGATCCGCGCTGAAACCGTGGTATGGTCGATGAACGTTGCACCGCGGCGGATCGTCGAAAAGACCCCGGTCGGACCCAGCACCACGTCAGCCAGGTCATCATCGTTGCCAACGCAGGTTAGGACCACGTCCGCACCCTCGGCCGCTTCGGCCGGGCTGGTAGCGACGCGGGCGGCAAGGCCGGGATTGGCTTCCTGCCAGCGCGCGGCGCGCTCCGGACTGCGGTTGTAGATCGTCAGGCGGTGTCCGGCCTTGCCAATGTGGCGGGCAATCGCCCCGCCCATTACGCCCAGGCCCAGAAAGGATACGTTGATCGGTGTGGTCATGGCAGCGGTGTGTAGCGCCTTTTTGGGCAAAGCAAAGCTGGCAAGAGCAAAGCAATTGTGTGTTTCCCCGCCTCTCGCTTTGCGTTACGGCACGTGGATTATGACCGAGACTGTCGAAACACTGGCTGAACAGCTGACCATCGAGGATGTGCGGGCCGCTGCCGCGCGCATCCAGGGCGCCGTGGTGCGCACCGATTGCGTTTACAGCCGGACGCTCAGCGCGATTACCGGGGCCGAAGTCTGGCTGAAGTTCGAAAATCTCCAGTTTACCGCTGCCTACAAGGAGCGCGGCGCGCTCAATGCGATGCTTCAGCTGACCGAGGAGCAACGCAACCGCGGGGTGATCGCCGCTTCGGCAGGCAATCATGCTCAGGGACTGTCCTATCACGGCAGCCGGCTGGGCGTGCCGGTGACTATCGTGATGCCGCGCACCACCCCGACCGTGAAGGTGATGCAGACCGAAGCGGTCGGCGGCACTGTCGTGCTGGAAGGGGAAACCTTCGACGAAGCCTATGCCTATGCCCGGTCGATGGAGCGGCAGCTTGGCCTGACCTTCGTGCATCCGTTCGACCATCCCCACGTTGCTGCGGGCCAGGGCACGGTCGCGCTGGAAATGCTGGAAGACGTGCCCGACCTTGACATGCTGGTCATTCCGATCGGCGGTGGCGGGCTGGCAACAGGCATGGGCGTGGCGGCCCGCGCGATAAAGCCCGATATTGCTCTGATCGGGGTCGAGGCGGAACTTTATCCGTCGATGTACAACCGGCTGAAACATCACGAGCTGGCCTGTGGTGGCGATACCCTGGCCGAAGGGATCGCCGTCAAGGAGCCAGGTGCCTTCACCAGCCGCACCCTGCGCCGCCTGCTCGACGATATTGTGCTGGTCAACGAAAGCGCGCTCGAACGCGCGGTTTCGTTGCTGTTGCAAATCGAAAAGACGGTGGTCGAAGGGGCTGGTGCCGCTGGTCTTGCCGCGCTGTTGGCGCATCCTGGGCGTTTCAAGGGGCGCAAGATCGGCATTCCGCTGACCGGTGGTAATATCGACACCCGGCTGCTGGCCAACGTGTTGTTGCGCGATCTGGCCCGGTCGGGCCGGCTCGCCCGGCTGCGGCTGGTCCTGCAGGATCGCCCCGGCGCGTTGTTCAGCGTGATCCGCGAGTTCGACCGCCATAACGTCAACATCCTGGAAATTTACCATCAACGGATTTTCACCCACCTCCCGGCCAAGGGGCTGACCGCCGACATCGAATGCGAAGCGCGCGACCGCGAGCAGCTCGATGGGCTGGTCAGCACTTTGCGCGAAAAGGGTTATTCGGTGACGTCGGTTGAATTGAACTGACCCGGGCGCAAAGCGCACCAGAGCGGGGCTGTTGGCGGGATGCCGATGATTGGCTGTGCAAAATAACCCACAGTTAACCGTGTTTTGTGGTTAAAGTTCTTTGAACTCCTGGCCCCGCCATGCATATTGGAGGCAGGTAATCCAGCCTTAAGGAATGGTTCTTTTCGCGTGACGGCTCCCGTTCGTTTCCCTCGGTTCTTCGTCACGAGCCCTGCGCCATGCCCCTATTTGCCGGGCCGGATGGAACGCAAGGTCTTCACCGAGCTCAAAGGCCCCCATGCCGAGGAACTGAACGACGCGCTGGGGCGGATCGGCTTTCGTCGCAGTCAGACCGTGGCCTATCGGCCGTCCTGCGCGGATTGTCAGGCGTGCATTTCGGTGCGGGTCCTGACAAACGAGTTTCGCGCTTCGGCCAGCCAGCGCAAGAACCTGAAGCGTAATGGCGACCTGATCGCCACGGTCTGCCGGCCGTGGTCGACTGTCGAGCAGTTCGACCTGTTGCAGCGCTATCTGGGGCAGCGTCACCCAGGCGGCGGGATGGCCACGATGGACGAAAGCGATTTCGCCGACATGGTCGAGCACAGCCCGGTTGAATCCTGGGTGGTCGAATACCGCGAACCCAATCCGGATGGCACCCCGGGACGCCTGGTCGGTGCCTGCCTGACCGACCGCCAGGGCGACGGACTGTCGATGATCTACAGCTTTTACGAGCCGGACCATGAAGGCCGCACGGGGCTGGGCAATTACATCATCCTCGACCACATCCGCCGCGCCCGCGAAGAAGGCTTGCCTTTCGTCTATCTCGGCTACTGGGTCGAAGGTTCGACGCGGATGCAGTACAAGGTGCGTTACCGGCCGATGGAATTGCTTGGTCGCAACGGCTGGGAACGGCTGAGCGACGAAGCGCAGAACCGCCTGATCGCCGCGGCAGTCGCAGTGCCGCGCGAAGGGTGCGGAACGATCGATGGCAGCGTCAAGGACGGTGCCCATGGGGAACAGGACCGTTATCGGCTGGCTGATCCGGCCTAGCTGCCGAGCAGCGCGCGCTGAGCGGCTCTCAGCACCCGATCATATCCCGCCGCCAGGTCGGCAGCCGTGGTGGTGACGGCGATGTCCGGAGCGATACCCGCATCGGGCTGTGCCGTTTCGGGAAAGTAGCCTATCAACGGCAGGTCAAATTCGATCCCGCTTTCCGGCAGACGGACGAAAAAGAACGCGCCGCCGTTGATCCCGCGCCGGTTGCCGCCGGTGGTTTCGCCAACCAGGGTGCCCAGTCCGGTTGTCTTGATCAGATTGGCGAACTGGAAGGTTGCCGAACTGTTTTGCGCGCTGGTCAGGACCGCCACCGGGACGGTAATGCGTTTGCCACGCGGCACGATGACGGTCGGAACATCCCCCGGGCTCAGTTCCAGGAAGCGGTCGTCATAAGGCTTTGCGTCATCGCCCCAGTCGCGAAAGCCGTTGTCCCAGGTGTCAAGGTAGGGGTTCAGAGCATCGGGCACCCGGCGGTAACGGACCAACCGGCGAATCCGCGGCAGGGCAATATCACGAGCAGCAAGGCGGGCCAGGATCGGCTCGCCGCAATCATTCCCGCCTTCATTTTCGCGCAGGTCGATGATCAGCCCTTTCGCACCAGCCAGGCTGTCGAGCCGGTCATCGAGCCAGGCCTGCCAGTTCCAGGTGCTGTTGTAGAGCGCCCAGCCGGGCATGGTGAGGATGGCGATGCCATCCTGTCCGATAGCCCATTGCCAGATCGGCTGGTTGCTGCGCGGATCAAGGGCGCGGGTGAAGCGCTTGCGGGTCGCAAGATCGACCGCAGGAACATCAACCCAGGCGTCGCGTGGCGTATCAGGTGCGCGGAAGTGGACGTTGAATCGGCCCTCTTTCGGCGGGCCAAAGACCAGACCCCGCAGCACGTCGAAAGTCTCGATCTCGTCTGCGCCAGTGGCGGAAAGAAGCGCGCGGCGTTTGCCATCGTTGCCGCCGTCGGCACGCACCAATGGCAGCAGCCGGTGCAGGATCTGGCTCGCCGGAACGCCGTCGATCGCCTTGATCACGCTGCCCTTGGGCAGCCAGATGCCGTCCGTCTGGTTTTCGGTTACGACCATCTGGTCCCCGATCCAGCGAAAAGCCAGTGGTAGACGATCCTTGCGCGCAAACAGGCGTTCCGAAACGCCGCGGCGCTGGTTGTAAAAGCTGGGATAGGAATGGCCACAGCGGATCGCGGCGAGGAACCGGGTGAGAGCAAGGAAGCGGTCTTCCAACTCTGGCGCGGCATTCCAGTGCGCGCTCAATCGGTCAAACGCCGCATCGAAGGCGTCCGGGTGTAAGTAGCGGTACAGCCCGGGATGGAGGCTGCGCAGGATTTCCCCGAGCAAGCCTATGTCGCCGCTTTGCCCAGTCGATCTTGATACAGGGGCCGCGCGAAGGATGGCCGGGCTGGCCATTGCGGCACTGGTGGCGGCAGCGGCGGACAGGAATTGACGACGGCGCATAGATCCCTCCGCTCTGCGGCACCATGGCTGCAAAAAAGCCCTCCCGCAAGGGGAGGGCTTTGCAAGTTACTGAGATTCTTGTTTGAAAATTAGGCAGGTAGGCCCGAGATCGCCTTCATTTCCATGAAGTCCTTCAGGCCGGCCAGACCGCCTTCGCGGCCGTTGCCCGACTGCTTGTAGCCGCCGAACGGAGCGCCCGGGGTGGGACCCCAGTTGTTGATTGCGACCATGCCGGCGCGCAACTTGGCTGCTACCGGTGCGGCCTTGGCCGGATCACCGGTGATTGCAGCCGACAGGCCGTATTCGGTGGCATTGGCCAGTTCGATGCCCTGGTCCAGCGTGTCATAGGTCATGATCGTGGCGACCGGGCCGAAGATTTCTTCCTGCGCGATCCGCATGTCCGGGGTCACGCCCGAGAACACGGTCGGTTGGATGTAGTAGCCACGGTTGACGTTGCTCGGCAGGTCCGGGCCGCCGGCTTCCAGCTTGGCGCCTTCGTCGATCGCCGACTGGATAAGGCTGCGGACCTTTTCAAACTGCGCCTTGTTGACCACCGGACCAAGGTGATTGCCTTCGGTCATCGGATCGCCGACCGGAGTGGCCGAATACATGTTCTTGTAGAACGAGACGACTTCGGCTTCGCGGTCCTTGGCGACCAGAACCTTGGTCGGCGAAATGCACGACTGGCCGGTGTTGACCAGCGGGCCCATCGCCACGGCGGGCAGCTGGGTGGCCAGGTCGGCATCGGGCAGGACCAGGTTCGGGCTCTTGCCGCCCAGTTCCTGGTGGACGCGCTTGACGGTCGGGGCAGCGGCGATTGCCACCTGGATCCCGGCGCGGGTCGAGCCGGTGAAGCTGACCATTTCAATGTCCGGATGGCTGGAAATGGCATTGCCGGTGGTCGGGCCATCGCCCTGGACCAGGTTGAACACGCCCGGCGGAACGCCTGCCGCATCCAGGATCTCGGCAAAGATCTTGGCATTGGTCGGGCACTCTTCCGACGGCTTGAGCACCATGGTGTCACCCGCAGCAAGGGCCGGGGCGACCTTCAGCGCGATCTGGTTGAGCGGCCAGTTCCACGGGGTGATCATCCCGACCACGCCGATCGGTTCGTAGGCGACCTTGTAGCCCGGACCGTCTTCCATGAAGTCGAATTCCTTGAGCGCGGCGATCGTGCTCATGAACCCGCCGATCCCGGCGCCGACCTGCGCAGTGATCGCGAAGGACAGCGGAGCCCCCATTTCCTCGGCCATCGACTGGGCGAGGTCCGCGGCGCGCTTCTTGTATTCCTCGACGATCCGCTCAAGCAGGGCGAGGCGCTCTTCGCGGGTGGTCTGGCTATAGGTCTTGAACGCGCGGCGGGCGGCGGCCACCGCCTTGTCCACGTCCTTCGCCGAAGCCACCGAAATCACCGCGCAGGGTTCTTCCGTGGCTGGATTGATCACTTCGCGGCGCTGGCCGCCTTCGCTGTCTACCCACTTGCCGTCGATGTAATGTTGCAGCAGCTCGCGCATCCTCGAATCTCCCTTAACTGGACGATTAACCCGGCCACTATGTCGGATTGCGCGGAACAGATTGCAAGCAGCAATCTATCGCCGGTTTGCATAGAGCGCCGCTTCGGCGGCGCGGCGGCGGACCAGACCGTTCAGGCGCTTGCCCCCTGCATGGACCCATTTGCCGAATTCAGCCTCTGCGCCCGCGAAATCGCCCGTCTTGTGCCGTTTGGTGAGGGTGGCGCGGGCGATGGCTCCGGTGTTGTAGTGAAAGCTGACGAGGGCGTCGAACTGGGCCTGGCTGGTCGGTGCATCGCCCAGGGCGCGGGTGACTTCGGCAGCATAGCGGGCAAGGTCCGCTTCAAGCCGGGCGTCGCATTCGGCCTGGGTCCAGACCGTGCCGCGCTCGATGCCCTTGCCCGTTGCGCCCCAGCCGATGGTCCACGGTTCTGCGCCGGTGCCCGGGTCGGGATAGGCTTCGAAGCGGCCATCGCCGCGACGCTTGGCGCAGCCTTCGAATTGTTTGATCAATGCAACGCCTGCCGGGCTGATTTGGCGGATCGCCTTGTCGGCCCCAGCAGGCCCGGTCTGCGGCTCTGATAGAGCGGCCCGCGCCGCGGGCGCGGTACGCATCCGGCGCAATGCAGCAAAAAAATCGCCAAAGATATCCATTGGTTGCCCTTTCATCCAAGGGAACCAATTAGGTTATTTTTAGATGTGTAGGAAACCTATATTGTGTTTAGACTCGCCGCCCCTGAAACAGGTGCACCAGGCCCACCACGATCGCCACCAGCAGCAGGATGTGGATCAACCCGCTTGTCACATGGAAGGCAAACAGGCCAAGGGCCCAGAGGATCAGCAGAATAATGGCAATGGCGAACAGCATGAGTGCTCCTTTCTGAAGCGATACCGTGCCGGCCTAACGGCTGAGTTCGTCTGCTGGTTCCATGGCTGGACCGGAATGTGAAAAGGGCGCCCCGGATTGCCGGGACGCCCTGTTCGATTGACGCTGATCCGGGGATCAGGCGCTGTAGTACATGTCGAATTCGACCGGCGAAGGGGTGGTTTCCCAGCGCAGCACTTCCGGCCACTTCAGTTCGATGTAGGCATCGATCTGGTCCTTGGTGAACACGCCGCCCTGGAGCAGGAAGTCGTGATCGGCTTCCAGCGATTCCAGCGCTTCACGCAAGCTGCCGCACACGGTCGGCACCTGGGCCAGTTCGGCCGGAGGCAGATCGTACAGGTTCTTGTCCATGGCTTCGCCCGGGTGGATCTTGTTCTTGATCCCGTCCAGACCGGCCATCAGCAGCGCCGAATAGCACAGGTAGGGGTTGGCCATCGCGTCGGGGAAGCGGAATTCCACGCGCTTCGCCTTGTCGCCCGCGCCATAGGGGATGCGGCACGAGGCCGAACGGTTGCGCGCCGAATAGGCCAGCAGCACCGGCGCTTCGTAACCCGGGACCAGGCGCTTGTAGCTGTTGGTGGTCGGGTTGGTGAAGGCGTTCAGCGCCTTGGCGTGCTTGATCACGCCGCCGATGAAGTACAGGCACATGTCCGACAGCCCGGCATAGCCGTTGCCGGCGAACAGGGGCTTGCCGCCATCCCAGATCGAGATGTGGGTGTGCATCCCGCTGCCGTTGTCGCCCTTGATCGGCTTGGGCATGAAGGTTGCGGTCTTGCCATAGGCATGGGCAACCTGCTGCACGACATACTTGTAGACCTGCATGCGGTCAGCGGTCTGGACCAGGGTGCCGAAAGTCAGGCCCAGTTCGTGCTGCGCCGCGGCCACTTCGTGGTGGTGCTTGTCGCAGGGCAGGCCCATTTCCAGCATGGTCGATACCATTTCGCCGCGGATGTCGACGCAGGAGTCGATCGGGGCAACCGGGAAGTAGCCGCCCTTGACGCCCGGGCGGTGGCCCATGTTGCCGGCTTCGTACTTGGTGTTGGTGTTGGTCGGCAGCTCGACGTCGTCGATGGTGAAGCCGCTGCCGTTGTAGCCGTCGTAGTAACGCACGTCGTCGAACAGGAAGAACTCGGCTTCCGGACCGACGTAGACGGTGTCACCAATGCCGGTGGTCTTGACGTAGGCTTCGGCGCGCTTCGCGGTCGAGCGCGGGTCGCGGCCATAAAGGTCGCCGGTCGACGGTTCGACGATGTCGCAGGTGACGATCAGCATCGGGGTGGCGCTGAACGGATCGACGAAGACCGAATCCAGGTCTGGCTTCAGGATCATGTCGGATTCGTTGATCGCCTTCCAGCCTTCGATCGACGAACCGTCGAACATCAGGCCGTCTTCGAATTCGTCTTCGCCCATCACGTGCGCGCACATGGTGAGATGCTGCCACTTGCCCTTGGGATCGGTGAAACGCAGATCGACCCACTCGATCTCTTCGTCCTTGATCCGCTTGATGATGTCCTTGGCCTTGCTCATGTCTGATCCTTCACTTTTAACCCCGATCGCGCTGCAACAGGGGATCTTGGCTGCCCCTCCCGCAACGGGAGGGTGAATGGCTTGATGGTGTGCTAAATGGCGTCGTTATCACGCTCGCCAGTGCGGATGCGCAGGGCGCTTTCCACGGCGTAGACAAAGATCTTGCCGTCCCCGATCCGCCCGGTTTGTGCGGCAGCGGCAATCGCTTCGACGGTGCGTTCGGCAAGATCATCGGGAACGACCACCTCCAGTTTCACCTTGGGGAGGAAGTCGACGACGTATTCGGCGCCGCGATAGAGTTCGGTATGACCCTTCTGGCGCCCGAAACCCTTCGCTTCGGTCACGGTAATGCCGGACACGCCGACTTCGTGGAGGGCTTCTTTGACCTCGTCGAGCTTGAACGGTTTGATGATCGCTTCGATCTTTTTCACTTCGCGTATTCCCCTGCGCAGCAAGCCGGTCCCGCCCTGTCCAGGTCTGGGCGGCCCGGGATTTTGGATGCCACTGGAAGTCTATAATCAAGAATCGTGCCAGAGGCTTGCGCAGCGCCCTAATCCAACTGCAACCATTCGGAAAGGGCGGATTCGCAAGATTTGAATCGCGAATGCAGTTGCGGCGCAACTTTTGCAATGGCTGGGCTTGGTCGAACTTGCCTAATTTTTCGGCAACTGCTGCCCAAAATTTAGGCAATTACAGCGACAGGCCGAGGGTCTCCTCGAGGCCAGCCATCAGGTTCAGGCTTTGCACCGCCGCCCCGCTGGCGCCCTTGCCCAGGTTGTCGAGCCGCGCGACAAGCCTCGCTTGCGAACCGTCGGCGGCGCCGAACACCCACAGGTCAAGCCGGTCGGACGGCTGCATCGAGCGGCGCAGCAGCAGTTCGTCCTTTGGCTCGTCGTGAACGGTGACGATCCGGCTGCCGGCGTAGAAATCGACCAGCGCCATGCGCAACACCTCTGGCGATCCTGCCACGGGCATGACTGAAAGGGGCAGCGGCACTTCGACCACCATGCCGCGATGCGCCGGGATCACCGACGGCGCGAACAGCGGCGGTACGGAAAGCCCGGCATAGGTCTGCATTTCCGGCACGTGCTTGTGCCCCAAGGCCAGGCCATAGGTCCGGAAGGCAATGTCGGGGTCGTCTTCGAAGCGCTGGATCAGCGCCTTGCCGCCGCCTGAATAGCCGGACACCGCATTGACCGTGTAGGGCCAGTCGGCGGGCAAGACCCCGGAACGGACCAGCGGCGCGATCAGGGCGAGGAAGCCGGTCGGATAGCAGCCGGGATTGGATACCCGCGTGGAACAGGCAACCGCTTCGCGCCCAACCACTTCGGGAAAGCCATAGGTCCAGCCCGCGGCGACCCGGTGCGCGGTCGACGCGTCGATGATCCGGACCTTGCTGCCTTCGGCCATGGCGACGGCTGCCAGCGCTGCGTCGTCGGGCAGGCACAGCACGGCAAAGTCCGCCGCGTGAAAGGCGTCGCGGCGGGCCGAGGCGCTCTTGCGCTGCTCGTCGTCGAGCACGATCAGCTGGAACTCACTGCGCGGCGAAAGCCGCTCGACGATTTCAAGGCCGGTGGTTCCGGCGGCGCCATCGATAAATACGGTGTGGGGCATAATGATCAGGTCCGTTCGTCCTGAGGAGGCATCGAAGCCAAAGGCTGAGAGCCGTCTCGAAGGAGCTGCAACCGGCAGTGGTTCGAGACGGGCCTTCGACAGGCTCAGTCCCCTCCTCACCATGAGCGGGAGGGGACGGGGATCAGTTTCGTCGTTCTTCCAATGCTTCGACCGGCAGATAGCCGACAAAGCCGTCATCGCCGACCTGGCCCCAGGCCCAACCGCCGGTGATGTCGAGCACGTTGAACAAGGTTCCGCCCGCCAGGTTGTCGCGAACTTCGGATTCGGCGCTGTTCAGGGCGTGAAGCGGGGCCCCGCCGGTCACCACCGTCTGTGGCATGGGCACGGCATAGTGTGGGACGAAACAACGACCGGCGAGCCGGATGTGCGCCAGGTCCCCGCGCACCGGCCAATGCGCAGCGTCCAGCTTTTCAGCTGGGCCGGAAAGGGTCAATTGCCCGGTCGGAATCGCGCTGGCGGTCAAGTCTGTCGTGTCCCCAAATTGGAAGACGGGCCGATTAGCGCCGCTTTGCCCGACTAGCAAGCTATCCATAGCGCGCCTTCAGCAAGCCCCAGGCCGCACGCAGCCCCAACGCTTCCCCACCCTTGGGTCGCCCGGGCTTCGCATTGGGGCGCCAGGCAAAGGTATCGAAGTGCGCCCAGTCGGTTCCCTCGGGCACGAAGCGATCCAGGAACAGTCCAGCGACCGAAGCCCCGGCGAACCCGTTGGATGCAGAGTTGTTGAGATCGGCGACATCGCTTTTCAGGTATTCGCGATAGCCATCGTGCAGCGGCAGGCGCCAGCAGCGATCGTCTGCCGCTTCCCCGGCCTTGAGCAGCTCGTCCGCCGTCTCGTCGCGGCGGGTCATCAGGGCCGGCAAGTCCGGCCCCAGCGCGACCCGCGCCGCGCCGGTCAATGTAGCAAAGTCGACGATCAACTCGGGGTTTTCCTCTCCGGCACGGGTCAGTGCATCGCCTAGCACCAGACGCCCTTCGGCATCGGTATTGCCGATTTCCACGGTGATTCCGGCGCGGCTGCGCAGCACATCGCCGGGGCGGAAAGAATTGCCGGAAATGGCGTTCTCAACTGCCGGGATCAGCAGGTGCAGCCGCACTTTCAGCCCGTGCTGCATGACGAGCTGGGCCAGGGCGAGGGCATGGGCCGCGCCGCCCATGTCCTTCTTCATCAGCAGCATGCCCGAGCTGGGCTTGATGTCGAGACCGCCGGAATCGAAACACACCCCCTTGCCGACCAGGGCAATTTTCGGGTGCTTTTCATCGCCCCACTGCAGTTCGATCATGCGCGGGGCATGGCTGCGCGCCGCGGCCCGGCCAACGCCGTGGACCATCGGAAAACCGCGTTCCAGCGCATCGCCACTGGTCACCTTGAATTCGGCGCGGTGGGCCTTGGCGATCAGATGGGCCTCGTGTTCCAGCTGCGCAGGTCCCATGTCCTCTGCCGGGGTGTTGACCAGATCGCGGACCAGGGCAACCGCTGCAGTTTCGGCCAAAGTTGGCTCAATCGCCGCGACGTCCTGGGTGAGCAGCACGCGCGGACCTTCCTCGCTGGGTTTGGAGAGGTACCGGTCGAACCGGTATTGCCCGCTGACCCAGCCGAACAACGCCGGGCCGGGTTCTCCCCCGGCGCGGCGATAGGTGCCAGCCGGCAGGACTTCGGCCAGTTTGGCCATGCACCAGCTCGACAGGCTCTCGGTATTGGCGACACCCGACACGACCATCCATTCTTCGCCGTCGGGCAGGACCGCGTAGGAATAGCCTTCTGCCTCGAACTTTTGGGCGGAAAGAGCCGCGCGTTGCACCGCGGACAGCCCTTTGACAAAGCCATCCAGGCTTTTCTTGTCGACAAGGTGGATCGGGATGGCCTTCTGGCCGCGGTCAGGCTGGATCAGGGGGTGCTTGTCTGTCATCGTATGCGCACTCTAGCCGCAGGCGTGCGGCAAGTGCGAGAGGAATTATGGCGATGCGCATGGCTTTGATCCTGACGCCCTTGATCCTGCTGGCCGCTTGCGGCCAAGAAGAGCCGGCCCCGGTGGCTACGGCCGGCGCAGCAGAAGTGACAGCCCCGGTTGCGACCGAGGTGGCGCCTCCACCGGCCCAGGCGGTTGACGTCAAGACCGAGAATCCGCGCTATTCGTTTGCTTACGCCTATCCTGCCGCGGCTGCCGGCATTCCTGCGCTGCGCGCCCTGTTGGATGCGGATCTGGCCAAATCTCGGGTGGAACTGGCCGCCAATGCCAGGGAAGGGGAGAGCGCGTCCAAACAAGATGGTTTCGACTTCAGCCCTTATGAACAGTCGACCCGGTGGACCCTCGTCACCGAACTGCCTGGCTGGCTGAGCCTGAAACGCGACAGTTACGAATTCACCGGGGGCGCCCATGGCAATTCCGGAACAAGTGCCTTGCTGTGGGACAAGGCTGCAAACCAGCGTCGCGATCCGCTGGCATTGTTCGTATCTAAGGCGGCGTTCGACGCTGCGCTGCGCGGCGCGTTCTGCGATGCGCTCGATCGGGAACGGGGCAAGCGCCGGGGTGCGCCGGTTGATCGGACCAGTGGCGATGGCTTCGAAGAGTGCCTGGCTCCGTCTTCGATCACGGTGCTGCTTGGTTCATCCAATCGCCAGCAGTTCAACCGGATTGGCTTTGTCGCCGATCCCTATGCCGCCGGGCCTTATGCCGAGGGGAGCTATGAAGTGACCTTGCCGGTTACTCCGGCGCTGATCCAGGCGGTGAGGCCCGAATACCGCGCGCTCTTTGCTGCCGGACGCTAGACCCTCGCAATTTCGCCGCGCCTGCCCTATGTCGCAGGGATGAATCAGTACCAGACCGTTACCGGCAACGAGACCGTCCTGCGCGACGGCACGATAAAGCTTCATGGCCCCGAGGCATTCGAAGGCATGCGCAAGGCCGGGCGCCTGGCCGCCGACACGCTCGACGCGCTGGTCCCCATGGTCCAGCCCGGCGTGACCACGGCAGAGCTTGACGATTTCGTTCGCCAGTTCACGCTGGATAACGGCGCGATCCCGGCAACGCTGGGCTATCGCGGCTACCAGCATTCGTGCTGCATCTCGATCAACCACGTGGTCTGCCACGGCATCCCGTCGGATAAGGCGCTGAAAGAAGGGGATATCGTCAATATCGATGTGACCCCGCTGCTGGATGGCTGGCATGGCGATTCCAGCCGGATGTACCTGGTTGGCGACGTGCCGATCAAGGCAAAGCGGCTGGTCGACGTGACCTATGAATGCCTGATGATCGGGATCGAACATGCCCGGCCCGGGGCGCGGCTGGGTGACATCGGTGCGGCGATCCAGAAGCATGCCGAAAGTTTTCGTTACGGCGTGGTCCGTGAATTCTGCGGCCACGGTCTGGGCCGCCTGTTCCATGACGCGCCCGAAGTGGTCCACGCCGCCCGTGCCGGAACCGGCCCAGAATTGCGCCCCGGCATGTTCTTCACGATCGAACCGATGATCAACCTCGGCAAACCGGGGGTGAAGATGCTGGACGATGGCTGGACCGCCGTGACGCGCGACCGTTCGCTCTCGGCCCAGTTTGAACACTCGATTGGCATTACCGAAGACGGCTGCGAAATCTTCACCAAGAGCGCGAAGGGCTTGGACAAGCCGCCTTATTGAGCCGGATTAGCTCCGCCCGCTGCGGATCGCGGCACCTGCCGCGAAAGGGGTGATGGCGAGAAGGACCAGGCTGAAGGCAGCGGTCAGACCCAGGCCGGACTCGCCGCCTACGGCCAAGCTTCCGGCACCAAAGACCAGCAGCGGGATGGCCATGGGAATGGCCAGCAGACCGCCAAGCGCCGCCCCGCCGCGCAGGCCAGCGGTAATCGCCGCGACCATCACGCCCAGTGCGGCCAGGCCCGGCGTCCCGGCAAGCAGGCCCAGTTCGACCAGCCATAGCTTTTCCCCGTCAATCCCGACCAGCGCCGAAGCGGGGAGCGCGGCCAGCATCAATGGTGGGCCAAAGCTGAGCCAGTGGGCCAGCATCCGCACCGCGACCAGCATTTCCTCGCTGATCCCGCGCAGCGCCCATTGATCGAACATGCCCAGCTCCAGATCGGGTTCGATCAGGCGGTCCATCGGTAGGATCGCCGCCAGCAGGGCCGCGACCCAGATTACCCCGCCGCCGGTCCGGGCCAGCACCGGCGCGTCCGGTCCTACGGCGAAGGGATAGAGCATGGCCACGGCCAGGAAGAACAGCACCGGCAGCAGAGCGCTGCCGCGCCGCCCGCCGAGCAGCAGCTGCGCCAGATCGCGCCGCAGCAGGGCAAGGAACATGCTCACCGGACAAAGTCCTTCAGCTCGATCCGCTGCATTCCTGCCAGAGTGAACGGCTGGTGCGAAGCGATCACCGCGATGCCGCCAGCGTGGCAATGTTGGGCCGCTAGTTCCTCGACCAGCGCAACGCCTTTGGTGTCGAGGCCATTAAGCGGCTCGTCCAGCAGCCAGATGGGCGCCTTCTGGCCGATCAGGCGGGCCAGCGCGGCGCGCTTTTTCTGGCCGGTGGAAAGGTAGCGCACCGGAACGTCCATCAGGTCGGCAAGGCCCAGCCTGGCCGCCTCGTTATCTGCCGGACCATCGATCCCCTGCCAGAAGCCAAGGGCACGGCCCAGCGGCAGGTGCGGGTCGAGCGCCGGACGTTCATCGAGCAGGGCCATGGTGCCGAGGCGGCTGACCGAGCCGGCAAAGGGGGAAAGCAATCCGGCGAGAATGCGGATCAGGCTGGACTTGCCGATGCCATTGGAACCGGCCAGTTGCAGCGCCTGCCCCTCCTCCAGCGCGAAGGACAGCCGTGCGAAAAGCAGCCGGTCGCCCCGGCGGCAGGCCAGATCAGCAGCGGAAAGTCGGCAAGTGCCCATCGGTCGTGGGCGATAGGGCAAAGCACCCGCGCTGCCAAGGTCATGGCGCGCGATCGCACTTGCATCGCCGGCTGGCTTGGGTGAAGGACAGGTCATGTCCATTCAGCGCCTTACCGAAACCGAACTGGCCGAACTCTTGTCCGAACTGCCGGGCTGGACCCTGCGCGAGGATGGCAAGGCCATCGTTCGTACCTTCCGCTTTGCCGATTTCAACGAGGCCTGGGGCTTCATGAACCGGGTCGCGCTGTATGCCGACAAGGCCGATCATCACCCGGAATGGTTCAACGTCTACAACCGCGTGGAAATGACCCTGACCACGCACGATGCCGACGGCCTTTCCGCCCGCGACGCTGCCATGGCCCGGGTGATCGAGGGGTACCTCTAGATCAGCCGCCCAGCGGTTTCAGGTTGCTGCGGGTCTGCTTGCGCAGCTGGCCCGGCATCCACCGCGCGGCAAAGGCCAGGCGGTGCGCCGTCTTGCCGACCCGGTTGTGCAGGTTTTTGCCGTGGACGGCCTTCCACGCCGCTTCGGCCACTTCGGAAACCGGGGTGATTTCCAGACCCGCTTCGACCACGCGGCTGCGGATGTCCTCGTTCGAGCCTGCGTTGGGGTTCATGTCGATCAGCGGCGTGTCGATGAAGCCGGGCATCAGGTCACAGACCTTGATCTGGTCCGGCGCCCATTCGGCATCGAGGCATTCGGTGATCGCCCGCACGCCGAACTTGGTGGCGGAATAAACCGATGCGCCCGGCGTGCCGTAAATCCCGGCAGCGCTGGCGGTATTCAGCAGACATGAGCCCGGTGCGCTGGCCTTCAGCCAGGGATGCGCCGCCTGGGCCCCGAACAATACGCCCTTCAGATTGATGTCGAGACAGCGCTCGATTTCGGTGGTGTTGTTTTCGACCAGGTTTCCACCCAGCGGGACCCCGGCATTGTTGAACACCACGTCGATGCGTCCGCCGCTGGCCTTGGCGCAGGCGGACAAGGCCTGGTCCCAGGCCTCGCGGTCCCGAACGTCCAGCTTGTGAACGGAACTTTTGCCTGCAGGTAGCATCGCCGCGGTTTCCCGCGCCCCGGGTTCATTGATGTCGGCGACCCCGACGAACCAGCCCTGCTGGCCGAACTTGACTGCAACCGCGCGGCCAATCCCGGATGCGCCGCCGGTGATAAAGATCGTCTTGTGCATCGGCTCTCTCCCCCGAGTGTCCCTTACATTGCTGTTAGCAATGCTTACAGTGCCGGATTGTTATAGCAATGCCAGGTGAAGATGGCTGCTGCGCCCCGGTGCGGTCGCCAGCCTTCAGCGAGCCCCCGGGTCGCACGTTCGTCGGGCCGCCCGTCCAGGCCGAGCAGCTTTGCCAGCCCGGCCTGGACGGCCAGATCGCCCGCGGGCCAGATGTCGGGACGGCCTTCGGCAAACAACAAATAGATTTCCGCCGACCAACGTCCGATGCCCTTGATCCGCGTCAGGACGGCAATCGCCTCTTCGTCGTCGCCGGGCAGCGCGTTGAAATCCAGCGCGCCGGACACGACCAGTTCGCACAGTGACCGCATGTAGCCTTGCTTTTGCCGCGACAGGCCGCAGGCGCGCAGCGTATCGAAATCGGCATCGAGCACCCGCTGTGGATCGGGATTGGTCCCGGCAAAGGCTTCAAACTTGCGCCACATCGATGCGGCGGCGGCCACGCTGACTTGCTGTCCGACGATGGTCCGCATCATGGTGATGAGGCCGGTCGGGCGAACCCGGGGCTCGGGATATCCGACCCGTTCCAGCGCCTGGGCGATTCCCGGTTCGCGTGCCGCCACCCAGTCCAGCCCGGTCCTGATCTGCTCTGCGTTGAGGCCCATGTGCCAGAGTCCTGCTTGCCAAAGGAAAGGGTAGTGGTTAGCAGCCCCGGCAAAGCGCTGATAGGGGGCGCGAACAAAGAGGATCGACGGATATGCCGAAGCTTGTCGTGGTCAACCGGGCCGGTGAGGAAAAGGAAATTGAAGCCAGCGCTGGCGTTTCCGTCATGGAAGCGATCCGGGATAATGGTTTTGACGAGTTGCTGGCGCTGTGCGGCGGGTGCTGTTCGTGCGCAACTTGCCACGTCTACGTCGACCCGGCCTTTGCCGGCAAGGTCAGTGCGCTGAGCGAGGACGAAAACGACCTGCTCGATTCGACTGATCACCGCACCGAAAATTCGCGTCTGTCGTGCCAGATTGAAATCACCGATGCGCTCGATGGTCTCAAGGTGACGATCGCGCCGGAAGACTAAGTTTCATGGGCGCAAGCGCAATTCCATTGCGCCGCGCGCCCGGCAAACCTACCTCTGTTGGCATGAATGCACCTTCTGCGAAGAGCGACACGCTCGAACTGATCGGAAATACCCCGCTGGTCCTCCTAGAAGGGCCGAGCGAAGCTGCTGGCTGCGAAATCTGGGGCAAGTGTGAATTTGCCAATCCTGGTGCCTCGGTCAAGGACCGCGCGGCACTGTGGATCGTCCGCGATGCCGAGGAAAAAGGCTTGCTGAAGCCTGGCGGGACCATCGTCGAAGGCACGGCCGGCAATACTGGAATCGGCATTGCGCTGGTTGCCAATGCGCTGGGCTACAAGACGGTCATTGTCATGCCCGAGACCCAGTCGCGGGAAAAGATGGACACGCTGCGGGCGCTGGGGGCCGAGCTGGTTCTGGTCCCGGCTGCGCCGTTCTCCAACCCGGGCCACTTCGTCCATACTTCGCGCCGTCTGGCGGAAGAGACCGAAGGCGCGGTCTGGGCCAACCAGTTCGATAACATCGCCAACCGCAAGGCCCATATCGAAAGCACTGCGCCCGAACTGTGGGAGCAGATGGAAGGCCGGATCGACGGCTTCACCTGCGCCGCCGGTACCGGGGGAACGATTGCCGGGGTGGGCCTGGGCCTGAAGGCCTTCGATGAGAACATCCGCATTGCCCTGACCGACCCACACGGTGCCGCACTGTTCAATTACTACGCGCACGGCGAACTCAAGGCAGAGGGCAACTCGGTCGCCGAAGGGATCGGGCAGGGCCGGATCACCGCCAATCTGGAAGGTGCGCCGATCGATACCCAGTTCCGTATTTCGGACGAGGAAGGCCTGGAATGGGTCGCCCGCCTGCTCCAGGAAGAGGGGCTGTGTCTGGGTCTTTCCTCTGGCATCAATGTGGCTGGCGCTGTGGCCTTGGGCCGGCAACTGGTCGCCGAAGGACGGACAGATCCCCGCGTCGCGACGATCCTGTGCGATACTGGCTTCCGCTACCTTTCCAGCCTGTACAATGCCGACTGGCTCCGTGCGAAAGGACTTCCGGTCTTTCCCTGGTTGGCCTGATCGGGTAGAATTGCTGGACAATGGCAACGCAACCGCCTCATCGGGTAACCCCGCCGCTGGAAGCGCCGCAGCATTTCGTTCCGCCTTCGGCGCGGGAACTGCGGGCCCAGGCGGTCCAACGTCTGCAGGCCGGGTTGTTCGGAATTGCAGCCGTGCTGCTGATGGTTGGTCTGGCCAACGTGATTAACGATCGTGCCCGCATGGCCGAACAAAGCGGCCAGACCCCTGCGGCTGGCAGCGCCGCCAACGATGCCGCGATCAAGTCCGATCCCCTGGTGGATATCGGTGTGGTGCCCTCGGCAATCCCCTCCGGTCCTGAAACAGCCAAAAGCAATCCTGCCGCGGATGGCCAGCGCTAGTTTGCGCAAGAGCGGTGTCTTCATCCTGCTGGTTGCGGCGCTGGCGATCCTGTTGTTCTGGGCGGCGCGTGACAGACGAGTGCAACCGGCAGGTCCTGTCGCCTTGTTCACCACTCTGCCGATCCTATGGGCTGACAGTCCGGATCTGGCCGCATCGCTCAGTCCGCGGGCTCAATCCCATTGGGCGCGAGACCTGTTGGCCGAGCGGGGAGCAATAGAACCGCTCGATCTCCTCACGGACGACAGCCTTCGCGGGACGCGGCGCTTGCTGATGGCGCAGCCCAGAGTTCTGACCCCGCAAGAAAATGTCGAGTTGGACAACTGGGTGCGGGAAGGTGGTCGGCTGCTGTTGCTGGCCGATCCAGCCTTGACCGAAGATTCGGCTTTTCCGCTGGGTGATCCGCGCCGACCCCAGGCAATCGTTCTGCTTTCGCCAATCCTGTCGCGTTGGGGGTTGGAGTTGCGGTTCGATGATCGGCAAAGCCTTGGCAGGCATGCACGGGATGTCATGGGAGTTGCCATTCCGGTGAACTTGCCAGGCCAACTGGTGACGCGCGGGCAGGACAACTGCCGTTTGTGGGGCGAAGGCCTGGCCGCAACCTGCGCTGTCGGCAAGGGCCGCATTGTGGTTGTGGCCGACGCTGCTGCGCTGGAGCGCGATGATCCTTCCGGGCAGGGCCGCAAAGCGCTGTCCTGGCTGCTGGATGCAGCCTTCGCGGCGCGCTGAGTCGAAACAATCCGGGAAATTGCGGGAAGAGTTGAAAAGCCAACGGCGGCTAATGGCCGGTTTCCCGGTTTTTCGTAAAAACAAAACAAGAACAAAGACTTTGATCGAAAAAAATTGATCGCAGAAAATGGTGCAAATTCATACATTTCACGCATTATCCCGCAATTTCCCGCGTTTTTCCCTTCCATCCCCGGGAAAGCGGCGGTAAGTAACCGTTTCATCGACATCGAAATTCGACGCCGTGCACTTTTCAAAGGTGATCCGGCCGCGGGGGCGCGCGGCTGGGGCGGGGAAAATCGATCTTTTGGGAACCCGGGAGCGATCCCGGATTGGAGCGGGGCATCACGTGGAGGCGGGCAAGCCTATTGCATATAGTGGCCAGGGCTTCTCGCTGTTGGGCGAGAAGGGCCGCTTTGTGCTGCCCCCCGACTTCCGCAAGGCAGTTCGCGATTCCGGGTTGGGGGAACGCGTTCTCTGCGTCGCCAAACACCCGCGGTGGAAATGCCTCACTGGCTTTGGCCTGTCGCGCGTTGCCGAATTTGAAAACGAACTGGACCGCGAAGAACGGGTTGCGCTGGAGCGCGGCCAGGATTTCGACCGCGATCTGCGCGCGCAGCAGCTTTACGGCTTTGCCCGCGTGCCGTTTGATGACAGTGGCCGCTTCATTCTCCCCGAGCGCTTTTTCAAGCTGGGCGCTCTGACCGAAGCCGCGTTCTTTCAGGGCGGCGGCAAGCAGTTCACGATCTGGAGCCCGGACGAGCTCGCCAAGATGGGCGCGGGCTGGGAAGATGCCCAGGAAGCCTGCCTTGACCTTGCCCAGCAGGCGCGCAGCGGAAAGGGCCGCAAGTGAGCGCCGCTCCGCACATTCCGGTCTTGCTTGATGAAGTTATCGCCGCGCTATCTCCTGCACCCGGCGCGGTGATTGTCGACGCCACCTTCGGCGCAGGCGGGTATACCCGCCGCCTGCTCGATGCCGGAGCGAGCGTCCACGCCTTTGATCGCGACCCCGATGCGATCAAGGGTGGCCGTGGATGGAGCGAGGCTGGGGAATGCCCGCCCCGGCTGGTGCTCCATCCGCGCCGCTTTTCCGAAATGGTTGCTGCTCTGGCCGAAGTGGGCGTGTCCCGCGTCGATGGGGTGGTGATGGATATCGGCGTGTCCTCGATGCAATTGGACCAGGCCGAGCGGGGCTTCGCCTTTTCGTCGGATGGTCCACTCGACATGCGGATGGGCCAGGACGGGGAAAGCGCAGCCGATTTCCTGAACACCGCAGACGAAGGTGCCATTGCCGACGTGCTCTATGACTATGGCGAAGAACGCCAGTCGCGTCGCGTCGCCCGGGCGATTGTCGCGGCTCGTCCGCTGGCGACCACCGGGCAATTGGCTCAGGTCGTGCGCAAAGCGTTGGGCTATCGCCCAGGCGCGCCGAAGGATCCGGCAACGCGCAGCTTTCAGGCGATCCGCATTCACGTGAATGCCGAACTGGACGAACTGCGCGCTGGGCTCGCGGCGGCCGAAACCCTGTTGGCCCCAGGGGGACGCCTGGCGGTGGTTAGCTTCCACAGCCTGGAAGACCGCATCGTGAAAAATTTCCTTCGCGAAGCCAGCGGCGCCGTGGCGAATACCTCGCGCCATATCCCGGCCAGTGCATCGACTTTGGTGCCGACGTTTGCCCAGGTCGCCAAGCCGGTTCGCCCGTCTGCCCATGAACTTGAGCGCAATCCGCGCGCGCGCTCTGCCACTCTTCGCTGCGCCGTTCGTACCGATGCACCCCCGCATGAAAGGAAGGCTGCATGAACCTGACCCGTGACCGGATGCGTTCGATTGGCTGGGCTGCGATCCTGCTGGTCTGTTTCGCCTTTACCGTGGTGCTGACGTTCAAGGTCAATGCGGTGAAAAGCCAGGTGCGCCTCGCCGAGCGGCAGATCCTGTCGGTCAAGCAGGATAAGCTGTTGCTTGAAACCGAGTTTGAAACCCGCGCCAACCAGCAGCAGTTGCGGACTCTCAATGAAGTCGAGTTTGGCTATCAGGCGCCTGCGGCTGGACAGTATCTGGAAAGCGAACGTCAGCTGGCCGAACTGAGCAAGCCGCGCGCGCCCGATGCGCCCAGTCCGATCCGCGTCGCCAGCGCCGATGTTCCGCGTGTTGCCAGCGCTTTGCCCGCCATGGTCAATCCGCTCACTGGCAAGGCGCTGGCCGCCGAACCGTCAGACGTAAAGCGCAAGGCGACGACCGATGCGGGATTGAACGCGCGCCTTGGTTCGGTTGATCGCGAGGGGATCCGGCACGAATGACCTCAATCGCCGTCTCGACAACGATATCATCAGGTCGGGGCGCGTTGATGAACGTGCGCGCCCGCAGCCTGCTGATGGCGAAATGGCGGGTTTTGTGGGTGATCCTCGGCTTTCTGGTCATTGCCTGCGCTGCAATCCTGCGCATTCTCTACCTTGGCTTTTTCGCTGACGCGCCTGCGCAGCAGCAGTTCGGTACCTTGCTGTTGCCAGCCCGGGCCGACATTGTCGACCGCAACGGAGTGCCGCTTGCCAGGGCCTTTCCGGCCTATGCCCTGTGGTACAATCCGCAGGCGCTGGGCGCCGATGGTTCGCCACTGGTCAGTTCGCCGCGCAAGGTGGCCGAGGAACTGGTCAAGATTTTCCCCGACCTTGAAGTCAATGCACTGACCGCGCGTTTGGCCCAGGGCAAGCCAGGCTATCTGCGTCGCCGGATCTTGCCGGAAGACGCCAACCGCGTGCACGAATTGGGCGAACCGGCGCTGGAATTCCCGCGTGAGACCGAACGGTTCTATCCGCAAGGGTCGATGGCGGCGCACGTTCTGGGTTTTGTCGGTGCGGACGGGCACGGCCGGGTGGGAATGGAACAGGTTTTCGACAAGCGCCTGACCGATCCTGCGCAGCGCGGCACTCCGGCCGCTCTGGCGATCGATGCGCGGGTCCAGGGGGCGTTGGAAGAAGAACTGTCGCGGGGCATGGCGGAATCCAACGCCAAAGGTGCTGCCGGAATCGTGATGGACGTGGATACCGGGGAAGTGGTTGCGCTGGCTTCGTTGCCTTCGTTCAATCCCAACCTGATCGACCGCGCCAGTGAGTCCTTCATTTTCAACCGGGTTACCAACCAGGTCTACGAACTTGGTTCGACCTTCAAACCGATTACTGTCGCTTCGGCGATCGATGCCGGCGTCGTGACCGACATGTCGCGTCGATTTCAGTCGAGCCGCCCGATTGCGATCGGCGGCTTTCAGATTCGCGACAGCCATGACCTGAGTGCATCCCTCAACGTTCCCGAGGCTCTGATCCACTCCTCGAACATCGTGACGGCGCTGATCGCGGATGAAATCGGTCCGGCGCGCCTGAACCAGACGATGCGGGCGCTGGGGATGAACCAGCGCGCCCAGATCGAACTGCCGGCCCGGGGTTTCCCGCTGTGGCCGAAGGGCGAGTGGTCCCGGATCACCACCATGACGGTGTCTTACGGCCATGGCATCGCGGTGACGCCGTTGCACCTGGCCAGCGCATATGCTGCGCTCGTCAATGGGGGGCTGTGGCGCCCGGCCACGCTGATGAAATTGGAACCGGGGCAGGTCGTTCCGGGGCGGCGGGTGTTCAAAGCCAGCACCAGCGCCCGGATGCGCCAATTGCTGCGTCTGATCGTCGATATCGGCACCGGCAAAAAGGCCAATGCTGTGGGCTACCGCGTCGGCGGCAAGACCGGATCGGCTGAAAAGCCTGGTGCTGGCGGCTATAACCGCACTTCGGTCGTGGCCACTTTTGCCGCCGCATTCCCGATGGACCACCCGCGCTATGTGGTGATCTCGATGCTCGATGAACCGCAGGGTACTGTCGCGACTTCGGGTCAGCGCACCGCTGCCTGGAATGCGGCTCCCGTCGTCGGGCGCCTGGTCCCCCGGATTGGCCCTTTGCTGGGGATCATGCCCGACGCATCGCGCGACGTAGACATTTCCGATCTGGCGCCGTTGGTGGGCAAGGGAGAAGGTGAATGAAGCTCGGCGCGCTTGCCGAGGGGGCAAGTTTTTCCCTCGGCAGCGGAAGCGAACTTCAGATAACCGGTTTTGCGATAGACCATCGCAAGGTTGCGCCAGGCACCGTATTCGGCGCCTTTCAAGGTGCAACGGTCAACGGCGAAGACTTTATCCCCGCGGCGATTGCTGCGGGTGCGGTGGCGGTCGTTGCCCGGCCTGAGGCCGCGGTCAGCGGTGCGGTCCACATCGCGCATGAAAACCCGCGGCTGGTGTTTGCGCAGCTCGCGGCCCAGTTCTTTGCCCCAATGCCTGAAACGATTGTTGCCGTCACGGGAACCAATGGCAAGACGTCCACGGTTGAGCTGACGCGTCAGATCTGGCGGATGGCAGGCTACCATGCGGCTTCGATTGGGACCTTGGGGATTACCACCGCCGACGAAAGTGTTGCGACCGGATTGACCACCCCGGACGTGGTCACGTTTCTTGCCAACCTCAGCGGTTTGGCCCGCGAGGGGGTTACCCATGTCGCGTTTGAGGCAAGCAGCCACGGCTTGTCCCAGTATCGCAGCGAAGGGCCGCGGGTTGCCGCTGCGGCCTTCACCAACCTCAGCCGTGATCACCTCGATTACCATAAGGATATGGACGACTATTTTGCCGCCAAGATGCGGCTGTTCGATGAAGTCGTTGCGGCGGATGGTACTGCAGTGGTGTGGCTGGACGATGCATGGAGCCAACGCGCTGTCGATCATGTCCAACGGCGCGGCGTGCGGCTGCTCAGGGTGGGTCAGGGCGCGGATGCGGCTGGTCTTCGGCTCATCTCTCGAACCCCCGGGCAGCTTGGGCAAGTGCTTGAGATCGAATTTGCCGGTCGGCGGCAAAAGCTGAATCTCCCCCTGATCGGAGCCTACCAGGCTGCCAATGCGCTGGTGGCGGCCGGGCTGGTGATTGCCACGGGTGGTACTCCCACGCAGGTCTTTGATGCATTGACGCGGCTGCAGCCGGTCCGCGGGCGGCTGGAGCGCGCGGCCATCAGCCGTTCCGGCGCGCCCGTCTATATCGACTATGCGCATACGCCCGATGCCCTGGAGGCAGCAATTGCCGCTCTGCGCCCGCATTGTACGGGCCGCCTGATCGTGGTGTTCGGTGCCGGCGGCGATCGCGATGCAGGCAAGCGGGCGCCGATGGGTTCGGTCGTTGCGGAGCAAGCCGACCTTGGCATCGTTACCGACGACAATCCGCGCGGCGAGGACCCGGCAACAATCCGAAGCCAGGTTCTGGCGGGGGGGAAGGGCCTGCGTGAGGTGGCCGACCGCCGCGCGGCCATCGCGGCTGCAATCGCCGAGGCGGAAAGCCGGGACATCGTTCTGGTGGCCGGTAAAGGCCATGAAACCGGGCAGATCATGGGTGCGGGCGAGGCCTGCCGGATTCTGCCTTTCGACGACGTAGCTGTTGCCAGGGAGTGTGCAGCATGAACGCGCTTGCCAGTATTCTCGAATGGCCGGTCGAGCCGACCGACCTGTTCGGTTTAGCCTTATGGGACGCGGTCGAGATTGCGCGGGCGACCGGCGGGGTGGCGGTTGGCGATTTCCAGGTCTCCGGGGTTGAGATCGACAGCCGCGATGTCGTTCCGGGTGACCTGTTCTTTGCGCTCAAGGGCGAAACGATGGACGGGCATCGCTTTGTCGACATGGCCTTTGCCCGGGGAGCTGCGGCAGTCGTAGTGGATCGCCCGGTGGACGGCCCGCACGTCCTGGTGAAGGATACCTCAACTGCACTTGAGCTTTTGGCGAAAGCGGCGCGAAACCGCGTCGATGCTACGGTCATTGGGGTCACAGGGTCGGTTGGCAAGACCGGCGTCAAGGAAGCGATTTTTGCGGCGCTCGATCGTTCCAGTCGGGGCAAGGCCCATCGTTCGGTCAAGAGCTACAACAACCATGTCGGGGTGCCGCTGAGCCTTGCCCGCATGTCGGGTCGGACGCGCTTTGGCGTGTTCGAAATGGGCATGAACCATGCTGGCGAAATCCGGGCCCTGACGGCGCAGGTGCGCCCGCATGTCGCCGTCATTACCGCGATCGCTCCGGCCCACATCGAAAACCTTGGCAGCCTCGAGGCGATTGCCGATGCGAAGGCGGAAATCTTTGAAGGACTGGAAACCGGCGGGGTGGCGATCATTCCAGCCGACAGCCCGCACTTTGAACAGCTGAAGGCGGCGGCACAAGCACGCCAGGCCAGCGTCGTGTCGTTTGGTCGCGCCGCCCATGCCAATGTCCGCTTGCTCGATGCCGTTCCGGCGCCCAGTGGTGGTTCCCTGGTAACTGCCGATCTCGGCGCGCGGCGGATCTGCTACACCGTGGCCGAACCGGGCGAGCACTGGATTACCAATTCGCTGGCGGTCATGGCTGCCGTTGGCGCGGCGGGTGGCGACCTGGGCGCGGCGGGGATTGCCCTGGCCGAAATGCAGGGACTCAAAGGCCGGGGGCAGCGCCATCAGCTTTCCGCCCTGGGCGGCGACGGTTCAGGACGGGCATTGCTGATCGACGAAAGCTATAACGCCAATCCCGCCTCGATGCGGGTTACATTGGCGCAACTGGGGGCGACCCCGGCGCGCCGCCGTATCGCGGTGCTTGGTGCGATGAAGGAATTGGGCGACCATGGTCCGGCCTATCACGCCGCCTTGATTGAACCGCTGCAGGCGAGCGGCGCAGATTTCGCGGTTTTGGTTGGCGGCGAGATGCAGGCGCTGGCCGATGAACTGGGGAAAGGGGCCGTCGGTGCGCTTGGCAAGGGCATAGCCTTCGCGCATTGCGATACGGCCGCTGAAGCATTGGATGCGCTCAGGGCGCATGGCGTGGAGGGCGGCGACGCCATTCTCGTCAAGGGATCGAATTCAGTCGGGTTGGGGACTTTGGTCGCCGCGCTCGCGCAGCAGAAGGACTAGATCAGGCATGCTTTACCTGATCGCGCATTATTTCCACTTCGAAGGTCTGGCGAACCTTATTCGCTATCAGACCTTCCGGGCTGGCGCTGCGCTGATGACTGCCCTGGTTCTGGGCCTGATCATTGGACCGAAATTCATTGCGATGCTGCGCGTGCGCCAAGGCAAGGGTCAACCGATCCGCGAGGATGGACCGCAAAGCCACCTGGCGAAGCGCGGCACGCCGACGATGGGCGGCCTCATGATCCTTGTCTCGCTGGCAGTGTCGATGCTGCTGTGGATGGATCTAACCAGTCCGCTGGTCTGGGCCTGCATCGCGGTGACCTTGGGCTTTGGCGCGATCGGGTTCTTGGATGATTATGACAAGGTTAAAAAGCGCTCGACCGCAGGTGTTCCCGGGCGGGTCCGCCTGGCCGCGGAATTTGTCGTTGCCGGCCTTGCTTCATGGATCCTGGTGAGCCAGGTCGATACCAATCTCTATGTCCCGTTCCTGACCGGCTATTACATTCCGCTCGGGCCATTCTACTATCTCTTTGCCGCCTTTGTGATCGTCGGTGCGGGCAATGCCGTGAACCTGACCGATGGGCTCGATGGCCTGGCTACCATGCCGGTGATCATTGCCGCCGGGACTTTCGCGATCATTGCTTATCTGGCCGGCCGCGCCGACTTTGCTGGCTATCTTGGCATTCCGCACGTTCCGCGGGCTGGCGAGCTGGCGATCCTGTGTGCGGCCATCATGGGAGCTTGTCTGGCCTTCCTATGGTTCAATGCTCCCCCTGCGGCAGTTTTCATGGGAGACACCGGAAGCCTGGCGCTGGGCGGCGCACTGGGCGCAATTGCCGTCGCCGCGC
>JBKHWO010000058.1:0-50039 GCA_046566485.1 Alphaproteobacteria bacterium | reverse complement strand
TGGCCATCGGATGGCGCAGCAGCGACTTGGGCGTCATGATGATCAGCGGCTTGCGGAACGGACGGTGCATCTGCCGGCGCAGCACGTGGAAGTAGTTGGCCGGGCTGGTGATGTTGCACACCTGCATGTTGTCCTGCGCGCACAGCTGGAGATAGCGTTCCAGACGGGCGGAGGAGTGCTCCGGACCCTGGCCTTCGTAACCGTGGGGCAGCAGCATGACGAGGCCGTTGGCGCGCAGCCACTTCGATTCCGAAGAGGCCACGTACTGGTCGATCACGATCTGCGCACCGTTGGCGAAATCGCCGAACTGCGCTTCCCACAGCACCAGCGTCTTGGGATCGGCGCTGGCATAGCCATATTCAAAGCCAAGCACGCCATATTCGCTGAGCGGGCTGTCGTGGACTTCGAACTTGCCGTGCGGGACGGTGGTGAGCGGAATGTACTTGTGCTCATCGGTCTGGTCGACCCACACCGCGTGACGCTGGCTGAACGTGCCGCGACCGGAGTCCTGGCCCGACAGGCGCACGTTGAACCCTTCCGACAGCAGCGAGCCATAGGCCAGCGCTTCGCCGGTCGCCCAGTCAAACCCGGTGCCGCTGGCGAACATCTCGCGCTTGGCATCCAGCACGCGGGCCAGGGTCTTGTGAATCTGGATCGAATCCGGAACCGTGGTCAGGGTGCGCCCCAGGCTGTCGAACAGCTTTTGTTCGATCCCGGTGTGGATGTTGCGGCGGGCGGTTTCCGGATCGGCCGGAGCGTGCAGGCCGGTCCAGCGTCCGGCAAACCAGTCAGCCTGGTTGGCCTTGTAGCTTTTCGAGGCTTCGAATTCCTGCTCCAGCGTGGCGACGAAGTGGGTTTCCACTTCACCCGCATAGCTTGCGTCAATCACCCCTTCCTTGGTCAGGCGCTCGGCATAGAGCTTGGAAACGCCGGGGTGCTGGCGGATCTTCTGGTACATCAGCGGCTGGGTAAAGCCCGGTTCGTCGCCTTCATTGTGGCCGAAGCGGCGATAGCACCACATGTCGACCACGATGTCGCGGCCAAAGGTCTGGCGATAGTCGATCGCCAGCTTGCACGCGAAGGTCACCGCTTCGGGATCGTCGCCATTGACGTGCAGGATCGGCGCCTGGACGCCTTTCGCCACGTCGGACGGATAGGGCGAGCCGCGACTGAACTGCGGGCTGGTGGTAAAGCCGATCTGGTTGTTGATGATGAAGTGGATGCAGCCGCCGGTATTGTAGCCCCGCACGCCGGAAAAGCCGAAGCATTCCCACACGATGCCCTGGCCGGCAAAGGCAGCGTCGCCGTGAATCAGCACCGGCAGGACCTGCTTGTGCTTGCCCTGGCCGATATCGTCGCGGAACGCCTGGTTGGCGCGGGTCTTGCCCAGCACGATCGGGTCGACCGTTTCCAGGTGCGACGGGTTCGGCACCAGGCTCATGTGCACCTTCACGCCGTCGAACTCGCGGTCGGTGCTGGTCCCCAGGTGGTACTTCACGTCGCCTGAACCGCCGACGTCTTCCGGGTTGGCCGTACCACCCGAGAATTCGTGGAAGATCACGCGATAGGGCTTGGCCATGACGTTGGCGAGCACGTTGAGGCGGCCACGGTGGGCCATGCCGTACACGATTTCGCGCACGCCGCGCTGGCCGCCGTACTTGATCACGGCTTCCAGCGCCGGGATCATCGATTCACCGCCGTCCAGGCCAAAGCGCTTGGTCCCGACGTACTTCTTGCCAAGGAACTTTTCGTACTGCTCGCCGCGGATCACGGCTTGCAGGATCGCCTTCTTGCCGTTGGGGGTGAAGTCGATCGACTTGTCCCCGCCTTCGATCCGTTCCTGGATGAAGCGGCGTTCCTCGACATCGGCGATGTGCATGTATTCATAGCCGACCTTGCCGCAGTAATTGCGCTTCAGCACGTCGACCAGTTCGCGGATCGTTGCCCACTCCAGGCCAAGGGTGCCGCCAAGGTAGACCTTGCGGTCCAGCGCGGCCCCGGTGAAGCCATGATAGGCCGGGTCCAGGTCAGCCGGGAGGTTCTGGTGCGAAAGGCCCAGCGGATCGAGATCGGCGCCCAGATGGCCGCGCACGCGGTAGGTGCGCACCAGCATCATCGCGCGGATCGAATCCGCCGCTGCTTCCTCTACCGCACGAGCGTCCATTGGGGCACCGGCTTTCGCCGCCGCCTTCTTGATCGCGACCTGCATCTGGGTCGGATCGAGCGCCTGGGTCAGGTCATCCTGATCGGCACGCCAGTCGGGCCGGCCCCAGCTGGGGCCGGGCTGCGGATCGTCGGGGAGGAAATCGTGGCTTTCGTTGCCCATTGCAGGCAGCCCTTTCGCTTCACATTCTTGGGGGCCTAGGCGATCCCGGGGAGGAGAACGCGCATGCCCGCATCAGGGTTGCCCCGGGGCTTAGCCCGGGGCAGGGGATATTACTCAGGCAAGTTCCTTGAGCACTTCCGCCAGCGTTTCACCCAGCAGGCTGGGCGAAGAGGAAACGCGGATGCCCGCTTCTTCCATCGCTGCGATCTTGTCTTCGGCGCCGCCCTGGCCGCCCGAGACGATCGCCCCGGCGTGGCCCATGCGGCGGCCCGGAGGCGCGGTACGGCCTGCGATGAAACCAGCCATCGGCTTCTTGCGACCCCGGCGGGCTTCGTCCTTGAGGAACTGCGCGGCTTCTTCTTCTGCGCTGCCGCCGATTTCACCGATCATGATGATCGACTTGGTTTCGTCGTCCGCCAGGAACAGCTCCAGCACGTCGATGAAGTTGGTACCGTTGACCGGGTCGCCGCCGATGCCGACTGCCGTGGTCTGGCCCAGGCCGATCTGGGTGGTCTGGAACACGGCTTCATAGGTCAGCGTGCCCGAACGCGAAACGACGCCGACGCTGCCCTTCTTGAAGATCGAACCCGGCATGATGCCGATCTTGCATTCGTCCGGGGTCAGCACGCCGGGGCAGTTCGGGCCGATCAGGCGGCTCTTGCTGCCCTGCAGGGCGCGCTTGACGCGGACCATGTCGAGCACCGGAATGCCTTCGGTGATGCAGACGATCAGTTCGATCTCGGCATCGATCGCTTCGAGGATCGCATCGGCCGCACCCGGAGGCGGAACGTAAATGCACGAAGCGGTCGCGCCGGTCACGGCCTTGGCTTCGGCGACGGTGTCGAACTGGGGCAGGCCGATATGGTCGGTGCCGCCCTTGCCCGGGGTAACCCCGGCCACCATCTGGGTGCCATAGGCCAGCGCCTGCTCGGTGTGGAAGGTGCCGGTGGCACCGGTCATCCCCTGGGTGATGACCTTGGTGTTCTTGTTGATCAGGATCGACATTCTATTTCTCCCGGGGAAGTGGCTTAGGCCAGGCTCGGCTCGATGCCCTTGCAGGCGACCAGCAGTTCCTTGACCGCATCGACCGAGACCTGGAAGTTCTGCTTGGCTTCGGCGTCGAGGTTGATTTCGATGACTTCTTCTGCGCCGTTCGCGCCGATTACCACCGGCACGCCGACATAGAGGCCATCCAGGCCGTACTTGCCGTCAACGTGGACCGCGCAGGGCAGGATGCGCTTCTGGTCGCCCAGATAGGCTTCGGCCATGGCGATGGCGCTGGTGGCCGGGGCGTAATAGGCCGAACCGGTCTTGAGCAGGCCGACAATCTCGCCGCCGCCGCTGCGGGTGCGGGCGACGATTTCGTCGAGGCGTGCCTTGCTCGACTTGCCCATCTTGACCAGGTCGGTGACGGGCACGCCGCTGATGGTCGAGTATTCCAGCACCGGAACCATGGTGTCGCCGTGGCCGCCCAGCACGAAGGCGTTCACGTCCTTCACCGACACGCCGAATTCCCAGGCGAGGAAAGTGGCGAAGCGGGCCGAGTCCAACACGCCGGCCATGCCGACGACCTTGTTGTGCGGCAGGCCGGAGAATTCGCGCAGCGCCCAGACCATCGCATCGAGCGGGTTGGTGATGCAGATCACGAAAGCGTCAGGCGCATACTTCTTCAGGCCTTCGCCGACCGACTTCATCACACCCAGGTTGATGCCCAGCAGGTCGTCGCGGCTCATCCCCGGCTTGCGCGGCACGCCGGCGGTGACGATCACCACGTCGGCGCCGGCGATGTCGGCGTAGTCGTTGGTGCCCTTGATATTGGCGTCAAAGCCTTCGATCGGGCCGCATTGCGCCAGGTCCAGCGCCTTGCCCTGGGGCATGCCTTCGGCAATGTCGAACAGGACGATGTCGCCCAGTTCCTTCTTGGCAGCGAGGTGAGCAAGGGTGCCGCCGATCATGCCGGCGCCGATGAGCGCAATCTTCTTGCGAGCCATAGTGCGAATTCGTCCTTCCCTGATTGCGGGATCGCGGCTGGCACACGAACGACCTATCCCATCCCGCGGGGTGCAGGCGTCCGGCTAATGACGTCGCCCTAGGCCCCCGGTTTCGGGATTGCAAGGCGATAAAAGACCGGAAGACCAACTATTTTGTGATAATAGTTCGCAATTGCAAAAAGCATCGGTAGTTGTCCGGAGACGCTACGAAACGGCGGGCAAACCAAGCCCTGGTTGCGGCCGGGGCTGCGATCACGTGGTTGCGCTTTGGGCGGCGCGCTTCTAAGAGCGGCACCACGTCATGGGTTGCCTGGGAGACCAGGCCTAAGAGGGAAGGGGGTTCAAATCCCCCGCTGCCCCCGCAACTGTGACCGGGGAGCGATGCGTCCTACAGGCCACTGGGGTCCTTCAACAAGGCCCCGGGAAGGCGGACGCAAAGCCTTGATCCGGGAGCCAGGAGACCTGCCTTTGACGGTCGTTCCGCAGCCGGGCGGGGTGTACCGGAATGCAGCGTTGATCCGTGCCATACGGCGCGGGTGCTCCGCCATGAACGGCTTCGTTCATTGGTGGAGTCTGTTGCATGAATGCCTTGAAAATTTCGATCCTCGCCAGCGCGGCTGCTCTGGCAACGCCAGCCTGGGCGCAAGACCGCGCGCCTGCCGAAGATAGCGCCCAAAACGCTGAAATCGTAGTCGTGGCGACCGGGTTCGCTCAGCCGCGCGATACCACCGGGCAGGCGATCACGATTGTGACGCGTGAAGACCTGGACCGGCTGCAGGCGGTGAACCTGTCTGATGCGCTGCGGACCTTGCCCGGCGTGAGTGTCGCCCAGCGCGGACCGGTTGGGGGACAGACCAGTCTGTTCCTGCGCGGCGGCAACAGTTCGCAAACGCTGGTCCTGATCGACGGGGTGCGGATCAACGATCCGTCGAGCCCCAACGCGGCGGTCGATTTCGGCAGCTTGCTGACTGGCAACGCCGACCGGATCGAAGTCCTGCGCGGCGCCAATTCGGTGGTCTGGGGCAGTCAGGCGATGGGCGGGGTGGTCAATATCGAATCCGCGCTGCCCGGCAATGGACTGCAGGCCCGCGGCGCTGCGGAATATGGCTATGCTGATACGCTGCTGGGCCGGGCCTATTTCTCCGGTGGCACCGATCGGGTCCAGGCGAGCCTCGGCGGCACCTTTTTCCGGACGGATGGAATCTCCGCGCTGGCAGGCGGCGCGGAACAGGACGGCAGCCAGACCTGGGCGCTCAACGGGCGGATCAAGGCGGCGCTGACGTCCGATGTCTCGCTTGACCTGCGCGGCTACACCAACAACAGCCGGGTCGACTTTGACTCTGCCTACAGCGGCGGGGCGGAGTCCCTGGCCGTCGCGCGCAACCGCCAATTCGCGGGCTATGCCGGCGTGAACTTCGCCCTGGCCGACGGTAAGTGGCAGAACCGCCTGGCCTATACCCGTACCGATATCCGCCGCCGCGGCAGCGATCCGGTCGCGTTCAGCTACAACAATTACGTGGTCAGCGGCACGATCGACCGGTTCGAGTACCGCGGTTCGTTCGACCTTGCCGCGCTGGCCACACTCGGCTTCGGGCTGGAGCATGAACGCACCGCATCGAGCACATCCTATGAAGGCGATCCGGCGCAATTGGCCGACACCCAGGTGACCGGCGGCTATGCCCAGCTCATGCTACGACCGGCGGAGGGTCTGACCCTGACCGGCGGGGTGCGGCACGATGATTACAGCACCTATGGCGGCCAGACCACGCTGGGCGGCAATGCCGCCTGGTCACTGAATGGCGGGGCGACGGTGCTGCGCGCGACCTATGCCGAAGGCTTCCGCGCCCCGACCCTGACCGAAGGGCAGCCGCCCTATGGCAATCCCGCGCTGAAGCCGGAAACCGCCCGCAATCTGGATCTAGGGCTGGAACAGGCGCTGCTCGATAATCGGGTGCGGCTTGGCGCCACCTGGTTCCAGCGCCGCTCGACCAACCTGATCGTGTTTTCGTGGGACACTTACCAGTCGGAGAACGTCGGCAAGGTCGATACCGATGGCCTCGAACTGGCCCTGCAAATCCAACCCACCGCGCAGCTGCGCATTGCGGCGAATTACACCCTGACCAACGCGATCAACCAGTCCGGGGACTATCTGGGCAAGCGGCTGCAGTTGCGCCCGCAGCACAGCGCTCATGTCTCGGGCGATTGGGAAAGCCCGCTGGGGCTGCGCCTGGGGGCAAGCCTGCTGCTGGTTGGTGACAGCTTTGACGACCAGGCCAATCTGGTACGGCTGGATGGCTATGCCCTGGTCACCCTGCGCGCTTCGATGCCCCTGAGCGAGCGGCTGGAACTTTATGGCCGGATCGAGAACCTGACCGATGCCAAGTACCAGACGGTTGCCGGTTACGGCACCTATGGCCGCGCAGCCTCTATCGGGGTGCGGGCCGGGTGGTAAGGTGGCTTGCCCCGCTTCTGGCCTTGGCGCTGGCAGCCTGCACGGCAGCGCCAGCGCGCGAGGCGGGACCGCGCCCGTCAACCGCGCCGACTATCGTCAGCCTCAATCCCTGCACCGATGCGATCTTGGCCGAAGTCGCGGATCCACGGCAGATTCTGGCGATTTCGGCCTATAGCCACGATCCGGCGGCAAGCTCGATGGACGCGGCAACCGCACGGCGCTTTCCCGCTGTTTCCGGCACGGTCGAGGAAGTGCTCGCGCTCCAACCCGATCTGGTCGTGGGCAGCACTTTCACGCCGCCAGCGACGGCCCAGGCCATGGCACGGCTGGGCCTGCGCTTTGAACAGTTCGGCATGGCCGGGACGGTGGAGGAAAGCGAAGCCCAGGTGCGCCGCCTTGCCCTGCTCGCCGCCCATCCTGAGCGTGGGGAGGCCCTGGTCGCGCGGATGCGGGCCGCACTGGAGGCCAACAGCCCTCCGCGCGGCTTGCCAGTTTCCGCGCTGGTCTGGCAGTCAGGCGGGATCGTACCGGGGCCCGGCACGCTGATTGCCGACCTGCTGCGCCGCACCGGCTTTGCCAATGCTGCTGCTGCCAGGGGGCTGGGGCAGGCTGACATGCTGCCACTGGAGCAGGTTCTGGCCGATCCACCGCATCTGATCCTTGCTGCCAGCCACGGCGCGGGGAACGAGGATCGCATGCTGGACCATCCCGCATTGAAGAAATTGCACGGCACGCGCCGCGAAGTGCTCGATCCCTCTTTGCTGTGGTGCGGCGGGCCGACCGTGATCCGTGCGGCGGAGCGGCTCGGTGCGATAAGGCCATCGATCCGTTGAGCCGGCTGCTGACCTGGCTCGCCGTTGGGTTGATGGTGACGGTGCCCCTGTCCCTGTTGGCAGGACGGGTGTGGCTTGATCCGTTGTCCGATTTGTCGGCTAACGCACTCACTATACTGGTGGATTTGCGGCTTCCCCGGGTAATTCTGGCGGTGACGCTGGGTGCGGGGCTGGGCGCCGCCGGTGCGGCCATGCAGGGCTATCTGCGCAATCCGTTGGCCGATCCGGGCCTGTTCGGAATTGCGCCGGGCGCCGCTCTGGGAGCCGTGCTCAGTTTCTGGACCGGCTGGGCGGCAACGGCCTGGACGCTGCCGCTGTTTGCCCTGATCGGGGCCGCCGTGGCGATGGCGCTGCTGGGCCTGATCGCGGGGCGGACGGGATCGGCGATGCTCTTCACCCTGGCCGGGATGATGATCGCCAGTCTGGCCGGAGCGCTCATGAGCCTGGCGATCAGCCTCGCGCCTTCGCCCTTTGCGATGAGCGAGATCGTGACCTGGCTGATGGGCGCGCTGACCGACCGTTCGTGGCATGATGTAAGCTTTGCCTTGCCACTGACCATGGCCGGGATCGCCGTACTGATGCGGGCCGGAAAGTCACTTGACGCGCTCACTCTGGGCGATGCTGCTGCCCGCTCGCTCGGGATCGACCCGCGCCGTTTGCAAGGACTGATGATCATCGGGGTTGGCCTGACGGTCGGAGCCGGGGTTGCCGCCGCCGGGATCATCGGCTTCGTCGGCCTGATCGTGCCGCATCTGCTGCGCCGGTTTACCGACCAGCGCCCGTCCAGCCTGATCCTGCCCTCGGCCTTGGCGGGAGCATTGCTGCTGCTGGTTGCCGACAGCCTGTGCCGGGTCCTGCCCACGGCCAGTGAATTGCGGCTCGGCATTGCCCTCTCCCTGCTGGGTGCGCCGTTCTTCCTCGGCCTGTTGCTGCGCATGCGGCGGGAGCTGGCCTGATGCTTGCGGCACAAGATCTCTCGCTCGCCGGTCGGTTGGGTGAAGTCACCCTTGCGCTTAAGCCCGGGGAGGTAACCGCGATTTGCGGGCCGAACGGTGCGGGCAAGTCAAGCTTGCTGGCTTGCCTCGCGGGTCTGTTGCCTCCCGACCACGGCTGCGTTTCGCTGGATGGTTCAACGCTGGCGGGGTTGTCCCCGCGTCACCGCGCGCAGGCCATTGGCTATCTTCCGCAACAAGGCGAAGTTGCCTGGAACCTCTCCGTCGAAACGCTGGTCGCTCTGGGGCGCTTGCCGTGGGATGCCGGCCCGGATGCTGATCGTGCCGCAGTCGATGCCGCGCTTGTTGCATTCGACCTTGCGGAACTGCGCCAGCGCAGCGTTTCGCACCTTTCCGGAGGCGAATTGGCGCGCGTCCTCCTGGCCCGCGTCCTGGCGGGTGAGCCGGATTGGATTCTGGCGGACGAACCGCTCGCCAACCTCGATCTTGCCCACCAGCTTGCCCTCCTGCAGCAGTTCAGGCGTCTGGCGGGCGAGGGGGTGGGGGTCTGTCTGGTCCTGCATGACCTGGCCCAGGCGATGAACCACGCCAACCGCGTGGTGGTGCTCGACGGCGGCAGGGTCGTGGCCGATGGTCCGCCCGGCGAGGCCCTGTCCGAAGCGACGATAGCGCGGGTCTGGAACGTGGCGGTGCGCTGGCTGGGTGAACCCGGAGCGAAGGCGCTGGCCCCTGGTCAGCAAACCTAGGCCCAGTCGCCGACAGTACCCATCCACAGCGCCGTGCCGGCAATCGCGGCTGTTTCACCTCTCAGGATGCGCGGTCCAAGCGTAATCGCGCGGGCTTGGGGCAAGGCGCGAACGGCAGCACGTTCGGCGTCGTCGAAACCGCCTTCCGGGCCGGTCAGCAGCGCGGCAGGGCCGCGGTGGGCGGCGAATTGCTCCGCCGCCGCTGCACCGCCGTTCTCATCGGCGAAAAACAGCGTGCGGTCTGCCCCCCATGCCTTGAGCAGGGTTTCCAGCTTCACAGGCTCGGCAATTTGCGGAAGCGCGGTGCGGGCACATTGCTCTGCTGCCTCGACCAGCACGGTCCGGGCGCGCTCCAGGTTCAGCTTGTCAGCCACGCAGCGCCGGGTCAGCACCGGCTGGATATTGCGCACGCCCAGTTCGCAGGCCTTTTCCAGGATCAGGTCGAACCGGTCCTTTTTCAGCAAGGCGGCGCACAGCGTAAAGTCGGGCACGTCCTCACGCGGGCGCAGCACTATCTCAGGCGTCAGCGTGACCTCGCGCTTGCCAACCGCGCAGACTCGCGCTGCCCATTCGCCGGTCACATTGTCGCACAGGATCACGGCGTCACCAGCGGCAACCCGCATCACGCGCGTCAGGTAATGTGCCTGTGGGCCGTCGATGCATACCTGCGTATCCGCGGCCAGAACCGATGCAACGAACAGGCGGGGGGCGGACTTCGGCGGCCAGGCGGGGGTAGCGGGCATGGCGTTCCCTAGCGCGGTGCGCGCCGACTTGTGAAGCAAAATGGGGAGCCGATCCCGGCTGTCCTACCTGGTGACTTTATGGCAAGAGCGCGCCTATGCCACCGATATCCCGCTCCATGCCAACCGGGCACTTGCTGATCGCCGCGGCGGATTTTTTCTCTCCCAGCACGCGAGAACAGCGCTCAATCCGCGATTTATCCCGGAATTGCGCGGCTGAGCCGGTGTTGGACGATGTGGACGATGTGTCAACTGTGTCAACTTCAGGGGGCGGGCGATGAGCGCGCAAATCGTCCCCGATACCCAGCATCGCGGGCTGGTGGCCGCGCTCCCGCAGCCGCTGCGCGATCTGGCGCAGCTCGCCCGGTTCGATCGTCCGATCGGTTGGTGGTTGCTGTTCTGGCCCTGTGCCTGGGGTGTTCTGCTGGCTGGCGGGGCCGCGCGCTGGGACCTGCTGGCGTGGTTTCTGCTCGGTGCGGTCGCGATGCGCGGTGCGGGCTGCGTATTCAACGACATCGTTGATGCCGATATCGACCGGCAAGTCGCGCGCACCGCCCTGCGCCCGGTCGCCAGCGGCAGGATCAGTCCCCGGTTCGCCTGGGCCTGGTTGGTGGTCCTGTGCCTGGTTGGGCTGGTGGTTTTGCTGCAATTGCGCTGGGAGGCGCAGCTGGTGGCCTTGGCGAGTCTGGCGCTCGTCGCCGCCTATCCCTTCATGAAGCGGATTACCGGGTTCCCGCAGGCGTGGTTGGGGATCGTCTTCACCTGGGGCGCGCCGGTCGGCTGGATCGCCCTGCGCGGCGACCGGCTGGACGTGCTGGCTGCGCTCTATCTGGGGTCGATCCTGTGGTGCATCGGCTATGACACGATCTATGCCTGTCAGGACCGCGAGGATGATGCGCTGGTCGGGATCGGTTCCAGCGCCTTGACTCTGGGCCGGCACGTGAAGAGCGGCGTGGCCGCGTTTTACCTGGGTGCAGTCGCCTTTTGGGGACTGGCCGTGTGGTTGCTGCGACCGGATTGGGTGGCCTTGCTTGCGCTGGTCCCGGCGGCGCTCCACCTTGCCTGGCAGGTGCTGACTTTGAACGATCGGAATGCGGACAACGCGCTCACCCGGTTCCGCGCGAACCGCACCACCGGCTTGCTCGTGGCGCTCGCCTGCTGGGTGGTGGGCAACGCCTGATGTGCAACCTCTACCGCATGACCAAGGGGACCCAGGAAGTGGCCCGGATGTTTGCGGTCGAACCCGACCGGTCGGCCAATTACGCGGCAGAGGTCTACCCCGGCTATCCGGGGCTGGTGATCGCCGAAGGTCGGGCCCGGGCCATGACGTGGGGCTTCCCTTTGGTCCTGACCGGACGGCAAGGGCAAAAGTTGAAGCCCAAACCCGTGACCAATGCGCGCGAGGACAAGCTGCTCACCCCGTTCTGGCGCGACAGCTTCGTTCAGCGGCGCTGCCTGGTTCCGGTCAGCCAGTGGGCCGAGGCCGAGGGCGAGAAGGGCCGGATGACCCGTACTTGGTATGGCCTGCCCGATCAGGACGTTTTCGCGGTTGCCGGCCTGTGGCGGTCGAGCCCGGAATGGGGTGACGTCTTTACCGTGGTCATGGTCGACGGGCACCCGCAGATGGCCGCGGTGCATGACCGGATGCCCCTGATCCTGAGCCGTGCCGCGCAAGCTTATTGGCTGAACGGAAGTGCCGAGGATGCTTTGGCGCTGTGCCAGACCTGGGAGGATGCGATCACGGTCGAGGCGACGGCGCAGCGCTGGGCCGGAGGGGATGAGGCACCCGATCAGCCGGCATTGCTATGATCTGTCCAGATTGTTCGTTTTGCGATCATGCATTTAGGTATAATGCCTAAGAAATCGCTTTGTATTCGAGCAACCTCAAGTTAGCTTGAGCTTAGCTGAAATTGGGGGAGTTTCCTCTGTTGGACCGCAACGATCTCTTGCCGATTGGTGAGCTGGCCCGGCGTACCGGCCTGGCGGTTTCGGCGATCCGTTTCTATGAGGACAAGGGGCTGATCCAGGCCTTGCGCACTGCAGGCAACCAGCGCCGCTTCCTACGCAGCGACATCCGCCGCTTGAGCTTCATCCTGATCGCCCAGCGGCTTGGCCTGGGGCTGGCCGAGATCGAGGCCGAGCTTGCCAAACTGCCCGAGGGGCGCACCCCCAGTCTGGCCGATTGGCAACGGATCAGCCGCTCGATGCGCGGGGCAATCGATGCCAAGATCCAGCTTTTGACCAAGACCCGGGCCAAGCTGGACGAATGCATCGGCTGCGGCTGCCTCAGCCTCGATCGTTGCCGCCTGTCCAACCGCGATGATCGCGTGGCGGCGGGCGGCACCGGGCCGCGGTTTGTGCTGGACGGCGCCGTCTCGGCCTAGAGCTACTCCGCGGCGAGCAATTGCTCGGCGGCTTGCAGGTCGACGCTGACCAGGCGTGACACGCCGCGTTCCACCATGGTCACTCCGAACAGGCGGTGCATCCGGCTCATCGTTACCGCGTTGTGGGTGACGATCAGGTAGCGGGTCTCGGTCTCGCCCACCATCGCTTCCAGCAGGTCGCAGAAGCGTTCGATGTTGGCATCGTCCAGCGGCGCATCGACTTCGTCGAGCACGCAGATCGGCGCCGGGTTCGTGAGGAACAGGGCGAAGATCAGGGCAACGGCGGTCAGCGCCTGTTCGCCGCCTGACAGCAGGGTCAGCGACTGCAGGCGCTTGCCCGGCGGCTGAGCATAGATCTCCAGACCTGCTTCGAGCGGATCGTCGCTGTCGACCAGCGCGAGGTGGGCCTGACCGCCTTCGAACAGCTTGGCGAACAGGCGCTGGAAATGGGTGTTGACCGCTTCGAACGCGGCGCGCAGCCGCTCGCGGCCTTCGCGGTTGAGATTGCCGATCGACCCGCGCAGGCGGTTGACCGCTTCGACCAGTTCGGCCTGTTCGGCCATGCTCGCGCCGTGCCGTGCCTCGATCTCCGCCAGTTCGTCGGCGGCGACCAGGTTGACCGGGCCAAGCCGCTCACGGTCAGCGGCAAGCTTGTCGTGCTCGGCGCTCTCCTGCGCCGCGGGGCCAACCTCCGCCGCGGCGAAGGCAAACCGTTCGGGCAGCAAAGGCGGCGGGCACTGGAAGCGCTCACCCGAGATTCCGGCCATTTCCGCCCGGCGCGCTTCCTCGTTCTCCGCCCGTGCCGCTGCGCCAGCCCGCGCTTCACGAGCCGAAGCCAGGGCTTCGTTCGCGGCATTGAACTGCGCATCAGCCTGGCGCGCCGCATCACCCAGTTCGCTCACTTTGGCTTCGGCTGCGGCCAGTTCGGCGGCCAGCCGGGTACGGACTTCATCGCCTGCTTCGATCTCGCGGATCAGGCTGGCGGGCTTGGCCGCAATGACCGCGCGTTCCTCGGCGATCTCCTCAAAGCGGCGGGTCATGGCGGCCAGTCGGCTGGCCGCATCACCCGCACGTGCCTGCCACGACTTGATGTCGCTGCGCTGGGTGTTGCAGCGTTCGCGCGCCACGGCCAGCGCCTGGTCGTGCGATGCCAGCGCGGCAGTGGCCGATTGCAAACCTTGCCGCGCGGCATCGTGACGGGACTGCGCCGCGGCCAGTTGTGCCCGACCGGTCTCTGGATCGGGCAAGGCGGCGCGGCGCGCCTCTGCGGCGGCGCAATCGCTTTCCGCTTGCGCGCGCTGGCCGGCCAGATCGCTGGCGCTCGTCGCCAGTTCGGCCCGCCGCGCTTCAATCCGGGCCTTGGCCGCTTCGGCCTGGTCGACCGCGCGCAGCGCCGCACGCTCGGCATCGGCCGCTGCGGCGACAGCGCGCTCGGCAGCCACCAGGGCAACCTGCAATTCGGACAGTTCGGCACCAACCGCCTGGGCCTTTGCCTCTGCAGCCTCTGCCGCGCCGCGCAAGGTCGGCAGTTCCCCTTCCAGCGCCGTCAGCCGGTTCTCTGCTTCAAGCCGTGCCGCTTCTGCTGCGCCTTCGCCCTTGGCCACGAAACCATCCCAGCGGCGGATGCGGCCATCGCGCGTCACCAGCCACTCGCCTGGGCCAAGCGCGCGACCATCGTCAACATCGGCCACATGGACCAGCGCGAGACGCGCCTGCAGTTCCTCCGGGCATTGCGTGACATGAGCTGCCAGACTGTCCGGCACGGGGCTTGGCGCTTGCGCTCCGGTCCAGAAGCGCCCGTCTGCGTCTGCCGGAGCAGAGCCCAGCGGCGCCTTGGCATCACGGCCCAGAACGGCGGCAAGCGCCCGTTCGTAACCCGGTGCTGCACGGACCGTGTCCAGCGCCGTCGGGCCATGCTTGCCTGCTGCCTGCTTGGCGCGGGCATCACGGTCGCGGACCAATGCCTGCCATTCGCGTTCGACGCCGGCCAGTTCCGCCTTGGCCGAGGCCAGCGCCGAGGATGCTTCGTCGCGGGCAGCCTGAAGCTGCGCCTTGCGGTCCTGCTGTCCGTCCAGCGTGGAGCGGGCCGCTGCGAGTGCGGCACTTGCGGTTTCGCGCGCCGTTTCGGCGGCGGCGAGGGCTACGACGGGATCGCCTTCGCGGCTGAGGCTTTCGGCCAGCTCGTCTTGCCGCCGCACCTCCGCTTCGATCCGCGAAAGGCGCTGGTGAGCCTGAGCCAGCTCGGCGTCGGCGACGCGCCATTCCGCCTCGACCCCGGCCTGATCCGCCGTGGCCTTGGCCAGCGCGAGTTCGGCCTGGCGCAGGCTGCGATCGGCATCGTCGAGTGCCGCCGCGACCAGCGGGCGGCGTTTCTCATCGGCTGCGAGCCGCTCCTCCCCTGCGGAAAGTTCGCGCTCCAGTTGACCAAGCGCAGCAGCGGCATCCTTGGTCAGACGATCCGCATCGCCGCGATCTTCTTCAAGGCGCTGTTGCTGTCGATCAAGATCGCGCAGCCGTTCTTCTGCGGCCTCAAGCTGGCTGCTCAATGCGGCCATACGGTGCCCGTGGGCAGTGGCATCGTCGCGGCGATCCGCCAATTCGTCCCGCGCTGCGGTATAGGCTTCGGCTGCCTCGTGTTGGGCTTGCTGCGCCGCCTTCATCGCTTCTTGCGCTGCGGCAACGCGTGCTTCGGCGGTTAGAGCTTCTGCCCTCGCGGCTTCGGCTGCGGCGGCAGCGTCGCGCCACCGGGCGAAGACCAGTCGTGCCTCGGCCACCTTGATCCGGTCGGACAGTGCCTTGTAGCGTTCTGCCGCTCGGGCCTGACGGCGCAAAGAGCCGATCTGGCTGTCGAGCTGTCCCATCAAATCTTCAAGTCGAGCCAGATTCGCCTCGGTCGCGCGCAGCTTCTGCTCGGCATCCTTGCGCCGGACATGGAGACCGGCAATGCCCGCGGCTTCTTCCAGCATCATGCGCCGTTCGGCAGGCTTGGCGGCAATAACCGCAGCAATCTTGCCCTGGCTGACCAAGGCGGGGGAGTGGGCGCCAGTCGCCGCATCGGCGAAAATCAGAGCAACGTCCTTTGCCCTGACATCACGCCCGTTGATGCGATATGCGCTACCCGCACCCCGTTCGATCCGGCGGACAATCTCCATTTCGCTGTCGTTGTCGCCGGCGTCGGCCAACAGTACCACTTCAGCGAAGTCGCGGGGCGGGCGCTGCGCGGTGCCAGCGAAGATCACATCCTCCATCCCGCCGCCGCGCATCGACTTGGCCGAGCTTTCGCCCATGACCCAGCGGATCGCTTCAAGCAGGTTGGATTTGCCGCAGCCGTTGGGGCCGACCACCCCGGTCAGTCCCGGCTCGATGCGCAGTTCGGCTGGCTCGACAAAGCTCTTGAAGCCAGAGAGCTTGAGCCGCTTGATCCGCATCGTACTGGTCCGGTTGTCCCCCGAAGCCCGGGCCTATCGGGCGCCGGCGTTTTGCAGCGCGGTCTTGACCACAGCCCAAGTGTTGCCTTCGATCTTCGCACCGTTGATGAAGAAAGTCGGCGTGCCGGTAATGCCCATCTCGGTGGCCGCCTTGTTGGTCGCGTTGGCCAAGGCGGTCGCCTTGTTTACATCAGCCGTGCAGGCTTGCCCCTGAGCCTGGGAAATGCCGCGGCTGGCGAAGAAAGCATCCATGCCGCCTGCCTTGGCAATGGCGGTAAAGCGCTGTGCCGGCGGCAAGGCCGATGCCTGCTGGAACTGGGCTTCGTTGCTCTGCAGGGTTTCGAACATGGTCGGCTGGAAGGCCCAGAATTGTTCGGCCAGAGTAAGGACCGCTTCGGGGGAACCGCACGTCGCCAGCAGCGTCGCCGGGACGTCCAGCGCGTTGAGCATGAAGAACCGCAGTTCATAACTGACCTTGCCGCTGGTCACGAAGTCGCCGAGCAGTTCCTTTGTTGCGGCCTCTGAGAATTCGGCGCAGTGCGAGCAGCTCAGCGCGCCATATTCCATCAGCTTGACCGGGGCGTTGGGGTTGCCCACGCGATAACCGCCTTCGGGAGTGGCTTCGATCACTTCGGTCCAGGTCTTGCCTGCGGGCGGGGCGACCGCTGCAACCGCTTCGCCCTTAGGTGCTTCACCGGCGGGCGCGGATGCTTCCTGCTTGCAAGCGGCCAGAGCCAGCGGGGCAAAAGCGAGAGTGATCAGCAATCGGATGCGGTTTGCGTTCATGGCGGTTCGGTTCCTTGGAATGCGAGTCGGGAAATCTAGCTCGGTTCGGGTAAGGGAAGAAGCAGCACCCGAAAGGTGCTGCCGCTTCTCCACAGCTGAATCAACGGGCGGCTGTGGCCAGATAGGGCTGCAGTGCAGACCATTCATGGGCATCCTGCAACTTGCCGTTGATCAGGAAGCTGGGCGTGCCGGTAACTCCGCCTTCGGTAGCCGCATTGGTTTGCGCGGCCAGCCTGTCAGCCAGTGGACGATTGGCCAGGCACTGATCCAGTTGCGCCGGAGTGTAGCCGCGCCCGGTCATCAAGGTGTAAAGGCCCATGTCTTTGGCAACGGCTTTCATCTTGGCGCCGAAGTCGGGCGTGCTCCACCGCTCTTGCGCGCCTTCTGGCGGGTTTTTCAGCCAGCGTGGCTGCGCTGCCATGATCGCGTGGTGATTCCCCGCAAACTTGCTGTCGGGCCCGCATAGCGCCAACAGCGAGGCTGAGACGTCGACGATGTTGCGGAAGAACGGACGGACCTCGATCGCCACCTTGCCTTGGCGGACCAGACCGGGCAGCAAAGCGGCCTTGCTCTCTTCGGCATAGTGCGCGCAGTGCGGGCAGGTATAGCTCATGAATTCAACCAGCCGGACCTTGGCCGCAGGATTGCCAATCACATGGTTACCAGCAGGACTGCGCGACAGTTTCTGATCCCAGGCGACCCCGGCCGATTTTGCCGGCGCAGCCGGTTTGGCAGTCAGAGGGCCTGCAGCGACCATTGCCAATGCAGTGATTGAGCCGAAGATCGTCGCGGTTAGAAGCTTGGTCATTCTATTTCAGGCTTTCATCCAGTTGCGGGCGCAGGCTGGCCCAGTCGTGTGAATTGCTTAGCAGGTTGCCGTTGATCGAAAAACTGGGACTTTTCGTTACGCCAGCCGAAATTGCCCGTGCTGAAATGGCCTTCAGGCGCTGCGCCAAAGCTTCATCGGCCAAACAGCGATCCAGGTCTTGGCGATCATAACCGCGGCTGAACATGACGTCATAAAGCTTTAGGTCGGCAGCGATCGCACGGTTGCGGGTTCCGAGATCTCCATGGCTCCATCGACGCCGTTGTGCCTCGGTGGCATGGGGCAAGAGATCGGCCCACTTTGGTTGGCTGCGCAGCAAGGCGTTATGGTTAAGGGGGAACCGCGCAGGATCGCCGCAACTGGCGAGCATGGCGGCGGCAAGGTCGATCGGCGTTTCGGTTAGCAAACGCACTTCAAGCGCGATCTTTCCTGACGGAATATAGGCCAGATTGAGCACGCCTTCGGACCGGATGTTGTAAGCCGCGCAATCGCTGCAGTTATAGCGCGTATATTCGACCAGACGCAGGGAGGCAGCGGGATTGCCGATCAGGTGACTACCCTCGGCAGTAAGGGCAATAGCGCGAGTCCAACCGCCGGACGGCGCTGCCGCGATCAGCAGCGCGGCGATCAATAGCGCTGCCGCAGACCGCGATGATTTACCCAAACGTCTATTCCCCGTCTTCGCCGCCAAGATTCCGCGCCAACGATTCCAGCACCTTGCGTAGTTCCGGATCGCCGATGTCGCGCAGGGAATCTCCCAACTCGACCGGAACCGGACGCAGTGAAGGCGGAGCTGCAGCCGGCCTTACAGCAGCGGGAGGATTAACCGCACCTTGCCGAAGCTTGACCCGTGCCACCGCCTTGTAACCAAAGAAACGGTTAACCCGCTCGATGATTTCCGGCGTTACGTGACTGATGAACGGCGCGTGGGCAGGCACCACAACCAGATCCAGAATGCCATCGGTCTTTTCCCCCGGCGGAAACCGGATCGCCTCGGGCATGCAGACCCGGGCATGACGGTCGCCGACGATTTCAGCCCAGCGGGTGACCACGCTCGATTGAATGAAACCGAACTTGCGAAAGGCGGTTCGGCCGATTTCCGGCATCAATTCGCCGATCGGACGGGTACCAAGACCGCGGGGCCGCTCATAACGGCGCGGCTCCGCCTTGGGCTTTTTTGCAGGCTTGTCACCATCCCGTTCCATTGTGCTTTCGCCAATGCCATAGGCGGGCCATGGAAGCCACTGCCAAACGTCTTCTGGACTGGTACGATGCGAATGCGCGCGTCCTGCCCTGGCGCGCCTTGCCTGGCTCGCCGCCGCCAGATCCCTACCGGGTTTGGTTATCCGAAGTGATGCTGCAACAGACCACTGTTCCCGCAGTCGTGCCGTATTTTGCGAAGTTTCTCTCGCTCTGGCCCCGGGTGGAAGACCTTGCCGCAGCCGATGATGCAGACGTCATGGCGGCCTGGGCGGGGCTGGGTTACTATGCCCGTGCCCGCAATCTGCTCGCCTGCGCGCGGGCGGTAGCGGCGCGGGGTGGGGTCTTTCCCGATTCCGAGCAGGGCCTGCTCGAGCTGCCCGGTGTCGGGGCCTATACCGCCGCCGCTGTGGCCGCGATAGCCTTTGGCCGCCGCGCTGCAGTGGTCGATGCCAATGTCGAACGCGTCGTCTCGCGCCTCTATGCTATTGCACAGCCTCTGCCTGCTGCGAAAAGCGCGATTAGAACGCGGACCGAGGCGCTGACGCCGCCCGAACGGCCTGGCGATTTTGCCCAGGCGATGATGGATCTGGGCGCAACCGTCTGCACGGTACGCGCGCCGCGTTGCCTGCTTTGTCCGATCAGCGAGGGCTGCGAAGGCCGCCGCCTAGGCCCCGAACAGTTTCCAGTGAAACCGCCCAAGCGGGCCAAGCCGCAACGGCAGGGCCAGGCATTCTGGATCGAGCGGGAAAGCTTGATCTGGCTGGTCAAGCGCCCGGAACGCGGAATGCTGGGCGGAATGCGCGCCTTGCCGGACAACGGCTGGAATGCGCGAAATGATGGGGTGGCGCCTCCGCCCTTGCGAGGACAATGGGACCCGCTCGGCGTGGTTCGCCATTCCTTCACGCACTTCGATCTTGAATTGAAATTAATGCTTTATTCGGGAAACGATTGGGCTAGGCTGGAAGCAAGTGCGGGCGAATGGTGGCCAGTGGCGGATCTCGGTCAGGCTGGTCTGCCAACCTTGTTCGCCAAAGCGGCGCGGCTAGCGCCTCAACCGGACCGGGAGAAATAACCTTGAACGATCTTGACCAGCTTGCGCTTTCGCGCCGGGGCCTGTTGCGAAGCAGTGCATGGCTTGGTGCCGGTGCTGCCCTGTCTGCCATTCCGTTCGCCGAGGCTCTGGCGCAGGCAAGCGCGGAGGCTTCGGTCGATGGCAGCTGGCCTACCGTGGCAGCCATGCTCGACAAGTACGTGGCAACCCGCAAGATCCCGGGGATGGTCGCGGCACTGGGCTGGGGTAAGGCTGCCCCAGGATATATTCGGCGAGGTACCGAGGGCTTCGACGATCCCGATGCGATTGCCGAGCACAGTCTGTTCCGCGCCTATTCTCAGACCAAGCCGATCACCGGCATGGCAGCCATGCTGTTGGTCGAGGAAGGCAAGCTGAAGCTCGACCAGCCGATTGCCGATTTCGCGCCCGAGTTTGCCAGAATGAAAGTGGCCATTGACCCTGACAAGGGACTGGATGCGCGGTCAACGGACAAGCTGATTACCGTCCGCCATTTGCTGACCCACACGGCTGGTCTGGGCTACGCTGGAATTGGCAAGAACAAGCCTATTGCACGAGAATTGGAGCGGCAAGGCCTTGTCCCGGCGATCGTCACGACCCTGCCAGTACCGGGTCTGTCGGGCGGCGCAGCGGTGCCTGGCCCCGACGAGTTTCTTAAGCGCACGGCCACCGTGCCTCTGGTTGCCGAGCCTGGAAAAGTCTGGCGTTATTCGATGGCGCTGGATGTCCTGGGGATCATCATTCAGCGGGCCGCCGGCGCAAAAAGCTTCGAGAGCTTCCTGCAGGAGCGGTTCTTCGATCCACTGGGCATGACCAGCACCTATTTTCACGTCCCGGCCAGTGCAACGGCTCACTTGACCACCAATTACGGGTTGATGGGGGCAATGCCGTTTCCGCTCGATGGGCCGCGCAACTCGATTTATCTCAAACCGACCCCGTTTGCCTATGGCGGTTCCGGTCTGGTTACTTCTCCGGCTGATTTCGACAAGTTCCTGATGATGTTGGTCAATGGCGGCCTGCATGGAACCCAGCGGATCTTGAAGGAAGAGACCGTCCGGCTCGGGACTTCCAATCTGCTTCCTGAAGGCGCCGACCTTTCCGGAACCTGGGTCGCACCTTACAAGTTCGGTGCAGGCGGTCTGGTTGGTACCGGGGTTAATCAGGGGCTCTATGGCTGGTCTGGCGCTGCTGGCACCATCGGCATGTGCAACACGCGGCTGGGCCTGCGCATGGGGCTTTACGTCCAGTACATGCCGTCGGATTCGCTGCCGCTGATCACCGAATTTCCGCAGTCCGTTGCTGCCGACCTGTTCGCTGGAAAGGGGCGCCCTTCGTGACCATCCCGGCTATCGCCTTCGCCGGGGCGGATCTCGACCGTGCGGACCATATTCGAACCGACCCGGACAGGCTGGCTGGATTGATGGACTGGCGGGCGCGGCTGCTGCGGCTTGACGGACTCGATCCGGAAATCTCGCCGGAAGGGACCCTGGCTTGGGGTACCCTGGCCGATGCTGGACCGGACAGCGAGCTGGTGTTCCTTGGTTTGATGAGCGGCAAGGGCTGTTTCGCCGAGGTGACTCCCAGCCTGATCGGCTCGGTCGCTCCGGCCAATCCGCGGCTGTGGGCGGCGATGAGCAGCCTCAGCCATGAGGAGCTGGCGATCTATGGCGCGGCGCGCAGCCTGGTCGATTGGCACGCGCGGCACCGCTATTGCGCGCGCTGCGGCAACCCCACGGTCTTGGCCAAGGGCGGATGGCAGCGCAATTGCACCAATGACGCGTGCAAGAGCGAACATTACCCTCGGGTCGATCCGGTCACGATCATGCTGGTTGAGCATGACCGGCGCTTGCTGCTGGGCCGTCAGCCCCGATTTCCGCCGCGCCGCTTCTCAGCGCTCGCCGGTTTTGTCGAACCGGGCGAAAGCATCGAGGAGGCAGTCGCGCGCGAAGTGCTGGAAGAAGCGGGGATCGCGGTGGGCAAGGTCAGCTATGTTGGCAGTCAGCCGTGGCCGTTCCCCTCCAGCCTGATGATCGGCTGCTATGCCGAAGCGCTGGATGACGCGCTGACCATCGACCGGACCGAGCTGGAGGAAGCCGACTGGTTTACCCGTGATGAAGTGGCCGCGGCAATGCGCGGGAACGAGGATGGCCGGTTCATCGCCCCGCCGCCCCAGGCGATTGCCCATCACTTGCTGAAATGGTGGCTGGAGAGATGACCCAACCTGCCAAACTGACCATCGACATTTACTCGGACGTGATGTGCCCGTGGTGCATCATCGGCTATTCCCAGCTGCAAAAGGGTTTGACGCTGCTGGACGGCGAAGTCGAAGCGGAGATTCGCTGGTTGCCGTTTGAACTGAACCCGGACATGCCGCCGGAAGGTGAAGGGCAGAGCGAACATATCGCCCGCAAATATGGCCGTACCCCTGAGGAGGCGGAGGGCAACCGGGCACGGTTGATCGAAATCGGCAAGCGGGCCGGTTATTCCTTTGCCTACACTGGCCCGGGTGAACCGCCCAAGGCGATGATCTGGAATACCTTCGCTGCGCACAAATTGCTAAAATGGGCGCTGATCGAGGCTGGCGCGGAAAAGCAGAACGAACTGAAGCTGGCGCTGTTCGATGCTCATTTCCAGCAACGCTGCAGCATGGGTGATCCGGAAGTCCTGGCCGACATTGCGGCACGCGTGGGGTTGGACCGCGCCAGTGCGCGCAGTGCCATCGATGACGAACTGCTTGGCCAATTGGTCCGCCGCGAAGAGGCGCAGGCTTGGGACATGAACATTTCCGGGGTTCCGGCGATGATTGTTCAAGGCAAGTACCTGATCCCCGGCGCGCAAGAACCGGAAGTCTACGCCAACGCGCTGCGCAGGGTAGTGGCGAAGGGGCTTTAGACCAGGCCCAGCCTGGCCAGCTCTCCGGCAAGGTCACTCGGCAGGGCTTCGCCTGGCTCTTCGCCTGAGCCAAGATCGACAGGCGCATCGCTATCTTCCAGATAGCGCCAACCCTGATGGGCCCGTTTCGGGCGGGGATGGACCTGGATCAACTCGGTCGAAATGACGATATTGGTGCGTCCGCCCTCAGCCTCTTCAAAGCCCAGGATCGGGCTACGCAGCACCAACTGGTGCTTGTGAATCCAGAACAGCGAGCCGCCGGGTTCGCCGTCCTTTGGCAGGATTTCCTCGAACCGCTTGGGTAGGTAGCGGGTTGTGAGCCGCGCTATCTTGCCGCGATTGGCGAACCAGGCGCGCATATCATCCAGCGAAGCTGCGCCATAAGCGACTTTGGTCAGGTGTAGCGGCATCAAACCAGCCCACTTGCCACGGCCAAGCCCAAAAAGGCGAAAAAGCCCATCGAATCAGTAATCATTGTAACGAACACCGAACTGGCGACGGCTGGATCCTGATCGAAACGATCGAACAGGACGGGGACGATAACCCCGGCTAGCCCTGCCGTGATGATGTTGACGACGACTGCCGTGCCAATCACCGCGCCAAGCAGCGGGTTGGCGAAGAAAAACGCAGTGGCCAGGCCAATCAGCGCGGCAACCGTGACACCGTTCAGCATGGCAACGCGAAGCTCGCGCCAGAGGATGCGCCCAGTGTTCGCCCGGGTCAGCTGATTGGTGGCAAGTGCGCGCACGGCCACCGCCATGGTCTGGGTCCCCGCATTGCCGCCGATCGATGCGACCATGGGGGAGAGCGCAGCCAAAGCGACCAGCTTTTCAATCGCTCCGCCGAAGTGGGAGATGATCGTGGCGCCAAGCAAGGCGGTAAGGAGGTTCGCGATCAACCAGCGCACACGGCTGGCATAGCTCTCACGGATCGGTTCGTTGATGTCGCCGTCGCCTGCACCGGATAGCAGCAGGACGTCCTCGCCGGCTTCTTCCTGGATGATGTGGACGACGTCGTCGACCGTGATCTGGCCAACCAGACGGCCATCGTGATCCACCACCGCAGCGCTGATTAGCGCGTATTTCTGGAAGCGCAGTGCGACTTCTTCCTGGTCCATGTCGACCGGAATAAGGGTCTGATCGCGCTTCATTACATCGGTCAGCGCGATGGCGCGCGGACAGCGCAGGATCCAGCTGAGCAGGCAGGTGCCGACCGGATGGAACCGTGCATCGACGATGAACACTTCCCAGAACTCGTTGGCCAGATCGCCGCCTTCGCGCAGGAAGTCGATCAGGTCGCCCACGGTCATGTGCTCGGGAACCGCGACGAAATCGCGGCTCATCAAGCGCCCGGCGGATTCCTCGGGATAGGACAGCGCAGCTTCGATGACCGCGCGGTCTTCCGGTTCCATCTCCGCTAGAACAGCCTGCTGGTCGTCCTCGTCGAGGTCTTCCAGCATGGCGACGGCATCGTCAGTGTCGAGCTGTTCGGCAATGTCGGCGACTTCGCCGGCGGGCAGCGCCTCGACCAGCAGTTCGCGGACGTGATCGTTGAGTTCGGCAAAGACTTCCGAGCCCATGAGATCACTGATTGCCTTGGCCAGTAGCGGGCGCTCGTCCGCTTCAAGCAGTTCGAACAGGTCGGCGATGTCGGCAGGGTGGAGCGGCTCGACCAGCTCATAGACGAGGTCAGTTTCCCCGGCCTCAAGCCCTTCGCTGACCCGACGGACAAAGTCCTTCTTCAGTGTGTTTTCTTCATCCAGGCTGTCGCTTTCACGCACTGGCTCAACGGCCGTGATAGCGGCCTCGTCCAGCAATGTGTTGTCGCGATCCTCGGGAGTCATTGCGCCGGGTCTAGGCCGCTAAAAGCCAAATGCAACCCGGACCAGCGCTCGAGGCGTGACTTTGTCCGCAGGCTGCCTATATCAACGCGCAAATTATAGGAGATTATCGATGGCCGAATACCTTACCCTTTCGCTCAGCAGCGGCGGCGACGTTAAAATCAAGTTGCGTCCCGACCTTGCGCCGGGCCACGTTGCCCGCATCGTCGAACTGACCAACGAAGGCTTCTACGATGGCGTGAAGTTCCACCGCGTGATCCCGGGCTTCATGGCTCAGGGCGGTTGTCCGCAGGGCACCGGCATGGGCGGCTCGGACAAGCCCGACCTGCAGGCTGAATTCAACAACGAACCCCACGTGCGCGGCGTTTGCTCGATGGCCCGCACCAATTACCCGCATTCGGCCAACAGCCAGTTCTTCATCTGCTTTGATGACGCAACCTTCCTTGATCGCCAGTACACGGTCTGGGGCCAGGTCGAAGAAGGAATGGAATTTGTCGATGCGCTGCCCAAAGGCGAACCGCCGCGCGAACCCGGCACGATCTTGAAGGCAACCGTGAGCTAATCAAAAAATATGCTATTCTACAATTAGTTGGTGCAATATCGCGCTGATTGTAGCAAACTGATCGGCACGGCAGGGTTGCAGTTGCGGTTCGACGCATCTGCACCTGCTGCAACCGGGTGCACTGCCAATCTTGTCGGCCTTGTACGGCGAGAGTGGCCAGTGCGGCGGATGGTGCCGTGCTCGATCCCGCCCCCAACGGGAATTCGCCCCAAGCCTCCATCATCCGCCACCGGTGCAGCTGGATGGATCAGTCCGGGAGACGACGAATCCGCAGCACCTTGATCGGCGGGCTGAGCATTTGTCCTTTCATGAAGCCCTGTCCTTCGGTGGTGGAACGCGGCGCGTCGAATATCCTGCGGGCAATGTCCATGCCGGAAACGACTTGGCCAAAAGCGCAGTAACCGGCGCGCAGTTCCGGGTTTTCCGAATTCGGATCGGCGTCATAGCCGCTTAGGTCGCTCATCAGGATAGAGAAATCGGCGCGCGCGGTTCCTGGTGCATTGCGAGCAAGCGACAGGGTCCCTGCCTTGTGAGTGATACCGGTCTGCGTGGTCGGCTCGTGCGCGATCGGTGGGAACAGCTTGGCCGGATCGCGGATTCCCATCTGGATCAGGCCATTGGGCTGTTCGCCCCAATCAAGCTTCATTGCCCGGTAGAAGCTTGTTCCGTCATACCGCCTGGCCTCAACGTAACGCATGATGTTGCCCACGGTGAGTGGGGCCTGCTTGTTGAACAGGTCGGCGGCAATCGTGCCGAGTTCGGTTACGATCTCAATCTTCACCACGTCGCCCAATGGTCGCGGCGGTGCCGCAGGCTTTGGCCCGGGCTTGCGTGGCTTGGTCGCGGCAGTCAGGGAAAAGATGATGGCGGGCAGGGCAGCAAGAACGAATCGGCGCTTCATCGCGCCATTCTGACCTAAAGCCCGGCCTTGACCAACCAGTCGTGGAAAATCCGGACCGATCGCACCTCAAGGGCATGCGGCCGGCAGACGAACCAGTAGGAATAGGGGCTTTCCACCTCGACATCGAACAGCTTGGCCAGCCGTTTGTCATGGCTGCGGTGGAAATGGTCATCGTGCATGATTGCTATGCCCAGGCCATTTGCGGCAGCTTCGAGGATCAGCTGACCGGAATCGTAATGGTCGATCGCAGCGGGTTCCAGATCGGGCATCCCTATCGCCTGCTTCCAGGCAACGAAGCTGTCAGGCAATTCGGTGTGGATCAGGAAAGTCTGGCGCGACAGCGCCTCCTTGTCCGGATTGGTGCCGATCTCGGCCGCGAGTGCCTTGGACGTAAAGGCATAGACGCGATTGTGGTCCAGCCGGAACGAATGGAAGGCTGGATCGGGTTGTTTGGCGAGAATAATTGCCGCGTCGAGCGTGTCCCCGACCCGGCTTTCAAGTTGCGGACTGGTGTCGAAGTCGATGTGCAGGCGCGGATGCTGCTTGCGCAGTTCGGGCAGACGCGGGAACAGGCGCTGGCTGCCGAACAAGGGCAAAATGCCCAGGTGCAGGCGCAGAACCTTAGAGTTCTCTACCTGGCCTTCGACGGCAGCCGCCAGTTCGTCGAACTTCGGGCCAACCGCATTGTAGAACGCGTGGCCGTCGTCTGTCAGCCGCATCGCCTGGTGCTGGCGGGTGAAGAGCCGTTTGCCGATGAATTCCTCGAGCGCTGCAACACGGCGCGATAGAGCGCTGGGAGACAGGCCCAGTTCGTCTGCCGCAGCCCGGGCCGAGCCAAGTCGCACGATGCGGACAAAAGCTTCGATTGCGCGCATCGGGGGGAGGCGGCGAATAGCCATCGTCTAACCTTCCAGGTGTTCAAGCGAAGCGGGCGGATGCAGGCGGAGGCGGGTCACGCGCTTTTCATCGCCACCGATAACCTCGAGCTGCCAGCCGCTCTCATGGGCAAGAACTGCACCAACCGAAGGAACCTGCCCGGCCAGGACGAATGCCAAGCCGCCCAGCGTGTCCACATCCTCTTCGATCTCTCCCAGGCGAGCATCGATCACCTGACCCACATCTTCCAATTCAGCCCGGGCGTCCGCTTCCCACAGACCATCTTCCAACTGGACCAAAAGTTCAGTGGGGGCATCGTCGTGCTCATCCTCGATTTCGCCGGTGATTTCCTCAACCAGATCTTCAATCGTAATGATTCCGTCGGTGCCCGAATATTCATCGACGACTACCGCCAGGTGAGTACGGCTGGCACGCATGTCATTGAGCACGTCCAATGCGTTGCGTGCTTGAGGCACGAACAGCGGCTGACGCATCAACTGGGTCCAATCCTTGGGCGTCTTGCCCTCGGCCAGGAAAGTGAAGACATCCTTGATCAGCATCATTCCGACCACTTCGTCCAGCGTTTCGCCATAAACAGGCAGGCGGGAATGCCCGTGTTCGGCAAAAGCCTGAACAACCTCGTCCCAACTGGCATTGCGCGGGATCGCGATGATCTGGCCGCGCGGGATCGCCACGTCATCGGCATCGTGTTCGGAAAAGTGGAGGAGATTGCGGAGCATTTGCCGCTCAAGCGGCGACAAGTCGCCATTGCCACGGTCGGCTTCGCCTTCCTCCTCATGCTCGTCGATGGCCTCTTCCAGTTGCGCGCGGAGCGACTGGTCGGCTTCACCACCGCGCAGGAAGCGGCGTATCATACGGGTCAGCAGGCTTCTACTGTCCCCATCCCCTGAAGAAATGTCGGGCATAGCCCTGTTTCGCAATCCCTATAATTCGTCGTGGTCGCCATATGGGTCGGCAATACCCAAAAGAGCAAGGGCCTTTATCTCAAGTTGCTCCATGATGCGCGCATCTTCGGGTGATATTTCATGGTCGTGCCCTGCCAGGTGGAGCAGGCCGTGGATGATCAGATGGGTGGCATGCTGGTCAAGGCTCAGGCCCTTTTCCGCGGCCTCGCGTCCGCAAGTCTCGAGCGCCAGGGCTATGTCACCCAGCAGCTCGGGAGGGCCGTCAGGCGAAAGGTTCACCAGGTCTTCGCGTTCCAGCATTGGGAACGACAGCACGTTGGTCGGCTTGTCCTTGCCTCGCCAATCGCGGTTGAGCACGTGCACTTCGGCATCGTCAGCAAACAGGATCGAGGCCGAGAGGCGCTGATTGCTAAGTTCCGGTGCAACTTGAGCGAGAGCCGAAACGGTGCGCTCGGCCAAGCGTTCCCAGTCGGGCGGCGTGGGCCAGGCGGCTTCGATGGAGATTTCCAGTTCCATGCAAGCCGGCTAGTGCAGCGCGGTCACTTCCACAAGCCGCCCAGTTCTATGCGTCCTTGCCTTCGTAGGCTTCGACAATCCGTCCAACGATCGGGTGGCGGACCACGTCCGCACTGGTGAAGCGGGTTACCGCGATGCCGTCGATCCCTTCCAGCCGCTTGACCGCATCGGCTAGGCCGCTGAACGAATCCCCGCCGGGAATGTCGACCTGCCGGGGATCGCCGCAAATCACCATGCGGCTGTTCTGGCCAAAGCGGGTCAGGAACATCTTCATCTGCGCCGGAGTGGTATTCTGTGCTTCGTCCAGAATTACGAACGCGTCGGCCAGGGTGCGGCCACGCATGAAGGCAATCGGCGCGATCTCGATTTCGCCCGAAGCAATGCGCCGCTCCACCTGTTCCGGCGGCATGCAATCGTACAGCGCGTCGTAGAGCGGGCGCAGGTAGGGATCAACTTTCTCCTTCATGTCGCCCGGCAGAAAACCAAGCCTCTCCCCGGCTTCAACTGCGGGACGCGAGAGGATCAGACGCTGGACGCTGCCGGTCATCAATTGTGCGACGGCCTGTGCCACGGCGACATAGGTCTTGCCGGTCCCTGCCGGACCAAGCGCAAAGATAACGTCCTTGCTCGCCAAGGCTTTCATGTATTCGATCTGGGTGGCGGAACGCGGGACGATGGTTTTCTTGCGCGTGCGGATCATGATCGGCGGTGCGCCCTGGTCCCCGCTGACAATTCCTTCCAGCGTCGGCTCGGCCGACATCACGATGATCGCTTCGACTGCGCCGGTATCCAGTTCCTCACCTTTCATCAGGCGTTGATGCATCGTTTTCAGAACATCCCGGGCGCGCGCGACGCCATCGTCGCTGCCTTCGATCTGGACCCGGTTACCACGGGCAGAAATGAACACGCCCAGACGGTTTTCAATAAGAACAAGATTGGCATCGAACTGCCCGAATAGGGCGCCCAGCATGGTCGCTTCTTCAAATTCAAGTTCAGCCCGCGCACGTTGCGGGGCAGGACGGGATGGCGCCTCGTTCCAGGCGCTTGGAGATTTGCGGGCCATGCGCTCCTTTCAGCCGGACCGACCGCGGTCCTGAGTCGGAAGATAGGGGCTGGCGTCGACTGCGCACGCGACAGGGGTATTACAGTCGGTGGAAAAAGCTCAGGCTTGCGCCGGAACGATCAGACGGGCTGCCATGGAGTTGGGTCCGGCTTCGGTAAGCTCGACCTCGACCAGATCGCCAATCGCTGCTTCGCCCGCGAAATGGACCGATTGCAGCCATGGAGACTTGCCGAGCCACTGGCCTTCATACTTCCCGTGTCGTTCGACCAACACGGTGCAGCGCTTGCCGACCGAAGCCTGGTTGAACGCCAGCTGGCTGGTATTGAGCGCCTCCTGCAGGCGCCGCAACCGGTCGTCCATCACTTCGCTCGGAACCTGGCCGTCCATGGTGGCTGCAGGTGTGCCGGGACGAGCGGAATACTTGAAGCTGAAGCACTGGGCATAACCGACTTGCTCGACCAATTTCAGCGTGTCTTCGAACTCAGCATCGGTCTCTCCGGGGAACCCAACGATGAAATCTCCTGACAGGGCAATGTCCGGCCGCGCCGCGCGAACCTGTTCCAGCACCTGCAGATAGCTCTCCGCCGTGTGACTACGGTTCATTGCCTTGAGTACCCGGTCGTTCCCCGCCTGGACCGGCAAGTGCAGGAACGGCATCAGCTTGGGCACGTCGCGGTGCGCGGCGATCAGCCCCTCGGTCATGTCGTTAGGGTGACTGGTGGTATAGCGGATGCGGGCCAGCTGGGGGATATCGGCCAATGCTTCGATTAGCTTTTCCAGACCGCGATTGCTGTCGTCACGCCAGGCGTTGACGTTCTGTCCCAGCAAAGTGATCTCACGGGCACCCGCTTCGACCAGCTTGTGCGCTTCGGCGATCAGGTCGTTGAACGGGCGTGATATTTCAGCGCCGCGGGTGTAGGGTACAACGCAGTAGGTGCAAAACTTGTCGCAGCCTTCCTGTACGGTCAGGAAGGCGCTCGGGCCGACCTTGCGCCGCGCGGGAAGCACGTCGAATTTGGTTTCAGCCGGCATGTCGGTATCGACCGAACGACGGCCTTCGACGGCATCGGCAATCATCTGCGGCAGGCGATGATAGGCTTGCGGGCCCACCACCATGCCTACCGACGGAGCGCGGCGCATGATCTCTTCGCCCTCGGCCTGGGCGACGCATCCCGCAACCGCGATCAGCGGCGCGGTGCCGTCCTCGCGGCGGAGGCGGCCGATGTCCGAATAGACCTTTTCCGCTGCCTTTTCCCGGATGTGGCAGGTGTTGAGCACAACCAGATCGGCTTCCTCCCCTTCTGGGGCGGGCGAAATCCCTTGTTCCGCGAGGAGTTCGGCCATGCGTTCGCCGTCATAGACGTTCATTTGGCAGCCGAAGCTTTTGACGCGATAGGTCCGGGGAGGCGGGGTTGAGCGCATGGGCTGGGGCGGATAAGCCAATTCGCGCTAAATTTGAAGCGCTATCGGCTAAGCGCTATCAGCAATTCCTCGCGCGCTGTCGCAGCAATCGTTTTGCGGTTGGTCAAGGCGTCCCCGATGAGGGGCTTGAGAAAGTGCACCGTCAAGCGGACCCGCTTGGTTCGCGCCAGGATGCGCAGGAAGTTGTCCAATCCATGCTCTTCCCCAACCCAGGCGATCTGGGCGGCATCGGGACCATAGTCCAGCAACACGGGCTGGACGGCAATACCCGCTGGGATGGGTTCGATTGCCGACAACAGCGAGCTTTTGAACGGGAGCAACCCGGTGCCGTCGCTGGTCGTGCCTTCGGGGAAAATGGTCAGTGCGCCGGTATCCGACAATGCGGTACGAACGTCCGCGATTTGCTTGGTCACCGATTTGCGGTCGTGCCGGGCGATGAACACCGTATCGTTCATCTCGCACAGTGTCTTTAGCAAGGGCATTGCAGCGAGCCCGTCGTGCGCAACAAATGCAGTGCCGCTGGCCCATGCCAGTGCAGGGATGTCGATCCAGCTGACGTGGTTCGCCAGCAGGAAGGCACCGCGCCGAACCTTCTTGCCCCGATAAGCCAGAACCACTCCGGCGATCCAAGCGAAGCCACCCAGAAAGATCCGGGGCCATGGATTGGGAAGGCGAAGCAGCCGGTGGAGGTAATACAGCGGGACGCAAAGAAAGAGCAGCGCTAGCATGGCAATCAGACGCAGGATGATCCGCGACCAGCCGAATACGGAAATTTCCCTTGTACGGGCGAGGGCGAGCGCCATCAGCCCTCGCGGTCTAGCCGAACCCCATAGAGTTCCATGCGATGGTCCACGAGGCGGTAGCCGAGCTTTTCGGCGATTTGACGCTGCAGCGCTTCGAGTTCAGGATCGACAAATTCGATGACCTTGCCGGTTTCGACGTCGATCAGGTGGTCGTGGTGCGCTTCGGGTGCCGCTTCATAGCGCGAGCGGCCATCGCCAAAGTCGTGCTTGTCGAGAATTCCGGCCTCTTCAAACAGGCGGACGGTGCGATAGACCGTCGCGATCGAAATCTTTGGATCGATTGCCGAGGCGCGTTCATGCAGGGCTTCAACGTCGGGATGGTCGCTGGATTCGGACAGGACTTTTGCAATCACCCGGCGCTGTTCGGTAATGCGCAGGCCCCGCTGGGCGCAGAGTGCTTCGATGTCGATGGCTTGGTGCACGAATTGTTAGTCCACAAAAAGAAACGGCCCGCCGATCATAGACCGGCGGGGCGATTCTTCAACTGCGCGTAATTGGTCAATCAACCCTTGGGCTTGCGGCCCCGCTTTTGGCCGGGCTTGCGACCAAGACCGATCTGCTTCGCGAGGTCGCGGCGCTTCTCGGCATAGTTTGGCGCGACCATTGGATAGTCGGCCGGCAGGTTCCAGCGGATTCGATATTCTTCAGGGGTCATGTTGTAATGGGTCATCAGATGCCGCTTGAGCATCTTGAGCTTCTTCCCGTCTTCAAGGCAGACAATATAGTCGGGCTTGACCGATGCACGCACGGAGACAGCTGGCTCAGGTGCTTTTTCTTCGACAACGACTGGCTGTCCAAGTCCGGCAAGTGCGCCGTAGACATTGCCAATCAGCGTCGAGACCTCATGTACTTCAACGCTGTTGTTGCTGACGTGTGCAGCAACGATGTCTGAAGTCAAAGTGATCAGCATTTCATTGATATCAGCCTGGGTTGCATCCATGGCTATCTTCCTTCTGTCTGCGTGCGACCCGGATTTTTGGGTTCCGGTTTCCCGTTGTTAGACTTAAATTTAACCTGATCTAATCCATTCTCACTATCAGAACAAGGTTTTTAACTATCCGTTTCGGATCATTTCAAAATCGACAGGTTAGTTGTGGTTGCTATTGATGAGAATAATCCAGCTGCTTGCAGAAAGTTATGGCGTCTAACCGTTCATAACTTAATGTTCGATAATAATTAACTCGTACACCAATTGGTGAAAAGCCGTGTCTTAAGTAAAGGATTTCTGCGGGGTTTCCTTGCCGCATTTCAAGGAAAATTCGCCGCGAACCTCGGGAAATGGCGTCTTTATCCAATAAATTCAAGAGTTTATTGGCTATCCCTTTTCGGCGATGTTCCGGGTCAACTGCAATTAGTAATAGTTCTTCTTCCTCAAAGCCATGACGTGACAGGAAAAATCCTGCTGCAGGTTCCTGATCCATGGGCTCCGCACCGGTCGCGGCGATCAGTCGGTAATGGCAGTTGCCCACAAGCAGTGCATCCTCGACCTGGCGACGGGTCCAAGCCTCACCAAAATCAGGTGGGAAAGCGGCGTGCATCACCGCCATGATCCGATCGACGTCGTCGGGAACCTGGATCATGCTAGGTTTGGCAGGCGCGCGTCGGGCGCACGTCCATAAAGCGGCGCTACATCTGTAGTAAGCGCCGCATGCGGCAATAGGTGGAAAGACCGCGCATCGGTCCAGATTTGCAGGGCAGTGCCCTCGCCGCGCAGGGTTACCAGTTCCTCTGACTGACTCCCTGCTGCCAAAGCGCTTCTAGCGACAGAAGCGGCATCCAGGGGCGGCAAGGAAGCCAGTTCACTCTGCGTTGAGGCATCGGCGTCAAATTCCTGTACGAACCATTCTCCATGCCCGCCGGTGGTACAAACTGTAACCGAGGCAGCGGGGTGCTGGTCCAAGGCCATGGCCGCAATCAAGGTAAGCGAAGGATAGCCGACCAGGTCTGCATTCCATGCGAAGGCCAGGGCCCGAGCCGCCGCCAGTCCAACGCGGACGCCGGTAAAACTGCCGGGGCCAAGTGCTACTGCAATGCGATCCGCCCGACCATTTTCGGGCAGTGCCTGGATCATCGGTACGAGTTGTTCGGCATGGCCCCGGCCAAGCATGCGCCAATCCCCGGCGATCAGCACATCGTTGTCGAACAGCGCGACGGAGCAAGCTTCAGTTGCGCTATCGATCACCAGGGTCTTCATGCCAGAAGTTTAGCCGCTCAGGCGACGGAATTGAAGGTGCCGAAATCCGGGCGTGGGCTGCGCTCAAAAATGCTGGCTGGATCGCCGTAGCCAAGGGTTGAGATCATGACCGACTTATGCGCCGGCTTGTCTGCGAAAAATGCGGCATCGACCGCGTCAGTTGAAAAGCCGGTCATCGGTCCCGTGTCGAGGCCCAGGGCACGGGCTGCCATAATGAAATAGCCCGCCTGCAAGGTAGTGTTGAGGAATGCCGATCGTTCGCGCAGCGCATCGTTTCCGGCAAACCAGGCACGCGCATCGGTGTGAGGGAACAACCAGGGAAGTTGTTCATGAAATTCCAGGTCCATTGCAATGATAACGCTGACCGGGGCCTTCAGAATCTTTTCGCCATTGGCAGGCATCGCACAGGCCGCAAGTTTCTGCTTTGCTTCGTCTGTTGTACACCAGACCAGGCGTGCGGGCAGTTGGTTGGCGCTGGTTGGCGCCATTTTCATCAGGTTCCAAATCGCATGGAGCTGCTCGGTCGTGACAGGCTTGTCGAGATAGCCGTTGTAGGTTCGCGCAGTCAGAAACAACTGATCGAGCGATGCATCAGGCAGCGACTGAGCCATGCGGAATTCCCCTGTTGAACTGGAACTAAGACAAAATTGACAGTATCAGGCAGCGCGGACCTCGATCACTTCGGGCACATAGTGCTTCAAAAGCGTCTCGATCCCGTTCTTCAGCGTTGCCGTCGAGCTGGGACAGCCGGAACAGGCTCCTTGCATGGCCAGGTAGACCACACCTTGCCGAAAGCCGCGATAGACGATGTCGCCGCCGTCGTTGGCCACGGCTGGACGAACCCGGGTCTCGATCAGTTCCTTAATTTGGGCAACAACATCGGAATCAGCCGGATCGTCGCCAAAATCCTCGACCTCGGCCGGGACAGCGATTCCCGCAGCGGTAGGAGCATGAAACAACGGAGTACCGGTGATGAAGTGGTCAAGCAGGATCGCCACCACCTGTGGCTTCAGGGCGGACCAGTCTGTGCCCGGACCGGCAGTAACCGAAACGAAATCGCGTCCGAAGAGGACCCCCGTGACATCGCCAAGGTCGAACAGGGCTGAAGCCAGAGGGCTTGCCGCAGCGTCTTCCTCATCCCGGAAATCGCGGGTTCCTGCATACATCACTTCCTGCCCGGGCAAGAACTTCAGGGTTGCAGGGTTCGGGGTGGTTTCGGTTTCAATGAACATGGCTTGGCATGTAGGCCGCAAGGTCGCCGGGTCAAGTAGCCGGTGACCGGCTTTTGCAATCGCCGCGGTCTAACCAATCGATTATCCGGTCGTTCGAACGCGCGGGAATTGTATCTGATATTCACTGGTCCTTCATCAATGCGGCGCTTATAGTTCTTTGCATATGTCAAATTCCCTTCGCGCACTGCGCCATTTTGCCCTGATCCTTCCAGCTCTGTCGATGGTCATGGTCCCGGCAATTCAGGCCGCCCCCGCGAAGGGCCCCCGGCCCGCGGCAGCGAAACGCACAGGGCCCCTGTCCGTTGCTCCGGTGACTCAAGGAAGCACTGCGGCAACGCCATGGCTGTATCGAGACAGCGACGTTCCGCAGGATAAGGAATGGCAGTTCGGTGAATTGCCCAATGGTGTCCGCTATGTGGTGCGCAAGAACGGTGTGCCTCCCGGACAGGTCTCGATCCGGATTAGAATGGACGTTGGCTCACTCTACGAAAGCGATCAGGAACGTGGCTTTTCGCACTTGCTTGAACACATGGTGTTCCGCCAGTCGCGCTACTTGGGCGAAGGAGAGGCAATTCCGACCTGGCAGCGCATGGGGGCGACGTTTGGCAGTGACACCAATGCCGAAACGTCGCCGGTGGCGACAACCTACAAGCTTGATCTGCCCAATGCGACCCAGGCTTCGCTTGATGAATCGATGAAGCTGCTTTCCGGCATGATGATTGCTCCGGTTATCAACGAAAAGAATGTCCGCACTGATGTGCCGATAGTCCTGGCTGAAATGCGGGAGCGTGGGGGTACGGCTACGCGTATTTTCGAGCAGACCCAGCAAACTCTTTTCGCGGGACAAAAATTGGCTGTTCGGCCGGTAATCGGTACCGAAGAGACACTGCTTGCAGCAAACGCGGCCACAGTTACCGCCTATCATCAACGCTGGTACCGCCCTGAAAACACGGTGGTGATCGTGGTCGGAGATATCGCTCCGGAGGTGATGGAAGCTTCGATCAAGCGATGGTTCAGCGATTGGCAGGGGGTTGGTCAGAAGGTCAGCGAACCTTCATTCGGCGACCCGGTGTCACCGCCGGGAGCACAAGGCCAGGCACCGCTGGGCGAGATGCGCATCATCACCGAACCGGAAATGCCGCGGTCCATTGCTTATGCCATCCTGCGGCCTTGGCGCCCGGTCCGCGATACCGTGGTGTACAACCAGGGGATCATGATCGAATCGGTCGCCCAGGCGATCATCAACCGCCGGCTAGAGGCCAAGGCCCGGGCCGGAGGCAGCTTTCTTGCTGCCCAGGTCAACAAGGACAAGGTCGCCCGTTCTGCCGACGTCACCTATGTCAGCATAACCCCGCTTGGCGCCGATTGGCGGGCTGCATTGCAGGACACGCGCAGTGTGATCGCAGACGCCATAGCCAAACCGCCCAGTCAGGAGGAGATTGACCGCGAGGTGCAGGAGTTCTCGGTCGCTTTCGAGAGCAGTGTTGAACAACGCCGCCTGCTTCCCGGCAGCAAGCTTGCCGATGACATGGTCACTGCGCTCGACATCCGCGAGACGATCGCGTCGCCTGAAGTGGTTCAGGACATTTTCAACCGTTCAATCCCGTTGTTCACACCGGCAAGCATATTGGAAAAGACCCGCGCGATGTTTGCCGGCAGCGCGACCCGCGCAGTCTATGTCACGCCGCTCGCCAGCGAAGTGACACCGGTTGAATTCCGCGCGGCTCTGGAAACACCGGTCGCCGCAACCGACGATGCCCGTCTGGCAGCCAACAGTATCAAGTATTCTGATCTCCCGGTGATTGGTCAACCCGCGCAACCGGTGGCTGAAAAGGCCGTTGGCCTGCTCGAGATCCAGCAGATCGATTACGCCAATGGGGTGAAGGTCATTCTTTGGCCAACCGCAGAAGAACCTGGGCGGGTTACGCTGAAGGTCCGGTTTGGCGCAGGCTGGCGGGCTTTCAACGCAGCAACCGCCCCTTACGCGGCCCTTGGTGAAATGGCCTTGGTCGATTCCGGGGTCGGGCCGTTCGACCGCGAGGCGATGGATCGCGCCTCAACTGGGCGAAAGATCGGTTTCGACTTTGAAATCGAAGATGCCAATTTCGCTTTCAAAGCTGATACGCGAGCAGCTGATCTGGAAGATCAATTGCACCTGTTTGCCGCGAAATTTGCGATGCCCCGTTGGGATGGCAACCCGGTCTTGCGATCCAAAGCTGCCTTGAGGATGAATTTTGAGAGCTATGCCGCCAGTCCCCAAGGCGTGCTTGAGCGCGACCTGAAGTTTCTGGAACGGGGCCGTGATCCGGTCTTTCGCACGCCCAATCCGACGGACATCGATGCGACAAGCGTTGAGGGCTTTCGCGCCGTTTGGGAACCAATTCTGCGCCAGGGGCCGATTGAAATCCAGCTGTTCGGCGACTTCGACAAAGTCCAGGCAATTGCTGCATTGAACCGGACATTTGGCGCCTTGCCGAACCGCGGTGCACTGCCGCCGAGAACCGCAGGGCTGACCGTGCGAAAGCTAAAAGCATCACCGCAACCATTGGTGCTTTATCATCGCGGGCAGGCCAACCAGGCGGCTGGAGTGATTGGCTGGCCTACCGGGGGCGGAGCCGAACAGATTTACGAAAGCCGCCAGCTCGAGATTTTGACGCAGTTGTTCCAGAACCGCCTCCTCGACCAATTGCGCGAAAAGTTGGGCGAAGCCTATGCACCGCAAGTGGTCAACTCCTGGCCCGTTCACCTCAAGAACGGAGGCAATGTCTTTGCCATGGCCAGTCTTCAACCGAGATCGATGCCGGTGTTTTTTGCCACTGCGGAAGAGATCGCGACCGACCTGGCGGCGAACCCGGTCAGCGCCGAGGAACTCGCCAGGGTGACCGAGCCGCTCAAGCAGTCATTGACCCGTGCGTCTTCCTCAAGCGCGTTCTTCATGTACCTGATCGAGGGGGCATCTGCTGATCCCTCGCGCTACGGCAAGGTGCGCAGCGTGTTGGGCGATTACACCGAAACGACCCCGGCAGCCATGCAGGCTCTGGCCCGCAAGTACCTTGCAGCCGGAAAGTCGTGGCGCGTTGCCGTGATCCCGCAAGGCCAGAGTTTGCCGACTTCCACGGCAGCGGCACCGCTATCCACCAGCAGTGGGCGCTAGTTGCTCCGGCTAGAAATATTATTACGCGATTGCTGGGATTAAGTTTGCAAGTTTTGCATTTGTGGCCTGCTCCGGCTATGGGGCGCGCTTTGCGATGAAGTGGAGTATCGAAAGTGGCGAGTAACTGGACCCCCGCAAGCTGGACGGCCAAGGAAGCACGGCATCTGCCGGGCTATCCCGATGCCACCGCGCTGGACAAGGTTACGGACACGCTGACAACTTTCCCGCCGCTGGTTTTTGCCGGCGAAGCGCGGGCGCTGAAGGCCGACCTTGCCGAAGTTGCAGCTGGCAAGGGCTTCCTGCTGCAGGGCGGGGACTGCGCCGAAAGCTTTGCCGAATTCCACCCGAACAACATCCGCGACACTTTCCGCGTGCTGCTGCAAATGGCCGTGGTGCTGACCTTCGCGTCAAAGCAACCCGTGGTGAAGGTCGGCCGGATGGCGGGCCAGTTCTCCAAGCCGCGCAGCTCGCCGGTCGAAGTTCAGGACGGGGTGGAACTGCCCAGCTATCTCGGTGACAATATCAACGGCATCGAGTTCACGCCCGAAGCCCGCATTCCCGACCCGCAGCGCCTGCTGCAGGCCTATTCGCAAAGCGCGGCGACGCTGAACCTGGTCCGCGCCTTCTCGACCGGGGGCTATGCCAACCTGCGCCAGGTCCATCAGTGGACCCTGGATTTCATGGGCCGTAGCCCGTGGGCGGCGAAGTTCGCGGAGATCTCGACCCGGATCGGCGAAGCGCTGGACTTCATGGAAGCCTGCGGGGTCGATCCCGCGACCGTGCCGCAGCTTAAGGGCACCAGCTTCTACACCAGCCACGAAGCGCTGCACTTGCCCTATGAGCAGGCGATGACGCGCCAGGATTCGCTTACGGGTGACTGGTACGACACCAGCGCGCACATGTTGTGGATTGGCGATCGCACCCGCTTTGAAGGTTCGGCCCATGTCGAGTTCCTGCGCGGCGTCGGCAACCCGATCGGCTTCAAGTGCGGCCCCAGCCTGGCGCCGGACGAACTGCTCCGCCAGCTCGACTTGCTCAACCCCGCGCGCGAGGCAGGCCGGATCACCTTGATCAGCCGCTTTGGCGATGACAAGGTCGAAGCCGGGCTGGCGCCGCTGGTGCGTGCGGTGAAGCGCGAAGGTCATCCGGTCGTGTGGTCGTGTGATCCGATGCACGGCAATGTGATCAAGGCGGAAAGCGGCTACAAGACCCGTCCGTTCGACCGCATCCTGAACGAGGTGCGCGGCTTCTTCGCAGTCCACCGCGCTGAAGGCACCCATGCTGGCGGCATCCATATCGAGATGACCGGACAGGACGTGACCGAATGCGTCGGCGGAGCCGTGGCGATTTCGGATTCGGCGCTGGCCGACCGCTATCACACCCACTGCGATCCGCGTCTCAATGCCGCGCAGTCGATCGAACTGGCGTTCCTGCTCGCCGACATGCTCAACTAGGAAGCGGTCGACCGCGCCCAGCGCGCGGCGTGATCACCCGCGAACTGCTGGGCACGGCGCAGGTCCCCGGGGGCGAAGAGCTGAAGCTTTTCGCCCATGGCCGCGATTTCATGATCGTGATGGGCCACAACGAGCTGATGAGCACGCGGCTGCGCGGCTCGGAAGAAGCGCTGGCGACCATGACGCTCGATCGGCTCAAGGGTCGCAGCGATCCGCACCTGCTGATCGGTGGCTATGGCATGGGCTTTACCCTTCGCGCCGCGCTCGCCCGGATGGGTGCCAAAGGGCACTGCACCGTGGCCGAACTGATGCCGGAAATCATCGACTGGGCGCGTGGTCCCATGGCGGAGGTCGCCGCCGGGTGCCTGGACGATCCGCGCGTCACCCTGCGGATGGGCGACGTGGCCGAGGCTATGTTGCTCGCACCCGATCCGTTCGATGCGATCCTGCTCGATGTCGACAACGGACCAGACGGCGTGGTCCGCGAAGAAAACAACCGGCTCTATTCCAAGTCCGGACTGCATAATGCGCGCAAGGCGCTGGTCCCCGGCGGAATCCTCGCGGTATGGTCGGCCTTTCCCGATCCGAAGTTCACCCGCCGACTGCAGGATGTCGGTTTCACGGTGGACGAAGTCGAGGTGCGGGCTCGCTATGACGCGAACGGCAAGGGCAAGGGCCCGCGCCATGTGATCTGGTTCGCGAAGGCCGGCTAGGCGTCGAGCACCGCCTTTACTAGCGGTTTCGTGCGGCCAAGGCGGCCACTTCGCGGACCAGCTTGGCGGCAAGGATCGCGGTGCGCTGGTTCTGGTCGAAGCGCGGGTTTAGCTCCACAATGTCGGCACCCACAATCCGAGCAGTCTGACGGCGCAATACCGACAGCACTTCGCGTACCGTCAGTCCGCCCGGTTCGGGGTGAGATACCCCGGGTGCTTCTGACGGATCGAACCCGTCAAGATCGATGCTGATATAGAGCGGTCCATTGAGGACCGGAACCTGCTCCGCCGAAAAGTTGGCCATGGGCACGATTTCGACGCCGAATCGTTCGGCCTGTTCGCGACAGTGCCGGTTGAGTGTGCGGATGCCCAGTTGGACCAGGCGCTTGGCCAGTCCTGCTTCCATGATCCGTGCGAAAGGCGAAGCATGGCTGCGGGGATTGCCTTCGAAATCATCGTAGAGGTCGGGATGGGCATCGAAGTGAAGGATCGTCACAGGGCCATGGACTGCGTGAATGCCGCGCACCACCGGATGACTCATCGCGTGGTCGCCGCCCAGAACCAATGGAATGGCGCCTGACCGGATTGTCGCTTCGACTGCTGCGGCAATCACTGCGTCGTCCTCGGCTGTCTCCGCCAAAGACAGGTCGCCGTGATCGGTGAGCTCAAAGTCAATCCCGACCTCCTGCCCATCCTCGCAGGCAAGATTGCCGCGATCTGACCACAGCGCCTGGCGGATCAGAGCAGGTGCCTGGGCAGGGCCGCGTTCGAAGGATGAATTGACGTCGCTGGGCAGGCCAATCAGTTCAATCCGTGGCAACCGTGTCATGGCAAAAGCAGGGTTGAACCGGTGGTCTTGCGGCCCTCCAGGTCGCGGTGAGCCTGGGCCGCTTCGATAAGCGGATAGGTCTGGCCGATGGTGATCTTGAGCTTACCCGAAGCAACCATGTCCCACAGTTTCGCGGCACCGGCCATGGCTTCGGCGGGGTCGCGATAATAGTCGTAGACGCCCGGGCGGGTGACGAACAGCGAACCGCGTGTCGCCAAATCGCGTAGTGCCACGCCTGTGACCGGGCCACTGGCATTGCCGAAGGAAACAATCGTTCCGCGCGGTGCCATGGAATCAAGTGAGCTTTGCCAGCTGGCAGCGCCAACACCGTCGTACGAGACCTGTACCCCGACATCGCCGGTTGCAGCCCGCACTTTGGCTACCAGTTCAGGATCCCCCGAAAGGAATACCTCTTCCGCGCCCGCTTCGCGAGCCAATGCGACCTTCTCCGCTGCACCCACTGTTCCGATCACGCGGACGCCGCGGGCATTGAGCCATTGTACCAGCAACAAGCCAACACCGCCTGCGGCTGCGGGAACGAGCGCCCAGCCGCCTTCCCCAACCGGCGCAACGCGTTCAGCCAGCGCCTCGGTCGTTGCGCCCTTAAGGAAAACGGCTGCGGCAATTTCACTGTCAATTCCCTCTGGCAAAGGAAACAGTTCCGTCTCTTTGGCAATGCGTGCGGTGGCATAGGCGCCCGGCGTGCCGCCGAAGCTTGCGGCACGCTGGCCAGGTTTGAAGCGGGTCACTTCGCTGCCGACGGCTTCAACCACGCCGGCGGCTTCGAAACCAAGCGCACCAGGTAGGCGCATCGGGTAGAGTCCGGTACGCAAGTAAGTGTCGATGAAGTTCAGGCCCACGGCTTCGTGGCGGATCAACACTTCGTGCGGTCCCGGGGCTGGGAGGTCTACCTCGCGCCACTGGATCACTTCGGGGCCGCCGGTCTGCTCGATGAATGCCTGGGTTGCGCGCATGGTTGTCTCCTGTCGCATCCTGCATAAGCCCGGCGCTACGCATCTCAAGCCTTTGTGGGCGTTCAGGCTGTGCGCATCACCGCATTGATCATGCGTTGCCGCAATTCGTTGACCTCTTCCGGCTCGAAACGGGACATATCGGCAAGGCCTAAAATTTCATCCTGCCCGTGGCAGTGCGCCAAGTCGATTTCTTCCGAACGGATACGCTCACCACTAAGCAGGGAATAGAACGTGCGTACCTTTGGGCGGCTATGGTCATTACGCTGGTCGACAACCATCGCCAGCTGCGCGCTGCGCAGTTCGACAAAGCTGCCGATTGGGTAGACCCCGATGCACTCGACAAAAGCACCGAATACGACCGGATCGAACTTGCCGGTCATTGCCGCCATGTTTTGCATGACTTCACCGGGATCGACCGGATTGGCATCCGAACCACGGTTGGCAAGTTCATCATAGGCATCGCAGATGGCTGCCATACGCGATAGCAAAGGGATATCGCCGCCGATAAGGCCTGACGGGTAACCGCTACCGTCATTGCGTTCGTGATGGTGCAGAGCCACCAGCGCAGTACGTTCGGACAATCCGCTGGCATGGAGAAAGTTGTAACCCAGCGTGGTATGATCCCGCAGAATTTCCAACGGAACGCGGCCGAAATCGTTTTGGTATTCGGCAATCTCGATGGCAAGTTGATTCAGCCCGACATCAAACAGCAGGCCTGCCTGTCCCGCCTCGCGAACCTCTGTCGCGGATAGGTTGAGTTGACGCGCGAGAGAGATCATCAGCGCAGAACAGGCGAGGGCATGGCGATAGACCCATTCCGTTTCCATCTTGCAGCGCATCAGCCCGTTAAACGCGTGGGGGTTTCGCTGGATCGAGGCAAAGATATCCTCGATCACCGGTGCAACGGCAGTCGCTTTGATCGATTTGCCAAGGCGCGCCTCAAGGAACACTTGACTGACGATCTTGCGCCCCCGTTCCGCGACTTTCGCTGCATTCCCGAACTCTTTGGCGCTCGGGAGGGGTTTGGTCGAACGCAGGTCGAATGCTGGTTGAGGTACCGAATGGTTGCCTCGTTGCGGGAAGGGGTTGCGCCGCTGGCGGGAAACCGGGATCCGCGGATTTGTGCCGGTCCACATGTGCGGCTTGATGTCACAGCCACGTGAAACATCGATGATTACGGCTTCGATCTCGGAATCGCGCAAATCGGCAAGCGTTTCGAAATCCTCGATAACGAATTTGGTTTTCCAGAACGGGTGCTTCAACCAGGACCCTTCGAGCTTGTGGATGAACATCCCCAGTTCAGCCTGTGAAGGATCAATTCGCTTGAGCATGGGTTCCTGCTTCCGCCCGATAGGACGGTCCTGTTTTGCGTGATCGCGGCTGCAACAAGGTGGATGCAAGGCTAAGGGAATGTCCGGTTCGTGGTGTTCAAATCTCTGTGCGTTCCAATGCAAAGGGACCGCCGTGCCCGGTGGCAGCGACGGTCCCCAATGTCGTTTGCTTCACGCCCGGTAGGGCGAGCAGTGGATCAGACAGCGCCGATCTTGTTCAGCGCTGCCATCACGACCTGGCTCTGCTCACCGCCCGACTGGGGCACGATTTCGCCGGTGCGATCGATGATCTGGTCCCAGTGCGCCGCGATGCCTTCCGGCGTGCGCTCGTCAGCCGACAGGGCAACGCCCGGGGTCAGGGTGACGTAGGCTGCGTGATAGGCACCTGCGCCCGCGCCGCAGATCATGTTGGTCGGCGCCTCTTCGCTGACCAGGTACAGCGCCATCGGCGCAACGTTTTCCGGAGCGAGCATCTGGAAGAAGGCTTCGGGCATGCCAAGGTCTTCGGTCATGCGCGTGCCAGCGACGGGAGCGAGCGTGTTGATGCGTACGTTGTACTTTGCGCCTTCCAGCGCCAACGTCTTGGTGAAACCGGCGAGGCCAAGCTTGGCTGCGCCATAGTTGGCCTGGCCGAAGTTGCCGTAAAGCCCGGTCGAGCTGGCGGTCATCAGGATGCGGCCATAGGCCTGTTCGCGCATCAGGTCCCACACCGCCTTGGTGCAGTTGGCGCTGCCGTTGAGGTGTACGTCGACGACCAGCTTCCAGTCGTCCATGGTCATCTTGGCAAAGCTCTTGTCGCGCAGGATGCCCGCATTGTTGATCAGGATGTGAACGCCGCCCCAGGCTTCCTTGGCCTTGGCAACCATTTCCACCATCTGTTCGTATTCGGTGACCGAACCGCCGTTGGACATGGCCTCCCCACCAGCGGCCTTGATCTCTTCGACCACCTTCAGCGCGGCGTCGGAATGGCCGGTGCCGTCGCGGCTACCGCCGAGGTCGTTGACGACAACCTTGGCCCCCCGCTTGGCGAGTTCGAGCGCATAGGCGCGGCCCAGGCCGCCACCGGCGCCCGTAACGATTGCAACGCGGTCCTTGAACGAAATGGTCATGGGGTTCTCTCCATCTGAACTGGTTGATCCCTGGGGAAGCGCGGGGGGCATGGCATGGCGGCGGTCGCCTTGCAATATGCCGCAATGCAGCACTGCCGTTCCCTAGCGTAAAACTGCGGTGAATGGCGCGCAATCGCGTGGTTTGCCCGACGAATCAGCTCGGTCAGAGACGCGAAAGTGTGGGAATCAGCTCGTCAAAATGATCGATCACCGCATCGGCTTCCAGCGCGTGTGGCGGTGCATCACCAAATCCGAAGCTCACGGCCACCGAAGGCAGGCCGGCTGAGCGGGCTGCGCGGGTGTCGAAAGTGGTGTCGCCGACAAATGCCGCCGCTCCGCCGCCGCATTGCTCAACCATGGCGTGCAAGGCGTCAGGCGCGGGTTTGAGGGGATAGCGACCGCCGCCGATCACGCAGGCAAAGCGGGGCGACAAGCCAAGCTCGTCGAACAGTTTGACGGCGAGCGGCTCCGGCTTGTTGGTCACGACTGCGATCCGGGTGCCTTGTGCTGCGAGTGCATCGAGCATGTCCGCTGCCCCGGGATAGAGCACAGTGTGGTGGGCGATGTTATTGCCATAATGGGCGATCAGAACCTTGCGCAGCGCTTCAAAATCAATGCCCTCATCGCCGCCGGTCAAGGCCAGTCCGCGGCGCAGCATCAGTGCCGAACCGCCTCCGATCAGGTTGCGCACTTCGGCTTCCGGAACGGGTGCGCGGCCAATCGTGCCCAGCGCATGGTTCAAGGCAACGGCGAGATCCCCGGAGGTGTCGAGCAGGGTTCCGTCGAGGTCGAAGCCGACGATCTTGAAGCGGTGCTTGGTCATCGGTGGGCCATTGGCTCAGGCCGCTGGAATCCGCAATGATTTGGTGGCATGTGGCTGGCATGAGCTCCAACGACACTCCACTGGCCGTCATTGTCCTTGCCGCAGGCAAGGGAACCCGCATGAAAAGCGACCTGCACAAGGTGCTGCATCCGATTGCCGGCCATCCGATGCTGCTGCACCTTCTGGGCAGCCTGAGCGAAGTCGGAGTTGGTCGTCAGGTCATTGTTGCGGGCGATCGCCGCGAGCAGATCGAAACGGCGCTGGCGGGCAGCGATGTGGAAGTCGTCGTTCAGGAGCCGCAGCTTGGCACCGCCCATGCCGCGCTGATGGCCAAGGATGCACTGGCCGATTTCACCGGACTGGTGCTGGTCTGCTTTGGCGACGTGCCATTCCTTTCTGCTGCAACCGTTCGGCGGCTGTGCGGCGCGCTGACCGGGGATGCGAAAGTGGCGGTGCTTGGTTTTCGTCCAGCGGACACGGCTGCTTATGGCCGTATCATCGCCGAGAGTGACGGCACGGTGCGCAAGATGGTCGAGCACAAGGACGCCTCTGCCGAGGAACGTGCGGTCGATCTGTGCAATTCCGGCGTGATCGTCGCCCATAGCGACGACATTTGGCGGCTGCTTGAGGCGGTCGGGAACGATAATGCAGCTGGCGAGTATTACCTCCCTGACGTCGCAACCAATGCGATTGCAGAGGGTGCGCGGGTGGTCGTAGTCGAAACAGATGAAGCCGAAGTCATGGGGGTCAATTCCCGAGCCGAGTTGGCCGAAGCCGAGGCGCGCTGGCAACAGCGCCGCCGCACACAGGCAATGGATGAAGGGGCCAGCCTGATCGCTCCTGAGACTGTTTGGTTTGCCTGGGATACCAAGCTGGGCCGCGATGTACTGGTCGAACCCAACGTGTTCTTTGGCCCGGGCGTGACCGTTGCCGACGGAGTCAAGATCCGCGCCAATTGCCACATCGAAGGGGCCAGCCTGGCAAGCGCTGCCGAGGTAGGGCCCTTCGCCCGCCTCCGTCCCGGTACGGTGCTTGAGGAAAAGGCAAAGATCGGTAACTTCGTTGAGGTCAAGAAAGCGACAATGGGCAAGGGGGCCAAAGCCAACCATCTGTCCTACATCGGCGATGCCGAAGTCGGGGCTGGCGCGAATATCGGTGCAGGCACCATTACCTGCAATTATGACGGCTATTTCAAGTACAAGACGATCATCGGGGAGCGTGCCTTCATCGGTTCCAACTCTTCGCTGGTCGCTCCGGTCAAGATCGGTGCGGACGCGATTGTCGGCGCGGGCAGCGCAGTGACGCGTGACGTAGCAGCGGGCGAATTGCGGATCGTTCGCGGCGAACAACTGGTCAAGCCTGGCTGGGCGGATCGTTTTCACGATGCGATGAAAAAGAAGAAAGCCGCGAATAAGAAAGATTGACACGATATCATGATATGATATCGAGATATCAATGACCCGCATTCTCGCCGACTTGCCCGACGATGACATCAAGTGGCTCGATGCCCGTGCGGTTGAGCAGGGCCAGTCGCGCGCGTCCGTTTTGCGCGAGGCGGTCCGGGCGTACAAAGCGCAGGCTTCCGCTTTGGGTAACAAGGACTGGATTTCGCGTGGGGCGGGACTTTGGAAGGACCGGGGCGAAATACCGGACGGGGTCGAATATCAGGTCGCCATGCGCGAGGATCGCACTTCCTATGAAGATCTTTGATCCGTGTCCGATCCGTTCTTCGACACCAATATCCTGATCGACTGGCTGAAGGGCTATCCCCAAGCAGCTGCCGAACTTGCCCGCTACAAACGGCACCGGATCAGCCGGATCGTCTGGACGGAAATCCTTTCCGGTGAAGCGCTGGAACGCCGCGACGTAATCCAACAGGCGATTGCGCCGTTTGAAGTCGTTGAACTGGATGCCCGAATCGCCAGTGCGGCCGCCGATATTCGTCATCGCAAGAAGATGAAACTGATGGATGCCTACATTCTGGCTACGGCGCAGGTGAATGGCGCAATCTTGATAACTCGAAACACCAAGGATTTTCCGGCAGAGCTGCCGGGAATTCGCGTCCCTTACATTCTATAGAGAAGGCCAAAAAAATGTGCGGAATTATCGGCATTGTTGGCAAGGAAGCGGTTGCGGACCGGTTGGTCGATGGTCTGCGCCGGATGGAATATCGCGGCTATGACAGCGCCGGAGTCTGCACGGCTGATGGTGGACAACTGATCCGCCGCCGCGCGCCGGGCAAGCTGGTGAACCTGGTCCACGAACTGGCCCGAGATCCTGCACCTGGCACCACCGGTATCGCCCACACCCGCTGGGCTACGCACGGGGCGCCGACTGCGGCCAATGCCCATCCCCATGCGACCGAGGAACTCGCCCTGGTCCACAACGGGATCATCGAGAATTTCAAGCAACTGAAGGAAGCGCTGGCCGCGCGCGGCCGCGCTTTTGAAAGCGACACCGATACCGAAGTGGTGGCGCATCTGGTTTCGGAGCTTGTCGAGCAAGGCGTCGAACCGGTCGAGGCTGTGAAGCAGGTCCTGCCGCAGCTGCGCGGGGCCTTCGCGCTGGCCATCGCGTTCCGCAGCCAGCCCGACATGCTGATCGGTGCGCGGCTGGGATCGCCTTTGGTGGTCGGATATGGTGACGGGGAAACCTATCTCGGCTCCGATGCCTTGGCCCTGGCACCGCTGACCCAGAAGATCTCCTACCTCGACGAGGGGGACTGGGTGATTGTTACCCGCGACGGGGCGCAGGTGTTCGACAGGGACAACCAACCGGTCACCCGCGAAGTCACCACCTCGGGAGCCTCTGCCGCCGAGATCGAGAAGGGCAATTATCGCCACTTCATGCAGAAGGAGATTTTCGAGCAGCCGACCGTCGTGGCGCAGACGCTCAACAGCTATATCCGCCAGGTCGACCAGTCGGTGGCCCTGCCGCAGTTCGATTTCGACCTGTCGCGCATCAACCGCGTCACGATCGTTGCCTGCGGCACCAGTTTTTATGCCGGGATGGTCGCGAAATACTGGTTTGAACAGTTCGCCCGCCTGCCGGTCGACATCGATTTCGCCAGCGAGTTCCGCTACCGCGATCCTGTGCTGGAACCGGGTGGCCTTGCCCTGTTCATCTCGCAAAGCGGGGAAACCGCCGATACTCTGGCAGCGCTGCGCCACTGCAAGGAAAACGGCCAGACGATTGCCGTCGTGGTCAATGTTCCGACCAGTTCCATGGCGCGCGAGGCGGACCTGCTGCTGCCGACCCATGCCGGTCCGGAAATCGGCGTCGCCAGCACCAAGGCTTTTACCTGCCAGCTCGCCGTGCTTGCCGCATTGGCTGCGCACCTGGCAGTGAAGCGCGGCCGAATGAACCGCGCCGAGGAAACGGAATTGGTCGAGCACATGCTGGAAGTGCCGGCCACGATGAACGATGCGCTGTCCCATGATGACGAGATTGCGGCGATGGCCCATCTCATCGCCCCGGCGCGTGACGTGCTTTACTTGGGGCGCGGGCAGGATTACCCGCTGGCGCTGGAAGGCGCGCTCAAGCTCAAGGAAATCAGCTACATTCATGCCGAGGGCTATGCCTCGGGCGAAATGAAGCACGGTCCGATTGCGCTAATCGATGAGGCGGTTCCGGTTATCGTTCTCGCGCCGAGCGGGCCGCTGTTTGAAAAGACCGTCAGCAATATGCAGGAAGTTCGCGCACGCGGCGGTAAGATTGTGTTGGTGAGCGACCGCGAGGGGCTGGACGAGACGGGCGAGGGTTGCATGGCAACCATCGAGATGCCCAAGGTTCACCCGCTGATCGCGCCGTTGGTCTATGCCATTCCGGTGCAACTGCTTGCCTATCACGTCGCTTGCGTGAAAGGAACCGACGTCGATCAGCCCCGCAACCTTGCCAAGTCCGTCACAGTGGAGTGAGGTGCCGTGCCTATTGCCCGGCAGGAGCTTCTCCGGCTCTGTCCCCGGCTAGGCTGAAGCGAGAGCGCTGAGCGCGCTTTCAAACAAGGCTCGCCCGTCCGTTCCACCCTGTTCCGCTTCGATCATGCGTTCCGGGTGCGGCATCATGCCCAGCACGTTGCCAGCAGCATTCAGGACTCCGGCGATTTGCCGGGCGGAGCCATTGACTTCTTCAGCATAGCGGAAGGCAACCCGGCCTTCCCCTTCAAGCCGGTCAAGCGTTTCCGCGTCAGCGAAATAGTTGCCATCGTGATGGGCCACCGGAATGGTGATCGTCTGTCCTGCGACGTAGCCGCTGGTAAACAGGCTTCGGCTGTTCTCAACCGTCAACGCGACTTCACGGCAAACGAAGTTCATGCCCGCATTGCGGAGCAGGGCGCCGGGCAGCAGACCGCTTTCCGTCAGCACCTGGAAACCGTTGCAGACGCCCAGTACCGGCACGCCGCGATTGGCAGCCGCCACGACGGCCTGCATGATCGGGCTGCGCGCGGCCATCGCGCCCGAGCGCAGGTAATCGCCATAGGAGAATCCGCCCGGCAGGGCGATGAAGTCCAGTCCCTGGGGCAGGTCGGCATCGCCGTGCCACACCCGGTACGGCGCAGTGCCTGATACCTTTTCCAGCGCGTCTGCCATGTCCCGGTCGCAGTTCGAGCCGGGGAAGGTGATGACGGCGCTGCGGAAGGTCATGCCGCCAGCCTTTCGATGCGATAGTTCTCGATCACCATGTTCGCC
>JBKHWO010000057.1:0-36329 GCA_046566485.1 Alphaproteobacteria bacterium | reverse complement strand
CTGCCGCGATCAGGCTTTTGCCAAGGGACTTCATCTCGACGATGATCTGCCCCGGCCAGAAGAAATCGATATAGCCGCGCTGCTTGCGCGCGACATCCGCCACGCGCCGTTCATAGCGCCCGATCTGGCGCGATGACATGCCGAAGATCTTGAAGAAGTCGTTCACGAACAGCTGCGCTTCGGCGCGCTCGTCCGCCCGGTCCGCGTGCTTTTCACTGAACGCCTTGGCCCGGCGCTTAATTTCATCCCAACCAAGACGCATTTTCGACCCCTTGAATAAGGGTCTGTTCTTAATGGGAAATTTTCTAGGTGGAAACTGCTATTTGGCGTTTTTTGCTTTAAAAACATCGAATTAATCGAAGTGGCGCAACTGGCCCCCGGCCTGCGCCGGGGTGACGGGGATTAACCACGGCGTCCGGGTGCGGTCCTTCGAGACGGCACTTCAGCCTGCGGCTTCAGCGCCTCCTCAGGACGAACGGGGTGGGGGGTGGATGTGGGGGCGGATAACTCTGCCCCCGCAACCGCTCGTGCTGAGCTTGTCGAAGCACTGGCTTGCCTAGCCGCTGGCGCTGTGCGGGGGAGGAAGGACGAATAATCGCCCATACCCCGTCACCCTGAAACAAGTCCGGGGTGACGGGGTGGGGTGACGGGGATTAACGACAGCCGTTCGTGGTGAGGGGGGACCGAAATCGCAGATTGAGGGCCCGTCTCGAACCACGGCGTCCGGGCGCGGTCCTTCGAGACGGCGCCTCAGCCTGCGGCTTCAGCGCCTCCTCAGGACGAATGGTCTTATTGAGGATTGCACCTAAAGCGGGTTGCCGTCGCGGTCGCGGTAGATGTCGCGGCGGCCGACGTGGTTGGCCGGGCCGACGAAGCCGTCGGCTTCCATGCGTTCGACCCATTTGGCCGCGGTGTTGTAGCCCACGCCCAGCTGGCGTTGCAGCCACGAGGCGCTGGCCTTCTGGCTTTCGAACACGATCTGGCAGGCCTGCCGGTACTTGCGCTCGTCCGGATTGTCGGACGCGGTGGCATCCAGATCGTCAAAGCCGAAGCCGCCATCCTCTGGCTCTTCGGTGACGGAATCGATGTATTCCGGGCTGCCCTGGCTGCGCCAGTAATCGGCGATGCGTTCCACTTCCTCGTCCGAAACGAAGGGGCCGTGGACGCGTTTGATCGGGTCGGTGTTGGGCTTGTACAGCATGTCGCCCTTGCCCAGCAGCTGCTCTGCGCCCTGCTCCCCCAGGATGGTGCGGCTGTCGATCCGGCTGGTCACGGCGAAGGAGATGCGGGTTGGCAGGTTGGCCTTGATCACGCCGGTGATGACGTCAACCGACGGACGCTGGGTGGCCATGATCAGGTGGATGCCCGCCGCGCGGCTCTTTTGCGACAGGCGCTGGATCAGGACTTCGATTTCCTTGCCGACCGTCACCATCAGGTCGGCAAGTTCGTCGACGATGACGACGATCTGCGGCAGGACCTGGTAATCGAGCTGCTGCTCTTCATACAGCTCCTCGCCCGTATCGGGATCAAAGCCGATCTGGATGCGGCGGCCAAGCGGCTTGCCCTTGGCGGCAGCGGCGCTGACCTTTTCGTTGAAGCCGGCGAGGTTGCGGACCGAGATCTCGCTCATCTGGCGATAGCGCCGCTCCATCTCCTCGACCGCCCATTTCAGCGCCCGCACCGCCTTGGCCGGTTCGGTGACCACGGGCGAGAGGAGGTGCGGGATATCGTCGTAGGACTTGAGTTCCAGCACCTTGGGATCGACCAGGATCAGGCGGCACTGGGCGGGCGTCAGGCGGTAGAGCAGCGACAGGAGGATGCAGTTGAGACCGACCGACTTGCCCGAGCCGGTGGTGCCCGCGACCAGCAGGTGGGGCATGGTGGCGAGGTCGGCAACGATCGGTTCGCCGGCAATGTCCTTGCCCAGAATGATCGGCAGGGCGCCCTTGGAATGAGCGAACTGTTCGCAGGCGACCAGTTCCTTGAAGCTGACCATCTGGCGGTCGGAATTGGGCAGTTCGATGCCCATCACGGTACGGCCAGGGATCGAGGAGACGCGGGCGGAAATCGCGCTCATGTTGCGGGCGATGTCGTCGGCCAGGCCGATCACGCGGCTGGACTTGATGCCGGGGGCCGGCTCCAGTTCGTACATGGTCACGACCGGGCCGGTGCGCACGGCGGTAATCTCGCCCTTGACGTTGAAATCGTCGAGCACGGTTTCCAGCAGGCGGGCATTGCGTTCCAGCGCCAGCTTGTCGATCTTGGGCGCCGAATTGGGCGGGGCATCGGTCAACAGGTCGAGCGAGGGCAGTTCGTACTGGTCAAACAGGTCGCCCTGGCGGGTCGGCAGAGTGACCGGGGCGGGCTTGGCTGCGGCACTGGCCCCGCTGATCTCGGGAGCCTTGCGCGGTTCGCCCAGCAGCACCGGGGGGGCAGCCTCGGCATCGCGCTCCTTCTTGGAACGCGGCACGGGCAGGGCATCGGCAATCCGTTCGGGCAGGGCGGGCCGCTGCTTGAGGAAACCGGGCAGGGTGAACAGGCTGCCCCAGTCGAGTGCGAAGATACGTCCGGCGATCAGCGCTCCCGCCGCCAGGGTGATCAGGCCGGTGATCGGGGTGAACAGCCAGCGATAGGCTTCCGGGGCAAAGGATGCGGCGAACTGCACCGCGCCCGCGCCGGCCATTCCGGCGATCCCGCCCCATCCGGCGGGCAGGTCGGAATCGGCGCTGATCCACAGCGCGATGGTCGTGCCGATCAGGGCCATGGCCAGGATCAGCAGGCCGAGCGGGCGCCACCACGGGTGGTCGGTATGGGGCAGGTCCTCGTCCTCTTCCTCAACCAGCCGCCACAGCTTGCGCGCCATGACATAGAGCATCGGCAGCAGCAGGATCGCGGTCCAGCCGAACAGGAACAGGGCCCGTTCCGCGACCCAGGCCCCGATGTCGCCCATCCAGTTCTGGGCCGGGCCGGCAGCGGCGGTCGACGCCGAAGGATCGGTCTGGTGATAGGTCGCCAGGGCCAGCGCGAGGAAGACCATCGCGGCTATCAGCACGATCGCACCGCCGATCTCGGCACTACGCCGCAGCGCACGCCGCAGCGTTGCGCGCCAATCGACGCGCGCGCCGCGGTGGCTGGCCGATGCTGGACCTGATGCCATTATGCTTCCCCTATCAAGCGCCCGTTATGCGCCGAGGGGTGACTCCGCGTCAAGAATCCTTGGAAAACCTTGGATTCGCTTCATCGCAAAAAGGCGTCGATCCCGGCCCAGTGCTGCGCCTTGAGCCGCTGCGCACGTCGCGGGTTCATCCCGCCCAGGGCGATGACCGGAACCGGGGAACGCGCCGCCAGTGCCTTCCAACGCAGCGGTCCCAGCACCTTGCCGCCGGGATGGCTGCGGGTCGGGAATACCGGCGAGAGCAGCGCCGCGTCGGCGCGGCGGGCGCGGCGCAGTTCGCGCAGCGAGTGGACTGTGACGAGCCGGAGCAGGGCCGGGCCCCGCGACAGATCGGCGCCATAGGCTCCGTCTGCGCCCCAGCACCGGGCCTGTGCCACGCTGCCGGACAAGACGATGCGGTGGCCGTGATGCCGGGCGTGCCGCTGCAATGCCTTGAACCGGGCCCGCCGCTCCACAGGATCGAGGTGGTAGTGCCGAAAGATCAGCCCGCTTCCGCGCGGCAGGCGCTTCAAGGCGCGCTCCAGCGCCGCATCGTTGCGCGCATCGCTGAGCAGCCAGATCTTCGGCAGAGGGTGGCGCGGCGGCATCGCATCGCTATAGCAGCGTGCCATGAACGATCCAGTCATAGCCGCGGGCAGCCCGCTTGCCGAGATTCGCGCCCGCATCGCCCAGGCGGCAAAGATTGCACAGCGCCGTGCAGAGGAGGTCACCTTGGTGGCGGTCAGCAAGACCCACCCGGCTGAAGCGATCGAACCGCTGATCGCCGCCGGCCAGCGCACCTTTGGCGAGAACCGCGTGCAGGAAGCCCAGGCCAAGTGGCCAGCGCTGCGCGAAGCCCATGGCGATATCGCCTTGCACCTGGTCGGCCAGTTGCAGTCGAACAAGGCCGAGGATGCCGTGGCGCTGTTCGATTGCATCCACTCGGTCGACCGGTCGAGCCTGGTCACAACGCTCGGCAAGGCGATGGACAAGACCGGGCGGCGCGTGCCGTGCTTCGTCCAGGTCAACATCGGCGCCGAAGAGCAGAAGGGCGGGTGCGAGATTGCCGTTCTGCCCGGCTTGCTGGAAGAAGCGCGGGTGGCGGAGCTGCCGGTGATCGGCCTGATGTGCGTGCCGCCTGCGGGGATCGAGGCGGCGCCGTTCTTTGCCTTGCTCGACAAGCTGGCCCGCGATCACGGGCTTGCTGGACGCTCGATGGGGATGAGCGACGACTTTGAAACTGCGATCATGCTGGGCGCGACCCACGTCCGCGTGGGCTCGGCGCTGTTCGGCGCGCGGGGTTAGGCTCTGACCAGGGCCTCGCCGCCGCAGGCCCGCATCGGCTCTTCGCCCTCCAGCGCCTTCAGCCCCAGCTTGGCGAACAGCGCAGCATCGGCGTCGTCCCCGGCATTGCCGGCGGTCAGCAACTTGTCGCCGGTGAAAATCGAATTGGCACCCGCCAGGAAGCACAGCGCCTGGGTGCTTTCGCTCATCGACTCGCGTCCGGCCGAAAGACGGACCATCGACAGCGGCATGGTGATCCGGGCCACCGCCACCGTACGGACAAACTCGATGTCGTCGATCTTGGCCATCGGCGTATCGGCGAGCATGTCGCCCAGCACGGTGCCCTTGATCGGGACCAGCGCGTTGATCGGCACGCTTTCCGGGTGGCGCGGCAGAGTGGCGAGCGTGTGGATGAAGCCGACTCGGTCGGCGCGGGTCTCGCCCATCCCGACGATCCCGCCCGAGCAGACGTTGATCCCCGCCTGGCGGACGTTCTCCAGCGTATCGAGCCGGTCTTCCAGCCGGCGCGTGGTGATCACCTCGCCATAGCGTTCCGGTGAGGTATCAATGTTGTGGTTGTAGTAATCCAGCCCCGCCTCGGCGAGCATCGCGGCTTGCGCAGGCGTCAGCATGCCCAGCGTCATGCAGGTCTCCAGGCCCATGGCGCGGACGCCTTTCACGATCTCTACGATCGCGGGCATGTCGCGGTCCTTGGGGTTGCGCCAGGCCGCGCCCATGCAGAAGCGCTGCGATCCGGCATCCTTGGCCCGCGCGGCTGATTGCAGCACTTCGCGCACGTCCATCAGCTTGGTGGCGGCAACGCCGCTGTCCGCCTTGACCGACTGCGAGCAGTACCCGCAGTCTTCGGGGCAACCACCGGTCTTGATCGACAGCAGCGTGCACAGCTGAACCTGATCGGCCGGGTGATGAGCCCGGTGAACTTCGGCCGCGCGGAACAGCAGCTCGGTCAGCGGCAGGTCAAACAGTTCGGCTATTTCCGGGCGGGTCCAGTCGCGGCGCATCGGGGTCTCCTTTGGCCGAGGCCCCTAGCAGGGTGGACGCGCCAGGCAATTGCCCTGTGTTAAGATTCAGCCCGGGTGGCGCTGCAACTCATCGCCGCTCAGGGTGACAACGTGGAGCAGGTTGGTGGATCCTGGCGTACCGAACGGGACCCCGGCCAGAACGATCAGCTTGGACCCGGCAGAGCCGAAGCCATGGCGCAAGGCCATGCGTTTGCCCTTGGCGATCATCTCTTCGAAGGAGCCAATGTCCTTGGTGCTGACCGCGTGGGCGCCCCACAGCAGGGCCATGCGCCGGGCAATGCGCGAGGACGGGGTCAGCACCAGCATCGGGGCCGCCGGGCGTTCGCGCGCAACGCGCCGCGCGGTGCTGCCCGATCCGGTAAACACGATGATCCCGGCAATCGGCAGACTCTCGGCGATCGAGGCGCAAGCATGGCTTAGCGCATCGGCCGTGGTCGTGTCGGGCATGACCTGGGCAAAGCTGACCTGCTGGCGATAGCCCGGGTCGCTTTCGACCTGTCCGGCAATGCGGTGCATGATCGTGACGGCTTCCTCGGGCCAGGCGCCGCTGGCAGTTTCTGCCGAGAGCATGACCGCGTCGGCTCCGTCATAGACGGCATTGGCGACGTCGGACACTTCAGCGCGGGTCGGCGCCGGGCTTTCGATCATCGATTCGAGCATCTGCGTCGCGACGACCACCGGCTTGCCGCTGCGCCGGGTGGTAGCGACGATCCGCTTCTGGATCGGCGGCACTTCCTCGGGGTTGAGCTCGACTCCCAGGTCCCCGCGCGCGACCATGATGCCGTCGGCCAGTTCAATGATCTCTTCCAGCCGGTCGACCGCAGCGGGCTTCTCGATCTTGGCCATCAGCGCGGTGTCGTGCGATCCGATCAGACGCCGCGCCTCGGCGACGTCCTCGGGGCGCTGGACGAAGGACAAGGCGATCCAGTCGGCCCCCTGGTCCAGCGCAAAAGCCAGATCGCGGCGGTCCTTTTCGGTGAGGGCCGGAATCGGCACGACCGCGTCAGGCACGTTCACCCCCTTGCGGTCGGAGATCATGCCGCCAACTTCAGCTGAGCAAAGGATGCGATCCTCGTTCGCTTCGATTACCCTGAGCTTGAGCTTGCCGTCGTCAATCAGCAAGCGCTGTCCCTTGTGCAACACGGCGAACAGTTCGGGGTGCGGCAGGCAAACGCGGTTCTCATCACCGGGGGTCGGATCGCGATCAAAGGTGAAGTGGCCGGAATGGCGGATCACCGCGCGTCCGTCTTTGAACGTGCCGACCCGCAGCTTCGGTCCTTGCAAGTCGCACAGGATCGCGACCGGCTTGCCCAGGTCCCTTTCGACCGCGCGGATCGCGGCGATAGTCTGGGCGTGGGTTTCATGGTCGCCGTGGCTCATGTTGACGCGAAACGCGTCGGCACCGGCGCGGAGCAGTTTCTCGATCATCTCCGCGCTGCGGCTAGCAGGGCCCAGCGTCGCCAGAATTTTTACTTTGCGTCCACGCGGATCGATCTTGGCCAAAGGGTTGGTCCTTCCTGTACTGAGTTTATCCTATGGCAAAGGGACGGATAAAGATGAAGGACCGATGCAGGGGTGCTTCGGAAAATACGAATGCGGCTTGGCGGACGTATCCACAACCAAGCCACTGCCGATACGCCTGAAAGACCGACCAGAGCTTGAAGAGGAACGCACCCGCCCCCTAAGAGCGCGGCAACCGATTCTTTCTGATTCACCGGAGCTTCCCAGATGTCCAACGCCACCGACGACCGCCTGCGCCTGCTGATCGAGCGGATCGAACGCCTCGAAGAGGAAAAGAAGGGCATCGCCGACGATGTGAAGGACGTTTACGCCGAAGCCAAGGCGGTCGGCTATGATGCTAAGATCATCCGCCAGATCGTCCGTCTGCGCAAAATGAAGCCGGACGACCGCGCGGAAATGGAAGCCTTGCTCGACACTTACAAGGCCGCACTTGGTCTTGGGTGAGGGGGTGGGCTTCGGCCCACCTTGCAAGACTGGCGCGCTAGGTTAACCTCCCCGCAATTCAAACAGGGGAAAGTCCATGCGCCGTATTACGCTTGCCGCCATTGCCGTGATTGCCTCGGGCACTGCCTGGTCCGCCATGGCACAGCCTACGGTTTCGGACGTCACGTATATCCACGCTGGCAAGCTGCTCGACCGGCCGGGTCAGCCGCCGCGCGGGCCATCGACCGTCATCGTGCGCAATGGCACCATTGCCGAGGTGCGTGACGGCATCGTCGCGCCAGAGGCTGGCGCGAAAGTCGTCGAATTGGGTGACCGGTTCGTCCTGCCCGGCCTGATCGACATGCATGTTCACCTGTTCAACCTGGGCGATCCGCTCAAGGCGCGGCTGGAGGCGACGACCCGCGACCGCGAGGACGACCTGTTTACCGCTACCGCAAATGCGCGGGCCAATCTGATGGCCGGATTTACCACCGTGCGCGATCTCGGCGGTCCCCCGCGCGGGGTGCGAGCCCTGCGCGATGCGATTGCGCGCGGCGATGTGCCCGGGCCAACCGTCATCAATGCCGGCGAAATGCTCTCGGTTTCAGGCGGTCACGGCGATCTCGGCGGGCTTAACGAGCAAAGCTATGAGGCGTTTCACCCGCGCGATTACAACAATGTCTGCAATGGTGCGGACGATTGCCGCCGCGCCGCGCGCGAGCAAATCCGGCTTGGGGCGGGCGTCATCAAGTTCGCCGCGACCGGCGGGGTGCTGTCCAACGTTGCGGGTGGGCTTGGCCAGCAGATGACCGCCGAGGAAATGAAAGCGATCGTCGACACGGCCCACTCCTTCGGTCGCAAGGCGGCATCGCACAGCCATGCCAAGGAAGGCACGATGGCGGCGGTCAATGCCGGGGTTGATACGATCGACCACGGCACGTTTCTGGACGAACCGACCGTCAAAGCGATGATCCAGCGCGGCACCTGGCTGGTGCCGACCATGATCGCCAGTGTGACTGCGGCAGAGCATGCCCGCTCGGGCGCGCTTCCTCCTGCCACGATTGCCAAGGCCGAACAGGCCGTGGCTGCGGCCAGGGCAAGCCATGTGCTGGCAATCCGCATGGGGGTGAAGATCGCTTTCGGAACCGATACCGGCGTTTCGCGACACGGCGACAACGCCAAGGAATTCGCGCTGATGGTCGACCGCGGCATGACCCCGATGGCGGCGATCGCGGCCGCCACGGTCGGTGCGGCCGAAGCGCTTGGCCAGGGTGGCAAGCTGGGCGTGATCGCTCCGGGCCTGCCGGCCGACATCATCGCGGTCGCAGGGGACCCGCTGAGCGATGTGACCCGGCTGGAGAAGGTCAGCTTCGTCATGAAGCAGGGCCGCGTCTTGAAGCAGGACGGAACGAACTGAGCCGCACGGTTGTGCGAATGGCCCTGCTCCGCTAGGGGGCGGGGCAATTTCAAACCCTAGCTGACGGCAGTTCTCATGGCAGGTCATTCCAAATTCAAGAACATCATGCACCGCAAGGGTGCGCAGGACAAAAAGCGCGCCGCGCAGTTCTCCAAATTGTCCCGCGAAATTACCGTCGCGGCCAAGATGGGCATGCCCGATCCGGACATGAACCCGCGTCTGCGCGCTGCGGTCAATGCCGCCCGTGCCCAGTCGATGCCCAAGGACAATATCCAGCGCGCCATCGAAAAGGCGAGCAAGGGCGAAGGCGATAACTACGAAGAAGTGCGCTATGAAGGGTATGGTCCCGGCGGCGTCGCCCTGATCGTCGAGGCCCTGACCGACAATCGCAACCGCACCGCGACCAACGTCCGCACCGCCTTTGCCAAGAACGGTGGCAACCTTGGCGCTTCGGGCGCGGTCAGCCATGGCTTTGAGCGCCTGGGCCTGATCGAATATTCCGCCGCTGCGGGGGATGAGGACAAGGTCCTTGAAGCCGCGATTGAGGCTGGCGCCGACGACGTCGAGAGCGACGACGAAGGCCACGCGATCTGGGTTGCGGTGGAAAACCTCCACCCGGTTGCGCGCGAACTGGAAAAGGCTCTGGGCGAAGCCGAAGGCGTAAAGCTCGCCTGGCGTCCCAGCCTCAAGACCGAGGTCGGCGAAGGCGATGCAGCTACATTGCTGAAGCTGATCGACGTGCTGGACGATGATGACGACGTGCAGACCGTCTGGGGCAATTACGAGATCTCAGACGAAGTTATGGCGAAGCTGGGCTGATGCTCGGCCTGGCTGCCAAGGCGCTCCTGTCTGGCGTGCTGATCGTGGCCATTGCCGAACTCGGCAAACGTCTGCCCGCCATGGGCGCACTCGTTGCTTCGCTACCACTGGTATCGGTGCTAGGCATGATGCTGCTCTGGCACTCGCGGCCCGATGCGGAGAACATGGCAATCCACGCCGAGGCGACCTTCTGGTACGTGCTGCCAAGCCTGCCGATGTTCCTGCTCATTCCCTTCATGCTACGCCAGGGCAGCGGGTTCTGGCTGGCGCTGATTGCGGGGTGCGTGCTGACTGTCGTGCTCTATCTTGGCATGGTGCACTTTGGCCCGCGTTTCGGCCTGCGGTTGTAACGTGCTGATCATTGGTCTTGACCCTTCGCTGTCGTGTACCGGCTGGGGGATCATTGCGAAAAGCGGCAACCGGCTCAGCCATATAGCCAACGGCCAGGTGAAGACCGACCCCAAGCTGACTCTTCCCGAGCGACTGGTGATTCTGGATCGGGAATTGACCGATGTGATCCTTCACTACCGCCCTGATAGCGGCGCGGTCGAGGAAGTTTTCGTCAACAAGAACGCCCAATCGACCCTGAAGCTCGGTCAAGCGCGCGGGGTTTGTCTGCTTACTTTGGCACGGGCTGGTCTGAGCGTTGCCGAATATGCCGCGCGGCTGGTGAAGAAGGCGGTGGTGGGCACCGGCGCGGCGGAAAAGGCCCAGGTCCAGGCGATGCTCGGGGTCCTTCTGCCAGGGGTAAAACTTGCCGGTGCGGACGCCGCCGATGCGCTCGCCGTGGCGATAGCCCACGCCCACCTCGGACGCTGACCAGCAAGGCGACGTTCAGACTGCAGTGCTAGGCAGAAATCCGGGGGCCAACCGGAGACGCTGATGCAATTGCCCAAGACTTTCGCACTCGCCGCCGTGGCCGGCCTGGCCCTGTCGGGCTGCGTGGCGAGCCGCTACCAGATTTCCGACGCGCTGATGCGCTATGGCCTTGACCGCAACGAGGCGAGCTGTGCGGCGGAGTTCCTGCGCGGGCACTTGTCGACCGGGCAGGTCAACCGCCTGGCCGATGCAGCCCGCTATTACGATACCGGCGGGCGCATGACCTTTGGCGACCTGATCCGGGTCGCCGGACGGGTGAATGACGGCGATGTCATGTTGCAAGTCGGTGCGGCGGCCCTGGCCTGCAAGATCGGTGCGGACATTCCCCTGCCGCGTTTCTGACGGGCACTCTTCCACAGTTTTGTTCGCCACTTGTTCCTTTTGCTTGCCGAACTGCCCTCGGCGGGTTAACCCGCGTGCATGATCGCCAAGCTGACCGGCACGCTCGATGATTTCGGCTCTGACTGGGCCGTGATCGACGTTTCGGGCGTCGGTTATCTGGTCCAGTGCAGCGCGCGTACCCTGGCGGCGCTGGGCGTGCGCGGGGACCGGGTGACGGTCCACACCGAAATGCAGGTCAGCGAGAATGACATGCGCCTGATCGGCTTTGCCAGCGGCGGCGAGCGGGAATGGTTCCGCCTGCTCACCGGGGTGCAAGGGGTCGGGTCCAAGATGGCGCTGGCGGTTCTTTCAGCCCTCACGGTCGAGGAATTGCAGCGCGCCTGCGCTGGGGGCGATGCGGCGATGGTCGCCCGCGCGCAAGGGGTGGGGCCCAAACTGGCCGCGCGGATCGTCAACGAGCTGAAGGGCAAGGCCGGGGCGTTGCCCTCTTTGGGCGGTGCCGCATTGGCCGCCGTGCCCGCCGGATCGGCCAGCGCCGATGCCGTGTCAGCCTTGCAGAACCTGGGCTTCAAGCCGAACGTCGCCACCGAAGCCGTGGCCCGCGCGCTGGATGAACTGGGCGAGGGCGCCGGCCTCAACGACCTGGTCCGCGTCGCCTTGAAGAGGGCGACGGGGTGACCGATAATCCGCTCCTCTCCTCAACGCGTCAGCCGGAAGACGCAGACGCAGCGCTGCGGCCCAAGAGCCTTGCTGAATTCGTCGGACAGGCAGCGGCCAAGGACAACCTCCGGGTTTTTATCGAATCCGCCCGGTCGCGGCGTGAGACGATGGATCACGTGCTGTTCTTTGGCCCGCCGGGACTGGGCAAGACTACCCTGGCGCAGATCGTCGCCAAGGAACTGGGCGTCGGGTTTCGCGCCACCAGCGGCCCGGTCATTGCCAAGGCGGGTGATCTTGCGGCCCTGCTGACCAACCTTGAGGAAGGCGACGTCCTGTTCATTGACGAGATTCACCGCCTCAACCCGCAGGTCGAGGAAGTGCTCTATCCGGCGATGGAGGACCGCGCGCTGGACCTGATCATTGGCGAAGGGCCTTCGGCACGGTCGGTGCGGATCGACCTGCCGCCCTTTACCCTGGTCGGTGCAACCACCCGCCAGGGCTTGCTGACCACACCGCTGCGCGACCGTTTCGGCATTCCCGTACGGCTCAATTTCTACACCGTGGCCGAGCTGGAAAAGGTCGTGACGCGCGGCGCGGGACTGCTGGGCATCGGCATCGACCCGGACGGTGCGCGCGAGATTGCGCGGCGTGCCCGCGGAACACCGCGCATTGCCGGGCGCCTGCTGCGCCGGGTGCGCGATTTTGCCCATGTCGGCGGGGACGGCACGATCACCCGTGACCTGGCCGATAGCTCGCTGACCCGGCTCGAAGTTGATTCGCTGGGCCTCGATGCGATGGACCGGCGCTATCTGAACATGATCGCCGATATCTACAAAGGCGGCCCGGTCGGGGTGGAGACGCTGGCCGCTGGCCTGTCCGAACCGCGCGATACGATCGAGGACGTGATCGAGCCTTACCTGATCCAGTTGGGTCTGGTTGCCCGGACCGCGCGCGGGCGCTGCCTGAACGATCGCGGCTGGCAGCACCTCGGGCTGACTCCGCCCAGCGGTTCGCAAACCGGCCTGTTCGACGCCGAGGGGTAGCTGTTCCGGCAATCATGCTTCGACAAGCTCAGCATGAGCGGAGTTATGTTCCTAAGCCGTTCGTCCGGAGGAGGTGCTGAAGCCGTAGGCTGAAGCGCCGTCCCGAAGGACAGCGCAGCAAGCAGTGGTTCGAGACGGCCCCTCAATCTTCGATTTCGGTGCCTCCTCACCACGAACGGCATTTTGGGGGCTGACAGCCAGAGCGCATAGAAAAGGGCGGCGGAACCGAAGTCCCGCCGCCCCGTTTCTTGTTACCTTTGACCGGTTTAGGCGGCCAGCTTGCGCAGCACGTAGTGCAGGATGCCGCCGTTCATGAAGTATTCGACTTCGTTGGCGGTATCGATCCGGCACAGCGCGGTGAAGGTGAACTTCGAACCGTCCTTGCGGGTCACTTCGACGGTCACGTCCTGGCGCGGCTTGAGCTCGGCGACACCGTGGATGGTGAAGGTGCAGTCACCGTCCAGGCCCAGCGTTTCACGGTTGTCGCCGCCCATGAACTGCAGCGGCAGGACGCCCATGCCGACCAGGTTCGAGCGGTGGATACGCTCAAAGCTTTCGACGATTACGGCCCGGACGCCCAGCAGGTTGGTGCCCTTGGCCGCCCAGTCGCGGCTGGAGCCGGTGCCGTATTCCTTGCCGGCGACGACGACCATCGGGGTGCCTTCGGCCTTGTGCTTCATCGCCACGTCATAGACTGGCAGGACTTCGTCGCCATAGCGGCTGAACCCGCCTTCGGTGCCCGGAACCATCTCGTTCTTGATGCGGATGTTGGCGAAGGTGCCGCGCATCATGACTTCGTGGTGGCCGCGGCGCGCGCCGTAGGAGTTGAAGTCGGCCTTGGCGACCTGGTGCTCCATCAGCCACTGGCCAGCCGGGCTGTCGGCCTTGATGTTGCCGGCCGGGCTGATGTGGTCGGTGGTGATCGAATCGCCCAGGATTAGCAGCGGCTTGGCTTCGATGATGTCCTGCACCGGGGCCGGGGTCATCGTCATGCCTTCGAAGTACGGCGGGTTCGCGACATAGGTCGAACCGGCGCGCCACTGGTAGGTTTCGCTGCCCGTGACGTTGATCGCCTGCCAGTGCGCATCGCCCTTGTAGACGTCGGCATAGCGGGCCTGGAACATGGCGCGGTCCATGCAGGTGGCCATGGTGTCGGCCACTTCCTGGTTGCTCGGCCAGATGTCCTTGAGGAACACGTCCTGGCCATTGTTGCCCTTACCGATCGGGGTGGTGACGAAGTCCTCGATCACCGTGCCCTTGAGCGCATAGGCCACGACCAGCGGCGGCGAGGCGAGGAAGTTGGCGCGCACGTCGGGCGAGACGCGGCCTTCGAAGTTGCGGTTGCCCGAAATCACGGCTGCGGCGACCAGGCCGTTTTCGTTGATCGCCTTGCTGATCGGGTCGGCCAGCGGACCGGAGTTGCCGATGCAGGTGGTGCAGCCATAGCCGACCAGGTTGAAGCCGATGTTGTCGAGGTGCGACTGCAGGCCGGCCTTGTTGAGGTAGTCGGTGACGACCTGCGAACCCGGTGCCAGCGACGTCTTGACCCACGGCTTGGGCTTCAGGCCCAGTTCGTCCGCCTTCTTGGCGACCAGGCCGGCCGCGACCAGCACGCCCGGGTTGCTGGTGTTGGTGCAGCTGGTGATCGCGGCGATCATCACGTCGCCGTCGCCGATGTCGAAGTCCTTGCCTTCCACCGGAACGCGGGTGTTGGTCTTCTTGTACGTCTCAGCCATGTCCTTGGCGAACACGTCGTCGACGTCGGGCAGAGACACGCGGTCCTGCGGACGCTTCGGACCGGCAAGCGAGGGCACGACGGTCGACAGGTCGAGTTCCAGGGTGCTGGAGAAGACCGGCTCGACCGACGGGTCGATCCAGAAGCCCTGCTCCTTGGCATAGGCTTCGACCAGGGCGATCTGGCTTTCCTCGCGGCCGGTCAGGCGCAGATAGTCCAGCGTCTTGTCGTCAATGCCGAAGAAGCCGCAGGTCGCACCGTATTCCGGCGCCATGTTGGCGAGCGTCGCGCGGTCAGCCAGCGTCAGGCCGGCCAGGCCCGGGCCGTAGTATTCGACGAAGCGGCCAACCACGCCGTGCTTGCGCAGCAGGTTGGTGCAGGTCAGCACCAGGTCGGTCGCGGTCACGCCTTCCTTGAGCGTGCCGGTCAGCTTGAAGCCGACCACTTCGGGGATCAGCATCGAGACCGGCTGGCCGAGCATGGCCGCTTCGGCTTCGATCCCGCCGACGCCCCAGCCCAGCACGCCCAGGCCGTTGACCATGGTGGTGTGGCTGTCGGTGCCGACGCAGGTGTCGGGATAGGCAACGGCCTGGCCGTTCTGGTCGTTCGAGGTCCAGACCGCCTGGGCGATGTGTTCCAGGTTGACCTGGTGGCAGATGCCGGTGCCCGGGGGTACGGCGTAGAAGTTGTTGAGCGACTTGGAACCCCACTTGAGGAAGTCATAGCGTTCCATGTTGCGGTGGTATTCGATCTCGACGTTTTCTTCGAAGGCCTTGGGGTGGCCGAATTCATCCACCATGACCGAGTGGTCGATCACCAGGTTGACCGGCACCAGCGGGTTGATCTTGCTGGTGTCGCCGCCCAGCTTGGCAATGGCATCGCGCATCGCGGCCAGGTCGACCACGCAGGGCACGCCGGTGAAGTCCTGCAGCAGCACGCGGGCCGGACGATACTGGATTTCGTTGGTCGATTCCTTGGGGTTCTTCTGCCAGTCGACCACCGCCTTCACATCGTCGGTCGAGACGGTGAAGCCGCCGTCTTCAAAGCGCAGCAGGTTTTCCAGCAGCACCTTCATCGAGAACGGCAGGCGGGAAATGTCGCCGAACTTTTCGGCCGCCTTCTTCAGCGAATAATAGGCGTAGTCCTTGCCGCCGACGTTGAGAGTGGAACGAGTGCCGAGCGTGTCCTGTCCGACCTGGGTCATGCGTATTTGCCTCCTGCTTGTGGAGGCCCCGCCACGCGCGCCCCTTCGCGGCTGCAGCAGGACCGATTTGTCGGCGCTGCCGATGCGCGCGAATCCCCCCGCCGTCAAGGGCGCGGGCGCAATTTACGACTAAAGTGCGGTCTGTTCGATGTGCTTGCGCGCCGCGATCAGGCAACCGGTCACGATCAAGGCGGCTCCGGCGATCGTCGGCAGGGTCAGTTCCTCGCCAAACATCACCCAGCCGGTCAGCGCGGCCCAGATGAAGGCGCTGTATTCCAGCGGCAGGAGAACCTGCGTTTCCTCACGGCCATAGCCCCAGGAAATCAGCATCAGCGAGATCGTGGCCAGCACAGCCGCCCCAGCAACATCGATCATCACTGCCGCGCTTGGCAATTGCAGCAGCCAGGGCGCAGCGAATGAAAGTGTCAGGCCGGTAAAGACCGCTTGAAACGCGGCGACTTCGGTTGGACCGGCCAGCAAGGCCTGGCGGCGCTGCAGGATCAGGTTCCAGGCATAGAGCACCGCGGACGTGAGAATCGCGCCAATGCCCCAGGCGGCGTTTGCATCATATCCGCCCTGACCGATCCGCCCCGCCGCAATGACAATCACCCCGGCGAGCCCCAGCACCGAAGCGATGATCGCGCGGCCGCCAATCTTCTCGCCCAGCGTCACCGCTGCGAGGTAAAGTGCAATCAACGGGGCAATGAACGAGATTGCCATGCCTTCGGCCAGCGGCAGGTATGTGATGCCCCAGAAAAAGGCCGTGGCCATGAAGGCGCTGTTGATCCCGCGCAGAGCGTGCAGGCGCAGCAGCTCGCCGCGTGGCCAAACCCCGCCGCGGGTCTTCCATAGGGGCAGCATCACCGCCATGCTGAGCAGCGAACGCCAGACCATCGCGCTGTAGGCGCCGATCGCCAGGCTGGCGTTCTTCATCAGCCCGTCCATTATGGAAAAGCTGGCGATCCCGGCGGCAACGGCCAGAAACGGCATCAGATGATGGTGCTTGTGCTGGCCGGCTGCCACGTCTGTCTCCCCTCTCGGGACGGGTAGGGAAGCGACATGGGCGGCGCAAGCGCCAGTGTTTGCCCCGGCACTTGCGCGTCCACGATTACATCAGCTTGCGGACTTCCTCGGCGCTGTAGAGGCGCAGGTCGGCGCCTTCGCGCTGCACGCTGCCCATCGCCTTGTTGAAGGCGGCCATGTGGGCCGATGCGGAATGCGCCGCGAGGGCTTCCTGGCTGGCCCAGCGCTCCGAAATCCGGATCAGGTCGGGATCGGCAATGTCGCGCGAAAAGGAATAGTGCAGGCAGCCCTCTTCCTCGTTGGTGGCCTTGACCATGGCCAGCGCCTGGTCGGCAACCTTGTCGAATTCACCGGTGGCCAATTTCAGCCAGCCTTCGATCAAAAGCATCGTCCTCTCCTCTGGATTCTTAACCGGCCGGTTAAGACCACGGATCGGCTGGCCGAAGCAAGCGAAAGGTTCAGCGCTGCCCCAGCAGCAGGCACCAGTCCGACCGGCGGCCTTTCCAGGTTTCAGCCAGGCCTTCCTTGACCAGTTGCAGGCCAAGCGATTGCCCGCTGCGCTTTGCCACGCGCAAGGCCCGACCATAACGGTCGGTGTCGCGGCCTTCGATTTCCAGAGTGAACGGCCCGGCGTTGAGCAGCTTGACCAGGCGGTCCTTGGCCCGGTTGCCCAGGTCGCGTTCGGCCGGACAGCCCGCCTGTTGGGTTTCCGGCGCGTTGATGTCCGCCAGCCGCACCTTGACCCCGTTCATCCAGAACGTGTCGCCGTCGACCACGCAATTGGTCCGCGGCCCATCGCCGCAAAGGGTGAATGCTGCTGCCAGCGCGAGTAAGGAAAGCCCCATCCGCCCCGAATGAATGGGGCAGAGGTTTGTTCCAATCCGCAGTTCTACGGGGTTTGGGTCCGTTTCAGAGGCTCAGGAACAGACCGGCCAGCGCGGCGCTCATCAGGTTGGACAGGCTCCCCGCTGCCAGCGCCTTCAGTCCCATGCGCGCGATCAGCGGGCGCTGGTTGGGGGCAAGGCCGCCCGTCACCGCCATCTGAATCGCGATCGAGCTGAAGTTGGCAAAGCCGCACAGCGCGAAAGTAACGATCGCTACGGTCTTTTCAGAGAGCTGGCTGGCCGCGCCCAAGTCGATGAAGGCAACGAATTCATTCAGCACCACTTTGGTGCCGAAAAAGCCTCCCGCCTGCATCGATTCGGCCCAGCTTGGGGTGCCGAGCAGGTAGAAGATCGGGGCGAAGACATAGCCCAGGATCATCTGGAACGAGAGATCGGGCTTGCCGAACCAGCCGCCGATCCCGCCCAGGATGCCATTGGCCAGCGCAACCAGCGCGACGAAAGCGAGGACCATGGCCCCGACCATGACCGCCAGGCGCACGCCGGTCTGCGCGCCCTGAGCGGCCGCCATGATCACGTTGGCCGGGCGCTCTTCCTCGTCGGGAATCTTAACTTCGGCGGGTTCGACCAGGGCTTCGTCCTTGGGATCGGGCATGATGATCTTGGCCATCAGAATCCCCCCCGGTGCCGACATGAAGGCGGCGGCGACAAGATAGTCGATGCGGATACCCATCGAGGCATAGGCGGCCAGGATCGTCCCCGCCACGCCTGCCATGCCCACGCTCATCAGGCAGAATAGCTGGCTGGGGCGCAGAGCGGCGAGATAGGGGCGGATCACCAGCGGACTTTCCGACTGGCCGACGAAGATGTTGGCGGCGGCCGAGAGGCTTTCCACCTTGCTGATGCCGGTCAGCTTTTCCAGCGCTCCGCCGACCCAGCGGATTACCTGCTGCATGATCCCGACATAGTAGAGGACCGAAATCAGCGCGGCGAAGAAGATGATGACCGGAAGCGCGGCGATAGCAAACGAATTGCCGCCGATTTCGGGCTTGGCCAGCGGACCGAAGATGAATTCCGTCCCGGCGTGGGCATAGCCGAGCAGCGCCGAGACCCCGGCAGCGACGCTCTGCAGCACCTGGTTGCCCCACGGCACATAAAGGACGAGCGCGGCAAAACCAGCCTGTAGCGCAAAGGCAGCGCCGACCACGCGCGGGCGGATCGCCCGGCGATCGGCCGACAGGGTAAAGGCGATGGCAAGGATCAGGACGATGCCCAGCAGGCTCATCAGGTGCGACATGACTATTGCGGTCCCCCGGGGAAATTCGATTGCGCGCAGGTGGTAGCGCCTTGGCGCGGACAGTCAAATCCGGCGGTGCGCATATGTGGGGACGAATTGGCGCATCCCTTTTCTTGTCGGCAAAGCGCCGCTAAGCCTTGCCCATGCAGAACCAGTCGCAGAACCAGACCGCCCCATTTTCGCGCTCGCTCTTCATCTTTTCCCTGCTTTATGGCGGGCTTTGCGTTCTTGCCGGGGTGATGGGGGTAAAGCTTGCCTCGCTCGGCCATTGGCCGGTGCTGGGCGACCTGGCGGTCGAAAGCGGCATTTTCGCTTTCCTGTTCCTGGTGATCATTTCCAGCGCGGTTGCCGAACTGTTCGGGCAGGACCGGGCCAACCAGCTGGTCCGCTATGGCTTCATCCCGCTGATTTTCTCGATGGTCATGCTGACCCTGGTCATCCGGGTCGTCCCGCCAGCCTCGTTCTGGACCGACCAGGAAGCCTTTGCCAAATTGCTCGGTCAAGGCGTGCGGATGCAGTTCGCCGGGCTGATTTCCTATGGCACGTCGCAAACCCTTAACGTTTACCTGTTCAGTCGCATTGCCGGCGGGCAGGGGCGGATGCTGGTCCTGCGCGCCTGGCTTGCCTCGATGCTGTCGCAGGTCGTCGATACGATCCTGTTCATCACCATCAGCTTCTATGGCCAGGACCTGCCGATCGCGCAGATCATGGAAGGTCAGATCATCTCAAAGCTGGTGCTGTCGACCATCATGGTGCCGCCGCTGATCGTCCTGTTCGTGAAGCTGGGGCGGCATCTTGACCGCCAGGGTGCCTAAAAAAGCTTCAAATCCGCGCGCAGGGGGCTAAAGCGCCCTCATCATGCCGCACAATCACGATCCCGCGATGCTCGCCAAGGCCGAAACGCTGGTCGAGGCCCTGCCTTATCTCCAGCGCTATGCCGGCCGCACCTTCGTGGTGAAGTACGGCGGTCATGCGATGGGCGATCCCGACCTGGCGCACGACTTTGCCGAGGACGTGGTGCTGCTCAAGGCCGTGGGGATCAACCCCGTCGTGGTTCATGGCGGCGGACCGCAGATCGGCTCGATGCTCAAGAAGCTTGGGGTCGAAAGCACCTTCGTCGATGGCCTTCGGGTAACCGACAAGGCCACTGCCGAAGTTGCCGAGATGGTCCTCTCGGGCGCGATCAACAAGGAAATCGTCCGCTGGATTTCCGGCGCAGGCGGCAAGGCCATCGGCATTTCCGGCAAGGACGGCGGGCTGGTCACGGCCAGCAAGGTCCAGCGCACCACCAAGGACCCCGGCAGCCAGATCGAGCAGGTTGTCGACCTCGGTTTCGTGGGCGAGCCGAAGTCGGTCGATACCTCGGTGATCAAGACCATTTCCGATGCCGGGATGATCCCGGTGATCGCCCCGATCGCCGTGGGCGAGGATGGCGAGACTTACAACATAAACGCCGACACCATGGCGGGGGCAATCGCCGCGGCACTGGGTGCAGCACGGCTGTTCCTGCTGACCGACGTGGCCGGGGTGCTCGACAAGAACAAGCAATTGCTGACCGACCTGCGCCCGGCGGATATCGCCAAGCTGCAAACCGACGGCACGATCAGCGGCGGGATGATCCCCAAGCTGGAAACCTGCATTCACGCGGTCGAGGCCGGGTGCGAGGCAGCTGTCGTCCTCGATGGCCGGGTTCCCCATGCCATGCTGCTCGAAATCTTCACCTCGCGCGGCGCGGGCACGCTGATCCGCGCCTGACCACGCAGGCGGCTGGCAAAAGCAATCCGCCGAACCCCGCAGTTGCCCCGCAGTGCAACCTTCGGCTATCAGCGGCGCACAATCGTAAAGGGTATCCCTGTGCTGCTAGTCCTGCTTGGCGTGGTTTCGCTTCTTATCCAGCTCATCATCGCGCTGGTGATCGTGCAGTTCATCGTTTCACTGCTGTTCGCGTTCAATGTGGTGAGCCCGCACAATGACATTGCCGGGGCGGTCTATCGGGCCTGCAACATGCTGCTACAGCCGCTGCTCAGCCCGATCCAGCGGATCATGCCCGATACCCGTCCGCTCGACCTGTCGCCGATGGTGCTGATCTTTGGTCTGACGATCCTGGAACGCGTCCTTGCCCAGCTTGCCTATCAGGGAATGTAAATGACGGCCTCGGTTATTGATGGAAAGGCCTTTGCCGCTGGCCTGCGTGGCCGGGTGGCCGAACATGCCGCCGTCTTTGAACAGGCGGCTGGGCGCAAGGCGGGCCTCGCCGTCGTGCTGGTCGGCGAAGACCCGGCCAGCAAGGTCTATGTCGCATCCAAGGGCAAGGCGACGGTCGAGTGCGGAATGAACAGCTTTGAATACAAGCTGCCCGCAGACACGACCCAGGAGACGCTGCTGGCCCTGGTGGATCAGCTCAACGCCGATGCAGCGGTCGACGGCATACTGGTCCAGCTGCCGCTGCCGGGGCATCTTGACGAGCAGGTGGTGGTGGAACGGATCAGCCCGAACAAGGACGTCGATGGACTGACCCCGATCAGCACGGGCCGCCTGGCCCTTGGCTTGCCCGGCCTGGTGCCCTGCACGCCGCTCGGTTCGCTGATGCTGCTCAAGGATCAGCTGGGCGATCTTTCCGGCAGGAATGCCGTGGTGATCGGTCGCTCGATCCTGGTTGGCAAGCCGATGGCGCAATTGCTGCTGGCTGAAAACTGCACGGTGACCATCGCCCACAGCCGCACCCGTGATTTGCCGGACGTTGTGCGCCGCGCTGATATTGTGGTTGCCGCCGTGGGCCGGCCCGAGATGGTGAAAGGCGACTGGATCAAGCCTGGTGCGACCGTGATCGATGTCGGGATCAACCGTCTTCCTCCCGCCGAGGGACAGGCCAAAGGCCGTCTGGTCGGCGATGTCGACTATGCCGGGGCGATGGAAGTAGCCGCAGCGGTTACCCCGGTGCCGGGCGGGGTCGGGCCGATGACGATCGCCGTCCTGCTGCGCAATGCCCTGGTTGCCGCGCACCGCAATGCCGGGGTCACTCTGGCCGACAGCGCGCTCTAGCAAAGGCTGCTGGCCTTCGTTTTGCGGCGGTAGTAAACAGGTAGCCATGAAGCGCACGATTCTTTTGGGGCTTGCGCTTGCGCTCGCCACTTCTCCCGCCCACGCTCAGGACCGCCGCAATGGCGGAACACCGGCCAATGCCAACCCGGGGGGTGTCGTAGCAGAGGAGCTCGCCTTTGCCCGGCTGGCCCAGGACAAGGGGCAGTGGACCGCCTTCCGCGAGACGGCGACCAGGGATGCGGTGATGTTCGCGCCGCAGATGGTCTATGTCCAGGAACACCTGAAGGACCGGGCCAACCCGCCTCAGGCCGTGAAATGGCAGCCGCACCAGGTTTGGTCGAGCTGCGACGGCTCGCTGGCCGTGACGCGCGGTGCGTGGCAGCGTCCGGACGGAACCAGCGGCTGGTTCACCACCGTCTGGCAAAAGCAGAAGAACGGGCGGTACAAATGGGTGCTGGATCAGGGCGATGTCCTGCCCATGCCGCTCGAAGAACCGGACATGGTGGTTTCCAAGACCGCTGATTGCCCTGCGGGTTATCGCGGCAATCGCGGGCTGAAGATCCAGGATTTCAAGGGCAAGCTGCCGCCGCTCGATCCGGCGCGCCGCACGGGCCAGTCGCTTGACGGTACGCTGGGTTGGGAAGCGACCATCGCGCCGAATGGTTCGCGCCGGTTTATCGTAACCATGCAGACCGATGGCCAGCGCGTAACCGTTCAGGATGCGCAAGTCGAAGCGCAGACCCAGCAGTAAACGCCGTGTGGGAACTGTTCCTCTCTGCTTTTGTGACGCTGTTTGTCGTGATCGATCCCCCGGGTTGCGCGCCAATCTATGCCGGCTTGGTCAAGGGGGCGAGCCACCGCCAGGCTACCTCTATGGCGGTGCGCGCAACTTTCATTGCCACTTTGATCCTGCTGGTCTTCGCACTGTTTGGCGAAGCCTTGCTTGGTGCGCTGCATATCGAACTCAATTCGTTCCGGATTGCAGGCGGGATCATGTTGTTCGTGATCGCAATGGACATGGTATTCGAGAAACGCACCCAGCGGCGCGAGGAGCGTGCGGACAAGATCCGGGCGACCCCCGAGGTCGAGGATGTGTCGGTCTTTCCCATGGCCATGCCGATGATTGCGGGCCCGGGTTCGATCGCAACGATCATGCTGCTGACCTCGCGGGCGCAAGGGAACGAACAGACGCTGGTCGTGCTGGCCGCGATGGCGGCCGTGCTGGTCATCACCCTTGCGGCGCTGGTCGCAGCCGGTCCGCTGATGAAATTGCTCGGCGCGCGGGTCGAGGCGGTCATTACCCGCCTGCTTGGGGTGCTGCTGGCGGCCCTTGCCGCACAATATGTGATCGACGGGATCAAGGCCGTGCTGACCTGAGGCCCGCCGCAGCCGCGCAAGCGGCTACGCCGAACCAGACCAGGTATCAGCGTGTCAGCACGTCGATGATCGACCGGGTGATTGCATCGATCACATAGACCCGGCCATCGCGGTACATGTAGCGATAATCGGGGTTCATTTCGTAGCGATCGCGATAGAAATCGGGCAGGCGGTCATAGCCGACGTAATAGTTCGACCAGGTCGAGGGGATGCGATAGCCCTTCTTCCATTGCCCAGGCGGAATGCAGCCCGGGTACTTCTTGGCCAGTCCGGGCGGACATGCCTTTCCGGCATAGCGCTGGCCGGTGCTGACCCGCTTCGATGCATGCCCCACCTTGCCGTGTCCGGCATGGGTCTTCATGCTCTTATGCGCCGAACCGCGGTGCTTGCCCGGATCGGCAAGCGCAACGGTCGGCATGGCCATCGCCAGGGCTGCCGCACCCAACAGGGTGATACGGATCGACATGGGTCTGCTCCTTTGTGCTGCTTTGTGCAAAGTTCAGCAAAAGAAACCCGCGCCGTGGCCTCTTGGTTCCCTGCTACTGCAGGGTCACCGTCGGATCGTCGCTGTCGCGGCGACCGAAAAACTGCATCAGCTGAACCAGCAGTTCGCAGCGCCCCGACAGACTGGAAGCTTCGAGCAGAGCCTGCTTCGAAGCGATGTCGAAGGGGACAATCTGACTGGTTCCATCGATCAGAGATTCGTCGTCAAGGCGGGTTACAGCCTCCCAATCGACGGCATAGCCTTGGGCATCGGCGAAGCGGCGTGCCTCGCGCTCGAAACTGGCGCGTTCGACTGGAGAGAGCGCCGGATAGTCTTCGTCCTCGAGCAGTTCTGCTTCGATCTGGCGAAATGGCGTGGCTGAATCGAGTTCCCGAACCATGCGAAACCGCGCTTCACCCTGCAGGATCAAGTTGAAACGGCCGTCATCCAGCGCCTCGACTTCCTCGATCTTGCCCAGGCAGCCCACCTGATAAAGCGGTGCGCCTTCCTCGGCGCGCTGCGGCTGGATCATGCCGATGCGGCGGTCGCGCGCCAGCGCATCCTTGACCAGCGCGCGGTAGCGCGGCTCGAAGATATGCAGCGGCAATTGCAGCCCTGGAAACAGGATTACGCCGGGGAGGGGAAAGATCGAAATGCGCATTGCGCTGCTGCCTTATCCGAACAGGATCAAGGATAGGCGTCGGCGCTGCGCCGCAACCCATGGGTCTTCAAGTCCAACCGCTTCGAACATTTGCAGCAGCTTGGCCTTGGCGGCACCTTCGTTCCACTCGCGGTCGGCGGCGATCATGCCGAGCAGCACCTCGGCCGCGCCATCGCGGTCGCCAGCGGCAAAGGCTGCCTCGGCATAGGCCAGCTGCCCTGCCGGATTGTCCGGCGTCGCGGCGTCCTTCAGTGCGGCAAGCTCGCTGTCCTGCGGCTTGTTGCGGGCAAGTTCCAGCGCGGTGCGGGCCCGCGCCACTTCGCCGTCGCCGGCAAGCTCGACCGGCAGGGCCGACAGCACGGCTTCGGCTTGTTCGACTTCGCCCAGTGCGGCAAGGGCACGGATCAGCCCGCCATAGGCCGGGCCGCTGGCGGGATCGATCTCGACGATCTGGGAGAATATTGATGCCGCGCGTTCGGCATCGCCGCCCGCCAGCGCGTCCTCGCCCAGCGCCAGCAGCGGGGTGATGTCTTGCGCCGCAGCACCCCCGGTCTTGACCGGGAGCTTGGCGAGCAACTGGTCGAGCGTGGCCTTCAACTGCGATTCGCTGCGGGCATTGGTCAGGTCGGCAACCGGCTGCCCCTGGAAGATCGCATAGACCGTCGGGATCGAGCGGACCTGGAACTGGCCAGCGATAAAGCCTTCCTCATCGACATTGACCTTGGCCAGGACGACCCCTTTATCCGCATAGTCGGCAGCAACCTTTTCCAGGACTGGGGTCAAAGCTTTGCACGGACCACACCATTCCGCCCAGAAATCCAAAATCACCAGGGATTCCATCGACGGTTCGACAACGTTGGCGCGGAACCGGTCGACTGCTTTTTGTTCTTCCAGGTTCAGCCCCATGCTTGCCACAACCAAATCTCCCTCAGCGCGAAAGTGCAGGCCTCCAATGTGGGGCTTCGTGGCCATTTGTGAAGGGATAATCGGCCGGCTGGCATTTAACGCATTTTTCCCTTGGCAAGCCGCAAGGCCGATGCTAACCGCGCGCCTCACCCCAGCCCCGGGGCAGACAATGCAAGGGGCTGCAAACGTTCGAGCGGGCGTAGCTCAGGGGTAGAGCACAACCTTGCCAAGGTTGGGGTCGAGGGTTCGAATCCCTTCGCCCGCTCCAGTTTTCCAGCAGAAATCAAAGATTTATGTCGACCTTCGGGTCGCCATTTCCGCTGGCACTGGGTCAGTATCCCACCGGTATACCACCGAACGACAGACAATATTTTTTGGGGAAAGTTTTCCCCTGAGACCGAGTTGCTGCGCATCTCGGCCTACCCCTTCGAGCGGGGGCACCCCCGCAACGCCCCGAGATTCGGAGCGGGGCTGGTGACGCGCTCTGTCCCGCAGGCCCTACGGCCCTGCTCCTGAGGGCGCCGCGTTTCGCGGAAATGGCCCCGCACGCACTCTGAACCGGCGGACATGGCTTCACGCGCAGGCTTGGAAAGCCGACAGGCCCCGGCTTTCCGCCTGCACGAGCAAGTGTGCAATGGCCGCCTCCTTTCAGGGTGCGGTTTTCTGTTGGAGCAACCCCGCTGGCCGCTCCCGCTACAGCGGCGATGAAAAGACGAAGCTGAGAGTGAGAGGGTGGCGGGCTGCGCCGTGACGGGATGAAGGTCGAGAGAGAGGCTCCCGGCCGCCCGTCATGGAGATTTTCCCATGAACATGCAGGTTCTCGAAGCGCGGCGCGATGTGAGCGGCGGGTATAAGGTCGATGTTTCGCGCGGCTCCCGCGTGGGTCGGGTGTCGTCGGAGTGGTTCTCGCGGCCCGACGACGAGCGGTTTCTTTCGTTGAACGAGCTGGCCAGCTCTGTGCGCGGCCGGTCCGAGCGTAGCCGAACCCGCGTCGTCGAGACCGCGCTCATCCACGTCGAGGCGAGCCGCAATGATCCCGAGCGACTGGCGCTCATGCTACCCGGCGCCGATGCACCGGTTGCCCCCACCCATTGGAGCTTTGGCCAACTCGCGAGCCAGGTCGGTGCGCCGGCAACCTACCTGCGCCAGCTTCCCGCACCGCTTGCCGCTATCAATCTGCAGTACGGCCTGACCTCGAACCGGACCGAGCAGATCAAGACGCTGGAAACCGACAATGGCAGGCTAGAACTGCGCGCAGTGACCGGCCCCGACTATGGGCGCATCTACGATCACGAACTCGTCGAAGCCGTGCAAAAGATCGCCGGTAACGGCACCGGAGACACGCGCTGGAAGGTGCCCGGCGTGCTCGACTGGTCCACCAGAATTCACAACCCGTTGGTCGACATCTCGAAAGATACTACCACGCTCTATGCCTCCGATCGCGACGTGTTCCTGTTCCTGGTCGATGATCTCAACCCGATCGAAGCAGGACGCCTGCCTGACGGCTCGCCCGATCTCTACTTCCGAGGATTCTACTGCTGGAACTCCGAGGTCGGCGCGAAGACACTCGGCATGGCGAGCTTCTACCTTCGCGCGGTTTGCCAGAACCGAAACCTGTGGGGCGTCGAGGATTTCGAGGAAATCTCGATCCGGCACAGCAAATACGCGGCCAACCGTTTTGCCCACGAGGCGGCACCGGCCTTGCTGAACTTCGCCAACTCCTCCCCGCAGCCGTTCATCAACGGCATCAAGACGGCACGCGAGCGCATTGTCGCCCGCACCGACGAGGAACGCGGCGACTTCCTGCGTCATCGCGGCTTCTCGAAAGCCGAAACCGGCAAGATCATCGAGACGGTGCTCGCCGAGGAAGGCCGTCCGCCCGAATCGATCTTCGATTTCGTGCAGGGGATCACCGCGCTGGCCCGCGGCAAGGCGCACCAGGATGCGCGGCTCGACATGGAAGGCAAAGCGAAGAAGCTACTCGACCGAGTCCATTGAGCCCGGTCGCCCCTCAATTTTTCCGCATGGCGCTGCCTTCTCCAGAGTGAGAGGGCGGCGCTTCGCTTCGTGACGGGTCGGGGCCTGAGAGAGAGTCTTTCAGGCGGCCCGTCATGGAGAACCACCATGACCAAGCAATTGCCCAAGCTCGTGCTCAGTTCCTCGCGCGACATCCCTTTCAACCAGCTGGTGCTGAGCCAGAAGAACGTTCGGCGTCTGAAGGCGGGCCTCTCGATCGAGGACCTCGCCGAGGACATCTACCATCGCACCCTGCTCCAGAGCCTCAATGTCCGGCCGGTGGTCGGTGAGGACGGCCGGGAGACCGGCATGTTCGAAGTCCCCGCCGGCGGCCGCCGCTTCCGCGCGCTCGAGTTGCTGGTGAAGTCGAAGCGGATGGCCAAGGATCAGCCGGTGCCCTGCGTGGTGCGCGAGGCGGGCATCGCCGAGGAAGACTCGCTCGCCGAAAACGTCATGCGCGTCGGCCTGCACCCGCTGGACCAGTTCCGCGCTTTCACCGCCCTGATCGACGCGGGGCTGTCGGAGGACGACATCGCAGCCCGCTTCTTCGTCTCGGTCTCGACCGTGCGCCAGCGACTGCGGCTTGCCTCAGTCGCACCCAGCCTGCTCGAAATCTACGGCAATGATGGCATGTCACTCGAACAGCTCATGGCTTTTACGGTCAATGAGAACCATGCGCGTCAGGAACAGGTCTGGGAGCAACTCAGCCAGACCTACCAGCCCTCCGCCCACCAGATCCGCCGCCTGCTGACCGAGGATGCCATTCCGGCCAGCGATCGCCGTGTCCATTTCATCGGGCTCGATGCCTATGTCGATGCTGGCGGCTATGTGATGCGCGACCTGTTCTCATCTGACCAGGACGGCTGGCTGCAGGACCCGGCACTCGTCGAACAGCTCGTCAACGCGAAGCTGACGACCATTGCCGAGGAAATCGGCGCCGAAGGCTGGAAATGGGTCGAAGCGGCGATTGACCTGCCTTACGGCTGCGAGCGCGGTAAGCGGCGGATTACCGGCACGACCGTGCCACTGACCGAGGACGAGCAGGCCAAGCTCGACGCGCTGGTCGAGGAATATGACGGCCTCGGTGAGCAGTATCGGGATGGCGGAGACCTACCCGACGAGGTTGATGCGCGGCTGACCGAGATCGACGTCGGTATCACCGCGCTCACCCAGCGTCCCGTCACTTTCGATCCCGAGGAACAGGCACGCGCAGGCGTTTTCGTGTCGCTGTCGCCCGATGGGCGGCTGCGGATCGACCGGGGCTATGTGCGCCCGGAGGATGAACCGGCTTCTGAAGGTGCAGGTGACGACGAAAGCCAGATTGCCGGAATTGCTTCGACCGGCCCGACGGTAAGCGTCGGTGGCCAGGTGCAGACTGGCGAACAGGCCGACGACGAAGACGACGTCAGCCGTCCGCTCCCCGACCGACTCGTGTCCGAACTGACCGCCGAGCGCACGCTGGCGCTGCGCGATGCGCTCGCCAATGCGCCCGATGCTGCGTTCCTCGCGCTACTGCACGCGCTGTGCCTGTCGGTGTTCCGCTCGCATGTGCAGTCTGGCTGCGTGCAGATCGGCGTCACACAGGCATGGCTTGGCAATGCCGCCCCGAACCTGCGCGAGACGGTGTGGAGCCAGTCGATCCAGGCACGGCATGAGCAGTGGGCCGAACGCCTCCCGAGCGAGCCGGACGCATTGTGGGTCACCATCGCTGCCATGGCGCATGGGGAGCAGATGGCATTGCTCGCCCACTGCGTCAGCCAAGGCGTCAACGCGCTGTTCGAGGCGACCAAGGGCTACGACGGGCGGATCTCCGCGCACGGGGTTGCGCAGCGCATCGCCGCCGCCGATGCTCTGGCGGGAGTGGTCGGGCTCGACATGGCCGAAGCAGGCTGGGCGCCGACGGTCGACAACTACCTCGGCCGCGTCACCAAGCCCAGGATCATCGAGGCAGTGCGCGAAGCCAAGGGCGACGCCACGGCTGTGCTGATCGAGCATCTCAAGAAAGGCGACATGGCCCGCGAGGCCGAACGCCTGCTTGCAGGCACGGGCTGGCTCCCCGAACCGCTGCGACTGCCGCAAGTCGAAGCCGAGCCCGAGGCCGACGAGCAGGTCGCCGATCTGCCCGACTTCCTCGCTGAGGACGGCCCGTTCGATCAGCACGAGCACGACGACACCTACGCAGTCGCCGCCGAATGATGCCCATGCGCGGGGCGGCCCGCGCGCCGTCCCGCGCCCATTTTCCGACATTGAAGGAGCCAGACGATGGCCATACCCGATTATGCCCGCACCAATTTCGAGACGCTGGTGATGGCCGCCCAGGCAGGCGATCTCGCATTGATGGAATGTACCGAGGTCGAGAGCGGCGAGACCCGCTACGTCCTCTGCGCCGTCGGCCGCGACGAGGGTGACTATGTCATGACCCCATTCGGTCACCTCGCCCCCGGCAATCCCTACGAAGCCTACTTCCCGCCCGCCTGAGCGGCGCCGACCTTCAACCCATTTCAAAAGGATATTTCCAATGACCAACTCGCTTGCTGCGGGTGCTTTCGCGCGCCCGCTGTCCGCACAATGTCCCGATCAAACCGCAACTTCGATCATCCTCGCCGCGCAGGACTTGCTCGGGCACTTTGCCGCCGGTCGCCGCATCGACACCGCAACTGTTCGCACCGCGATGCAGTCGGCGTTCGGCGCGAGCGATGCCGCAGGCGCGTGGGACTGGAAGGCTGCCTACGAGGCAGTCGAGATCGCGCAGCTACTGTTCCTGCGGCGCTATGGCCCCTCCATCCATGCCAGGACCGCCGACCCGTTCGAACGGCTCAAACTTGTCGAGCGGATCGCCCGGCTTGCCCCGACGCAGACCCGGCGCAGCGAGGAAATGCAGACCTTCCAGCAATTCTCGACGCCGTTGGGACTCGCCTGGATCGCAGGCTTCGCGGCGAGCTTCGTGCCCGGCGAACTGGTGCTCGAGCCATCGGCGGGCACAGGCTTGCTCGCCATTCAGGCCGAGCTTGGCGCGAGCAGGTTGGCATTGAACGAGGTGGCCGATGTGAGAGCCGCGCTGCTACGCCAGCTGTTCTACACCGCGACCGTGTCCGCGCATGACGCTGCGCAGATCCACGACCGGCTCGATCGCGGCATGGTGCCGAGTTGCATCGTGATGAACCCGCCGTTTTCTGCCGCCGTTGGCGTCGAGACGCGCGTGGCGGATGCCGCGTTCCGCCACCTGTCTTCGGCCGTGGCGAGGCTCGCACCCGGTGGGCGTCTCGTCGCCATTACCGGCGCGAATTGTTCGCCCGAGCACAAAGCGTGGCGCGACGGGTTTGTGCGGCTGCAGGAACAGGCCCGTGTGGTGTTCACCGCGCCGATCGCCGGCTCGGTCTTCGCGCCACACGGCACGAGCATCGAAACCCGGTTGACGGTGATCGACAAGCTGCCCGCCGCTGTGCCGACATCCTTCCCGGCGGTTCTGGCCACCGCGCCCGACCTTGCGACCCTGCTACGCTGGCTGATCGATTACCTGCCGCCCCGCGCCGTTCTCGCCGCCCAGCAACCTCACGCCCTCCAGCCAGCCGCATCGCGCCGGGTTGCTGCGCCACGGCCCAGACATTCGGTCGCCCACCCGGCTGAACCGACCGGCGTGCTGCTCGACTATGAGGTCGCCGACTGGACAGACGAGGTATCGGCCCGCCTCAGCGAAACGCTCTACGAGCCCTACACGCTTCAATCCTTGCGCATTCCCGGTGCGCAGCCGCATCCAACCAAGCTGGTGCAATCCGCCTCCATGGCCTCGGTCGCGCCGCCCAAACCGAGCTATCGTCCGCACCTTCCTGATGCTCTTGTCGAACAAGGCCTGCTCTCGGACGCCCAGCTTGAATCAGTGATCTATGCAGGTGAGGCGCATAGCCAGCATCTGGCCGGCAGTTGGACGGTCGATGCGACTTTCGACAAGGTCGATGCCGCGCCGGACAACTGCGACACCGCCGTCCGTTTCCGCAAAGGCTGGTTCCTTGGCGATGGCACCGGCGCGGGCAAGGGTCGCCAGGTTGCCGGGATCATCCTCGACAACTGGCTCAAGGGCCGCCGCCGCGCGGTCTGGATATCCAGGTCCGACAAGCTGCTAGAAGATGCCCAGCGCGACTGGCGGGCATTGGGCCAGGAACTCTTGCTGGTCACCCCGCTCGCCCGCTTTCGTCAGGGCACGCCGATCCGGCTCGAGCAAGGCATCCTTTTTACAACCTATGCCACGCTACGCAGCGATGCGCGTGAAGGCAGGGTTTCCCGCGTCCAACAGATCGTCGATTGGCTCGGGACCGACTTTGACGGGGTCATTGTCTTCGACGAGAGCCATGCAATGCAGAATGCCGGTGGCGGCAAGTCCGAACGCGGGGACACGGCCCCTTCGCAGCAGGGCCGTGCCGGGCTGCGCCTGCAGCACGCGCTCCCCGATGCCCGCATCCTCTATGTCTCGGCAACCGGCGCAACCACGGTCGAGAACCTCGCCTATGCGCAGCGGCTCGGCCTTTGGGGCGGCGCAGACTTCCCCTTCGACAAGCGCACAGACTTCGTCTCGGCGATCGAAGCGGGCGGAGTTGCGGCGATGGAGGTGCTGGCCCGCGACCTCAAGGCGCTCGGGCTCTATGCTGCGCGGTCTCTGTCCTACGAAGGCGTCGAATACGAGCTGCTCGAACACCAGCTCACTCCGGATCAAGTTCATATCTACGACGCCTATGCAGGTGCGTTCCAGGTCATCCATAACAACCTCGATGCCGCGCTTGAGGCTGCAGGGGTGACCAGCGCTGCCGACGGCACTTTGAATGCGCAGGCCAAGTCCGCTGCCCGGTCGGCCTTCGAATCTGCCAAGCAGCGCTTCTTTAACCACCTCATCACCGCGATGAAGACCCCGACCTTGATCCGTGCCATCGAGCAGGGACTGACCGATGGTCATGCCTCAGTGGTCCAGATCGTCTCGACCGGCGAAGCGCTGCTGTCGCGGCGGCTTGCTGACATCGATCCCGGCGAATGGAACGATGTCCAGTGTGACGTAACTCCCAAAGAATACGTTCTGGACTATTTGCTGCACAGCTTCCCGACGCAGCTCCACGAGCCGTTCACCGATGGCGATGGCAACCTTTCCTCGCGGCCTGCCTATGACGGTGATGGCAATGCCATCCAATGCCGCGATGCCCTCGAACGGCGGGACCGCTTAATCGAGCAACTGGCAGCGATGGAGCCGGTCCAGGGTGCGCTCGATCAGATCGTTCAGCGTTTCGGCACCGATATGGTCGCCGAGATCACCGGTCGCTCCCGGCGGATCGTCCGCAAGGTCGATGCGGATGGGACGCGCTTCGTGGTCGAGAACCGACCCGCTCATGCCAATCTCGCTGAAGCACAGGCGTTCATGGATGACAGGAAGCAGATCCTGATCTTCTCCGACGCCGGTGGAACGGGACGCAGCTACCACGCCGATCTTGGCAGCCGTAACCAGCGGCTGCGGCATCATTACCTGCTCGAAGCAGGCTGGAAGGCCGACACCGCGATCCAGGGACTCGGGCGCACCAACCGCACCAATCAGGCGCAGCCACCGCTATTTCGCCCGGTCGCCACCGACGTCCAGGCCGAGAAGCGCTTCCTCTCGACCATCGCGCGGCGGCTCGACACACTGGGCGCAATCACGCGGGGCCAACGCCAGACCGGCGGACAAGGCCTGTTCAGGCCGGAGGACAATCTCGAAAGCCCCTACGCCCGCGATGCGCTGCGCCAGCTCTACGTGCTGATCTATGCGGGCAAGGTGGCAGGGTGTTCGCTTGGGCTCTTCGAGAGCCTGACCGGCCTGTTGCTGACCGATGGCAGCGGGTGCCTGAAGGACGAACTGCCGCCGATCACCACCTTCCTCAACCGACTGCTGGCGCTGACCATCGCCATGCAGAACGTGCTGTTCACGGCTTTCGAACAGTTGCTCAGTGCCAAGGTAGAAAGCGCGATGGCGAGCGGCACCTACGACGTCGGGCTGGAAACGCTCACCGCCGACAGCTTCGCGGTCGCGCACAGCGAAACCATCTACACCCATCCTTCGACCGCTGCCGAAACCCGCTTGCTCACGATCGCGTTGCGGGAGCGCAATCTGCCAGTGAAAATCGACAAGGCGCTGGACCTCTTGCGCGAGCCCGGCGCGAAGCTGCTGGTCAATTCCCGCTCGAAGCGCGCAGCGGTACAATTACCTGCCCGAAGTCTGATGCTCGACGATGGCGAGATCGAACGGCGCGTTCGCCTGATCCGGCCGATGGAGAAGCTCTATCTGTCGGTCGCCCATTTGCCCGAGACCAGTTGGGAGCCTGCCGACGAGGCAGCGTTCCGGGCGGCGTGGTCTACGGAAATCGCGCAGGTTCCCGAGTTCGACACCAGCGAACTGCATATTGTCACCGGGCTGCTGCTGCCGATCTGGAAGCAACTGCCGGAGGAATCGACCCGCGTCTATCGGCTGCGAACTGACGACGGGACCACCATCGTTGGCCGCCGCGTGTCGCCGGCATGGGCAGCGAATGCCGTCAGCGCCGACGCACCGCAATTGGTGCCGATGCAAGCTTTGGCGCTGCTGCGCGAAGGGCACACCGTAATCAGTCTGACCGACGGCCTGCAACTGCGCCGATCGCGCCTGATGCAGGTTAACCGGATCGAACTCACCGGGTTCGGTCCAACCGCCGTCGACCGCCTCAAGGCGATGGGGCTGTTCTCCGAAATCATCAGCTGGAAGTTGCGGTTGTTCGTGCCCGACGACACCGTCCTTGGCAGTGAGGTGATCGAACGGCTGTTCGCCCGCCATCCCCTGACCCGCATCCTGGACCGGAAGGCTGCCTGAAATGAGCACGCTTTCAGCCCGGGCGGGAGAACTCTCGGAGCGGCTTGCTAGACAAGTGCAGGCCGTTTGCCGCCATTACCTGCCCGCCGGCCGCCGCGAAGGGCGGTATTGGATGGTCGGCGATGTGGCCGGGGCGCCAGGCCGCAGCCTCTATGTCCGCCTGTTCGAAACGGAACGTGGGAGGATTGGCAATTGGGTCGATGCCGCGACTGGCGAACATGGCGATCTTGTCGACCTCATTCGCTTGAACCAGCGGCATGGCCGCCTCTCTGAGACCATTGATGAAGCCGAGAAGTTCCTGTCGCTCCCGCCCTCGGCCGAGGTCGATCCTTGCCGGACAGCCAATCGGCCACCCGCCCGCGTTGGTTCGCCAATCGCTGCACGACGGCTGTTCGCAGCCTCGAAGCCGCTCGCTAGCACTTTGGCGGCTTCCTACCTTGCCGCACGCGGCATCACCCGCATCGGTGAACTTGCCGCATTGCGCTTCCATCCCCGGTGCTACTACCGGTCGAACGAGGACGACCTTCCCGGGACGCCCGGCAGCTTTCCAGCCCTGATCGCGGCGGTGACCGACTGTGAAGGCGTTCAAACCGGCACACATCGTACATGGCTTGATCCAAGCACCTCGACAAAAGCGTCGGTCGCATCGCCGCGACGCGCTATGGGCAGTATCCTCGGACACGCGATCCGGTTCGGCTTGGCCGAGGACATCATGGTCGCAGGCGAAGGCATCGAGACCATCCTGTCGCTGCGTGAGGTGATGCCTGCCATACCAATGATCGCCGCAACGTCGTCCGCCCACCTTGCCGCCATCCAGTTCCCGACGGCGCTGCGCCGCCTCTATGTTGCCCGCGACCAAGACAAGGCTGGCGATGGCGCGTTTGCGGTGCTTTCGGACCGGGCACAGGCGGCAGGAATCGAACTGGTCTCGCTCATGCCTGAACTCGGGGACTTCAATGACGACCTGCGTCAGCACGGTGCGCCCGCATTGAGAGCGCGGGTCATTGGCCAGTTGCACGAGGCCGCTCGCAGCAGGTTCATCGAAAGCTGAGGTTGGCCGAGACGGGGTGTGGGTGGCGCATGCGCGTGCGGTCATGGTTTCCTGGCTATCCAACCGGTCACGCTCGGCCTTCCTTCAGGCGCGATCCGAGAGACCAGCAGCCGCGAGGCTGCAATGGCGGTCTACGGCTATTTTCCGGCGGCGCGTGGACGCGCCTTTCCATCGCGAACCAAAATAGCCGCCGCCCGCCATCCTCCGCTGCGCTTCGGTCCAAGGGGATGCAGCCCCGCCGCTGCCGGTCAGAGGGATCGCCGTGAAGGCCGGGCAAGGTGCCCGGTGACGCGAACCCAGGATCATCCCCATGACCTTTCCTGACGAACCCGACCACGAAATCTCGCCAACCGCCCATCTCCTCGATGAAATCGCTCTCTACGGTTACCGCCCCTTCTCGGACGAAGCTGACCCGCGACCACTTCCTGACGAGCGCATTGCCGCCGGCGCAGTCGCCGACATGTTCGATGCGCTGATCGCCACGATGCTCGACACCAGGCTCGAACCCGATCTCGAAGACCTGTGCTGGTCGCTCGTCAACCTGTTCCACCGCGCCGAGGGCCGCATCAGCCGCGAACTCGACGACAACGAGGACGCGCAGAAGCGCAGCCAGCGCGTGCAGGATGGCTCCGAGGTCAAGTCCGTCGAGCTCGAGCGGCTGATCCGCGAAGGCATCGGGCTGATCGAACGGCGCAACGCGATGGAGTTCATGCGCGATGCCGCTTCCGACCAGTTCGAAGCCCATTTCCGCAAGGCCTGGACCCCGCGCACGGGCTCACTCGTCAATCACCGCTCCCTGACTGCGGCGATGATCGACAGCCGCGACTTCCTTGCCGCCAAGCGTCGTTCGGAAACCGAGCCGATGTTGCCGACCGGAACCCGTATCGCGTTCACTTCCGGCCCCGCCTATCAGGATCATGGACGCATCTGGGCGGTGCTGGACAAGGTCCTCGCCAAATATCCCGACATGGTCCTTTTCCACGGCGGCAACCCAACCGGCGGCGAACATATCGCTTCGCTCTGGGCACGGGCGCGCAAGATCACCCACATCGCGTTCCGGCCCGACTGGGAGCGGTTCAAGAAGGCTGCCCCGTTTCGCCGTAACGATCAGATGCTCGAAGCACTGCCCAAGGCCGTGGTCGCTTGCCCTGGCAATGGCATCAACGCGAATCTGGTAAACAAGGCGCGCAAGATGGGGATTTCAGTTTGGGCTATCGGAAAACTGTGATGCCGAACATTTCTGCAACGGC
>JBKHWO010000056.1:0-18663 GCA_046566485.1 Alphaproteobacteria bacterium | reverse complement strand
CTTCGCCAGATCGACCCCGATAATTACTACGTCCGTCATGTTGCCTCTCCTATCCCGATGGCTAATGCACCGTAATGCTGGTGCATTATGACACCGTTGGGGAGAGCGGCATCCACCCCATCTCTGGACCATAAGTCATTGAATTTTATTAACTGTCATAACATTTCGAATCTCATTATCGAGCATTTGGGGCTCATTTACATATCCTCTCAGAACAGGGGATGCAGTCCGCACCCAAAGTTCGGCTGAGAGGGTGACAAAGTAATAATCTTTCGCTACCGCGCCCGGCCATGAACGCATGGGTCCGAGAATCGAAAGCAGGAAAATCGCTGTTCGCGATTACCGTTCTGCTCGCACTCTCCCTGCGGATTCTGATCCCGACTGGCTTTATGCCAACGGTCGGTGCCCAAGGTCTGGTTGTAGAACTCTGCTCCGGCGTCTCCGGTAAGACAGTTACGATTGACCTTGGCAAAAAGCTTCCTAGCGAGACGCAGAAGCACGCTGCTGATAGTCCGTGCGTTTTCGCGGCGGGGTTGGGCCATGGCCTGCTCACAAGTGCTGAGCTGCCCACCATCCAGCCGTTTGTTTACGGTCTGACAATCTTTGTCGGCACGGCAATTGCAGACCTGACGATCAGTCGTCTTGCGGCACCGCCGCCGCCCTCCCAAGGCCCGCCTGCGCTGAGCTAAGCTCGCGCAGCGGACAATAGACACCTCGTTCGCTGCTGACCTGCGCGCAGGCTTTGCCTGTGCGCGTGTCTGACATCCGCTTCGGTTGGTCAGGCTTTTCAGTGAACAGGTTTCATCATCTCTGTAGATACATGGGCAAATTTGGCCGCCGTGGAGCGCGCCGTAGCGGTGTCTGCATGGAAATTAGATTGAAGAAAGAAACACAATGAAAGCTTCCTTGCTGGCAATCGCGGTGGCTCTGACAGCGCCAACCCAAGTGCTTGCTGCCGAAGGTGAAACACCTTCTGCCGAAACCATCGTAGTTACAGCCGCCAGGATCACCGCCTTACAGAAAACTGCGGCAGCTGAAGATGAACACGCTACCAGCCCGGATGGCGCCGCTTTTATTGCCCGTCAGCCAGGCGCTGCACTCGTAGACAACGGTGCTCTTTCAGGTCAGGTGCAGATGCGAGGGCTGTTCGGCGAGCGCATCGCTGTCAGGATTAATGGCCAGCATTTTGCCACAGGCGGTCCCAACGCCATGGATCCGGCAATGCATTACGCGCCTATGGCGCTAATCGATAGGGTAGAGATCGCGAGGGGCATTTCTCCGGTTCGCGATGGACCGGGCCTTGGCGGAGGGATCAACACAATCCTCAAGCAGGTTAGATTCAGCGAGGGCAATACCATGGCTCCGCAAGCCGACATCTCCGGGCAATATCGCAGCGTAGATGACAGCATTGCGCTGGGCGGCTTGGTTGGTCTTGCAAACGACACCTTCCGCATTGGCCTGATTGCATCTCGAGAAAAAGGCGATGACACGCGCTTCCCAGGCGGTCGTATCGCCACCACAGGATATGAACGCGCGGTTTATGGTGTGCATGCTGGGTTACGCGCCGGGTCTGGCGAATTGAGTTTGGAATATCGCCGGCAGGAAACCGGCCGTTCGGGCAACCCACCGTTCGCCATGGACATCATTTATTTCCACACGGACTTCGTCCGGATCGGCTTTGAAGGCGACCTGGCTGATGGCTTCCGGCTCGAAGCGCATGCAGATTATGCCGGGGTCAGCCACCGGATGAACAATTTCGAACTGCGCCCCGCACCGACTACAGCTATGACCCGTCAATCAGACACATATGCCGACACGATTGGCGCTGACATCTCGCTTCGATTTGGCTCAGCATCACGGTATGTTCGGCTAGGTGCCGATGTCGAGCTCATCGACAAGGGCTATATGCTCTACAACCCGCTTTCCACAAACTTCTTTATTCATCCTCTGGATCACGCAGAAAGTGATCGATTGGGTGCATTTGCAGAATGGCGCGGCGGCCTCGGCCCAGTCGAGGTAGAACTGGGCGCGCGGCTCGACCGGCACGGGGCGGAAACTGGTGCGCCCCGCTTTGGTCCTGGCGTACCACTCGGACCTGCCAATCTTGCCCTGGCCTTCGCTAACGCCGATCGAGACTGGTCTGGCACTACATTTGATACTTCTCTTCGGCTCTGGGCAGATTTTGGTGCGATCACTCCTCGCCTTACACTCGCACGAAAGACCCGAGCGCCAAGCCTGATCGAACGATTTTCATGGCTTCCTACCGAGGCAAGCGGAGGCCTCGCAGATGGCAACATCTATGTCGGATCACCATCGCTAAAAGCTGAAAAGGCCTGGGTCGCCGAAGCTGGCTTCGACTGGTCAAGTGCAATCGCCTACGCTCGTCCAGTGGTCTACTATCGGCGGATCGACGACTTCATCCAAGGGGTTCCCTTCGATGCGACGCCAGGCTTGGTCAACACATCGGTCGAGATGGTTGCACAGGCTAGCGGTGATGCTACGCCGCTGCGTTTTGCTAATACAGAAGCCGATATCTGGGGTGCTGACCTCGCATTCGGTGCGAAGATAGCTGGTCCGCTGCGGATCGATGGTGTTGCCAGCTACGTCAGGGGCAAGCGGCAAGACATAAACGACAACCTTTACCGTATGGTACCAGCGAATGGCAGACTGGCATTCGCATGGGAAGCGGCAAGCTGGTCCTTATCGCTTGAGGGCCAAGCTGTTACAGCTCAGAAGAAGCTATCATCCACGAATGGAGAAGCACCGAGCAAGGGGTATTTCTTGGCCAATCTTTATGGGCATTGGCTGGTACGCGATGGCCTGCGTCTGGATTTTGGCATCGAGAACTTGTTCGACCGGTACTATTTGGAACATCTCGCAGGCTACAACCGCATCAGCGGGTCCAATGTGCCGTTGGGCATGCGGCTGCCTGGTTCTGGTCGGTCGGCATTTGTGAAACTGCGCTGGGCAGTTCGTTGAAATTCGAAGAACTGGCGCCGCATTTTGTGGCGCCAGTTTTTGGCTGTATCAATTTGGCATGAATAACTTCGGGACCGCGCTAGTCCTTGCAAGAAAATTGATCAAATGCCTCAACTGCTTGCGCAGCATACATAAGGCTTGGACCGGCACCCATATAGAGCGCCATGCCCATGACCTCCATCACTTCCTCCCGAGTTGCTCCGTGCTTCACTGCCGCCTGCGAATGAAATGCAACGCAACCATCGCAACGGATAGCAACAGATATTGCAAGTGCGATTAGCTCTTTCGTTTTGGTATTGAGCACACCATCTTCCGTGGCGGCCTTAGCCATAGCCGAGAAAGCTTTCGTTACCTCAGGTGAGCCAAGTCGCACCTCTTTTATGGCGGAAGAGAGCTCACTTGCCATTGCGTTCCAGTCTTTGTGCATCGCTTTTCCCCTGATCAGGACTTCCATCATCGAATAAAGCTATAAATACGAGAGGCCTTACTCGGTCGTGCGCCCATCAAAGTGTTTGTGATCGACAGCAGCGGCGGCACAGGTTTTGTGGACCGTGCCATCAATGTGCTCTGGCGGACCATAGATAGTGTAGAGCCGCAACGGCTCCTTTCCCGTGCTGATCACGTTGTGGCGCGCGCCCTGTGGGACAACTACGCCGTCATCAGCGCTGACTTTGTTGCAGACGCCGTCGATCCAGATTTCGCCTTCGCCGCCTTCTATGCGAAAAAACTGGTCACGATCGTCGTGGACTTCCTCGCCGATCTCTTCACCGGGCTGGATGGCCATGAGGACCAGCTGGAGATTGTGGCCGGTGTAAAGCACACGCCGAAAATCGTCGTTCTCTTCCGTAAGCTTCTCGATGTTGTCGACAAAGCCCTTCATGCCATCTGCTCCTATCCGTTATTGTGCATCTTCTGCGATTGGCCAGCTTATCGCGATTGCTCCGCGCAAGTCGCCCGGCTTGAACCCGGTCGCCCGATCAAACGGGTAGAGTTCCGCTAACCTTTCACTCACATCGGGCGCGATATTAGTGCCGTGGCAGGCGGCGCAGGGCTGCTCCTTCATCGGAATCGCGCGCATATAATGCGCTTTGGCACCAGAACCCGAACCGCTGGTCCACTGCAGCGTTGACGGTTTCCCATCTGCGGTCAAAGGTGCGGCTGCCAGCTGCTCCAACCGCTTGCGCATTTCACCATCCGGCGCTGCGGCAGGGTTGCGCTCCTTCAGCGCGATCCGACGCACCTCGGCCCCGCTTTCCTTAGACAGGCTGGCGGCGATGGCCGGTGCTGCCTGCTGGCATACACCGATAGCGCCCACCGGGCCGCCGGCTTTCATCGCCTCCTGCAACTGTCCCTGAAGATCAGCCTGAAAGCGGTCGACCAGCGCTGCCGACTTGGCTGAAACATCCACCGGTTGCGGCGCAGGTGCCGCACATCCGGCGAGCCCCAGGGCCGCGCCGGCGAACATCAGGCGCATCACAAGTTAGGGTCCTCATCCAGTGGCGACTGGAATTCATGCCACATCCCGTTGATGATACCAAAGGCGAGCGCCAGGCCGAGCCCCAAGATCCATGCGAAATACCACATCGTTTTGGCTCCTTAATAGAAGTCGGGGTTAGTGCGCACGTCGCGCAGGGTCACCCGGCCGAACAGGACCTTCATCACCCAGGCGGTGTAGGTCAGAACCAGCGGCAGGAAGATCACCGTCACGATCAGCATGATCCACAGCGTCAGGTGGCTGGACGAGGCGTTCCACGCTGTCAGGCTCGATTGCGGATCGATCGAACTGGGCAGGATGAAGGGGAACATCGACAGGCCGACCGTGGCGATGATGCCGACAGTGGCCAGCGACGATCCGGCCAAGTGCAGCACATGGCTGTGGTGGCGGATACCCAGCAGCGCAACAAGCGGTCCGACCAGGCCCAGAATGGGCGCAATCACCATCCAGGGATAGCGACCGTAATTGTCAATCCACGCACCCGGAGCGGCCACGGTCTTGATGAACAGGGGGTTGGAGGGACCATTCGGATCGACCACGCCTTCCAGCCGGAAGCCCATCGCGCCATTGGCAACCCACAGGCCGCCGGCCGCAAACAGGATGACGCTGGCGATGGCTGCCACGCTGCCGATCCGCCGGGCACGGTCCAGCACGGCCCCCCGCTCGATCTTGACCGAGAGGAAGCCGGCGCCATGCATCACCACCATCGCGACCGAAAGCAGCCCGGTCATCAGCGCAAAGGGCGAGAACAGGCCCAGCAGCGAGCCCTCGTAGAAACTACGCAAGTCGCTATCGAGCCGGAACGGCGCGCCCTGCAGCACGTTGCCCACTGCCACGCCGAACACCAGCGCGGGCACGAAGCCTCCGATGAACAGCGCCCAGTCCCAGCGACTGCGCCAGGCGGCGTCCGGGCGCTTGGACCGGTACTTGAACGCCACGGGGCGCAGGATCAGGGCCGACAGCACCAGGAACATGGCGAGGTAAAAGCCGGAAAAGCTGACCGCATAGACGAACGGCCAGGCCGCAAAGATCGCCCCGCCGCCCAGGATGAACCAAACCTGGTGGCCTTCCCAGTGCGGCGCGATGGCGTTGATCGCCATGCGGCGTTCCTCGTCCGTCTTGCCGATGAAGGGCATCAGTGAGGCCACGCCGAGGTCATATCCATCAGTCAGTGCAAAGCCAATCAGCAAGGTGCCCATCAGACCCCACCAGATTACCCGGAGGGTTTCGTAGTCGAGAGGGATTTCCATTTCGTGTTCCTCCCTTATTCCGCCGGCAGCGGAGCATAGCCCGCCTGGCCGCGCGACATTTCGGGTTCATGGTGCTCTACCGGACCCTTCCGGATGGTGGCGATCATCAGGCGCACCTCGATGACAGCCAAAGTACCGTAGAGTAACGTAAAGCCGATGATCGTGGTCCAGATCTGGCTGATGGAGAGCGAGGATGCGGCAAGGAACGTCGGCAATACGCCTTCCACGGCCCAGGGTTGCCGTCCGATCTCCGCCAACATCCAACCGAACTCAATCGCGATCCACGGCAGCGGGATAATGGCGACCGCGATCTTCAAGAACCAAGGCTTGCTGAACTGACACGCCGAGGCGCAGTAGAAGGCCAACGCGAAGAACCCGATGAAGAAGAAGCCGAGCCCCGCCATGATACGGAACAGCCAGAACATCACCGGCACGTTGGGAATGGTATCCTTCGCGGCCAGCAAGATCTGCTGATCACTGGCAGCGCGCGGATCGGCCACGTGACGCTTGAGCAGCATGGCATAGCCAAGATCGGCCTTGTGCCGTTCAAACTGCTCGCGCGCGGCCATATCCGTGCGGTTGACCTTCAGCTTCTCGACCGCGTCATAAGCAACGATGCCGCTACGAATACGTTCGTCCGCCTTCAGCACCAGTTCGTTGATGCCCATGACCTCGCCGGTCAGGCTGCGGGTGGAAATCAGGCCCAGCACATAGGGGACCTTCACTTCAAAGTGCGTCTCCTGGGCTTCCATGTCCGGAATGCCGAAGATCGAGAGGCCGGCAGGGGCCTCCTCGGTGTGCCACATGGCCTCGATCGCGGCGAGCTTCATGCGCTGGTTGTCAGTCAGTGCGTAGCCGGATTCGTCACCCAGCACGACGACAGAGAGCGAGGAAGCCAGACCAAAGGCGGAGGCGACCATCATAGATCGGCGGGCCACATTGGTCCACTTGCCCTTGAGCAGATAGTAGGCGGACACGCCCATGACGAAGACCGATGCCGCGACATAGCCCGCGCTGACGGTGTGTACGAACTTGGCCTGCGCGACCGGGTTGAACAGGACCGAATAGAAATCGATCACTTCCATGCGCATGGTTTCAGGATTGAAGCGCGCACCGACCGGGTTCTGCATCCAGCCATTGGCGATGAGGATCCACAGCGCCGAAAGGTTGGAGCCGAGCGCGACGAGGAATGTGACTACCAGGTGCGCAACCTTCGACAGCTTGTCCCAGCCAAAGAACATGAGGCCCACAAACGTCGCTTCAAGGAAGAAGGCCATCAGCCCTTCGATCGCCAGCGGCGCCCCGAAAATGTCGCCAACGTAGTGCGAGTAATAAGCCCAGTTGGTCCCGAACTCGAACTCCATGGTGATGCCGGTAGCAACGCCGAGCACGAAGTTGATGCCGAACAGCTTGCCCCAGAAGCGCGTGATGGTCCGCCAGATTTCCCGGCCGGTCATCACATAGATGCTTTCCATAATGACCAGCAAGAACGACAAGCCAAGTGTCAGGGGAACAAAAAGAAAGTGATACATCGCGGTTAGCGCGAACTGGAGCCGACTAAGCTCGACAACAGCCATATCCATATGCACGCTCCTTCACCGGCCCTATTGCCGGACGGGACTCGACTCAGCGCATCCACTCAATTATTGAATTTGCGAATATGCTAACATGACACTGTCGTCAATTGTGATCTGAAAGTATCCATGCCCCTGCACCAGCCTCGATCCTCTCTCATAAGGTCGTCAAGCCTGACCGGCCAGATCGCAACACTATGGTGGCTGGGTGACACAGTAGGCGCCGTGCTGTTCGCCGGGTGTCTGGCCGCGTTTATCGCATCGTGGACAGCTGGTGGGCTTGCAAATCAGGCTTGGGGGCTGCTGGCCGGGGTAGGGTTAAGCGGATTGCTTCGCGCCGGCGCTCAGGCCTTAGCGGGGCTGAAAGGCCAACAGGCAGCCACTCATGCGAAGTCTGCATTGCGAGCCAGTGTGATGACCGCATTGCTGCCAAGCGGGCAAATGGGCGGCCGCCTGATTGGCGAGGATCTGCGCGTAGCGATCGACGACGTGGAAGCGCATGAAGGACTAATCGCCCGCTTTCAGCCGCTGCGGATGGCGGCCATGCTATCCCCGCTGATCATCGCAGCAGCGGTCGCTCTGGCCAGCTGGTTTTCGGCCCTGATCCTGCTGGCAACGCTGATCCCCTTCGGGGCGGGCATGGCGCTGGCGGGACTCGCCGGCAAAGCGGAGGCGGACCGGCAGTTCCTGGCCCTTTCACGATTGTCCGGCCTGTTCGTCGATCGCGTAGCCGCGCTTCCGGCGATCCTGGCTTTCGGGGCGGAGGATCGCGTTACGCGCCAGATCGGCGGAGCCGCCCGCGATGTTGCGGCCCGGACCATGCAGATCCTGAAAATCGCCTTCGTATCCAGCGCCATGATGGAGTTCTTCGCGGCCCTATCTGTCGCACTAGTGGCGGTCTATTGCGGCTTCTCGCTACTGGGGCTGCTACCGTTCCCGGCCCCGGAAGACCTGAGCCTTGGCGAGGCCTTCTTCGCCCTCGCGCTCGCCCCGGAATTCTATCTGGGCATGCGGCGGCTAGCGGCGGCCTACCATGACAAGCAGCAGGGTCAAGCGGCAGAACGCAGCGTGGCCGCAGCGCTAGAACAAGCTCATCGTACCACGCCGCCCGCTACAGCCCCTCTGCCCGATCGCATCGGCGAGCTCAGCACCCAAGGCCTTATGATCCGTTACGATGACGGCAATTCTATTGGCCCGATCACCGCGTCTTGGCGGGGGCCCGGCCTCCATGTCGTCACTGGCCCAACAGGGGTCGGTAAATCCTCGCTGCTCCATGCTCTGATCGGACTGGCGCCTGTATCGGGGGGGCAGATTATCCATGATGGTACGCCGGTGGCCGCGGAAGAGTTGCTGGCTCTTACCGGTTGGGCCGGGCAACGCCCTCTGCTGCTGCCAGGCACGCTGGCTGACAACCTTCAACTGGGGAACAAGAGCCTGGCACCGCAGGAACTGGCCCGGTTAACCGAGGCAAGCGGATTGTCCGCCCTGATCGCCGCGCGAGGTGAAGACCTGACGATCGATCCGCGCGGCTCCGGCCTGTCCGGCGGCGAACGGCGCCGGATCGGGCTGGTGCGCGCTATTGGCAGCGAGCGGCCAGTGCTGCTGCTCGATGAGCCGACCGCTGATCTCGACCCCGAAACCGCTGCCAAGGTCATTGCCTTACTGCAAGACACTGCCCGCAGCCGCCTGGTGATCGTGGCGACGCACGATCCGGCGCTGATTGCCTGTGCGACAAGCCGCATGGTGATGGCATGATCGAACGTCTCCTGCGCGATGCAACACGCAGGCAGCGCCGAAGCACGGTCATTGCCATCAGCCTGGCCATGGTTGCGGCGGTGGCCGGAGTAGCGCTTCTGGCCTTGTCCGGCTGGTTCCTGACCGGCGCTGCCATTGCCGGGGCGAGCGGCATCGCCAGCGTGCGCGCCTTCAACTACCTACTGCCCAGTGCCGGGATCCGGGGGCTGGCAATCGCCCGCACGCTCAGCCGCTATAGTGAGCGCTTGTACAGCCACCGGGCCGCGCTCTTTGCCCTGGCGGACTTGCGGCCTACGCTGTTTGCAAAGCTTGCAGGAACCGACCCATCCCGCGCTCTGGCCCAGTCCAGCGGTGATATGGCAGCGCGGCTTGGCTCCGATGTCGATGCGCTAGAGGACAGCGTGGTACGCAAGGTCACGGTTCCGGGTGCGCTGGCCGGAGCAGGTGCGGGCCTGATCGCGTCAAGCCTTGCAGGCTTGCCGGCGGCGCTTGCCTTGCTGGCGGGCCTTGCGGCGATGCGGCTATCCTCGCGGGTGCTGGCGCCCCGGCTGCTGACAAAGCCCCGTCAGGACCATGCTGCAGCTCTCAATCGTCTCAAGGCTGACTATACGAGTTATGCCGCCTGTTCCGGCGAAATCGCGGTCTATAACCTTGGCACGCAGGTCATCGCCGCGCTGGAGCCGCACGCCCGCGCGCTGGACGCGGCGCGCAGTGCGGTGGTCCGGGGCGAAGCGGTGATACAGGGCGCGCAATTGGTGTTGGCCGGCTTGACCGTGGCGAGCGTGCTGGCGCTTGCCGATGGCGGCGCAGCGCTGGTTGCCCTGGCAGCGCTTGCGGCGGCAGCCGCGGCGGAAAATTGGTCGGTGCTGGCCCGGACGGACATGGAGCGCCTGCGCGTGCAGGATGCCATCATCCGCCTGGAAAGCATCGCCACGCTGCCTGCCCGCGAGATCGATGCGGCTTTGTCCACTAACGGCGGGAGCATTGCCCTCACCATCGAGGGTCAATCCTATGTCGTGCCGCCGGGCGGGCGCCTGCTGATTGGCGGGCCTTCGGGGTCAGGCAAGTCGCGCCTGCTGGGCACGCTCATCGGCTTGCGCAGCGATGCGCCGGAGGGCCTGGCCGTGGACGGGCAGGGCGTTCGCACCCTGGGGCTAGCAGGCCTGCGCCCGCTCTTTGCCTACGCTGCGCAGGATGCCGGACTGATTGCCGGCACCGTCGCGGACAATCTGCGCCTGGCCCGCCAGGCCATTAGCGAGCCGGAAATGTGGGCTGCGCTGGAAACCGCTTGCCTTGCTGAAACGGTCCGCAACCTTCCCGAAGGGCTTACTCAGTGGCTCGGCGACAATGGCGCGCGCTTGTCGGGCGGCCAGCGCAAGCGTTTGGTGCTGGCCCGTGCGCTGCTAGCGGGCAAACCCTGGCTCGTGCTCGATGAGCCGAGTGAGGGCCTGGATCCCGAAACGGAGCACGCGCTGTATCAGCGCTTGTCCGCCTGGCTGGACCGCACCGAAACTGGATTGGTGTTGGTCAGCCACCGCAGCGGACTGCACGCGCTCGCTCGTCAGGTGGTCACGCTCGTCCCTGTCAGCGCGTAACGCGGCTGACACGGGCAAACATGGCCGCGCCGAGCCGGGCGTTACCGAAGCCAATATTCTCCTTCGGAACATTCACCTCGCCTGCGGGAACCAAGTCATCAAGAACGGCTCGGGCCACTTTCATCTGATCGGCATCAATCGTGTAGAACACCTGCTTGGCTTCACGCCGCGAAGAGACCAGCGCCGCCTTGCGCAGTATCGCCAGTTGCTGACTGAGCACAGAGAGACCAAGCCCCGTGCGCTCCGCGATGTCGCCCACCGAGCGCTCGCCCCCGGTCAACTCCTTGAGAACCGCAAGGCGCATCGGGTGGCCGAGCACGCGCAGCAGTTCAGCCTGCTCCTCGGTGCTGGTCGCAGTCTGGGAAGTGTCAGGCGCCATCATGACTGCTGGTCCGTAACTGGACGATAGAACCATTCCGTCGCCTTGTCGGCGGCCAGGGCGTCGTCCTTGCTGAACCCCGGCGGCGCCAGCAACCGATCGCCCGGCTGCCAGCCTTCAGGCGCCAGACATTGCCCATCTTCCGTACGCTGGAGTGCAGTAACGATCCTCAAGATCTCATCAACCGAACGCCCAACGGCCATCGGATACCAGTTCATCGCGCGGACAATGCCTGCCGGATCGATGAAATAGGCTGCACGCACTGATGCTGCATTATGTGCTTCGGCTGAAACCATGCCAAAGGCGCGCGCGATCTCGAGGTTGGGATCCTCGACGATGGGAAACGGCACAGTGACGCCCAAGTCGTCATGCAAGGCGCGGATCCAGGCGAGATGGGAAAACAAGCTGTCGACCGAATGGCCAAGCAGACTGCAACCCAAAGCCTCGAAGCGGTCAAAGGTACGGGCGAAAGCCACGAATTCACTGGTGCAGACCGGGGTGAAGTCGCCAGGGTGCGAGAAGAACACCAGCCAGCGGCCGCGATAGTCGGACAGGCGAACCATTCCTTCGGTCGAACGAGCAACGAAATCCGGCGCGGCTTCGCCAATGCGTACCGGGGCGTAACAAGCCTTACCGTCACTATCGTCCATATTCCCCTCCTGATCCGCCCCTGTTTGATCGTTTTAGATAAATGTTGCATTCATGGCAATGTTCCCGCTCTGGACAATCGGGGAAGCGTTCCTGCTAGACGTGGCAGTTACAACGTCATTGATATTCGTCATGATCGGCAAAGCACCTTGAACCCGGACACCATCATCCAGATTGGCCCGCTAGCACTGGCGCTGGACCGCCTCTTGGCAGTGGGCCTGATGCTCGCTTTCCTGACGGCACTGGACTGGATCGCGCGCCGCTATCGCGTGGCTGCCTGGCAACCGGCAGGCCTGGCCCTGCTGGCGGGCATCATCGCCGCACGGGCTGGCCACGTCTGGCAGTATCGCGAAAGCTATGCGCTGGAGCCGGTCGCGGCTCTGCAGGCATGGCTGGGCGGTTGGGACTGGCGTGCCGGCGTGGCAGCCGCCGGACTGGTGGTAATCGTGACCTTGCGCCAAAGCAGACCGGTACTAGCCGGGCTGGGTGTGCTGGCCGGCCTGGCTCTAGCTTGGGCCGGCTTCCTAGCTGCCGGAGAGAGCAAATCGTCGCTCCGCCTGCCGCAGGCCCTGACCCTGGAGCGGGTTACAGCGGAGCCCGGCGTTTCGCCGCACTGGCAGATTGGAGACCTGCGGGGGCGGCCCATCGTGCTGAACCTATGGGCCACCTGGTGCCCACCCTGCCGCCGCGAAATGCCGATGCTGACGCGGGCGGCCGCAACGGAGCGCCGGGCCGAAATCCTGCTGGTGAACCAGGGCGAAACGTCCGCCCAGATCAGGGTTTTCCTGCGCGCTCAAGGGCTTGATCCTGCCCATGTCGCCAGCGATCCGTCAGGGCTGCTGAGCGAGATGACTGGCGCCGGAGCGCTGCCGACGACCCTGTTCATTGCCAGCGATGGCACGGTCCGCCAGGTCCACACGGGCGAGATTACCCGCGTTCAGCTCGACATTGCGATCCGGGCGCTGGAACGGCCGTAACCTTAGCCCCTTTACGCAAGAGCCGGGACATTGCGGTCTGGCGACTAGCATCGCATCAAAGCCTGCCCGATCGGCCTACTGCAGAGGCCGCATCTTGCTCCAGCTGGGGAGGCGATGCTGCCGCGTGATCAGGTCGAGCATCCGCCGCGAGGGCCCCGACCCCGACCATGTCGACCCTGACTTCCCTGTCCATCTCTGGCGCCGCCACTTCCGCCCCCGCCGTTCTCACGTTCAAGGCAGCGGCGAAACGCCGGTAAGTGATTATCTCGCGATGCATCCTGCAGGTTCTGCAGGACATGCCGGACGGAAGCGTCGGCGATGGCGGGTAGCAGCCGATCATAAAGGGCGATGTTCTCGACCTCGGCCTCGATGGCCATACGGCAAGCCTCTGCCAGCGTAGCAGGGGCCATGCCCTTGCCTTGCCATTGATTGGCCGGGATCGCGAAACCTAGGCGTGTCATCTGCCGCTCAATCGCTGCGGAATGGCGCCGTTCGGCCTCGATGATGTTGATGAAGGGCCTGACCTCGCCAAATTTCTCAATGACGGCACCATAAGTCGCCTCAGCCTTGCGCTCGTCGTCTAGCGCTTCCAGCAAGACAGCTTCCAGATTGATGTTAGGCATGCTGGCACTCCTTGGAGACCTGAGTGAGCCGCGCGTTCATCGCCCATCACGGCCAATTTTGCGCTTGGGCCTGGGCCCATGCTGGGTCCAGAATTCCTGCATGACAAGATAGGTGAAAGACACTGACCAGCCGATCAGCCCGAAGCCCGTCAGGGATTCAAAACCGACCACGATGCGATAGGCACCATGCGGGAACAGGTCGCCAATGCCCAGCGTCGTGAAGCTGGTGATCGAGAAGTAGAAATAATCGACCGCGCTTCGGGAAAAGTGGCCCGCGATCTCGCCCAGCTGAGGAAAAGGCTGCATCAACCGGTACGTAACCGCAAAGATAACGATCTCGGCCAGGTGAGCGAGAAAAACTGCCGCGATCACCACCAGGACCTTGGGTCGCGGCGGAATGGTCAGCCGGGGAATGAACAGCGAGGTGAGGCGCAGCGCCTCATAGTGGACGATGACGCACAATCCCACGGTCGCAAAGGCAATCAGCAGGGCCCAGAACAGGATCATGGCAGCAAAGGCCTTTCCTTGCGGTGGAGATCAGGGAACCTGGACTTCGATCCGTCCCAACCCCGAACTTCCGGTAACCCTGTTGCGCGCGAACAGGACGAGGGTGTAGCGCCCGCTCGCCTGCAGCGGGAGCGTCCGGGCGAAGCCACCCGGCGATGACACGAATGCAAGTTCCGCCCTGCGAAGCTGCTGACCACCCTGCCAGAGGCTTGCCTCAACCTCGTAATCGGCAGAGTCCCATAGGCCGCCAGGGGTCAGCGGACAACCGCACATCGGCTCGACCTTCGCCGTAATCCGCAAGCCCTCTGGCTCAATGCTGGCCGTGGGAGTCACAGCAAGGCCGGGCAATTCGATGCTCCACCCATCGCCGGTGGTCATCGGCACTCCGGGCATCATCCAGCGCTGCGCAGTAACCTTGACGGCTGAACCTGGGCGGCCAAGCGCGCCCTTGACCTCCAGTTCGACCAAAGTTGGCCTGACGAGATCCAGCGTTGCGTAAAAGGCGGCTGCATCGTCCGTCGCGCGCAGCGGACTGCGGCCGGTCGACTGCATGATCCGATCCGTATCGCCGGTGCCGCCTGCCGTTATGCCCTCGGCGAGAATGCGCCCGCTCTCCGCATCGCGCAGGATCACCTGCGCCCCGCCGGTACTATCGCCAACGAACTTGGCGTCTTGGCTGATGACCCGCACCGTAACCGGTGTGGGTTCAGACAATGCCGGTGCGGCAAAAAGCAGGACTGCTGGCAGGCACGCGCCCCATAGACGTATGGCAAAGCCGCGATTGTCAGGCATTGGCGCTGACTAGCCAGATGGCATAACCCATCATCACCCCTTCGCCTGGGCGATAGTATTTGGTGTAAAGTGATGTCAGCTCCGCGGCAGCCGCCTCCTGGACCACCGGTGGGTAATCGAGCAGCGCCTGTCCAAAGGCGAGCGCGTGGCGCACGAAGGCTTGCGCCTGTTCCGGCGTGGCGCCTGGACCGCCGACGGGCAGCTCACCCTTGGCCGCAACGATGTTCACATTGCTGAAGCCTGCCGCAATCAGCGTTTCTTCCATGTAATCGTGCTCTTCAAAGGCAAACGGCCCTGGCGCGCGCGGCACGGGCGCGGGCATTTCGACATGACGGCGGGCGACGGCCATGCCTTCGAGCATCCATGGATTCTGCTGCGGCGGCCCCCAGACGGCAAGATCGAGCCGTCCACCCGGCTTCAGCAAACCGCGCAGGTTTGCGAAGGCCGAGACCGGCTCGGAAAAGAACATCGAGCCAAAGCGCGAACACAGCCGGTCGAACGGCGCCTCGGGTACGGCAACGGTCGCCGCATCGGCGCAGATGAAGCGCGCATTGGCAATTCCGGCAGCCGCCGCACGGCGCGTCGTGGCAGCGGCAAGGTCAGGAGAAATATCGATGCCAACGACTTCCCCTTCCGGGGTGACGGCCTTGGCAATGGCAAGGCTGGTCGCCCCGCCGCCAAAACCGATGTCCACCACGCGTTCTCCCGGCTGATAGGCGGCATGGGCCAGCAGCGCCGCGCCGGCCGGAGCAATCGTGCTTTCAAAGCCCGTGAGGTTGGCGAGCCAGCGCGCCCCCATTTCGCCGGCCCAGTCTTCATACTTGAGGGCATCGCCATGGTGTTCGGAGGAAGTGGTCATCGCAGAAATCCCTGAATTAAAGTCCAATAGGCCGAGTGCTTCACAACGCTCCAATAATGCGCTGCGCCCACGTTACGATAGCTGCGTGCGACATGGCTCCCGACTGACGGGCTATCTCGCGTCCTTTGTGAATCATGATGAGCGTAGGGATCGAGCGGATCCCGAAGCGTCCGGCAATAGCTTGCTCAGCCTCGGTATCCAGTTTACCAAGCCGGACTTGTGGTTCCAGCTGTGCTGCAGCTGCTTCAAACGCGGGCGCCATCTGGCAGCAAGGCCCGCACCAGGAAGCCCAGAAATCAACCAGTAGTGGGATATCGCTGCGGGTTGCATGAGCATCAAAATTTGTCGCCCCAAGGGTGACCGGATGGCCGTTGAACAGAGGGCCCGAGCATCGACCGCACTTGCCGTTCGCGGCGATTTTGTCGCGTGGCACGCGGTTGGCTGTCGTACAGTTCGGGCAGATGATCAGGAGCGGTTCGATTGCCATTTTTCCTGACACCCTTACCGAACCGTTTCCCCGCAAAGATCACAGAGCGCATGAATAATGGCCCGGACGGTCGGATCGTTAAGACTATAAAACCGCGTCTGGGCCTCGCCGCGGATAGTGACGACATTCTCATCTCGCAGCATGGCAAGATGCTGCGACACCGATGACTGTGACAGGCCTGATAGCTCAACCAGCTCACCAACAGACACTTCGCCCTCATCCATCCGGCACAACATCAGAAGTCGCTCTGGATGGCTCATTAGTTTCATGCGCGAGGCCATTGCGGCAGCGTTGGCTTTGAGTTCGGAAAGGTCAGCGGGCTTCATTGGGTTTCTTCCGTGTAGGCAATTCCGTCGTCGCGCAGCAGCACGTAAATGGCGGGGATCACTAGGACCGTCAGCAGCGTCGAACTGGCAAGACCGAACAGCAGCGAGATCGCCAAACCCTGGAAAATCGGGTCGGTCAGGATGACCGCCGCCCCGATCATCGCCGCTGCGGCAGTTAGCACGATCGGTTTGAACCGGATCATCCCGGCCTCAAGCAGGGTTTCGCGCAGTGACTTGTCCGCCGAGCGGGTGTGGCGAATGAAATCGACCAGCAGGATCGAATTGCGCACGATGATCCCGGCTAGGGCGATGAATCCGATCATGCTGGTGGCGGTAAAGGGCGCCTGGAACAGCATGTGGCCAAGGACGATGCCGACAAGGGTCAGCGGAACCGGGGTCAGGATTACCAGCGGCAGGGTGAAGCTGCGGAACTGGCCGACGACGAGGACATAGATGCCTAGCAGTGCGACCATGAAGGCCGCGCCCATGTCGCGGAACGTCACCCAGGTGATTTCCCATTCGCCATCCCACAGCAGCTTGGGCTTGCTTTCGTCAGCGGGCTGGCCGTTGAGCAGGACCTCGGGCTTGAACAGCCCAGCCGCCTTCCAGTCAAAGCCGTCCACCGCGTCGTTGACCGCCAGCATGCCATAGATGGGCGCTTCGTAGCGACCGGCCAGCTCTGCCGTGACCATGGCCGCACCGCGCCCGTCGCGGCGGAAAATCGCCGGGCTGCCAGGTTCGATGCTCGCCGTGACCAGATCGCCCAGGGCAATCAACTGACCTGTGGGCGTTGCAGCAACCGGGGTTGCGGCGAGGGTGGCCGACCACTGGCGCTGCGCCTGATCGAGGGCAATTTCGATCGGCAGCGGTTCCCGCTCATTGCCGCCGCGCGGAGCATAGCCGATGACCTGCGTTCCCATCAGCGCGCCGATGGAATCGAACAGGTGCCGCTCGGACAGGCCATACTGGTCAAGCTTGGCCCTATCAGGCACGAGGCGGAGCACGGGTCGGGGCTGGCCAAAGCTGTTGTCCACGTCAACCACGAAGGGCACCGAGCGGAACAGCTTTTCCACCTGGGCCGCAGTCTTCTGGCGCGTTGCTTCGTCTGGGCCGTAAATCTCGGCAAGAAGCGTGGCGAGCACCGGCGGGCCCGGCGGGGTTTCCACCACCTTCAGCGACGTTCCTGCGGGCAGAGGAAGGCTCTTCAGCCGTTCGCGCAGATCAACGGCGATGTCATGGCTGGCTCGCGAGCGATCGCCCTTGGGCAGCAGGGTGACCATCAGGTCGCCCATTTCCGGCTGGGCACGCAGGAAGTAGTGCCGCACCAGCCCGTTGAAATTGAACGGGGCGGACGCGCCAACATAGGCCTCCATCGACACCACTTCGGGCACGGTCCGCGCCACGGTGGCCGCCTGTTCCAGCACCCGCGCAGTGCTTTCCAGACTGGTGCCTTCGGGCAGGTCGGCCACCAGCTGGACTTCGCTCTTGTTATCGAACGGCAGCAGCTTCACCGTCACCGCCTTGAAATAGAACATCGAGCAGGCGACCAGCGTGGCCACGCCCACCCCGATCAGAAAGCGCTTGGCGCTTTGCGGAGTGGCGATCACCTTGCTGGCGTAGTGCCGGTACAGCGTACCCAGCTTGCCGCCGTGGTCGTCATGCCCGTGGCCCTCGCCCGCCAGCGCCTGCCTCGCAAAGCGGATCATCAGCCACGGCGCGATGATCACCGCGACGAAGAACGAAAAGATCATCGCCGCCGACGCGTTGATCGGGATCGGCGCCATGTAGGGCCCCATCAGGCCAGACACGAACAGCATCGGCAACAGCGCGGCGACCACGGTCAGCGTGGCGATGATCGTGGGGTTGCCGACTTCGGCCACCGCCTCGACCGCGGCGTCGATCCGGGTGCGCCCGCCGTCCGTGCCAACATCCGGCATCGCCCAGTGGCGGGCGATATTCTCGATCATCACGATCGCGTCGTCGACCAGGATGCCGATGGAAAAGATCAGCGCGAACAGGCTGACGCGGTTGATGGTAAAGCCCATCACGTTCGATGCGAACATCGTCAGCATGATCGTGGTCGGGATGACGATGGCGGTCACCCCCGCCTCGCGCCAGCCGATCGTGAAGCCGATCAGCGCGACGATGGAAATCGTCGCCAGCGCGAGGTGGAAGATCAGCTCATTCGCCTTTTCGTTGGCGCTTTCGCCATAGTTGCGGGTTACCGCCACATCGACGCTGGCGGGGATCAACCGCCCCTTCAGCGTTTCGACGCGGTGGACCACGCTTTCCGATACGGTCACCGCGTTAGCCCCGGCGCGCTTGGCAATGGCGATGCTGACGGCGGGGGCCATCGTCCACTGGCCGTCTTCACCCTTGACCCAGCGCCACGCGCGGGCCTGATCCTGCGTCGCGGC
>JBKHWO010000055.1:0-24497 GCA_046566485.1 Alphaproteobacteria bacterium | reverse complement strand
GGGCGGGCAAGGTTCGGGATACCGCCTTTGTCGCGCGCGATGTGGATACGCTTTACAATGCGGCGAAGGACCGGCTCGACCGCGGGGATACCCAGGTTGCCGCCGCGCTGTTTGACGAGGTGGAGCGTCAGCACCCCTATTCGCCCTGGGCGCGCCGGGCCCAGTTGATGAGCGCGTTTTCTTATTACGTCGCCAAGGATTACACCAAGTCGATCGAGTCGGCGCAGCGCTTCCTCTCGATCCATCCGGGCAACCGCGATGCGCCCTATGCCTATTACCTGATCGCGCTGTGCTATTACGAGCAGATCAGCGACGTCGACCGTGATCAGAAGATCACCGGACAGGCGCTGACCGCGCTGACCGAAGTGGTGCGCCGCTATCCCAACACCCGCTATGCCGCCGATGCGCGGATCAAGATCGACCTGGTCAATGATCACCTGGCGGGCAAGGAAATGCAGATCGCCCACTATTACGAGCGGTCGGGCCGCTGGCTTGCCGCCGGGCTGCGGTTCCGCAACGTGGTGGAGAATTACGAAACCACCAGCCACGTTCCTGAAGCGCTCTATCGTCTGGTCGAAACCAGCCTGACCCTGGGGATGCAGGAAGAGGCGCTGAAATACGCCGCAGTTCTGGGCAACAACTATCCGGGCAGCGAGTGGTACGACAAGGCGTTCAAGCTGATGGGCCGGCACGCGCCGGGCGTTACGGCGAAGTAGCAGGCGGCGGGGTAGGTCTTTCTACTCCACAGGTTGACATTGGCGGGGCCGGAGTGCTCTATGCCCCGCGCCCATGCTCTCGCAAAAGACCCGTTACACGATCCGCGCCTTGCAGCACCTTGCCGATACCTGGCGGCAGGGGCCGGTGCGGCTCGACACGATTGCCGAGACGCAGAACATTCCACGCAAGTTCCTGACCGTGATCCTGTCGGAAATGGTCCGGGCCGGCCTGGTCATCTCGCATCGCGGCAGGGACGGGGGCTATGAACTGGCGCTGGCGCCGGTCGATATCCGCTATGGTGACATCATCCGCCTGACGCGCGGCAGCCTGGCGCTGGTGCCCTGCGCCAGCCGCAATGCGCACGAACATTGCAACAACTGCCTGCCCGAAGCGGAGTGCCGGCTGCGCGGGCTGATGCTGACCCTGCGCGACGAGATGGCAGCCATGCTCGACCGCGTCACGTTGGCTGATCCGATCGCGCTGGAGCCGCCCTTCGCCGAGGACGGGGGCGCAACCGAAACTGGGTAAATTCGCCTCGAAGGCGGATGACTCGGCGCGATCATGCCGTTAGAACAGGCGGCGAACATGCTGACCCGTCTTTCCATCCGCAATGTCGTCTTGATCGAAGCGCTCGACCTCGATTTCGCGGGCGGGTTGGGCGTGCTGACGGGGGAGACCGGGGCGGGCAAGTCGATCCTGCTCGATGCGCTGGGCCTGGTGCTGGGGGCCCGCGCCGACAGCGGCCTGGTCCGCGCCGGGGAAGAGCAGGCCAGCGTCACCGCCAGCTTTGAATTTGCCGCCCTCCCGCGCGGTATCGCTACGATCCTGGCCAAGGCGGAACTGGACGTGGAACCGGGCGAGCCGCTGCTGATCAAGCGGCGGGTCAAGGCCGATGGCGGCTCCAAGGCTTTCGTCAACGACCAGCCGGTCAGCGCCGCTCTGCTGCGCGACCTGTCCGGCCATCTGGTCGAACTGCACGGCCAGCATGATGATCGCGGGCTGGTCAATCCGCGTGGTCACCGCGCCTTGCTGGACCGCTTTGCCCGCGCCGATGTCGCCGCAGTGGAAGCGGCCTGGGACAAACGCCGCATCGCGCGCGAAGCGCTGGACGGCGCGCGCGCGGCCATCGCCCGCGCCGCCGAGGATCGCGACTTGCTGCTTGCCCATCTCGCCGAACTGACCGCGCTGGAGCCGCAGGAGGGCGAGGAAGAGCAATTGGCCGAGGCCCGTGCCGCGATGCAAAAGGGCGAGAAGCTGACCGACGATCTGGAGGCGCTGCGCGCGCTGTGGGCCGGATCGGATTCAGCGCCGGCCAATCTGCGCGGCGCCGCGCGGCGGCTGGACCGGATTGCCGGGGAGCACCCGCTGCTGGGCGAAGCCCTGGCCGCGCTGGATCGCGCCGTGATCGAGGCGAGCGAGGCAGAGGAAAAGCTGGAGCGTGCAGCAGAGGCGCTGGCCCATGATCCCGCCACGCTCGACCGGATCGAGACGCGGCTGTTCGATCTGCGTGCCGCCGCGCGAAAGCACCACTGCCAGGTCGACGATCTGCCCGCGAAGATGCGCGCGATGCGCACCGCGCTTGACGCGATCGAAGGCGGTGAGGCGCAGATCACGGAACTCGAACAGGCTGCCGGTGCAGCCGAAGCGGAATATCGCGCCCGCGCGGAGGCGCTGTCTGCGCAGCGCAGTGAAGCAGCGCAGCGCCTCGACTCTGCAGTTGCGGGAGAGCTCGCACCGCTGAAGCTGGATGCGGCGCGGTTCCGCACCGCGGTGACCCGAATGGGCGAGGAGCGCTGGGGCCCGTCGGGGATGGACGCGGTGGAATTCCTGATCAGCACCAATCCGGGCGCCGACTTTGCACCGCTGAACAAGATCGCATCGGGCGGGGAACTGTCGCGCTTCATCCTCGCGCTCAAGGTTGCACTGGCAGAAGAGGGCGGGGCGGCGACCGTGATCTTCGACGAGATCGACCGCGGCGTTGGTGGGGCGGTGGCGAGCGCGATTGGTGAACGGCTGGCGCGTCTCGCCGACGGCGGGCAACTGCTGGCCGTCACCCACAGCCCGCAGGTCGCAGCACGGGGCAGCCAGCACTACATGATCGCCAAGTCGAGCGAGGGGACCGTGACCCGCACTTCGGTGCAATTGCTCGATCCGGCAGGGCGTCAGGAAGAAATCGCGCGGATGCTGTCCGGTGCCGAAGTCACGCCCGAAGCCCGCGCCCAGGCGGACCGGCTGCTGGAAGGGGTATGATGGACCATCCACTGGATCGTCCGGTCTGGCACATGCTGACCGGGCCGCAAGCTGCGCTTGCCGTTGGCGATGGTCGGGCCGTGCGGGTTGACCCGCGCTATGGCCCGTTCGCTGCCGCGCGGGACCAGTCGCTTGAAGCAAATGCTGCGCTGTGCGCGCTGACCCAGCCCGGAGAGCAGGTCTGGCTGGTAGAGGCCGGGGAATGGCCGGCGCCGGATGGAATGCATGTCGTGCGTGCAGCGCCGCTGTTGCAGATGGTCGCGGAGCGACCGGCTGAGCTGGCCGGCGCTGGCGAACCATGCGACATGCTGGGGTCAGGCGATGCAGCAGAAATGGCTGCGCTGGCTGTGGCAACCGAACCTGGACCATGGGCTGAACTGACCCGCTGCTATGGCAATTTCTATGGCATTCGCCGGGCGGGCAGACTGGTTGCCATGGCGGGAACCCGGATGCGCCCAGCCGAAGGACTGGGCGAAGTGTCAAGCGTTTGCACCTGGCCGGAGTTTCGCGGGCAAGGGCTGGCCGGCGTGCTGATCCGCCGGGTTATGGCGGATATCGTCGCAGCGGGCGGAACGCCGTTCCTCCATTCCTATGCCGGCAATGCGAAGGCCATTGGCCTTTATGAAAGCCTTGGGTTCAAGGGGCGACGGAACATGGTGGTGACCGTGCTCGAGCGGGATTAGAACAGAGCCATGGGATTCGACCTCAGCGAAGCGGACGCCGCCAACGAACTGATGCGCCTGGCCAAACAGATCGCGCATCACAACCGGCTTTATCATGCGGAAGACGCGCCGGAAATTTCGGACGCGGAGTTCGATGCCCTGGTGCGCCGCAATGCCGAGCTTGAGGCCGCCTATCCGCACCTGATCCGGCCGGATTCGCCGAGCCGCAAGGTCGGGCACGATGTGGCCGCTTCGCCCCTGTCCAAGGTCCGCCATGAACAGCGCATGTTCAGTCTGGACAATGCCTTTACCGACGCGGACGTCGCCGATTTCGCGGCGCGGGTGCGGCGGTTCCTGGCGCTGGGCGAGGACGCGGCGGTGGCTTTCACCGCTGAAGACAAGATTGACGGTCTGTCCTGCTCGCTCCGCTATGAGAATGGCCGGCTCGTCCGGGCCGCAACGCGCGGTGATGGGGAAGTGGGGGAGGACGTCACTACCAACGTGCGCACCATTACCGACATTCCGGACCAGCTGTGCGGCGAAGTGCCTGACGTGTTCGAGATCCGGGGCGAGGTTTACATGGCCAAGTCCGATTTCCTCGCGCTCAATGCGGCGCAGGAAGCATCGGAAGGCAAGATCTTCGCCAATCCCCGCAATGCCGCGGCCGGTTCGCTGCGGCAAAAAGACCCGGCAGTAACCGCGAGCCGTCCGCTGCGGTTCCTGGCCTGGGGTTGGGGTGCAGCCAGCGAGGTCCCTGAAGGCAGCCAGTTCGCGATGATGCAGCGCATTGCATCCTGGGGCGTGCCGCTCTCGCCGCTATTGGCGCGCTGTGAGAGCGTCGAGGCGATGGTGGCGCACTACCGCGCGATCGAGCACGCCCGCGCCGAGCTGGGCTATGACATCGATGGCGTGGTCTACAAGGTCGACCGGCTCGACTGGCAGGAGCGGCTGGGCTTTGTCGCCAAGGCCCCGCGGTGGGGGATCGCCCACAAATTCCCCGCAGAGCGGGCGGAAACGACGCTTGAGGCCATCGACATCCAGGTTGGCCGTACCGGCAAGCTGACCCCGGTGGGGCGGCTTACCCCGGTTACGGTCGGCGGGGTCGTCGTGCAGAACGTGACGCTGCACAACCGCGACGAGATCGCGCGTCTTGCCGTGCGTCCGGGCGACCGCGTCGTCATCCAGCGCGCCGGGGACGTGATCCCGCAGGTGGTGGAGAACCTGACGCCGGATGAAGCGCGGCCCGCCTACGCTTTTCCGGATCATTGCCCGGAATGCGGTTCCGAGGCTGTAGCCGAGGACGGCGAGGTTGACGTGCGCTGCACCGGCGGGCTGATCTGCCCGGCGCAGCGTACCGAGCGCCTGAAGCATTTCGTCAGCCGCGCGGCGCTCGACATCGAAGGGCTGGGCGAAAAGACCATCGACGAATTTTTCGCGCTGGGCTGGTTGGAAAGTCCGGCCGACATTTTCCGCCTGCGCAAGCGCCGCAGCGCCATCCTGGAACGCGAAGGGTGGAAAGAGAAGTCCGTGGACAATCTTCTCGCGGCGATCGAGGCAAAGCGCTCGCCGGATGCCGCGCGATTGCTGTTCGGACTGGGCATTCGGCATGTCGGGGCGGTCACCGCGCGCGACCTGATGAAGCGCTTTGCAACGCTGGAGAAACTGCGGGGCGTAGCCCAGGCTGGAGATGTGGAAGCTGCTGCAGAGCTGACTTCGATCGACGGTATCGGTCCAGCCGTTGTTGCGGCACTGGCCGACTTCTTCCACGAGCCACACAACCGCGCGGTGTGGGACGATCTGCTGACGGAAGTTTCACCGCCGCCCTATCTGGTCGAAACGCTAGACAGTTCGGTCGCCGGCAAGACCGTAGTGTTCACCGGAGCGCTCGAAACAATGAGCCGTGATGAGGCCAAGGCCCAGGCCGAAAGGCTCGGCGCGCGCTCGGCGGGTTCGGTTTCAGCCAAGACGGACCTGGTGGTGGCCGGGCCAGGCGCCGGTTCCAAGCTGAAGAAAGCGCAGGAACTTGGGATTGAAGTAATCGACGAGGCGGCCTGGGCAGCGATCGTCAAGGCGGCGGGCTAAACTCTGGCTCAGGAGTGCTCCTGCGCCTGCGGGATCGGGGCGCGGGTGCGGCGTAGGGCGACGATCAGCACCCCGGTCAAGGCCAGAGCTGACCCGGCGATCATTTGTGGGTCGAGCCGGTCTCCGGTAATCGCCACGCCAAGTCCGATGGTCGCCAACGGAGTGATCAGGGTGAGCGGTGAAAGCAGGTTCGCCTCATAACGCTGGATCAGCACGTAATAGGCGGTGTGGGCGACCACGGATACAACCAGCGCCGAAAACAAAAGCGCCAGCACGAAGGGCCAGCCTGCGGCGACAAGCGTGGTCCATTGCGGATGTTCGATCAGCACGGAAATCGGCGTCAGCACGGCAAAGCCCATCAGCCCGACCCAGGCCTGAAAGCGCAGCGGCGCAATCTCGTCCATCTGCTTCATCAGGACAGCACCCAGCGACCCGAAGAATGCCGAGGCAAGAATGAACAGCATGCCCGCGGACACGGCAAAACCCGGTTCCCAGACCACCAGCAGGACGCCCGCCAGCGTGAGTGAAATGCCCAGCGCCCTGCGCCAGGCAATCCGCTCACCCAGCATCATTATCGACAGCAGCGTGGTAATAGGGACCCCGGCCTGGCTGACAATGGCGGCTTCCGATGGCGTAACCGTTTGCAGACCGACGAAGAGGATTGCAAAGGAGCCGCCGCCCATAAGCAACCCGACTGCCAGAATCCGCCAGGCAGGGCGGGGCATCGGGAGCAGCCAGGGCAGGGTTGCAATCAGGACAATGCCAAAGCGCAGCGCTGCATAGAGCAGCGGCGGGACATTCCAATCGGTGACCACGATCTTGCTGATCACGTTGTTCATTGCCCAGATCAGGCACACGCCAACCAGGATCAGGAAATCGCGAAACTGCATTTACCAGGCCCGCGACCAAGGCGGCAGTTGGCCGGGTTGGCTCGCCCGAATTCCGGCACTGCTGCGCTTGCGCAGCCACAGGATCGACCAATCGCCGTTTACCTTGCGCTCGGCAATGCGCAGGCCCGCCGCCCGGCAGGCGCGGCGGACCTGCGGCTCCTGCGTTTCCAGCAGACCCGCCAGCAGCAGACTGCCACCGGGAACCAGTGCCCGGGCAAAATGCGGGGCAAGACCGATCAGCGGTCCGGCGAGGATGTTGGCGATAATCAGATCATAAGGACCGCGGGCCTTCAGCAACGGGTGTTCCATCCCGTCGGCCACCAGCATGGTGAGCTGCCCGGGATTCGGACCAAGCGGGACGCCGTTGATGCGGGCATTGTCTTCGACCACGCCGACGCAGACGGCATCGATGTCGCTGGCCGTTGAAAGCGCCCGGGGCCATAATTCCATGGCGGCGAAGGCGAGCAGACCGGTGCCCGTGCCGATATCGACCATATTGCGCACGACAATACCGCGCGACTTCATTTCGCCCAGCATTTCCAGGCAACCGGCGGTGGTTGCATGCTGCCCCGTGCCGAAAGCCTGGCTGGCGGGGATCGCAAAATCCCGAATGCCGGGCTGGTTCAGCGGCGGATGCTCCGGAGTGTGGACGTGGAAACGGCCCGCACGGATCGGCTCCAGCCCTTGCTGGCTTTCGGTCACCCAATCGACATCGGGCAGCTTTTCGGCAGTCAGATTCGGGGCCTTGCCAGAAAAGAGCGCGGCAATGGCTGCCTTGTCATTGCGGGTCGGACGGCGGCTCAGCCAGGCTTCCAGCTGCCAGTCGTCCGGTTTGTCTTCGGCGATTTCGCTGCCCGACAGAACGATGTCCGGATCCCAGTCCAGCGCATCCTCATGGGCAAGCAGCGCCGCTTCGATGACTGCGCGGGGGGCCAGGGCCGTCAGTTTCCAGCTCATCCCAGGGTCCTAGCGAACAAAGCTGGCGCCATTGGCATCAAGCACTGCGCCGGTCATGCTGTCTGGCGCATCAAGGGCGCAAAAGGCGGCTATGGTGGCGATCTCTTCCGGCTGGGCGACTCGGCCCAGCGGAATGTCGGCCAGCAGTCCGGGGCCGCCCCGGCTGGCCAGATAGTCGCCTGCCATCGCAGTATCGGTAAAACCGGGGCAGATGGCATAGCTCATGATCCCCCGCGCGGCGTAGTGACGGGCGATCGTCTTGTGCAGGCCAATCATCCCGGCCTTCGCCGCGGCATAGTGCCAGTGTTCCGGAGAATCTCCGCGATAGGCGGCGCGGCTGGCGATATGGACCACGCGGCCACCGCGCTCATCCGCCAGCCAGTGCTTCACGGCAAAGCGGGACAGCTCTGCCGCCGCGGTCAGATTGATCCGCAGCGTATCTTCCCAATTGTCGAGCCATTCGATGTCAGACAGGTCGATCGGGTTGTTCTTGAACACTCCGGCGTTGTTGACCAGCAGATCGATCCGGCCCCCGGCGCGGTCCATCGCCTCATCCCAAATGGCTGACGGCGCGGTGGGATCGGTCAGGTCGGCGGCAATGGTCGAAGAGTCCACCGGGCGCGAGGCATGGCCGATAACGCGAACGCCGCGGGCGCGCAGCGCCTGAACAATCGCGGCTCCGATCCCGCGGGAAGAGCCGGTTACGAGTGCAGTCAATTGGGTCATGCGCTTTGCTCTAGGCATATTTCTGGCGGATGGGAATCAACATTGCTGGAAAATACGACCTTCAGTGCGCTTGCACGGCTTCGCGTTTTGATTAAGGGGAGTTTCGCGAAGGGGCACCTTGCCCCACCATGAATCCGAGGGGAAACGGCGCAGATGGCTGCCACGAAGAACCGACCGATCGCTCCGCACCTGCAAGTGTGGCGCTGGGGACCGGCAATGCTGGTCTCGATCCTTCACCGCGTTTCCGGCGATGGCCTGGCCCTGGTGGGTCTGGGCGTATTGATCTGGTGGCTGGCCTCGCTGGCCGGCGGTCCGGGTGCCTATGAAACCTTTGTCGCCCATGCCTCGGCCTGGTACGGCAAGGTCGTGCTGGTTGGCCTGACCTGGGCCTTTTTCAATCACATGGCTTCGGGCCTTCGCCATTTCGTGCTCGACATCGGTGCGGGCTATGAACTCAAGAACAACGCTGCCTGGTCGATCGCCACCCCGCTGCTGGCCCTTGCCGCAACGGTTGCGACCTGGGCCGTGATCCTGACCAAGTAAGGACGAAAGACGATGGGTAACGGAACCTCAATCGGCCGCGTCCGCGCGCTCGGCTCAGCCCATTCGGGCACGCACCACTGGCTGGTCGCGCGGTATACCGCGATTGCCAACCTGTTTCTGGGGCTGTGGCTGGTCTTCTCGCTGATGACTCTGCCGGGCTATAGCTATGCCGACATGATGAAGTGGGCGACCGCGCCGCTTTCCGCCACGTTCCTGGCATTGTTCGTGGTCTCGACCTTCTGGCACGCGCGGCTGGGTCTGCAAGTGGTCATCGAAGACTACGTGCACGAACATGCCAACAAGTTTGCCGCGATGGCCGCGCTGAACCTTGCCGCTTTCGGTGGGGCCGGGGCTAGCCTGTTCTTCATCGCCCGCATGGTGATGATCGCCGCCGGCAACGAAAGTGCTGTTACTGCCATGCAAGCCATGCAATCCATGATGGGAGGCCGCTAAGATGGCCGAAGCTGCCAAGCCCGCTTACAAGATTATCGACCACACCTATGACACCATCGTCGTCGGCGCCGGTGGTTCGGGGCTGCGCGCCACGATGGGCAGCGCCGAAGCCGGCCTGCGCACGGCCTGCATCACCAAGGTGTTTCCGACCCGCAGCCACACTGTCGCTGCCCAGGGCGGGATTGCCGCCAGCCTGAAGAACAACAGCCCGGACCACTGGACCTGGCACATGTTCGACACGGTCAAGGGTTCCGACTGGCTGGGTGACCAGGACGCAATCGAATACATGGTCCGCGAAGCGCCTCAGGCGGTTTATGAGCTGGAGCACGCGGGCGTGCCGTTCAGCCGCAACCCCGATGGGACGATCTACCAGCGTCCGTTCGGCGGCCACATGCAGAACATGGGCGAAGGCCCGCCGGTGCAGCGCACCTGCGCCGCGGCTGACCGTACCGGTCACGCGATGCTCCATGCGCTGTACCAGCAGAGCCTGAAGTACGATGCGGACTTCTTCATCGAATACTTCGCGATCGACCTGATCATGGAAAACGGCCAGTGCCGCGGCGTCATCGCCATGTGCCTCGACGATGGCACGATCCATCGGTTCCGTGCCCATGCCGTGGTGCTGGCAACCGGCGGGTATGGCCGCTGCTACTTCACCGCAACCTCGGCCCACTCCTGCACCGGCGACGGTGGCGGCATGGTGCTGCGCGCCGGCCTGCCGCTGCAGGACATGGAATTCGTGCAGTTCCACCCGACCGGCATCTACGGCGCGGGCGTGCTGATCACCGAGGGAGCGCGCGGCGAAGGCGGTTACCTGACCAACTCCGAAGGCGAGCGCTTCATGGAGCGTTACGCTCCCAGCGCGAAGGACCTGGCCAGCCGCGACGTGGTGTCGCGGTCGATGGCGCTGGAAATCCGCGAAGGACGCGGCGTCGGCCCGAACAAGGACCACATCTACCTGCACCTCGATCACATCGATCCGAAGGTTCTGGCGGAGCGCCTTCCAGGAATCACCGAAAGCGGCAAGATCTTTGCCGGGGTCGATCTGACCCGCCAGCCGCTCCCCGTGGTGCCGACCGTGCACTACAATATGGGTGGCATTCCGACCAACTACATGGGCGAAGTCGTCACCATCGGGGCTGACGGCAACCCGGAAACGGTTGTCCCCGGCCTGTTCGCGGTGGGCGAAGCGGCCTGCGTTTCGGTCCACGGTGCAAACCGTCTGGGTTCGAACTCGCTGATCGACCTCGTGGTGTTCGGCCGCGCCGCCGGTCACCGGCTCAAGGAACTGATCAAGCCAGGCACGGCCCATGCCGAACTGCCCAAGGACAGCGCCGACCTGGCCCTGACCCGTCTGGATCACTTCCGCCACGCCAACGGCGGTTCGCCGACCGCTGAAGTGCGCACCGAAATGCAGCGCACGATGAGCCAGCACGCCGCGGTGTTCCGCACCGATGAACTGATGGCCGAAGGCAAGGTCAAGCTCGCCAAGACCTATGAGCGGATGCAGGACATCAAGGTGTCCGACCGCTCGTTGATCTGGAACTCTGACCTGATCGAAACGCTGGAGCTGGACAACCTGATCAGCCAGGCGAGCGTCACCCTTCATGGCGCGCACAACCGCAAGGAATCGCGTGGCGCCCATGCGCACGAGGACTTCCCCGAGCGTGATGACGCCCAGTGGATGAAGCACACCGCCACCTGGTTCGAAGGCTGGGGCGGCAAGGGCGGCCAGGTCAAGATCGACTACCGCCCGGTGCACGAATTCACGCTGACCGACGACGTGGACTACATCAAGCCGAAGAAGCGGGTGTACTAAGCGCTCCGATCAGTCGGAAAAACGAAGGGGCCGGATCGCAGGATCCGGCCTTTTTCGTGGCCCCCGTCACCCCCGCAAATGCTTCCCCGTCATCCCCGCGAAAGCGGGATCGCTGGCCGCTAATCCTGATCAGTCGCGCAAGATCGCCAGCGGTCCCCGATCAAGTCGGGGACGACAAACGGGTAAAGCGTCTTAACGCCACCTCAGCCGGTCCGGCGTCAGGTCCGCGACGGACTTGACCCCTATCAGCTTCATGCCGCGCTCGATCTCGTCCTTCAGGATGCTGATCGCGCGTTCCACGCCGTCTTGCCCGGCAGCAGCGAGGGCATAGAGGTAGAGCCTGCCGCCCGATGCGGCCGTTGCCCCGGCGCAGACCGCTTTCAGTGCATGGGTGCCGCGCCGCACCCCGCCGTCGCAGATGATCTCGATCCGGCCGCCGACCGCGTCCTGGATCTCGCGCAGCTGATCGAAGGGCGAGCGGCTGCCATCGAGCTGGCGGCCGCCGTGGTTGGAAATCATGATCGCATCGATCCCCATATCGGCAGCGCGGCGGGCGTCGGCCACGCTCATCACGCCTTTCAGCGCGAACTTTCCGCCCCAGTCATCGCGCAGCTGTTCGGCCATTTTCCAGTCCATGTTGGTATCGAGCATGGTGTTGAAATAGCCGGCAATGGAAATCGCCTCGCCCGTGCCTTCGCGGACGTGTGTATCAAGGTTGGGCAGGGCGAACTTTTCGCGCAGCAGATAGTCCAGCCCCCAGCGCGGTTTCATGGCATAGCCCAGCAGGTTGCGCGCGGTGAACTTGGGCGGCGAGGTAAAGCCGGACCGGGCGCAGCGTTCGCGCTTGCCCGAAACGATGGTGTCGACCGTCAGGGCGATGGCGTCGAACTTGGCCGCTTGGCAGCGTTGGATCATCGAACGGTTCAGCCCGCGGTCCTTGTGGTAATAGAACTGGAACATCTTGGGGGTGGAAACCAGCTCGGCGATTTCCTCGATGGAAACGGTCGCCAGGCTGGAAATCCCGAACCACAGCCCGAACTTTTCCGCGGCGCGGGCCACGGCGCGCTCGCCTTGCCAGTGGAACACCCGCTGCAGCGCGGTGGGAGACAGCATCAGCGGCAGCGCGCTCTTGCGGCCGAGGATCGTGCAGCTGGTGTCGATTTCGCCCACTCCGGCGAGCACGTCCGGCACCAGGTCGCAGTCGGCATAAGCGTCAGTATTGCGGCGCTTGGTCAGTTCATCGTCTGCTGCGCCGTCGATATAGTCGAACACCGGCCAGGGCAGGCGCTGCTTGGCGAGGAGACGGAAATCATCGACGTTGTGGCAATCGGTCAGGCGCATGCGGGATGGGTACACGCGGCGCTTTGCTTGGGCAACACGCCTGGATCTAACGCATCAATTGGTCGCAAACCGCGTCATCTGCGTTCTCCATGCCCTTGCGCAGCCATTCCATGCGCTGGGCGCTGGTGCCGTGGGTGAACTGCTCGGGACTGACCCGGCGGCCAGCGCCGCGCATCAAGGTATCGTCGCCAATCGCATTCGCCGCGTTCATGCCGCTTTCCATGTCGCCCGGTTCCAGTCGGTCGCGGTTTTTGGCGGCCCAGACCCCGGCATAGCAATCGGCCTGCAGCTCCAGCCGGACCGAGAGGGTGTTGGCCTGGCGCGGGCTCTGCGATTGCAGGCTGCGGATCTGGTCAGACACGCCGGTAAGATTCTGAATGTGGTGTCCGTATTCGTGGGCGATCACATAGTCGCGGGCGAACTTGCCTTTCGCGCCCAGTTCGCGGTCCATCTGCTCGAAGAAATCAGTATCGAGGTAAATGCCCTGGTCGTTCGGGCAATAGAACGGCCCCATCGCGCTTTGCGCCGCGCCGCAGCCGGAACGCCCCCTTTGGGAATAGAACACCAGCTTGGGTGGCTGGAACGCGACATTCGCCGCTGCAAAGACCGGCTGCCAGGTTTTGTTGAGCGAGGACAGGGCGTTGCACATCTGCAGGCTGCTGGCATCGGTCCGGCAGCTTTCGTCTACAGTGGTTCCGCCGCCCCGGCGGACGTCCTGGGTCGGGCCTTGCACCTGCTCCAGTCCGCCCAGCATCTGCGCCGGATCGATCCCGAAAACCAATGCGCCGATCAGGGCGATGATCAGTGAGCCGCAGCCCAGCTTGCCGCCCCCGCCCATCGGGAAGCGTCCCCCGCGTTGGTCTTCAACGCGGATCGCATTGGGATCGAAATCGTCAAGGCGCATTGGCAAGGCTCCCAGCCAGAATTGCAGCAGGCCGGGCTGGACAAAGCGCAGTCCAGCCGCAATGGCCAAGCCGTAACGTCCTGAACAAGTCTTTGGAGTCGAGAATGTTCCTTTCCGGCAAGCGCGCATTGGTTACTGGTTCTACGTCAGGCATCGGCCTGGCTGTCGCGCGTTCGCTCGCGGCCGAAGGGGCCGAGATTGTCCTGTCGGGGTTTGGCGACGAGTCCACGATTGCCGCGCTGTGCGAGGAATTGAAGGCCAGTCACGTTCCGGCCGACCTTTCCAAACGCGAGGGCGTAGAAGCATTGATGGCCGGGGCAGGGCCGATCGACATCCTGGTCAACAATGCCGGGATGCAGCATGTCGCACCGGTCGAGGAATTTCCGGTCGACAAGTGGGACACGATCATCGCGCTTAATCTGACCGCCGCCTTCGATGCATGCCGTCTGGCCATTCCCCACATGAAAGCGGCGGGGTGGGGCCGGATCATCAATACGGCCAGTGCGCATTCGCTCACTGCATCGCCCTACAAGGCAGCCTATGTTTCGGCGAAACACGGGCTGGCCGGTCTGACCAAGACCCTGGCGCTGGAACTGGCGACTTTCAACATCACGGCCAACTGCATCAGCCCCGGCTATGTCTGGACCCCGCTGGTCGAGAACCAGATCCCCGATACCATGGCGGCGCGCGGGCTGACCCGCGAACAGGTGATCAACGACGTGCTGCTGACTCGCCAGCCGACCAAGAAGTTCGTGCAACCCTCAGACATTGGGGAAATGGCAGTGTTCCTGTGCCGCGATGCGGCGGCCAACATCACCGGCACCAACATCTCGATGGATGGCGGATGGACCGCTGAATAGGGCCACTGTTACATTCCTGCCACCGTTAAGCGCAATCTGCAGGTGCGCGCTGCGGTCACTTGCCGCTCTGCCCGGATGACGAGATAAGGGAGCGATGAGGCGTTTTCGGCAGGCGATATTCTGCATTGCAGCCCCGCTGTTGGCGGTAACGCTTGCGATTCAGCCGGTGTTTGCCGCCAAACCCAACAAGGCCCGGACCGAACTGGAAGCGCAGTTGCGCGCGCATATCACCGAACTGGCCAGCGACGCGTATGACGGGCGTGAACCCGGCACCGAAGGCGAAGCAAAGACGCTGCGCTATATTGGGCGCCAATGGTTCGACATTGGCCTGCAGTCCGGCACCAATGATCCGGCGCATCCCTGGTTTGCGCCGGTCCAGATCGTTGCGCGCGAGCCCGATGCCAGCCGCGCCTTTTTCTCGCGCAAGGGGCGGCGGCTCTATGTCCCGGCTGGAACCGTGCTTGCCCTGACTTCGGGAAAGCGGGGACTGGTGGAAAACGCGCCTGTCCTGTTCGTTGGCAACGGTGCGGTTATTCCGCCCCGGGCCGATCTGGCCGGGAGGGTCGCGCTGTTGCTTGATGCCGGGATTGAGAATTCCGCGCGTCAAAATGCCTTGCTCAAGGCCGGGGCTTCGGGTGTCCTGACGGTACTGGACGGAGATCGCGATCTGGCCAGCATTGCCGCCCATCGCAAGCGCACAGGCTATGCCTTGGCCAGCGACAATCCGGGCGGCGATCTCGAGGCATTTGTCACGGCTTCCGCCCTGAACGGGGTGTTGGCAGGGGCCGGGCTGGATCTGACCCGACTGCAGGCCCAGGCCCGGGCGGCAGACTTTGTTCCGTATAGTCTTGATCTTGCTGTGTCGCTTGAGGCGACGACCCGCGAAACCAGGATCAAAAGCCACAACGTGATCGGGAAACTTCCCGGTCGTCGTCCCGAATTGGGGGCGATCCTGATCCTGGCGCACTGGGACCATTTCGGCGAATGTGCGGCGCCCCCCGCCGAAGACCTGATTTGCAACGGCGCGGTGGATAATGCCAGCGGTGTGGCGGTGCTGACCGAGGTGGCGCGGCGACTGGCCAAGGGCCCGATGATGGACCGCGACATCTATTTCATGGCCACGACTGGCGAAGAAATCGGCTTTCTGGGGGTAGAAGCCTTTGCCGATAATCCCCCGCTTCCGCTGGCCAATATCGTCGCTGCTTTCAATATCGACACGGTCGCGCTCGCGCCCAAGGGGCAGGCCTTCGGCGTGGTGGGAAGGGGCATGACTGGGCTTGACCCTTATCTTGCGATGGTTGCCAAAGCGCAGAAACGAAAGTTGGCGGAAGGCGACGCTGCCAATGCCTATGTCCGGCGTCAGGACGGTTGGGCATTGCTGCAACACGATGTTCCGGCCGTGATGATTTCCAGTTCCTGGTCAGACATTGCATTGGTCGAACGGTTCATGGAGGGGGATTATCATCGGCCAGGCGATCAGGTCAGTCGCGGACTGGAACTGGGCGGCGCCGCTGACGACGTGGAGTTTCTGACCGCGGTAACGCGTTGGTTTGCCGATCCGCGCAAGGTTCCCTTCGCGCGCAACTAGGCCACTAGCATATCTGCTACCCTGCGGTTACATGGGCCGCCACGAATCGATCTGCGCACAAAGGCAAGTGGCACCATGGATATTCCCCTCGGCCTGACTTACGACGACGTCCTGCTCCGGCCGGCCGAATCCGACATTCTGCCCTCGATGGCCGATACGCGCACGCGGCTGACGCGCGAGATTGCGCTGAACATCCCGGTTATCTCCTCGGCCATGGACACGGTGACCGAAGCAGACATGGCGATTGTCATGGCCCAGCTCGGCGGGATCGGCGTGCTGCACCGGAACCTGACGGTTGAGGAACAATGTGCCGCGGTGCGCGCGGTCAAACGCTTTGAAAGCGGCATGGTGGTCAATCCGATCACGATCAGCCCGGATGCGACATTGGGCGAGGCGCGGGCGCTGATGCAGGCCAATCGTATTTCGGGCATTCCGGTGGTCGAGGCGGGCGGCAAGCTGGTCGGCATTCTGACCAACCGCGACGTTCGTTTTGCCGACAACCCGCTCCAGCCGGTGCGGGAACTGATGACGCACGAAAACCTGGCGACCGTTCGCCCCGGCGTCACGCAGGAAGAGGCTCGCCGTCTGCTGCACCAGCGCCGGATCGAAAAGCTGCTGGTGGTCGACGAAAATTTCCATTGCACCGGACTGGTCACAGTCAAGGACATGGAAAAGGCAATCACCTATCCTGACGCAACCAAGGACGCGACTGGGCGTCTGCGCGTTGCGGCTGCGACGACTGTGGGCGACAAGGGCTTTGAACGCACCGAAGCGCTGCTGGCGGCCGAGTGCGACGTCATCATCATCGATACGGCTCACGGTCACAACAAGGATGTTGCCCGGGCGGTTGAGCGGGTGAAGAAGATCTCCAACTCGGCTCAGGTCATTGCCGGCAATGTCGCCACCTATGACGCGACCCGGGCGCTGATCGATGCTGGCGCTGATGGGGTGAAGGTTGGTATCGGCCCCGGTTCGATCTGCACCACCCGGGTGGTCGCAGGGGTAGGCGTGCCGCAGCTGACCGCCGTGATGGAAGCCGCCCGTGCGGCCAAGGACAGCGGCGTTCCGGTGATTGCCGATGGCGGCCTGCGCACGTCGGGCGATGCAGCCAAGGCGCTGGCGGGCGGGGCGAGCACGATCATGGTCGGCTCGATGCTGGCGGGCTGCGAGGAAGCGCCGGGCGAAACGTTCCTGTACCAGGGCCGCGCCTATAAGAGCTATCGTGGCATGGGCTCGGTCGGGGCGATGGCCCGGGGCAGCGCAGACCGCTATTTCCAGCAGGACATCAAGGACCAGATGAAACTGGTTCCCGAAGGGATCGAAGGCCAGGTGCCCTACAAGGGTCCGGCCAAGGACGTAATCCACCAGCTGGTCGGCGGGATCAAGGCGGCGATGGGCTATACCGGCAGCGCCACTATTGATGACCTGCGCACCCGCGCCCAGTTCGTGCGGATCACCAATGCCGGGCTGAAGGAAAGCCACGTTCATGACGTGACGATCACCCGCGAGGCTCCGAACTACAAGCTGTGACCCCGCAGGCGCGTGTCCAGGCAGCGATCGAGATCCTCGATTCTGTGATTGTCGCTGCGCAGAGCGGCGGCGCCAGTGCTGACCGGATCGTTGCCGACTGGTTTCGCACCCGACGCTTTGCCGGAAGCAAGGACCGCCGGGCAGTGCGCGAGCTGGTCTATGGTGCCATCCGCGCCTGCGGTCCGGTCCCGCACAGTGGCCGCGCCGCGATATTGCGGCTGGCGCAAAGCGAGCCTGATCTGCTGATCCTGTTCGATGGTTCGCGCCACGCACCAGCCCCCATTGCCGAAGCTGAAGAGATCGCCACTGACGGGACCGCGCCGGTCTGGTTGGAGCAGGCCTTGGCCAACAGCGGGATCGCCCCGGAGCAGGCTGCGCAATTGCTTGGCCGTGCGCCGCTCGACATCCGGGTGAACACTTTGCGCGCTGACCGCGATACGATTGCTTTGCCCGAGGCGGGGGAGCCACTTGCCGCGCCGCAGGGTCTGCGCCTTGCAGCGGGAACGGCGGTCGAGCAGTGGGAAGCCTATCAACTCGGTCTGATAGAGGTTCAGGACGGGGGATCGCAGATCGCTTGTCTCGCCGTGGGCGCTCGGGCTGGTGATACCGTGATCGACCTGTGTGCGGGGGCCGGGGGCAAGACATTGGCCCTGGCTGCGGCAATGGAGAATCGCGGCCAACTGATTGCTTGCGACACTGACCGGACACGCCTGTCGCGCCTGGCGCCGCGGGCCGAGCGCGCGGGAGCGAGCCTGATCCAGACGCGCCTGCTCGATCCCCACGTCGAACAGGATGCCTTGCAGGATCTGATCGGGAAGGCCGACGCCGTTCTGGTCGATGCGCCTTGTTCGGGTACCGGTACATGGCGTCGCAATCCCGAAGCGCGCTGGCGCCTGAGCGAACGCGAGATAGCGCGTTATGCAGCATTGCAGTCACGGCTTCTCGACCTGGCGGTGCGCTTGGTTCGGCCGGGTGGGCGAGTTATCTTCGTTACCTGCTCGCTGCTGGATGCGGAAGGCGCGGATCAGGCAGCGGCCTTTCTGGAACGTTATCCCCACTGGTCTGCTGATTTGCCGTTTCTGCCCGCCGGGAGTCCGCGTGGTGTGGGCTGGCGTCTGTCTCCGTGGGCTGATGAAACCGATGGCTTTTTCATCGCCAGCTTCACTTCGCCATGTTAAATGCGCGTCCAATGCTTACGCTCAAGGAGCAAATCATGCGTTATTCTCCGGCAGCGGCCGCGCTGGCCCTGCTTGCGTCGGTAACGGCGAGTACGGGCCATAGCGCGCCGCCGCTCCCGCTCGATCCGCGCGCCGCGATTTTGGTGGCGGAAGGGCGTCAGGACATGCTGTCAGGCAAGATCAACGAAGCGGTTGACGCCTTTGAGAGCGCGTTGACGATCCAGCCCGGGCACGTGACGATTTATCTCAATCTGGGTGAAGCGACCCGCAAACAGGGAATGCATGGCAAGGCGCTGCATTACTATCGTGAAGCCCTGAAGCTCGATCCCGAGAATCGGCAGGCGATTGCCGGAGAAGGCGAAGCCTTGGTGGAAAAGGGCGCGGTTGAGAAAGCGCGGCGCAATCTGGCGCGGCTGGAGCAACTGTGCGGGGCAATCGCTTGTGCCTCTGCCAGCCGCCTGTCTGCCGCGATCGAGCGTGGCCCCGCGCCGCAGGTTGTTACTGCGGAGCAAATTGAAGCCAAGCCCGTCGTTTCTGAAAACTAAGTCGGGCCCAGTCAGATCAGGTCGCGGAACTCGTCAATCACCGCGCGGTAGACGCGTTTTTTGAATGGTACGATCAGGTCGGGAAGAATCAGGGGATTTTCCCACTTCCATTCAGCGAATTCCGGCGGATCGTGCCGTTCCAGGTGGATATCGGCGTCATCGCCGTTAAACCTGGCGAGGAACCAATGCTGGCGCTGGCCGCGATATTGGCCCTGCCACAACTTGCCCATCAGGTCATCGGGTAGGTCGTACAGGATCTCGTCGCGCGTCTGGGCGAGAATCGAAACGTGTGCTTCCTCGACCCCGGTTTCTTCCCATAGCTCGCGCAGGGCCGCCTCACGCAGGTCTTCGCCTTCATCGACGCCGCCCTGCGGCATTTGCCAGTAAACGCCGCCTTCATCGGGCTGTCCCCGCGTATCGATGCGACGACCGACAAAGGCGAGACCATCGGGATTGACGAGCATGATGCCGACGCAGGGACGATAGGGGAGGTGGGCAAAGGGATCGCTCATCCCTACGCCCCTACCCTTAAACCGGGGTGAGCATCAACTTCATCGCTGCAATGATTTTTGCGACCGCAGCGGCCGCGCTGGGCAGAGCCTTGCGCGTGGTCGAAAAATCATGGGTCATGCCGGCAATGTGCAAATAGAGCGTATCGACCCCGGCATCGACCAGTTTGGCGGCAATGCGGCGCCCCTGGTCCTGCAACGGATCGAGTCCTGCCGTCGCAACGATGGTCGGGCACATTCCCTTGGCACTGGCGTGGAGCGGAAACGCCCGAGGATCGCCGCTTTTCGGCAGATAGAGTGAATAGAACCACTCCATCACAGCCTTGGTCAGAAGGTGATCCTCGGCATACTTTTCCATCGAGCCATCCTGGCTTTCATCGGTCGCCGGATAGAGCAGCACCTGAAGCAGCATCGGTGCCGCCGCCGGACGGTCGATGAGAGCGCGGGCGGTTACGGTGGCAAGGTTTCCTCCGGCGCTTCCCCCGATCGTGACCAGACCGGTTACTTGGCGGCCCAGTTCCGATGGGCTGGCCGCCAGCCAGCGTGCCGCAGCCTCGCAATCATCTGGCGCAGCGGGGAAGGGGTGCTCGGGCGCCAGCCGATAGTCGACTGCTAGAACCGGCAGGTCGAGTTCGGCCGACAGTTCGGTGCAGAGCGAATTGTGCGTGTCGAGGTCGCCAATCACAAAACCGCCGCCATGGAAGAACAGGATGACCGGGCTGGGATCACGCTTTTCGCGCACATCGTAAAAGCGTACCGGGATCGGGCCAGCTGGGCCGGGACAAGTGAGGTCCTTGATCACCGCCATTTCGCGGGGATCGGCCTCTGTCATCTGCTTGAGCCCGAGATAGCCTGCCCGCTGCTCGATCGGATCAAGCCGTTCCGGCTTGGGCAGGCTGTTGGCCAGGGCCAGAAAGCCTTGCACGTCCTCGCGGATAATTGGCTGGTGGTCGCTCATCGCTGCTGCATCCTCTCTTGTGTCCGCCGCTGCACGCAAGCGGTTTAATCGACAGGTTAAGACACCTTTTGCCCCTTGACTAGCCGCCTTGGCGCGCCTCTTGTTCAATTGCCCGCGGCACAGTTTTTCTTGATTGCGCCCGGCAGGGGGAGGGGACTAGGGCGCTTGTGTGAAACAGGCGCCAAGGTCCGCCTGACAAGGAAGAAGCATGGCAACGCAAACCGCCGAACCCAAGGCACCGATCAAGAACAGTCCCGAAGCCGTCGTCGTCCGATTCGCGGGCGATTCCGGGGACGGCATGCAGCTGACGGGTGGCCAGTTCACCCTGTCGAGCGCGCTGGCCGGCAACGACTTCGCGACTTTCCCGGACTTCCCGGCCGAAATCCGCGCGCCGCAGGGTACCCTGTTCGGCGTCTCCGCTTTCCAGATCAACTTCGGTTCGACCGAGATCGATACGGCGGGCGACGCGCCCGACGTGCTGGTGGCGATGAACCCTGCCGCGCTCAAGACCAATGTCGGCGCGCTCAAGCCTGGGGGGCTGATCATTGCCGACACGGGCGAGTTCACCAAGCGCAACCTGGAAAAGGCCAAGTACGAGGTCAATCCGCTGGAGGATGGCTCGCTGTCCAAGTGGCAGGTGCTGGCCTTCGACATCAGCGCGCTGACCATGGAATCGGTCAAGCCGTTTGGCCTGGGCAACAAGGAAGCGCTGCGCTGCAAGAACATGTGGACGCTCGGCCTGGCGCTGTGGATGTTCGACCGTGACCGCCAGCCGCTGATCGACTGGCTCAATGGCAAGTTCAAGAAGAACCCGGTTCTGGCCGAAGCCAACATCGCCGCGCTCAATGCGGGTCACGCTTATGGTGAGACGGCGGAAATCGGTGGGCAGCTGCACAAGGTGCACCTCGATCCGGTTGAAACCCCGGCGGGGCTGTATCGCACCATTACCGGCGCGGAAGCGGTTGCGCTGGGCCTGGTGGCCGGGGCGCAGCTCGCCCACGTGCCGATGTTCTTCGGCGGCTATCCGATCACCCCGGCCAGCTCGATCCTGCACTATCTGGTCGGCTTGAAGGAATTTGGCGTCACCACCTTCCAGGCGGAAGACGAGATTGCGGCCATCGCTTCGGCGATTGGCGCAAGCTATGCCGGACAGCTGGGCGTAACCTCCTCTTCGGGGCCGGGCATCGCGCTCAAGACCGAAGCCATGGGCCTGGCAGCAATGACCGAACTGCCGCTGGTCATCGTCAATTCGCAGCGCGGCGGTCCGTCGACCGGCCTTCCGACCAAGACCGAGCAGTCCGATCTTTACCAGGCGGTCTATGGCCGCAACGGCGACACCCCGATGCCGGTTATCGCCGCGCGCAGCCCCAGCGACGCGTTCGATTGCGCGATCGAGGCGTGCCGGATTGCCACCCAGTACATGACCCCGGTCATTCTGCTGACCGACGGTTATATCGCCAATGCGGCCGAGCCGTGGAAGGTCCCCGACCCGGCGACCTATGCCGAATTCCCGGTCCAATTCCTGACCGAGCGCAACGGGCCGGACGGCGGCTTGCTGCCCTATGCCCGCGATGAAAAGGGCGCGCGGCCGTGGATCAAGCCGGGCACGCCGGGCCTGACCCACCGGATCGGCGGGATCGAGAAGAACCCGGGGACCGGCAATCTCGACTACAGCCCCGCCGCGCACCAGGCGATGACCGACGCGCGCAAGGCCAAGGTCGACGGCGTGGCCAAGAGCATTCCGGATCAGGACGTGTGCCTGGGCAATATCACCGGCAAGCTGGCCGTGGTCGGCTGGGGCAGCACCTTCGGCCCGATCCACCAGGCGGTGCGCCGCGCCCGCGCCAAGGGCCAGGACGTCAGCCATATTCACGTTCGCCACATCTGGCCGCTTCCCACCAACCTGGGCGATCTGCTCAAGGGCTTCGACCGCGTGCTGGTGCCGGAAATGAACACCGGCCAGTTCAAGACCGTGCTGCGCGACCAGTTCCTGGTCGATGCCCAGCCGTTCAACAAGGTTTCGGGCCAGCCCTTTACCATTGCCGAGATCGAGGCCGCGATCGCGACCTATTTCGACGGCGTGCCGGGCAATGCCGGTGGGACTGACCTGCCTGCCGACAAGACCCAGCTTCCCACCCCGGAATCGGGACACGACGATGGCTCGCTCCATCCCGACCGTCTGTCCCCGCAAAGCAGCAAGGCTTGATCCGATGAACGCGATTTCTCCAATCACCACCACGCTCAAGGACTGGGAATCGGATCAGGAAGTCCGCTGGTGTCCCGGCTGCGGCGACTATGCGATCCTCAAGGCGGTGCAGCGCACCCTGCCGGAACTGGGCGCGGACCCGGCCAAGACGGTGTTCGTTTCGGGCATCGGCTGCTCCAGCCGTTTCCCGTACTATGTCGAAAGCTATGGCTTCCACACCATCCACGGCCGCGCGCCGGCGGTGGCGACGGGGATCAAACTGGCCAATCCCGAACTCGATATCTGGCTGGTCACCGGTGACGGCGACGGGATGAGCATCGGTGGCAACCACACGATGCACCTGCTGCGCCGCAACCTGAACTGCCAGGTGCTGCTGTTCAACAACGAGATCTATGGCCTGACCAAGGGCCAGTACTCGCCCACCAGCCGCGAAGGCACCCACAGCCCGACCACGCCGCTCGGCTCGGTCGACCGGCCCGCGCTGCCTTGTGCTTTCGCGCTCGGTGCCGGTGCGCGCTTCATCGCCCGCGGTTTTGACGTGTCGAAGCACCTGCCGGACGTGCTCAAGGCCGCCCATGCCCACAAGGGCGCGGCCTTTGTCGAAATCTTCCAGAACTGCATCGTTTACAACAAGGACCGGTTCGAGGACTTCGCTGCGCCCAAGGGCGCAGAAGACCGCCAGCTCTGGCTCAAGCATGGCGAACCCATGCTGTTCGGCAGCGAGAAGAGCGGCGGCGTCAAGGGCATTGCCCTCGATCTGCAAAGCCTGACGCTGAAGGTTGTCGACGTAGTCGATGGTGACTGGCAGGCCGCCGGGGTGATCGTTCACGACGTCACCAACCGCTCGATCGCGCACATGCTGGTCGAAATGCCGTTCGGTCCCTTCCCGATGGCGCTGGGTGTGATCTACGACGATCCGCGCCCGACCTATGAGGACGCCGTGCTCGGCCAGGACGCCAAGGCCCGCGAAGGCAAGAACACCGACCTGGCACGCCTGCTCGCCAAGGGCCAGACCTGGACAGTCAGCGAAGGCGGGCCTGAGCTTTGATATTGAAATAATGGCATAATTGATTTTCTCACGCAAAGGCGCGAAGACGCGAAGATGTCGCGTCTTGAGGAAATCGAAGCATTGGCCCGGGCAGTCATCGACTGCGGTTTCCACCTGCATCGAGAGATTGGTCCGGGCCTTTTGGAATCGGTCTATCAAGCGTTGATGATTGCCAGCCTTCGGGAACGCGGGCTCGAAGTTGCGGCCGAAGTCACTGTTCCAATAAGGTATAAGGGCATTGTCATCGACAACGCTTTCAAAGCCGACTTGATCATCGAAAATAGCCTTCTGATCGAACTCAAATCGACAGAGCGGGTCAGCCCCGTTCATGCGAAGCAGGTTTTGACCTATTTGCGGCTTTTGAAGATGCCACTTGGCCTTTTGATGAATTTCGGCCAACCCACATTCAAACAGGGTCTCCAGCGCATCGTTAATGATCACCGCTGACTAGGCCTGTTGCACAACGTCTTTGCGCCTTTGCGGCTTTGCGTGAGTAAAAAAATGGACAACCTCACCCATTCCCTGATCGGCGCGGCTTTGGGGCAGGCGGGGTTGAAGCGCAAGACCGGCCTGGCCATGCCTGCGCTCATCATGGCCGCGAACCTGCCGGATATCGATGCGGGCTGCGTGGTCTATGGCATCGAAAGCCTGGCGATGCGGCGGGGGCTCACCCACGGCCCGCTGGCCCTGGCGATCCTGCCGCTGCTTCTTGCGGGGCTGTTGTGGTGGTT
>JBKHWO010000054.1:0-7162 GCA_046566485.1 Alphaproteobacteria bacterium | reverse complement strand
CTGATAAAGCTCCACTCTCTTCATCCTCCACCTCCGCCCAAAAACGGAGGTCTAGCAGGACTGGCCCCTTTTTAATCCGGTGAGACTGGCCGATCCGTGGCCCCTTTTATTCCCGGTGTTCTCAACTAGGACCGGGGGTAGCCAACCGATATCACGGGGGGCTCCTTCCTTAAGGGTCTGAGCGCCGATCGCATGGACATAGACCCCTGGGAACCAGCCTTGGCCATAGACTTGAACAAAGTCATTTTGTTCCGTGGTGGCCCCAACGATCAGAGTCTTTCCGCGCAGGCGCTCGCTGGCAATTTTACCTTCGATGATATCGACTACACTTATTGTCGGGACGGATTTTACCTGGATCGTCCAATCAGGCAGGTATGGCTCACCCGCAGGACCTTCGCGGCCGGCAATGCTGGCCGAGACCGAAGGCGTAAACTGTCCAGCAAACACATCAGCATAAACCAGCTTGGCAGACAGGGCGAAAGGATTCCTCTCTCCATTGAGAGAGCGGATGGTGGTAACATCTTGGAACAGAGGCCCTGGGAGGATTTCTTCCTTCACCCCAGTTTTACTGTCGTGGAAGTCCATGGCCCCGCTGAACACCTTGCCTTTGTAGCGAGCCAGCGATTGTGAGAATTCCTTGTCTCCTTTGCTGTCGAGCGGAAGAGAGAAGGCCTCGTCAAAATATACACTTCGCGCGCCCGCCGAAAAGGCGCGGTCGAGCAAAGTTGCGTTGTAAGCGCGCGAGTAGGTACCGCTACCCAGCGCGCGAATGGTCTTTGCGTCGATGGCGGCAACGACGATTGACTGATCAGCAGGCCTGGCGCGGAGTTCGTTGCGCAATCCTCGGAGTACCCCTTCGATGGGAAGAGGCATGTCGATCGCCCCGATGACCGAACAGATCAGCAGGGCGGATGCGAAAATCCGGGTTCGCGTTGGTAATTTCTTTGCCGCTTTTTTGCGGAATGGCCAGGTCAGCATTGGCTCTCCGGAAGTGATTCGCGGAGGAGCGCAGTGTGCAGGAAATACAGTGCGTTAAGGCCTGCATAGAGGCCTTCGGCGAGCTGTTGCAAATGGCGCATTCCTACCTGCATGCTGCCGGGGTAGGATGAATTTGGTAATTTTTCGTTATCCCTAATTTGTATTTATCCTTGGTCGTTCGGTGAGGCGCTCCACGGGAAAGTCCCGGGCGGATACAGACTAACCGTGTTATGAGATATTGTTACAAACGAATTTGTTCGCTATGGCTTGGCAACGTTGCTGACCAGGGACCTTCGAATGATCCGCTCCACCACCGCTGCTGTTTCTCTGCTGCCATTCCTGTTCGTTGCTGCTCACCCTGTGGCAGCCCATGCAGAGGGGGAGAACAGCCAAGGCGATTATCACGCCAATGCTGATGCCGAGATCGTGGTTACCGCATTGCGCCGGACAACCCGTGAAGACACGATATCCGGCGTGGCCATCGTTCAGGCAGAGCAGCTCGTCGCCAACCTGCGACCGGGCCTGGGAGACAGCCTGACCCACACGCCGGGCGTATCGGCCACATCCTTCGGTCCAAGTGCGTCCCGTCCGGTCCTGCGCGGATTGCAGGGTGAGCGGGTCAAGGTTCTATCCAACGGAATCGGTTCGATCGACGTATCCAACACGTCGGTCGACCACGCCCCGGTCGTAAACCCGCTTCTGGCCCAGCGGGTGGAAGTGCTGCGCGGGCCGCAGTCTCTGTTGTATGGATCATCCGCCAGTGGCGGTGTGGTCAACGTCATCGACCGGCGCATTCCAACCGCAGTTCCGGATGAGCCGATACACCTATCCGCGATGGGTGGATATGGCAGTGCTGCGAACGAGCGGATGGGTGCGCTTGCCGCTGAAGTGCCGCTTGGCGCGCGCTGGGTTGGTCACGTCAATGGGTCGTGGCTGAAAACGGACGATCTGCGTATCGGAGGTCATGCGCTTACCCCCGCTTTGCGCAATCAGGCGCGGGCGACCAGTCTGCTCCCGGCCGATCAGCGCGGCGATGGCGAGATTGATTTTGCCGCGAATGCGGCCTTGAAGGGTATTCTCCCCAATACAGCGAGCCGGACCTGGACTGCTGGAGCGGGCATTGCCTATGTTACCGACACTGGCAACATGGGGCTGGCTTTTAGTCGTTATGACAGCCTTTATGGCGTGCCGGTTCGTTTTGCGACGGCACCGGGTCAAGAGCAGGAATCTCCGCGCATCAAGCTGCGCCAGGATCGGATTGATGTCAGGGCAGAGCTGACCCCGGGCGGTGAACTGATCGAAAAGCTTGCGTTTCGTTATGCCTATGGCGACTATGTCCATTCCGAGATTGACCCCGATGGGGCCGTCGGAACGACCTTTTTCAGCAAAGGCATGGAGGGACGTTTCGAACTGGTCCAGGCTGACCGTGGTGGTTGGAAGGGGCTTACCGGAACACAGGTCGTCATCCGCGATTTCAACGTCGTTGGTGATGAAGCCTTCTTGCCAAGGAACAGCACCGAACAGGTCGGGTTGTTCACGCTTCAGCAGTATGAGAGCGGGCCCGTCTTGATCGAGGGTGGCGCGCGTTTCGAACATACCCGGCAGAGTTCGAAACCAGACCCTTCGCATGCCGAATTCTTTGATGGATCGCGCAGCTTTGACACCTTTTCGATTGCTCTGGGCGGGGGCTATGACCTTGCTCGCGGCGTGAAATTGGCGCTCAACGGTTCTCATACCGAGCGGGCGCCTTCGGCGGAAGAATTGTTTGCCAACGGTCCTCACGCCGGCACATCCTCCTTTGAGGTGGGCGATCCCGATCTCAAGCCGGAGCGGGTCTGGGCCGTCGAAGGCATCCTCCGCGCCAATCTGGGTGCGATCCGTTTTGAGGGCTCGCTGTTCCACAACTGGTACAGCAATTTCGTCTATGAGGATCGTACCGGCGAGATCGTCGATGGCCTGCCAGAATACCGTATCCGTCAGGCAACGGCCCGGCTTTATGGCTTCGAAGCGGAAGTCGACGCAACGCTGGTTCAATCCGGGCCATGGACATTCGCCGCAAATGGACTGGTTGATTATGTTCGCGCCGATATCGACGCGGTGGGTCCCGCTCCGCGCATTCCGCCGCTGCGCTTGTTGGGCGGTTTGACCGCAGAATCCGAACGACTGGACCTTGGTTTCGAGGTCGAGCGGGTGTTCGCTCAGAATCGCGTCGCAGCCTTTGAAACCGTGACCCCAGGCTACACCGTGGTGAACCTGTCGGCGACTTGGCGTCCGATGGGCGAGCGCGGTCCGCTCAGCCTGGTCCTGTCGGGCAATAACCTGTTCGACGTCGAGGCGCGGCGCCACGCATCGTACCTTAAGGACTACGCCCCGCTAGCCGGGCGTGACATCCGCATGACTGTCCGACTGGAAATTTGAAGCTATTCCTCGCCGTGGCCCGCGGCGAGGTAATCGTGACTTTGCATTTCCATCAAGCGGCTGACGGTACGTTCAAATTCGAACGCACCGTCACCGGCGGTGTAAAGCTGGTCCGGCTCGGCAGCGGCGGTTGCCAGCAGCTTCACCCTGTTTTCATAGAGTGCGTCGATCAGCGTGACGAAGCGTGCAGCTTCATTGCGGTTTTCGGGACCCATGCGCGGAATCCCGACAAGGATGACCGTATGATAGGTCTGGGCGATCGCGAGATAGTCGCTCGCGCCCCGCGCCTCGGCGCAAAGCCGTTTGAAGCTGAAGACTCCGACACCCTTCAGGCTCTTGGGGACGTGCAGGACCCTCCCGCCGCCAAGCTCAAGCTCGGCCGATGGTACATGCGCACTGTCCTCGGGCGGATAATCGGTCAGACGGTAGAACGCTTCGCGGACCTGCGCCGTCGCCATGTCGCCCAACGGGGTGTGCCAGGTATCCATTCCGGCAAGGCGTTCAAGGCGATAATCGTGTGGACCGTTGAGCGCCAGCACGTCAAGCTCGCGCTCGATCAGGGCAATGAAGGGCAGGAAATGCTCCCGATTGAGACCGTCCTTGTAAAGTTGGTTCGGAGCGCGATTGCTGGTCGTGACGATAACCAGCCCGTGATCCAGGATCAGGGCGGTAAACAGCCGGCTCATGATCATCGCGTCAGCTGAGTTGTTGACCACCATTTCGTCAAACGCCAGCACCCGCAGGTCGGCAGCGATGCCTGCCGCGACGGGTGGTATTGGATCGCCGCTCTCGCTCTTGCGGGCTTCCCGCAGGCGCGCATGCACTTCCAGCATGAAGGCGTGGAAATGGACCCGGCGCTTGGCCGAAATAGCCAGGCATTCGTGAAACAGGTCCATCAGCATCGACTTGCCGCGGCCAACGCCACCCCAAAGGTACAGGCCGCGTGGCGTCCTGGGCTTCTTGCCGAAGAACTTGCCGATCAGTCCAGATGAAGGGGCCTGCTCAAGTTCACTCTGCAGTTTGGTCAGTCGTTCCGCAGCGTGGCGTTGCTCCGGATCGGGACGCAGTTCGCCCGCTGTGACCAGTGCTTCGTAACGGTCGATGACCCGGGTCATCGCGGAGCAGTGGGCTTGCGGATCGTGCCCGAGAATGCGGCGACCAGATTGCCTTCGCCTTGCTCGACCACGCCGCGCAGAAAGACCAGACGGCGTGTTTCCTTGAGCAGCTCGGTTACCGCATCGCAGGGCACCCCGGGCTTGCCGGCACCGATGAACTGGACGTTCAGATCCAAGGTCACCGCAGTCCCTGCCTCGATTATGCCCAACATGCGCGAACATGCGAATAAGGCAATGTCGATCAGGGCCATGACGGTGCCGCCATGGATGTTGTTGCCCAGATTGGTGTGGCGATGCTCCGGAAACATCCTGAGCCGCGCTTTCCCATCAGGATCGGCGCGGACCAGCAGCCTTGGGAACATCCAGCTGTTGAAGCGGGTCTTGTCATTCAGCTCCCAGGTGAACCAGCCGGGATTTTCCGGATCAGGTTCGCTCCTGAAGCCGCGATCATCGCTCATCAACCAGGCGCCTTAAACGTGACGCTCGGCCTGCATCTTCTTGATTTCGGCAATCGCGCGCGCCGGGGAAAGGCCCTTGGGACACACGTTGGCGCAGTTCATGATGGTGTGGCAGCGGTAAAGACGGAACGGGTCTTCCAGTTCGTCCAGGCGCTCTCCGGTCATCTCGTCGCGGCTGTCGGCGAGCCAGCGATAGGCCTGAAGCAGGGTTGCCGGGCCCAGGAACTTGTCGGAATTCCACCAGTAGCTTGGGCACGAGGTTGAGCAGCAGGCACAAAGGATGCACTCATAAAGGCCATCCAGTTTCTCGCGCTGCTCCGGGCTTTGCAGGCGTTCCTTGCCCGACGGGGTAGTGGACACGGTCTGCAGCCACGGACGGATCGAAGCGTACTGGGCATAGAAATGGGTGAAATCGGGCACCAGGTCCTTGATCACTTCCATCGCGGGCAGCGGGGTTATGCGGATTTCACCGGCCAGATCCTCGATCGCAGTGGTGCAGGCCAGACCGTTGCGACCGTTCATGTTCATCGCGCACGAACCGCAGATCCCTTCACGGCACGAGCGGCGGAAGGTCAGCGTCGGGTCCATTTCCGACTTGATCTTGATCAGGGCGTCCAGAACCATCGGACCGCACTTGTCGAGATCGATCTCGAACACGTCGTAGTGCGGGTTCTCACCGCTGTCCGGATCATAACGGTAAACGGTGAACTTCTTGACGCGTCCCGCGCCTTCCGTGCGGTGGTGCGTGCCTTGTCCGCCGATCTTGCTGTTCGCAGGAAGAGTGAAGCTTGCCATGACAGTCCCCGTAACTTCGCGGGCGATGCGCCTCGCTTTGCGCTCTCTCTAGCGATTCATCGCGCTGGGGCAAGCAGTCCTAAGAGGAATTTTCATTCACGAGCCCAGCGGGTCAAGTCCACGGGTGGCAAAGGCGGCAAAAGTGAGCGCTGAAGCGATGATCGCGGTGGTAACGACCACTCGGACAAAGGCTGTGGCGCTTTTTCTGCGCCACAGCCAGTCATTGTCCGATTGGAACAACGTTGCGGTCAGTTGCGACCCGTCTCCATCGCTCGCCGTACTTCGGTGCGACCCATCGGCGAATACGCTGGATACACTTTCCGCAACCGAAACCTGATCCGAAAATTCGTCATTCGGAACCTGTATTTTTTTCCATGTAACTGGTAAAGCTTGGGAAACAGGCGTTTCGTCGAGCTGTGCCTGGCGATAAAGTCGGGCCAGCTCGCCGCGGGGAATCCAGCCCAATCGCGACCGCATCGTCTCGATGCGCTGGTTGACTGCGCTTTCCGAGATGCCGAGTTGCGCCGCGATTTCCTTGCTCGTGCGGTTGTCAGCAACCAGCGCCAGCACTTCGTGCTGCTTTCGGCTTAACTGGGCCAGAATGAGTTTCTGTTCGGGCATTGCCCCTCCGTGGCTTTCTTACGAATCCAATGATCAAGGATCGACAATCGTTTGCACGGGAAAATACTTACAAAGGCAAGGTGAAAGCAACGGCCTAAGCGCGGTGGGGAAAAATTGATGGTCTTAGGATCGGGCTACCTCGATGATCGCCGCAGCAAAGCCAATCGGGTCATCCTCTTGGATGAAGTGCCCTCCTTTCAGCGTACGGTGACCTTGCCCCCGCGTTCCTGGCACCCGTTCCAGCCACATGGCATCGCCCCCGCGCGTGATCGGATCACCATCAGAGAAGCAGCACAGGAACGGTTTATGCCAGTTGTCGAAGACCTCCCAGGCCCGCAGTTGATCGGGCACCGCGGCGTTGCCCGCGAAGGGCACCATGCCTGGGTAGACCCGCGCGGCGACCTTGCTGGCACGGGTCGGGAAGGGGGCGTTGTAAGCGGCAACCTCGGCCGGGCTCAGCGGACGTTTGGTCCCGCTTTTGACGATGCCTCCGATCGGGAATACCGGGCTGTACCGTGAAAAGGCGCGCCAGATCGCAAAAGCCCGCGGCGGTTTCTGTCCGGCGGGCAAGCCGCCATTGCTCAGTGCGACACCTTGGAATCGCTCCGGCATTTCGGCAGCCAGGCGCAGACCAATCAGGGAACCCCAATCCTGACAGCCCAGCGTGACCCTGCGAAGGTCGAGAGCTTCCATCCATTCGCGCATCCACGCCACCTGCCCGGCATAGGAGTAAGCAGCGGGGTCAAGCGGCTTATCGCTCTTGCCAAAGCCAATTAG
>JBKHWO010000053.1:0-36505 GCA_046566485.1 Alphaproteobacteria bacterium | reverse complement strand
GCGAGCGGTCCCGGTCGAGCCGGGGACGACGGGGGTGCGGAGCAGGGTGATGACCGGCCAACCGTCATCCCCACGAAAGCGGGGATCGCTGGCACGGCAGGATCCACCATTCCCGATCGTCCTGAGGGTCAAAAAGCCTCGTCGTAGACGCGGCTAAGGTCGCCGTTCCAATCGCCGTGGAACTTGTCGAGCAGGACCTGCGCCGGAACCTTGCCGGTGCGGACGATCTCGTCGAGCGGATTGAGGAACCCGGCTTCGTTGTCGCCCGCCTTGTTGAGCTTGCCCCGGGCGTTGAGACCGGAGCGGGCGATCGCCAGCACTTCGGCAGCAATGTCTTTCAGTGTGCCGCCACCCGGGATCGGCGCGTCGAGGCCCAGCTTGGGCACGGCGGCACGCAAGGCTTCGCGCCCGTCCATGTCCCAGCCCTTGACCAGGTTCCACGCCGCATCGAGCGCGCCCTGGTCATACAGCAGCCCCACCCACAGCGCCGGGAGCGCGCAGATCCGGTTCCACGGACCGCCATCGGCGCCGCGCATTTCCAGGAAGCTCTTCAGGCGCACTTCGGGGAAGGCGGTGGAGAGGTGGTCAATCCAGTCGCTTTCGGTCGGACGCTCGCCGGGCAGGGCGGGCAGCTTGCCGTCCAGAAAATCGCGGAAGCTTTGCCCGGCGGCATCGATGTATTTCCCGTCGCGGAAGACGAAGTACATCGGCACGTCGAGCATATATTCGACATAGCGGTCATAGCCGAAGCCGTCCTCGAACACGAAGCCCAGCATCCCGGTGCGGTGCGGGTCGGTGTCGGTCCAGATATGGCTGCGATAGGACAGGAAGCCGTTGGGCTTGCCTTCGGTGAACGGCGAATTGGCGAACAGTGCGGTCGCCAGCGGTTGCAGCGCCAGGCTGGTGCGGAACTTCTGCACCATGTCGGCTTCGCTGGCGTAGTCCAGGTTGACCTGGATCGTGCAGGTCCGCAGCATCATGTCGAGGCCCAGCTGGCCCACGCGCGGCATGTGCCGCAGCATGATTGCGTACCGCCCCTTGGGCATGATCGGCAGTTCTGCGCGGGTCTTGTCCGGCCACATGCCCAGGCCCAGAAAGCCTGTCTGGGTCCGCGCGCCGATCGCCTTGACCTGATCGAGGTGGCGCCCGGTTTCGGCGCAGGTCTGGTGCAGATTCTCCAGCGGCGCGCCGGACAGTTCAAGCTGCCCGGCCGGTTCCAGGCTGACCGTGCCGTCGCTGCCGGCCATGGCGATAACCTTGCCGCCCTCCAGGATCGGCTCCCACCCGAAATCGGTCAGCGCCATCAGCAGGTCGCGGATGCCGCCGGGTTCGTCATAGGACGGGGCGTGGTGATCGGTCGTGGAAAAGACCAGCTTTTCGTGCTCGGTCCCGATGCGCCACTGCTCGCGCGGCTTCTCCCCCTTGATCATCGGGGCGACCAGTTGGTCGCGGCTTTCGATCACGGGATCGTTGCGATCTGAAACCTGTCTTGTGCTCATTGCCGGGGAGTTAGTGCGTTGCAGGCCCCGGCGCCAGAAAAATCCTCCCCGGCGGACCGGGGAGGATACGCATTTTTTACTTGAGACCCCGTGCCTTGAGCATCGGTTCGACGCTCGGCTGGCGTCCGGCAAAGTTCTGATACATCACCGAATAGTCCTGGCTGTGGCCCTTGGACAGGATCGTATCGCGCAGATGCTGGCCGTTCTGCCGGGTCATGCCGCCGTTCTCCTTGAACCAGGCATAGGCATCGTGATCGAGCATTTCGGTCCAGCTATAGGCATAGTATCCGGCCGCATAGCCGCCGCCCCAGATGTGGCGGAAATAGCTGGTGCGATAACGCGGCGGAACCAGATCGGTGTGCAGGCCCTTGGCATCAAGCGCCGCCAGCGCGGTCTTTTCATAGGCGTTGACGTCGCTGGGCGTCGAACCGGCGGGCAGGGTGTGCCACTTCATGTCGAGCAAGGCGGCGGTCATCACTTCGCCCAGTGCATAGCCCTGGTTGAAGGTGCTGGCCTTTTCGACCTTTGCGACCAGCGCCGCGGGCATCGGCGCCCCGGTCTTGTAGTGCTTGGCAAAGTTGGCCAGCACCTTGGGCTCGGTCATGAAGTTTTCCATGAACTGGCTGGGGAACTCCACAAAGTCGCGGGCAGTGTTGGTGCCCGAGATCGAGGGATAGCGCTGGTTCGACAGCATGCCGTGCAGGGCATGGCCGAATTCGTGGAACATCGTGTTGGCATCGTCCCAGGTGACCAGGGCCGGCTGGCCCGGAGCGGGCTTGGTGTAATTGGAAACGTTGAAGACCACCGGCTTGGTCCCGGTCAGCCCGTTCTGGTCAACGAAGTTCGACATCCACGCCCCGCCCGACTTGTTGTCGCGCTTCCACGGGTCGAAATAGAACAGTGCCAGTTCGCTGCCGTCGGCGTCATGGACGGTGTAGACGGTCACGTCCGGGTGATAGACCGGAATGTCGGTGCGCTTCTTGAAGGTCAGCCCGTAAAGCTGGTTGGCGGCGAAGAACACGCCGTTTTCCAGCACGTTGGTGATCTCAAGATAAGGCTTCACTTCGTTCTGGTCGAGCGCATAGCGCTGCTTGCGCAGCTGCTCGGCGTAATAGTCCCAGTCCGCCGGGGTCACGGTGAACTTGCCGCCCTGCTGCTTGATCAGGGCGTTCAGATCGTCCGCGTCCTTCTTTTGCGCCGCGCCAAGGGCCGGAGCAAAGCTTTCCAGGAACTTCAGCGCGGCTTCGGGGGTCTTGGCCATCTGGTCGGACAGCGCATAGGCGGCGTAGGTATCGAACCCCAGCAGCTTGGCCTTCTTGGCGCGCAGTTCGGCAATCTTGACGATCAGGCTGCGGGTGTCGGTGGCATCGCCGCGTTCGGAACGGTTCCAGCTCTTGTCGAACAGGGCCTGGCGGGTGGCGCGGTTGGTCAGCGCAGGCAGCAGCGGCTGCTGCGTGGTGTTCTGCATCGCCAGGACATAGCTGCCCTTGGGCAAGCCGCGGTCGGCTGCGGCCTTTTCCGCCGCCGCAATGTCCGCTGCCGAAAGCCCGGCCAGCGCTTTGCGGTCATTGACGACCAGCGCGCCGTCCTTGGTGCCCTTGGTCAGCTTCTGGCCGAAATCGGTCTGCAGGGTGGAAAGCTGGCCGTTGATATCGGTCAGCGTAGCTTTGTCGGCGTCGGACAGGTTCGCGCCGTTGCGGACCATGTTCTCATAGGTCAGCGTCAGGACCTGCATCTGGTCCGGGGCCAGGTTCAGTGTATCGCGCGCGTCATAAAGGGTCTTGATACGGGCGAACAGCTTGGGGTTGAGCGTGATCGAATCCCGCGCCGCCGTCAGCTTGGGCGAGGTGCGGCTGTCGATCGCGTCGAGGTTGTCGTTGGTGTTGGCCGAGGTGAGCGCGCTGAACACGGCATAAACCCGGCTCAGCATCGCGCCCGAACGCTCCATCGCCTCCAAGGTGTTTTCAAAGGTCGGCGCGGCGGGGTTGTTGGCAATCGCGTCGATCTCGGCGAGCCAGATCGCGATGCCCTGCTCGATCGCCGGTTCGTAATCGCTTTCCTGGATCTTGGAAAAGTCGGGGGCCTGGAACGGCAGGGTCGACGGCTGGGCAAAGATGCCGGTGCCCTTGGGGATCACCGGGGCATAGGCGGCCTGGGTCGGCGCGGCGGGCGTGGCAACCGGCTGGGCATTGCTGGCAGCGCAGCCGGCCAGGGCCAGGGCGGAAAGCGAAACGAGGGACAGATTACGCATGGGTCAGATCCTCACCGTGGAGAAAAGCAATTGGGGGCAGCGTAAACGCCGCCCCCTGTGACTGGCAACTGAACGAAGCAGCCGCTTACCAGAGACGCGCGCGCTTCTCCGGGGCAATGTACAGTTTGTCGCCGGGCTGGACGTTGAACGCGGCATACCAGCCGTCCACGTTGCGCAGCGGGGCGAAGGCGCGGTACTTGGCCGGGCTGTGCGGATCGGTTGCGACCTGGTTGCGCAGCGATGCTTCGCGCGCCTTGGCCCGCCACACCTGGGCCCAGGCCATGAAGAAGCGCTGGTCGCCGGTCAGACCGTCGATCACCGGGGCCGCCTTGCCGCCCAGCGAGGCGTGATAGGCTTCCTGCGCCACCGAAACGCCGCCCAGGTCGGCGATGTTCTCGCCCATGGTCAGGTCCGGATTGATGAAGGCGCCCGGAACGACTTCGAACGCAGCATATTGCGCGCCGAAGATCTTGGCCTGCTCTTCAAAGCGCTTGGCGTCTTCCGGGGTCCACCAATCGCGCACCGCGCCGGTCGCATCGATCTTGCGGCCCTGGTCGTCGAAGCCGTGGATGATCTCGTGGCCGATGACGCCGCCGATCGCGCCATAATTTACCGCATCGTCGGCGTTGGGATCGAAGAACGGCGCCTGCAGAATGCCGGCCGGGAACACGATCTTGTTTTCCAGGCCGCCGTTGTAGGCGTTCACCGTTTGCGGGTTCATCGCCCACTTCTTGCGATCGACCGGCTTGCCCAGATCGGCCATGTTGTAAGCAGCGTTGAACTGGCCCGCGCGCTGGACATTGCCATAGAGGTCGCCCGGAACGATCGTCAGCCCGTCATACGAGCGCCACTTGTCGGGATAGCCGACCATCACGTCCATCTTCTGGAGCTTTTCCAGCGCCGCGGTCTTGGTCGCCGCGCTCATCCAGGTGTTGTTCTGGATCCGGCCGGCCATGGCCACCTTCAGGTTGGCCACCAGCTTATCCATCTTCGCCTTGGACGAAGGCGGGAAGTACTTGGCGACATAGTCCTGGCCCACCAGTTCGCCCAGCGCACCGCCAACCAGATCGACCCCGCGCTTCCAGCGCGGCCGGTTCTCGCTCACGCCCGAGATAGTCTTGACGTAGGCAAAGCGGCTGTTGACCATCGCCTTGTTGAGATAGGGCGAGGCCTGATCGGCCATGTGGAACGCCTGCCACAGCTTCAGCGTTTCCAGCGGGGTTTCCTCGAACACCTTGGCATGCGCCTTGATCGCGGTGTTTTCCCCCACGATCATGCGCTTTTGCGCCGGCACCTTGGCCCCGGCAAAGAAGGCGTTCCAGTCCAGACCCGGAGCGTAGGCGGCCAGTTCGGCGCTGCTCATCGGGTTGTTGACCTTTTCGATCATCCGGCGGTCGGCGATCTTCCAGCTCTTGTAGGCCAGTTCGGTTTCAAACCCCATGATCGTGTCGGCGGCCTTGGCCGGGTCGGCATAGCCCAGCGCCTTCATGGTGCGCACGATATAGGCCTTGTAGGCTTCGCGCTGGGGCTTGAACTGGTCGGACAGGTAGTATTCGCGCTCGGGCATGCCGATGCCGCCCTGGCCGAGATAGAGCACGTTGAGTTCGGGGTTGGCGGTGTCCGCGCTGACCCCGTAATCGACCAGCGAGACTCCGAACTTGCCGTTGGTTTCCCCCATGAAACGGGCGAACTGGCTCTTGGTCTTGATCGCGTTCATCGCCGCGATGTCGCGCTTTAGCGGGGCGATCCCGATCTGCTCCAGCTTGGCTTCGTTCATGAAGCTGGCATAGAACGCGCCGACCTTGCTGGTCGTGGGGGCGGCGGTGATGATCTGCTTGACCTGCTCCTGGGTGGTTTCGCGCAGATCATTGAACGAGCCGACCGAGGCGCGGTCCGACGGAATCTCGGTTTTGTCGTCCCACTTGCCCGAAGCAAAGCGGAAGAAGTCATCGCCCGGCTTGATCGTGGTGTCCTGGCCCGACAGGTCGACGCCCCAGGCGCCGATCACGGGCTTGCCGGCCACGGTCTGCGCCGCCTGGGCGATCACCTGGCTGGTGGCGAAAGGAACGGCCAGGGCAGCAAGCGCGGCGCCGGCAATCAGGTAACGTGATTTCATGGTACGACTCTCCGGAAAGCGAGCGGTCCGGACCCCTGACCGGCACTCGCAAAGCTGGCCTTGCCTCGCGCGCGGGGGTGCCTGAGTCAATGTCGTTTGCCGAGCGCAGAGCGGCGTTGGTGGAAGCGGCGTGCCCCAAGATGCAGCCAGCTTGCCCGAATCGAACAAATCTGGAACAGCCATGCCCATGAGCCTGACCCACATCACCGTCCGCGGCGCGCGCGAGCACAACCTCAAAGGGATCGACGTCTCGCTGCCGCGCGACAAGTTGATTGTTATCACGGGCCTTTCCGGCAGCGGCAAGTCGAGCCTGGCCTTCGACACGATCTATGCCGAAGGGCAGCGCCGCTATGTCGAGAGCCTCTCGGCCTATGCCCGCCAGTTCCTCGAAATGATGCAAAAGCCCGATGTCGAGCATATCGACGGGCTCTCGCCGGCGATTTCGATCGAGCAGAAGACCACCAGCCGCAACCCGCGCTCGACCGTGGCGACGGTGACCGAGATCTACGATTACATGCGCCTGCTCTGGGCCCGCGTCGGGGTGCCCTACAGTCCGGCCACGGGCGAGCCGATCAGCGCCCAGACCGTCAGCCAGATGGTTGACCGGGTGATGGCCCTGCCCGAGGGCACGCGCGCCTACCTGCTCGCCCCCGTCGTGCGCGGGCGCAAGGGCGAATACCGCAAGGAACTCGCCGAATGGCAGAAGGCCGGTTACACCCGCGTGCGGATCGACGGCGAATTCTACGCGATCGAGGAAGCCCCCGCGCTCGACAAGAAGTACAAGCACGACATCGAGGTCGTGGTCGATCGCATCGCGGTGCGGGAAGGGATCGAGACGCGGCTGGCCGACAGCTTCGAACAGGCGCTGAAGCTGGCCGAAGGGCTGGCCTATGTCGATCTTGCCGACGGTCCGGTCCCGGGACGCGAGGCGGAGGACGCGGGCGGCGCCATGAAGGGCGCCGGCCTGCCCGCCAACCGCATCGTCTTCAGCGAGAAGTTCGCCTGCCCGGTCTCCGGCTTCACCATCGAAAGCCTTGAACCGCGCCTGTTCAGCTTCAACGCGCCGATGGGCGCCTGCCCGGCCTGCGATGGCCTCGGCGAAAAGCTGCTGTTCGATCCGCAGCTGGTGGTCCCGAACGAGCATCTCAGCCTGAAACAGGGTGCCATTGTCCCCTGGGCCAAGAGCAACCCGCCGTCGCCCTATTACATGCAGGTCCTCTCCAGCCTGGCGGCCGAATTCGGCTTCAGCCTGGAAACCCCGTGGGACGAACTGCCGGGCGAGGTGAAAGTGGTGATCCTCCACGGCACGGCGGGCACCCCGGTTCCGCTGACCTTCACCGACGGCAAGAAGAGCTACACCGTCCGCAAGGCGTTTGAAGGGGTGATCGGCAACCTCAACCGCCGCATGCTGCAGACCGAAAGCGCCTGGATGCGCGAGGAGCTGGCCAAGTTCCAGACCGCGCAGCCCTGCGAAACCTGCCACGGCAAGCGGCTCAAGCCTGAGGCGCTGGCGGTCAAGGTCGCAGGCGAGGACATTTCCACCGTCACCCGCTTCTCGGTCGCCGCCGCGGTCGGCTGGTTTCAGGACCTGCACGACCGGCTGACCCCCACCCAGCAGCAGATTGCCAAGGCGATCCTCAAAGAGATCAACGAGCGGCTGGGCTTCCTCAACAACGTCGGGCTCGATTACCTCAACCTTGATCGCACCAGCGGCACCCTGTCGGGCGGAGAGAGCCAGCGAATCCGCCTCGCCAGCCAGATCGGCTCGGGCCTGTCGGGCGTGCTCTACGTGCTCGACGAACCGAGCATCGGCCTGCACCAGCGCGACAACGACCGCCTGCTCGAAACGCTCAAGCGGCTGCGCGACCTGGGCAATACGGTGATCGTGGTCGAGCATGACGAGGACGCGATCCGCCACGCCGACCACATCGTCGACCTAGGCCCCGGCGCGGGCGTCCATGGGGGAGAGATCGTCGCGGAAGGGACCCTCAAGGACATCCTCAAAAGCAAGGCCAGCCTGACCGGGCAATACCTGTCCGGCGCGCGCAAGATCGAGGTTCCGCAGACGCGCCGCAAAGGCAATGGCAAGCAGATCACCGTCCACGGCGCGCGGGCCAACAACCTGAAAGACGTGACGGTCAGCATTCCGCTCGGCACTTTCACCTGCATCACCGGCCTGTCCGGCAGCGGCAAGTCCAGCCTGACGCTCGACACGCTCTATGCCGGGGCCGCCCGCGCGCTGAGCGGCGCGCGCGTCATCGCCGGGCCGCATGACCGGATCACCGGCCTCGAACATTGCGACAAGGTGATCGAGATCGACCAGTCGCCGATCGGGCGCACCCCGCGCTCGAACCCGGCCACCTATACCGGCGCCTTCACCCAGATCCGCGACTGGTTCGCCGGCCTGCCGGAAAGCGCCGCGCGCGGGTACAAGGCCGGGCGGTTCAGCTTCAACGTCAAGGGCGGGCGGTGCGAGGCGTGCCAGGGCGACGGCCTGATCAAGATCGAAATGCACTTCCTCCCCGACGTTTACGTCACCTGTGAGGAATGCGGCGGCAAGCGCTACAACCGCGAAACGCTGGAAGTGAAGTTCAAGGGCCACTCCATCGCCGACGTGCTCGACATGACGATCGAGGACGCGGAAGAGTTCTTCAAGGCCGTGCCCCCGATCCGCGACAAGATGCACATGCTGAACGAAGTCGGCCTGGGCTATGTCAAGGTCGGCCAGCAGGCCACCACCCTGTCCGGGGGCGAGGCACAGCGCGTGAAACTGGCCAAGGAACTCAGCCGGCGGTCAACGGGCCAGACGCTCTACATCCTCGACGAGCCGACCACCGGCCTCCACTTCGAAGACGTGCGCAAGCTGCTCGAAGTGCTGCAACGGCTGGTCGACCAGGGCAATTCGGTCGTGGTGATCGAACACAACCTGGATGTGATCAAGGTCGCCGACTGGATCATCGACCTCGGCCCAGAAGGCGGGGTGCGCGGCGGCGAAATCGTCGCGGAAGGCACGCCGGAGCAGGTGGTGCAGGTGGAGCGGAGCTTCACCGGGCGGTATCTGGGGCCGCTCCTCCCCCGCTAAACACCTCCCCGAACCGGGGAGGGGGACCATCCTGAACGTGTTCAGGATGGTGGGGAGACTAAAAGCTGCTTGGAACTGACGCGATAGATGTTATCTTATAGGTAGTTAACCTATTATGAGAGCGTCAATGTCGAGCCCAATTTACCATATGGTTCACTATCGGGAGTTTAGTCACACAATCGAGGATCGGGCTTCTGAAACGTTAGAGTCTCTAATTCGCGGATCCCTAAACGCCCAGAACTCCGACGGGTTTGCTCGATGGGAAAGCATTGAAGATAGGCTGCTACCCCTGAACGATGGTACGGGAAGGGGTTGTGTCAGGCGCGAGGTCTTTGCGTCCTTTGCGCCTTTTGGGCGAAACATCAGGGTTTCACGATGGGCGGGCCGGATTGGGCAAACCCGCTCGTCCCGAGCTTGTCGAAGGACGTGGTGTGCGGCGCGACATGCTTCGACAGGCTCAGCATGAGCGGGGGGTGGCTCAGGATGAGTGGGTCGGTGTTGTGGGCCTACAATCCGTTCGTGGTGAGGAGGGCCTGAAATCGCAGATTGAAGGCCCGTCTCGAACCACGGCGTGCGGGGCTGTCCTTCGAGACGACCTTTCAGCCTGCGGCTTCAAGGCCCCCTCAGGACGAACGGGTGACGGGCGGGGCCGCTCAGCCCCGCCGGGTGCTTTCGCGCATCACCAGGGTCACCGGCACGCGGCGCTGTTCGTGGGGTTCGCCGGCGATCCCGGCGAGCAGCTTGTCGACCATCATCGCCCCGGCGGCGGCGAAGTCGGGCTGGACGGTGCTGAGCGGGGGCATGGCGTGGGCGCTGGCGCGGATCCCGTCGAAGCCGATCAGGGCCATGTCCTGAGGCACCTTGACGCCCTGTTCGGTCAGTTCGCGCAGCGCGCCCAGCGCGATCTCGTCGCAGACGGCGAAGATCGCGTCGCAGGGGCGGCCGGTGGCGAGCAGGGCGCGGACCGCGCGGCGGCCCTGTTCCTCGCGGGGCAGGCCGTTCTCGATCTCGACCAGCCAGGGTTCCAGCCCGGCGCGCTCCATCCGTTCGGCATAGCCGTTGTAGCGTTCCTCGAACTGGCGCTGGAGCGAATCGAGCGAGGCGATGCAGGCGATCTGGCTGTAGCCGCGCTCGATCAGGTGGCCGGTGGCAAGCCGCGCGCCTTCGTGGTTGTCGCTGCGGATCCACTCCAGATCGTCATAGGGCGAGCCCCAGCAGACCCAGTTCATCCCGGTGCTGCCCAGCTCGCGGTAATAGTCCCACGCGGCCGCGTTCTGGGTGGTGCCGATCACGATCAGGCCATCGGCCTTGCGCTGCTCCTCGTAGCGGCCCGACAGGTTGTTGGGTCCGTCCTGGAAGCTGACCAGCGTCTCGTACCCGCGGGCCGAGGCGGCGGCGCAGATCGAGCCGAGCAGGGCATAGGTAAAGGGGTTGAGGTCCTTGCGGTCCTCGTCCGGGCGGCAGATCACCACCACGGCCAGGGTCCCGGTCTTGCCGGTGCGCAGGCGGGCGGCGTTGTTGTCGACGAAGTAGTTCAGCTTGCGCGCGGCTTCGGCCACGCGCAGCCGGGTCGCCTCGCTGACCACCGGATCGCCGGCCAGCGCGCGGCTGACCGTCGACTGGCTGACGCCGGCTTCCGCCGCCACGTCGAACGAGGTGACGCGGAAGGGGCGGGGCTTTGGCTTGTCGGCGGGGTCTCCCATGCGCTGTTCCTAGAGCGATTTGGCGCGGGAGGGAAGGCGGCCCCTCACATTGCCGAAATGCCGCCGTCGAGCTTGAGCTCGGCGCCGGTCATGAAGCGGCTCTCGTCGCTGGCCAGGTACAGCACGCCGTTGGCGATGTCGTTGGGTTCGCCGACGCGGCCGAGCGGGATCTGGCGGGCGAGCTTGCCCATGATCAGGTCCTTGGGCTTGCCGGTATTGGCGACGATGCCGTCGAGGATCGGGGTGTCGACAAAGGTCGGGTGGACCGAGTTGCAGCGGATGTCCCAGCCCATCTTGGCGCAGTACAGCGCGACCGACTTGGACAGCATCCACACCGCCGCCTTGCTGGCGTTGTACCCGGGCATGGTGTCGCTGGCGATCAGGCCGGCGATCGACGAGATGTTGATGATCGAGCCGGGCTGGTTGTCCTTGAGCAGGGGCAGGGCCTTCTGGCAGCCAAGGAAGACCGAATCGACGTTGATCGCAAAGCCGCGGTGCCAGTCTTCCAGGGTGCAGGTCTCGATATTGCCGCGCACCCCGACCCCGGCGTTGTTGACCAGGACCGAGAGGCCGCCGAGCGTATCCGCGGCGCATGCGATGGCGGTGACCCACTGGTCTTCCTGGGTGACGTCGAGCTTGACCGAGAAGGCCGTGCCGGCGCCCAGTTCGGCGTTGATCTTCTCGGCCTGCTCGGCCGCGCCTTCGGCGTTGATGTCGGCCAGCAGGACCTTCGCGCCTTCGCGCGCCAGCATCGCCGCCTGGGCCGCGCCCAAGCCTTGTGCCGCGCCCGTGACCAGTGCCTTCTTGCCTTGTACCCGTCCTGCCATGTTCATTGTCCTCCCACTATGCCGGGACCGAGCAGCATCAGCAGCCGCACGTCAATCCCCAATCCGCGCGCCCGGGCGCTTTCGATGAAGTCCGCCAGCTGGCTCAGCGCCACGCGGTGCACCGTGATGTCCTCGCTCTCGGTCCCGCCGCCGGGGCCAACCCGCTCCAGCCCGTGGGCGCGCAGCAGGGTGAAACTTTCGCTGACCATGCCGGGGGAGGAATAGAATTCGCCCACCACCTCCATCCGTCCGGCGCGGTATCCGGTCTCTTCGATCAATTCGCGATTGGCCGCGGCAGCCGCGTCTTCGCCAGCGGCACTGTCATCGTCGCCAACCAGCCCTGCGGGCAGTTCCAGGCAGGCGCGGCCCAGCGGCACGCGGTACTGCTCGACCAGCAGGACGTGGTCGTGCTCGTCGATCGCCAGAATGACGGCAGCGCGGATGCCGCGGCTGCGCGCGACATATTCCCACTTGCCCTTGACCTTGGCGGTGATGAACTTCCCCGCCCAGACGACCTCTTCGCGCTCCTCGCTCATGGCCTGACGCTATACGCGCAAGGGGCGCGCGGTCTAGAGTTCGATCAGCCGGTCGGGCAATTCGTTGCGGTCATCCTCGGCGCGGGGGAAGTGCTGGGCAAGTACCGCGCCGACCTGCTCGACCGCCGCGACCATGCCCGCACCGGGCCGACCGGCGCGGATCTCGGCGATCATCGCCGCCATGGCATCGCCCCAGACCTCGGGGGCGACCTTGCTGGCGATGGCCTCGTCCGCGACGATCTCGGCGCGGTGCTCGGCCAGGCTTAGATAGATCAGGATGCCGGTGCGGCCATGGGTGCGGCGTTCTGCTCCGACCTTGAAATAGCGGACGGCCCGGTCGCGAACCCGTGCGCTCTTGAGCGCAGCGGGAACCAGCGCCAGACGCAGCGGCCGCCACAGTTGCAGCAGCCACATCGCCAGGAACTTCGCGGTTGCGGCGGTCAGCGCCAGGGCGAGAATGTGGTGCGGAGTCCACTCGCTTGCCCAGCGGCCCAGCACGCGGTCGATCATGGGCAGATAGAAGTCCGGGAACAGCGCCAGCACGGCCAAGGCCAGGAAGGCGACGAGCGCCGACCACAGCACGGCAACGTCGTGGAAGGTGTTCGATTCGTTGGCGATGATCGTGACGATCTCGCCCGCGCTCTTTGCTTCGGCTGCGGCAACCGCAGCGCTGACCGCTGCGTGGTCTGCATCGGAAATGTGGACGGGTTGATGAGCCATGCCTTCCTCCTACCAGCTGCCCGAGGCGCCGCCGCCGCCGAAGGAGCCGCCACCGCCGCCCCAACTGCCGCCACCACCGCCGCCCCAACCGCCACCGCCGCCACGGCTGGCGTGGGCCGCGGCGTTGAGCACTTCCCAGACAATCACTGGGCCAAGCCCGCTGCCGCGATAGTGCCGCCCGCCGCCCATCCGCCGCAGCAAGGGCAGGACGAAGAACAGGAAGAAGATGATCAGCCAGATTACGACGCCGAAGGGTACGCCCTCGGCCTTGTCCTGCTTTTGCGCCTTGGCGGCGATCTGCGCGGCCTGGTCAGCGGGCAGGGTCAATTGCTGGATGATGGCATTGGTGCCAGCCTCGATCCCGCCAGGCATGTCGCCAGCCTTGAACCGAGGGACAATCTGCTGGTTGATGATCAGGCTGGACAGGCCGTCTGTCAGGACCGGTTCCAGACCATAGCCCACCTCGATCCGGACCTTGCGCTCTTTGGGCGCGATGATCAGCATCGCCCCTTCGTTCTTGTCCTTGGTCCCCAGCTGCCAGTGCCGGCCAAGCTGATAGCCATAGTCGGAAATCTCGTAGCCTTGCAGATCGGGGAGGGTGACCACGACCAGCTCGCGCTGCGACTGGGCCTTCAAGGCGGTCAGCTTTTCGGTCAGCCGCGCTTCCTCGTCCGCGGGAATGATATTGGCCTGATCGACGACCGGACCCGTCAATTGCGGAAAGGACTGGGCCCGGGCAAGTCCGGGCGTGAGAAGCTGGGCAAGGACCAGCAGCGCGCCGGCGACAAGGGCGAGCGCGCTGCGGTGGGCGATGGGGCGAAGCCCGGCTCTGCCGAGCATGGCGTTGTCTCCTGCCTTCCGGGTCAGAGCTTGCCTTCAAGGCTGGGGGCCGTTTCCGCGCCGGGGGTGGTCGCCTGATAGGGGACCATCGGCTTGGCACCATAGATCACCTTGGCGCCAATCGCGTCGGGGAAGGTGCGGATCGTGGTGTTATAGGCACGGACCGCTTCGTTGTAGTCGCGCAGTGCAATACGGATGCGGTTTTCCTGCCCTTCAAGCTGGCTTTGCAGCATCTGGTAATTGGTGATGCTCTTCAGCTCGGGATAGGCCTCGACATTGGCGAGCAGGCGGCCGAACCCGCCGAGCGAACCCGACAGCTGGTTCTGCGCGTCCTGGAAGGCCTTCATCTTGGCCGGATCGGTAATGTCTTCGGGGCTGAGCTGGATGCTGGTTGCCTTGGCGCGGGCTTCCATCACGTCGGTCAGGATGCCGCGCTCCTGCTCGGCCGCGCCCTTGGCCACGGCGGCAAGGTTAGGCACAAGATTGGCGCGTTCCTGGAAAGCGGCCTGCACGTCGGCCCACTTGGCCTTGGCCTGTTCTTCGGCTGTCGGCACGGAATTGATCCCGCACCCGGCCACCGAGGCAGCGGCAACCGAAACCAGCGCAAAGCGTCCGAAAGTTCCCAGGCGGTCAAACGAAGTCGGCATCGGATAAATCCTTGTAACGCCCGCCGGATGCGGGCCGCGTTCAATGTAATGGTGCCGCGCGCGGGTTCAAGCACTTGCGGAATCAAATGATTGCTGGCGCTTGCCAGCTCCATCGGGGCAGGGCGGCGGGGCTGCCCGGATTCTTGGTCGAGCCTCTTTAACTTCCGTCCGCAGGCCCTATATTGCCTCTTGCCGGTTTCGACCGGCTATGGCGATAAATTGCGGCGTGCAATAGATGCAGCGGACCCGGGGGCGGTACCCGGCGGCTCCACCACCTCCTTCGCCACGGCGGAGGATATGACGGGGCCGAACTAGGATCGACGTGTGTTGAAAAGCGTTGTTTTCGCCCGGGCTGAGTAACCCGTTAAAGGCTCAAAACTCACAAGTGCCAACGACAACGAAGCACTTGCTCTCGCCGCGTAACCTGACGGCCTAACGGCCTGATCTTACAAAGCGAAAGCACGGTTCGGACCGAACCGGGTAACAGAATCGGAAACCGGGGGCCCGGGGTGAGCCTAGCAACAGAATCACCCCACCTTCATTTCATCGGTTGAAGATCAACGCGTCCGGAAGCCTGGTCGGCCTCTGCGGCCAGACGCTTTTCGTGGCGCAGGCAATCCAGGATCTTGCCGCCGGCCATGAACACCGCGCCGGTGCAGGCCAGGAACAGCAGTTTTCCGCCGAAGCCAGGGAAGCGCTGCAAATAGACCGCGCCGCGTTCCACCGCGCCCAGGGCGAGGGCATAGATGATCATGTAGGCTTCGACCGGGGTCTTGATCACAAACAAGCGGCGGATCATCGCGAACATTTCGTTGCCTTGATTTCGTTAACGCGGAATCGATAGACCTTTATGGCACAAACGCAGTTCCGCGGAAAACCAGGTTAAGCATGATTAACCGCGCTGTACCGTTTTGGGATGGAACACGCGGACCCAGCTTCAGGCCAGTTCGCTGAGATCCAAGGCATCGAGCAACAGCAACCTGGCGGCGATGACCCGCTCAGCCAGCAGGGCCGAACCGACTTGTTCCGGGGCAATCGATTCCGGCCATTCACGGCGGACGATTTCCTCGATCCGGTTTGCCTTCTCTTCATTCAGCAGAAAGCGCGGGTCGACCGTCTGCGGATCGCAGACCACCCGCAGGCGCAAGCAGGCCGGACCGCCGCCATTGGCCATCGACTGGCGCACGTCGACCGGCAGGACCGCGCGGATCGGGCCATTTCCGGCGATCATGCGCTCCAGATAGGGACCGACCCGGGGATGATCGGCGGCCTCGGTAGGAACGACCAATGCCATCTCGCCCGACGGCAAAGTGAGCAGCTGGGCATTGAACAGATACGACTGGATCGCGTCAGCCAGACTGACCTCTGCGGCTGGCACGACCACGATTTCGGCTTCGGGCAATCGCGCGCGGATCGCGGCATAGGTGCCAGCAGGGTCGGCGAAGGCCAGTTCGTGGGTAAACAGCACGCGTTCGTTGGCCACGGCGACGACATCGTTGTGAAACGCGCCGGCAGCGATTGCCGCCGGGTTCTGCTCGACGAACAGCGTCCTGCCTGGATCGAGCCGGTGCAGGCGCGCGATAGCGCGGCTCGCCTCCAGATGCTGGCGTGCCGGAAAGGCCCCGCCGCTGGTACCATAGACGAAAATCTCAAGGCCCGGGGCATCGTGCCGCACGCCCATGCGCATGTGATTGGCTGCGCCTTCATCGCCAAAGCAGGGCGGCACCGCATCATGCACGGCAAAGTGCGCGCTGTCGGCAAAGGCCAGGCGGAGTTGCCGAGCCGTATCGGGCCATTCCTGGCTGCGGTGCGGCATGGTGACCAGATTGGCGGCGGTCAGGTGGCAGCGCCCATCGGCCGTGTCCGGAGCCGGAGAGACTGTTGCTGCATTCGCCGTCCACATCGAACTGGCCGACCATGCTGCTGCATTCAGCCGGCGATCCTCGGTCCCGTCCGCGCCGATGGCGGACAGGAACGCGGTATTCGGGCGGGGCAGCGGCAGGAAAAAGCCTTGCACCAGCCCAAGCCCCAGGTTGTGGCGCATCTTGGCCAGTCCCTGGAGGGCTGCGGCGCGAGGATAGGCAAGATCGCCCGCGTGGCTGGCCGAAGCGAGGTTGCCCAGGCTCAGCCCCGCATAATTGTGCGAGGGGCCGATGATCCCATCGAAGTTGATTTCAGCCATCGCCATGCCGTCACCAACGCGCCACGGTGGTAACCGTTGCTCCCGGTCCTACGCCCAGCACGGCGGCGCAGGCCGGATCGATCGCAACGCCGCCCTCGCGCGGCTCGACCCAGCCATAGGCACAGCGGAACCCGGCCATCTTGCCATGAGCGACCAGCATCTTCTCGCCACGCTCGTGTTTGCCCAGCCTGTCGTCGAGCGTCACGATGGGGGCATCGCCCGCTTCGCGGATCGAGCGGATTTGATCGGTCCGCACGGTCATCGTCGGGCCGCCGTCGAAGATGTCGATGTAGTTTTCCCAGGCAAAGCCCTCATTCTCCAGCATCCGCATCGCGGCGCGGCCCGTTGGGTGGGGAATGCCGATCACGTGGCGCGCGGCTTCGGTCAGCATGGCGATATAGACCGGGTGCTTGGGCATCAGGTCGGCGATGAACTGGTTGCCGTACTTGGCGTTGAATTCGTCCGCGTCCTGGAAATTCATTCCAAAGAAGCGCCCGGCAACCCCGTCCCAGAACGGCGATCCGCCAGCCTCGTCGATTACCCCGCGCAGTTCGGCTAGGGTGCGGTCAGCAAAGCGGTTGCGGTGATTGCGGATGAACAGATAGCGGCTGCGCGCGATCAGCATGCCCAGACCGCCCGCGCGTTCGCCGGGGTGCAGGAACAGGCCGCCGACCTCGGTCGCGCCTTCCAGATCGGTCGAGAGGTTGAGGATATCGGCCCGGAACGTGCGGCCCAGCTCCTCGCTGTGCTGGGTCAGTGCGCCGATCCGGTAGGAATAGAACGGCCACTTTTGCCCCACGGCGGAGAAGATCTGGCAAGTCCCGCGCACTTCGCCCGTCGCCGTATTCTCCAGCACGAAAAAGAACAGGTCGTCGCCCAGGTCGTCGCCGTCCCGCGTAAAGCCCGCATGCGAACGATCCAGCTTGGCGATCAGCGCCTTGCGATCCGGGGGCAGATTGGTGAAGCCGCCGCCGGTGCGCTTGGCCATCTCGTAGATGTGCTGCAGATCGTCGTGGTTCGCGGCGCGGATTACGAAAGTCAAAGCGGGGCTCCGTTGGCAAGGCGGTGGAGAACCAGCGCCGAAAGTTTGGCCCGTTCCTCAAGGCTGGGAACGATCAGAAATTCATCGGGCGAGTGGATCGCCCCGCCGCGCACGCCCATGGTGTCGACCACCGGCACGCCGCAGGCGGCGATGTTGTTGCCATCGCAGACCCCGCCCGATGCTTTGCGGGTGATCGGCTGGCCCAGCAGCGCGCTGCATTCCTCGACAATGCCGAACAGCTTTTCCGCCCGCGCATCCAGCGGCTTGGGCGGGCGGCTGATCCCGCCGTGGAGGTGAATAGAAACTTCGTGCTGTGCCTCAACTGCTGCAATCAAAGAATTGAGATTTTGAATAAAATCGTCGGCATCATGTTCGTGACGGGGACGGATGTTGAAACGCAGGATGGCCAGGTCAGGCACTACGTTGTTTGCACTGCCGCCTTCGATTCTGGCCGGGTTTACCGAAAGGTCGTCGCGGTGCAGGGCTTTCAGGCCCAGGGCGAGGGCAGCGGCGGCGACCACGGCATTGCGCCCATCGTCAGGGTTTCGCCCGGCATGGGCAGAGCGGCCCCGCACGGTCAGGCTCCAGTTCCCGCTGCCGGCCCGCGCCCCGGCCAGAGTGCCATCGGGCAGCGCAGACGGTTCATAGGTCAGCGCCGCGGCCTTGCCCCGCGCCAGTTCGGCAATCAGCGCGCTAGACGAGAGGCTGCCAGTCTCTTCGTCCGAATTGATCAGCACGTCGTAGCCAACCCCGGCGGCGGCCTCGCTGCTCTCGAACGCCTTCAGGGCGGCCAGAATGACCGCGATCCCGCCTTTCATGTCGGTGACGCCGGGTCCGTTGAGGGTCTGCTCGTCCAGCCAGGCCTGCTCCTGAAACGGGTGGTTGGCCGGAAAGACCGTGTCCATGTGGCCCGTCAGCAGAAAGCGACGCTGGGCCTGTGGCCGGACCCGCAGCACCAGATGCTTGCCATAGGAGACCGGCGCTTCTTCCCCCGCCGCGGTGATTGCACTGACCGGCGCGGGCTCCTCAAGCGTGATCGCGCCGGGCAGGGCTGCGAAAGCCTCGGCCAGTTCCGCCGCTTGCTCGGCCAGACCGGACAGGTTTCCGGTGCCGGTGTTGATCGCGCTCCACGCCTGGACCTGCGCCAGCATCGGAGCCGCGTCGACCTGATCCAGCAAGGCAGCTTCATGACGGGTAAACTGTTGCATCTGAAACCTTCTAGCCGAGCGCGGGGTCAACTCCAACCCCGCCTGTGCGTTGGTCGTTGAGCCAGACATTCGATCAATTTTGGCGCCCGAAGCCTGTCTTGCCGTTGCCTTCTCTTCGCAACTGCGGCATAGCGCTGGCATTCCTCCCCAGGATCGTCGAAGAAACTGCATCGGCCTGTTTCGGCCGGTGCGCGATTTTGTATGCGAGGATCCATGAGCGAACGGGTTGAAAAAGCTGGACTGAAGGTCGATGCGGCGCTGGCCGCCTTTGTCGAGCGGGAGGTGTTGGCACCGCTCGGTCACGACGCGACCACGTTCTGGAGTGGATTCGCCAGTCTGCTGGACCGCTTCGTGCCGCAGAACCGCGCGCTCCTTGCCAAGCGCGATGACCTTCAGGCCAAGATCGATGCATGGCATCTCGCCCGCGCTGGCAAGCCGCTTGACCAGGGCGAATACCAGGCCTTCCTGCGCGAGATCGGCTACCTGGTTGCCGAACCTGCGCCGTTCCAGATCGGCACGCAGAACGTCGATGCGGAGATTGCGACCATGGCCGGGCCGCAGCTGGTCGTGCCGGTGCTCAATGCCCGCTTCCTGCTCAATGCTGCGAATGCGCGCTGGGGCAGCCTGTATGATGCCTATTACGGTACCGATGCGCTCGATGCGCCGCCCGCGCGGCCGGGCGGCTATGACAAGGACCGGGGTGCAGCCGTGATCAGGGCGGCGCGCGCGTTCCTCGATGGGGCGATCCCGGGCTGGCAAAGCGCTCTTTCCGGTGGCAGCCGCGACCACCTTGTGGCCAAGCGCGAGGGTGCCTTCCTTTTCAAAAACAATGGTCTGCACATCGAAGTTATCGTTGATCCGCAGCATCCCGTGGGCCAGGACGATCCACTGGGGATTGCCGATGTCCTGCTGGAAAGCGCGCTGACCACGATCTGCGACATGGAGGATTCGGTCGCGGCGGTCGATGCCGAAGACAAGCTGCTGGCCTATTCCAACTGGCTCGGCCTGATCCGCGGCGACCTGACCGACACCTTCGAAAAGGGTGGCAAGACCATGACGCGGGCGCTCAATCCCGACCGCGAATGGACCGCGCTGGACGGTTCCGCGCTGACCCTGCCGGGCCGTTCGCTGCTGTTCGTGCGCAATGTCGGCCATCTGATGACCAACCCGGCGATCCTGCTGGCCGACGGTTCGGAGATTCCCGAAGGGATCATGGACGGGGTGATCACCAGCGCGATCGGTGCAATCGGCCTCAAGGGGCTGGGCCAATACGCCAACAGCCGCTGCGGTTCGATCTATATCGTCAAGCCGAAGATGCATGGGCCGGAGGAAGTCGCCTTCACCAACAGCCTGTTCGACGCGGTGGAGGACCTGCTCGGCCTGACGCGCCATACGCTCAAGGTCGGGGTGATGGACGAGGAACGCCGCACCAGCGCCAACCTGGCCGCCTGTATCCATGCGGTGAAGGACCGGATCGTCTTCATCAACACCGGCTTCCTCGATCGCACCGGGGATGAAATCCACACCTCGATGCGGGCCGGGGCGATGATCCGCAAGGGCGACATGAAGAAGAGCGCGTGGATTTCCGCCTATGAAGCGCGCAACGTCCAGATCGGTCTGGCCTGCGGGCTATCGGGCAAGGCCCAGATCGGCAAGGGCATGTGGGCCGCGCCGGACCTGATGGGCGAGATGATGGTGCAGAAGATCGGCCACCCCCGGTCGGGCGCCAACACGGCTTGGGTGCCATCTCCCACCGCCGCCACGCTCCATGCCATGCATTACCATGCGGTCGATGTCTTCGCCGTGCAGCAGGAACTGGCCGGACAGCCGACCCCGGGGCTCGAACCGCTCCTGACCGTGCCGCTCGCCGAAGGGACCAACTGGTCGGAAGAGGAAGTGCGCGAGGAACTGGACAACAATGCCCAGGGCCTGCTGGGCTATGTGGTGCGCTGGATCGACCAGGGCGTCGGCTGTTCCAAGGTGCCGGACATCAACGATATCGGTCTGATGGAAGATCGCGCGACGCTGCGCATTTCAAGCCAGCACATGGCCAACTGGCTGCTCCACGGGGTTTGCACCCGCGACCAGGTGATGGACAGCCTGCGCCGCATGGCAGCCAAGGTTGATGCGCAGAACGCGGGCGATCCGCTCTACGAACCGCTGGTCGGCAACGAGGATGCTCCGGCGTTCCGCGCCGCCTGCGATCTGGTGTTCAAGGGGGTCGAACAGCCCAGCGGCTACACCGAACCGCTGCTCCACCACTGGCGCCAGGTGAAGAAGGCCGGCTAGGCCGAAAGCACCCGCGCGATGTCTACAAATTCCGCAACGCTGAGCGTTTCCGCCCGGCGTTGCGGGTCGATGCCAAGCTGATCGAGCGCGCCCAGCGCGCCGGGTAGGCCCTTGAGGCTCTGGCGCAGCATCTTGCGGCGCTGGCCAAAGGCCGCTTCGGTCACGCGCTCCAGCATCCGCGCTGAAACGCCGTCTGGCACCTGCGCCGGGGTGACATGAACCACTGCGCTCATCACTTTGGGTGGTGGGGTAAAGGCGCTGCGGTGGACTTTCATCGCGATCTTCGAGTCCGAGCGCCACTGCGCCAGGATCGCCAGGCGGCCAAAGGCATCGCTTCCTGCTTCGGCGACAATCCGCTGTGCGACTTCCAACTGAAACATCAGCGTCAACGAAGCCCATTGCGGCGGCCAATCCTGTCCGGACAGCCAGCCGGTGAACAGCGCGGTGCCGACGTTGTAGGGCAGGTTCGCGACGACGTGGAACGGACCCTCGATCCCATGGTCGATCTTGGTCGCATCGCCTTCGATCACCCGCAACTGCCCGGGGAAAGCCGCGGCCAGTTCGGCCAGGGCGGGCATGCAGCGGCGGTCCATCTCGATCGCGGTGACCTGTGCTCCGGCGCGCAGCAGCGCGCGGGTCAAGCCGCCCGGACCGGGGCCAACTTCCAAAACCTGCTGGTCCTTCAGCTTGCCGGGAATCGCGGCAATGCGGTCCAGCAATTGTTCGTCGAACAGGAAGTTCTGGCCCAGCGCCTTGCTGGCGAACAGGCCGTGGCGATTGATGACGTCGCGCAGTGGCGGCAGGTCAGTCATCCAACAGCCCCGCACGGCGCAGCGCGCATTCCCCCGCCATGCGGATCGCCGCGATCATCGCGCCGGGATCAGCCTGCCCGGTCCCGGCAATCGCGAAAGCCGTGCCGTGATCGGGGCTGGTGCGGATAATCGGCAGGCCCAGCGTGACATTGACCCCCTGGTCGAAATCCAGCGCTTTGAGCGGGATCAGGGCCTGATCGTGGTACATGCACAGCGCAACGTCATAGGTCGCCCGGGCCCGCGCGGTGAACATCGCATCGGGCGGGAAGGGGCCGGAAACGTCGAGCCCTTCGGCCTTGAGCCGGTCAATCGCGGGCTGGATCAGGCGGGCTTCCTCGTCGCCCATGCGGCCTTCCTCGCCCGCGTGGGGGTTCAGCCCAGCGATGGCGATGCGGGGTTGCGAGAGGCCAAAATCCCGCGCCAGGGCCATGGCCGTGATCCGGGCCTTGCGCTCGATCAGCGCCGCCGTCAGCTGCTGCGGGACTTCCGCCAGCGCGAGGTGGACCGTTACCGGCACCGTGCGCAGGTTGGGGCCCGCCAGCATCATCACCGCATCCCCCGGGGCATAGCCGCAGGCATAGGCGACGAATTCTGTCTGTCCCGGATGGTCGAAACCGACTTCCGCCAGCCGCGCCTTCGAAACCGGCGCGGTAACGAGGGCGGCAACTTCGCCGCTGCGGGCCAGGCCGGTTGCCTCTTCCAGGCTGGCCAGCGCCAGCGCGGCTCCGTCGCGGCTTGGCGCCCCGGGGGTATAGTCGTCGTCCGCTCCGTCCAGGACGGGCAGGGCAAAGTCGAAACAGTCGGCCGCTTCATTGGGATGAAAGACCTGACGGACCGGCACGTCGAGCCCGCGGCGCTCGGCAGCAGCGCGGAGAATGTCAGGGCCGCCGGCAACGACGAAGGGAAGCAGCCCTTCGCGCTCGCGCACTGCCCAGGCCGCAACGATCAGTTCGGGACCGACCCCGGCCGGATCGCCCAGTGAAATTGCCAGCGGCGGCAGCCCCTCCACCGCGTTGCCCTAGTTGCCGTAGTCGATCACCGCGTCGCGGCGAAGGTCGCGCAGGTAGGTCTGGGCACGGCGGTTGACGCGCTCGTCCTCAAGCTGGGACTGAACTTCGTCAAAGTTCGGCGCGCCGCCAGCCTTGGGATCGTCGCGGCCGCACAGCATCAGCACGCGCACCCCGTCGTCGAGCGAACCAAACGGCGGAGTGGTTTCACCCAGTTGCAGGCCCAGCACCAGTTCCTGCAAGGCAGGGGGCAGGTCACGCGCCTTGAGCGCTTCGTTGTTGACCACTTCTGCGCCAAGCTGGGCAGCCACTGCATCAGCCGCGGCACAGCCCTTGGCTGCCTTGACCCGTGCGGCAAAGTTTTGCGCCCGTGCCGTAGCCTGCGCTTCGGTCGTGCCCTTGGGGAACGAAATGGCGATCTGCTTGAGGTTGAGCGTGGCGTCGCGCGGATCGGCGGTCAGCACCTTGCGTTTGTCGATCAGCAGGACGATCGAAAAGCCGCCGCGTACTTCGATCGGACCGGCCATCTGCCCGGACTGGAGGCTCTGGATCGCTTGGTCGAGCTCGGCGGGTAGAACGCCGGCGCGAATCCAGCCCAGATCGCCACCGACCGATGCGGTGGACGCTTCGGAAAACTGCCGGGCATAGCCAACAAAACTGCCGCCTTTTTGCAGCTGCTCGACGATCTTCATCGCATTCTGCTGCACCGCATCGCGGTTTTCGCTGGTGGCTGAAAGGAAGATCTCGCCAACGCGGAATTCGTCGCTCCCGCGCAGTGCTTCCTGCCGGGTGATCGTTTCGCGGACTTCATCCTCGGAAACATTGACGAACGGGGTGACATTGCGGCGCAGCAAGCGCTGCCACGACAGTTCGCCGCGAATCTGGCGCTTGAGCGAATTGGGCGAAGAGCCGATGCGGGCCAGATAGGCATCAAGCGCTTTGGGATCCTGTCCGAAATTCTGGCGCGCGATCCGTTCGTAGCTGGAATCGACTTCGGATTCGTCGATCTTCAAATCCTGGGCCCTGGCTTCCTGGATCTGCAGGGATTCGTCCATCAGGTTGCGCAGCACCTGCTGACGCAGACGGGTCAATTCTTCCTCGCCGATCTTGCCGCCGCTGGCCGCCACGATCAGGGCGACACGCTGGTCGATGTCGGTACCGGTGATGACTTCCCCGTTGATGATGACAGTCGCGGTGCGGTGGTTGGGATCGTTCTTGCCAAAGATCACCATATTGTCGGGCAAGGCGAAGCCGCTTTGCGGTCCCTGCGGGGCGCCAGGGTTCTGTTGTGCGACGACGGCCGCAGGAGTGATCAGCGCCAGGGTGGCAGCGGTTAGGACCAGGCTGTGCAGGCGGGTGTGGCGGAAGCGCAAGGGGCGTGTCACCGTGTCAATTTCCCAATTTGGACGCACACCAAGCGCGCCCGTCTTGCCGCGGCCCTGCCGAAATCCGGCTTAACCTTGGCTGAGCAAGGGCGGATAGCTTGTTTGCCGGGGTGTGCCAATCCTTGGACCTGCCTTGTGGCCGTTAAAAACCGAGATTTTTCACGGCCAGGTGAATTTGGAAGGTGTTGCCCTTTACCGCATCGCCGGTAGCGACGTAATCGCGGCGCCAGGTGAAGTCGATTTCCAGGCAGTCGTCCTCATAGGCAACTCCCAGACGGGTGCGGATCGGCTGAAAGCCGTCGGCATTGACCAGTGTGGGATCCTCGTTGCGCCCGGTCAGGTCGAACACCCCGGATCCGAACAGTGACCAGTTCCGGGCCACGCTGATCCGGCCGGCAAGACGCAGTTCCTCGCGGTCCTTGAGGTCTTCGATCCCCCCGCCAATGTTCCGGTCAAGCCGCAGGTAGCCTGCTTCAAGATAGGTGCCTTGGGTGCCGACCGCGGCGTCGAATTCGTTGCGGCGGATCGCAAGATTGTCTTTGTCGAGCCGGAAGCGATGGGTCAGCTTGACCAGATCCTTGAACCGCACCTCGGTGCGACCGACGATATCGGAGTACCGTTCCGACAGGCCGGTTCCATCCGGCAGGATCGTGCGGTTGTTGGACAAGCGATAGGATTGTCCGATGGTCGAGTTGACCCGCAGGCCAGGACGCTCGAACTGCCAATCGACTCCATAGGTAAAGCGCACCCCGTCTTCGATCCGGTCATAGCCCGGGAAGCGATTGAGCGCGAAGAGGTTGGAATCCTCCAGATCGATCGAACGCGCGTCCTCATTCGGCACTTCAAGGTTTTTCAGCTTGGGCGTGGCGACGATCTGGAATCGCGGTGTCAGCACCTGGGTCCCGCCCAGGAACCCGCCGACCAGCGGCCATTTCAGGTCGACTGCCGCCGCCGCCATGGCGCGGCTTTGCCAGCCAGGGCTGCCCCGATAGGACGCGGTCGCGGTCAGGTCATTCTCATCCGAATGATAGACGTCCCCGCGGGCGAGCGTGGTCAGCGTCACTTCCTGTCCCCACGGGGTCAGGCGGCGCAAATCCCACTGCGCGCTGGCAAAGGCGCGCTGGGTATCCTGTCCCGCCGTCCGCGCGATCGCCAGGCTATTGGCCTGAAGCTGGATCCGCCCGCCCAGCAGCGGATCGGAAAAGCGGCGGCGATAGTCGATTTCGGGCAAGGCGAAGGGGACCTGGGCCTGGACATCGTTGACCCGCAGGGTCTGGGTCGCCCAGCCGGCGATGGAGAAATAGCTGTCGTCGTCGATCCGTTCGACCTGGGCGGTTGACCGCAGGCGGTCGTCCCGGCTGATGTCGTAGCGACGCAGGAAGGTGCGGTCGGATGCGACCCGGGCAGAGAAGGTCGCGCTCCAGTTGGGGCCGAACTGATAGCGTCCATTGGTGAACAGGTAACCGCGGAAGTCGGCCCGGCTCGAAGCCCCGGGGGCGCCCACCGGAATGCGGCTTGATCGGGTGGCATAGCCCGTTGCCTGCACGGCCCCGTGATCGGTCAACTGGCGATACTGCGCCGAGATCATGGGGGGTGCTTCGGTAAAGAGATAGCCGGTTACGGCAAGGTCGCGGTTGTCGGCCAGGCGCTGATACCAGGCGTCTGAAATCTGGACGCCGTTGGACGCCGAGAGCTGGATATTCGGGATCAACAGGCCAGAGATCGGCCTGCCATCAGTGGCAATCACCAGCCCCGGCAGCGGCATCAGCCGCACGCCGAAGATTTCCGCGCGGGCCCCTTCGAACCGCACGGTCTTGCGGTCGGGATCGTATATCACCCGCCGCGCGGTGATCCGCCAGCTGGGAGTCCGGGGGCAACCCTGATCATCCTCGACCGCGCAGGCACTGTAGGCGGCGTTGTGGAGCAGGACCTTGCCGTCCTCGATCCGCTCGCCCTTGATCGCGGCCAGGCGGCCGCCTTCGCGCAGCGCCAGCAGCATGTTGTCCATCGCCCCGGCGCGCAGTTCATCGGTCAGTTCCAGCCGGTCGGTGAACAGCTGGTTCCCGTCGGCATCGACGAAACGGATGTTGCCCTGGGCGATGATCTGCCCGGTCTTGCGGTCCCAGGTCAGCTGGTCCGCCCGGACCGACTGCCCATCGCGGCGCAGCACGACGTTGCCGAAAACGGCCAGGGTGTCGGTATTGTCGTCGTAACTGGCCCCATCGGCTTCGAACTGGACCTGGTCCTGTTCGTTGCCCGGCAGCGGCGGAACGCTTGCGATTGCGCTGTCGCTCTGCTCCTGGGCCTGGGCCACAAGCGGGCAGCCAAGGGCAGCAAGCGCAAGCGCGGCGGCCCCGCTGCGCAGCGAATTGAAGCATAGCGATAGTTGCGGCAATTCGGGTCGCGCGGGCAGGAGCATGGCTTGCCTATCGCACCGCCCGCGCCTAACTGCAATCCACGCAAACAATCTGCGGCCACGCTTTGCCGCAGCACCGGGCTTTTCCCTTGGGAGCAACCATGAAGATTGAATTCGTTTCCGGAACCCTCGTGCCGACGACCAGCCCGATCGCCTATGTGATCGATCAGGACGCGCTGCCGGCCAGCCTTGAAGCGGTCGTCACCGAAGGCGCCAAGGCCAGCCGCTTTTCCGGCAAGGCCGGACAGCTGCACGAAACCTTCGTCAGCCGCGATGGCGCCGTGGTCCGCCTCGCCCTCGCCGGAGCCGGGGAAGCAGGCGGCAAGGACCGCGCCGCGGCATTGGAAAAGGCCGGTGCGGCGATCACGGCGAAGTATCTTGCCTCGGGTGAGCAGAGCGTGACTCTCGACTTTACCGGAACCAGCTATTCAGCGCATGAGGTCGCCTCGATCCTGCTGGGCGCAAGGCTGCGCGGCTGGCGCTATGATACCTATCGCACCAAGCTGAGCGACGAGCAGAAGGTCAGTCTGACCACGATCAAGGTCGCCGGTGCTCCGGCGGGCACCGAAGCCGCGTGGGAAGTCGAAGCTGCGCTGTCCGACGGGATCGAATTCACCCGTGAACTGGTCACCGAACCGGCCAATGTGCTCTATCCGGAAAGCTTCGTCGCACGGGCCAAGGTCCGGCTCGAAGCGGCAGGCGTCAAGGTCCGGACGCTCGATGAAGCGGAAATGGCCCAGCTGGGCATGGGCGCGCTGCTGGGCGTGGCGCAGGGTTCGGTGCGCAAGCCGCGCCTGCTGGTGATGGAATGGCACGGCGGCAAGCCGGGCGACAAGCCGACCGCCTTCGTCGGCAAGGGCGTGACCTTCGATACCGGCGGGATCAGCCTGAAGCCCCCGGCGGGCATGGAAGACATGAAGTGGGACATGGGCGGGGCCGGGGCCGTAACCGGCGCGATGCTGGCTCTGGCGGGGCGCAAGGCCAAGGCGAACGTCGTGGCGGTTTGCGGCCTGGTCGAGAACATGCCCGATGGCAATGCCCAGCGTCCCGGGGATGTGGTCACCACCATGTCGGGCCAGACCGTCGAAGTCATCAACACCGATGCCGAAGGACGCCTGGTGCTGTGCGATGCGATCACCTGGACGCAAAAGGAATTCAGCCCCGCTGCGGTGATCGACCTGGCGACGCTGACCGGGGCGATGATCATTTCGCTGGGGCATGAGCATGGCGGCCTGTTCTCCAACGATGACGAACTGGCGGGCAAGCTGCTGGCCGCAGGCCAGGCCAGCGGCGACAAGCTGTGGCGTTTCCCGCTGGGTCCGGCTTACGACAAGCTGATCAACTCGCCGATCGCCGACATGAAGAACGTCGGCCCGCGCGAAGGCGGTTCGATCACGGCGGCGCAGTTCATCCAGCGTTATGTCGACAAGGGCACGCCCTGGGCGCATCTCGACATCGCCGGGATGGTCTGGGACAACAAGCCCGGCCAGACCTGGGACAAGGGCGCGACGGGCTTTGGCGTGCGCGTGCTCGACCGCTTCGTGCGGGACAATCTCGAAGGCTAGGACCAGCTTGCGCGTCGATTTCTACCAGCTCAGCCAGACCCCGGTCGAAGGCGCCTTGCCGCAGCTTGCGGGCAAGATGCGCGAGGCCGGGGCAAAGGTGCTGGTCGTTTCGGCGGATGATGCGCAACTCGCCCGGATCAGCGATGCCCTGTGGGCGGTGAAGGCTGACTTTCTGGCCCATGCGCCGGCTGGCGGCCCGCACGATGCGCGTCAGCCGATTCTCCTGTCGGACAGTTTGGCAAACCCTAATGATGCCACCTTCCTCGCCTTGGCCGATGGTGTGTGGCGCGAAGGCGCCGAAGCATTCGCGCGGGTATTCCTGCTGTTCGACGGCGCAACGATCGAGGGCGCTCGCGCCACCTGGCGCAGCCTGGACGGGCGCGAAGGGATGGAGCGGCACTATTGGCGGCAACTTGCCCCGGGAAAGTGGGAAAAGGCCGGGTGACGGACCACGGCACGCTGCGAGCCAGAGTCCTTGCAGTGCAGCATTTTCCCGGCTAGGGGCGCGCCCATCTCCAAAACAAACCATTCGCAAGGACGAACACCATGGCGGTTACCCGCACCTTTTCGATCATCAAGCCCGATGCCACCCGCCGCAACCTGACCGGCGCGGTCACCAAGATGCTGGAAGAAGCGGGCCTGCGCGTTGTCGCCAGCAAGCGCATCCACATGAGCCGTGAACAGGCCGAAGGTTTCTACGCGGTCCACAAGGAACGCCCCTTCTTTGGCGAACTGTGCGATTTCATGATGAGCGAACCGGTCGTCGTCCAGGTCCTGGAAGGCGAAGACGCCGTCGCCCGCAACCGCGAAGTGATGGGCGCGACCAACCCGGCTGACGCCGCCGAAGGCACCATCCGCAAGACCTATGCCCTGTCGATCGGTGAAAACACCGTCCACGGTTCGGACAGCGAAGAAAACGCCGCGATCGAAATCGCCTTCTTCTTCAAGCCGGAAGAAATCGTCGGCTGATTTTATTCGCCCGGCGATGAAAAAAGGCCGTCACTATCGTGGCGGCCTTTTTCTTTGTCCGAGGTTGATGCCTGCACCCGATGAAATTTTCGTCACCCTGAACTTGTTTCAGGGTCCATCGTGCCAGATGAACAGGTGCCGGAAGTCCCGACGCAGCCGCGCGACGTGCCCCCACTGGCACGCAAGGCCGAAAAATGGACCCTGAAACAAGTTCAGGGTGACGTTGCTTTTGCTTTCCCTGCATTGCCCTGACGCCCTTGCGCGGTAAGACTGTGCGCAAAGGGAGATTCGCAATGAAAGGCATGGGCGGAGAGGGCGAGGATTGCCCGTTCGCATTCAATTCCGATCCGGCCACCTTCAAGGTCGGCGATACGGTCAGCTACCGCGTTACCACCATGGATGACTGGCCGTTTGTCGGCACCCTGCTGGAAGTGCATGACGATCACGTGGTGATCAGCCCCGGCCCGACCGAACCCGACGCGCGCTACAAAGCTACGCGCGAGGCGCGGCCCGTGGTGGAAGGCAGCGAGATCTAGAAGGCTTCGGCCGCGTCGATCAATCCGGTCAACTTCTTGGGTGCGATGCTGCGCCAGCTGCGCGCTAGCCATTCGCCGATTTCCTCCCAGTCATTGCGGCCCTGATCGAGCCGCATGGCAATCCAGTCATCGCCGAAATAGGCGGGACGAAAATAGCGGTCTGGGTCGTTTTCGATCAGCTGGGCCTGTTCATCTGCGCCGCTGATCTTGACCAGCAGCGCGATCTTGCTGTCGCCGTGGTGGTCCAGGCTGACATAAGCGAACTTCTTGCCTTTCGCGATGCCGAAGCACGGCATGCCATGGCTGACCACTTCGTCCGCTTCGGGCAAGGCCATGGCCCGTTCGCGGACTTGCGCTACCAGGAATTCCGGCGCTCTTTCGCGGCTGACCAGCGCGGCCAGGCAGCGCGAATAGAGCTGGTGTTCGGCAATCAGGACCCGCGCGGCCAGGCTGTTGGCCGTATCGCCCGGCACGATGGCGACCGGAGTCTGGCCCAGGATCGGGCCATCATCCAGTTCCGCGGTGACCAGGTGGACCGTGCAGCCGCCGTGGCTGTCCCTTGCCTCGATCGCGCGGTCATGGGTGTGCAGGCCCTTGTACTTGGGCAGCAGGCTGGGGTGGATATTGACCATGCGGTCTTGCCAACCGCTAACGAATTCCGGGGTCAGGATCCGCATGTAACCGGCCAGTGCGACATAGTCCGCGCCGCTCGCCCGGATCGCCGCATCCATCGCCATATCGTGATCGAGCCGCGCCATGCCCTTGTGCGGCAGGGCAAAGGTCGGCACCCCTTCCGCTTCGGCCAGCTTGAGGCCGCCTGCTTCGGGATTGTTCGAGGCGACCAGCACGATCTGGTACGGACAGTCCGCCGCGCGGCTGGCATAGAGCAGCGCTGCCATGTTGGTGCCGCTGCCGGAAATCAGGACGGCAACCCTGGCGCGTTCAGGGCCGCGTTCAGGCAAGGTGGCTGGCCTCCCAGCTTTCGCGGGCAGACCACACTTCAGCGCTGCCCTGCACGGTGCAGCCGCGCGGACCGGGCTCAATCGCGCCGATCACATGGACCGTTTCGCCAGCAGCTGCCAGGTCGGTTTGGACGCCTGCGGCTTCGTCCGCGCTGACTGCCAGGACCATGCCGATCCCGCAGTTGAAGGTGCGGGCCATTTCCGCCGGTTCGATGTTCCCCTGCGCCTGCAGGAAAGCCATCAGCCGCGGCTGGTCCCAGGCACCGGCGTCGATCCGGGCATGCAGGCCATCAGGCAGGACCCGGGGCACGTTTTCCAGCAGGCCGCCGCCGGTAATATGGGCGAGGGCGTGGATGCGCCCGGCGCGGATCAGCGGCAGCAGGCTCTTCACATAGATCCGGGTCGGCTCGATCAGGTGGTCGATCAGCAAGCGGTCGGGATCGAACAGGGCCGGGCGGTCCAGCTTCCAACCCTTGTCCGCAGCCAGGCGGCGGACCAGCGAATAGCCGTTGGAGTGCACACCCGAGCTGGCCAGGCCCAGCAGGACATCGCCCGCGGCCACCTTGTCGCCCACCAGTTGCTCGCCGCGTTCGACCGCGCCGACGCAGAAGCCCGCCAGGTCATAGTCGCCGGCTGCATACATCCCCGGCATTTCCGCCGTCTCGCCGCCGATCAGCGCGCATCCGGCAAGCTTGCAGCCATCGGCAATCCCGGCAACCACGCGCTCGGCAATGCCGTTTTCGAGCTTGCCCGTGGCGAAATAGTCGAGGAACAACAGCGGTTCGGCGCCTTGTACGATCAGGTCGTTGACGCACATTGCCACCAGGTCGATCCCGATCCGGTCATGGCGGTCGTGGTCGATCGCCAGCTTGACCTTGGTCCCGACCCCATCGTTGGCCGCGACCAGCAGCGGATCGGAATAGCCCGCGGCCTTCAGGTCAAAGAATCCGCCAAAGCCGCCCAGTTCCGGATCGGCGCCCGGCCGCGCGGTGGCGCGGGCCAGCGGCGCAATCGCCTTGACCAAGGCATTTCCGGCGGCGATCGACACGCCAGCCTGCTCGTAGCTGTAAGACTTTTCAGACATCCCGAGCCGCCTAACGCTTTCCTGCTTGGATTTCCATGAGTGATTGGGCAAAAGGCGCGTGGTTTTCCCCGATGGCTGTCGTTTTGTCCTCCCTCCTGCCGCGCTTCAACCGCATGGGCCCTGCCGCAACGCTGCTTAGCGGTGCCGGGATCGTGCTGGCCGTGGCGTTGGGCGCCTTTGGCGTGGAACGCCTGATCGCCCAGATCGAGGCCGATCGCGGGATCATTCCGGTGGCCAGTACCTCGGATATCGAAATCACCGGGATTGAGGTGAACACCACCGGCAACAATGCCGAGGAAGCGCGCCTCAACGGCTGGCAAGAGGCGGCGCGCAAGGCCTGGGCCAAGGCGGGCGGCCCGGCCATTGCCGATGGTCAGCTTCAGGCCATGGTCGCCGCCGTGGTGATCGAGCGCGAACAGGTCGGCCCGCGCCGCTATATCGCCACGCTGACCGTGGTGTTCGACCGCGCCCGCGCCGGGCAGTTCATCGGCGGAGCCGAAGGCAAAAGCGGCATTCCGCGCTCTGCGCCCTTGCTGATCGTGCCCGTGCTCTATTCCGGCGGGGTTGCCCAGGTTTACGAGATCAAGGGGCCGTGGCAGCGCGCCTGGGCTGAGTTTCGGGCTGGTGCCAGCCCGGTCGACTATGTCCGGCCGGTCGGCTCGGGCGGCGATTCGCTGCTGATCACCGCGGGCCAGCCGGGCCGTCGCAGCCGGGCCTGGTGGCGCAACTTGCTCGACCAGTTCGGAGCGGCCGACGTGATCATGCCCGAAGCGCGGCTGGAACGGCAGTGGCCGGGCGGGCCGGTCCATGGCACCTTCACCGCGCGTTATGGCCCGGACAACACGTTCCTCGAAAGCTTTACCCTGACCGCCAGTGACGAGGCGAGCCTGCCCAAGATGCTGGCCGATGCGGTGGTGCGGATGGATCAGGTCTATACCCGCGCATTGGCCGATGGCCGGTTGAAGCCCGATGCGACGCTGAACCTGAGCCAGGGTATCGATCCCGCTTTGGCTGCCCTGATTGCGGCTGGACAGCAGCAGCAGACCACGGCGCCTGATGCGAGCGCGACCGCGGCGCCCACCGCCGTGCCGACCCTCGCTCCCGTTGAAACACGCGTCTTCACCGTCCAGTTCGCTTCACCCGATGCAGCCGCGGTCGATGCGGCGCTGGGCGCGGTGCGATCCGCGCCGGGGGTCAAAGGGGCGGCGACAACCAGCTTGGCGATGGGCGGCACCTCGATCATGCGCGTCACGTTCGAGGGTGAGCTCAATGCCCTTGCGGATGCCTTGCGGGCGCGCGGCTACCGCGTGACCGTGGGGGCCAACGCCCTGTCGATCCGCCGCTAGGCATGGGCCAGATCGTCCTACCGCTGCACGCCCGCCCCGGCGCGCCCAGCCGGATCGTGGTCGGTAATGCCAACCGCGCCGCTATCGACGCGCTCGGCGCAGTGGAAAGCTGGCCATTCCGCACCGCCATCCTGTTTGGCCCGCCGCGTTCGGGCAAGTCCCTGATCGCGCGCTGGTTTGCCGAAAATGACCTGGGCGAAGCCATCGATGATGCCGACCGGCTGGATGAAACCGGTCTGTTCCACCGGTGGAACCGTGCCCAGGAAAGCGGCACTGCGCTGTTGCTGACCGTCACCAGCGCGCAGGGCGAATGGACCATTGCGCTGCCTGATCTCGCCTCGCGCATGGGGGCGGCCCTGCATCTGCAGATCGGCACGCCGGACGAAGCGATGCTGGGCGAACTGATTCTGCTCCATGCCGAACAGCGCGGCCTGGCGCTGGGGCCCGATGCCACGGCCTATCTTGTCCCGCGGACAGAGCGTTCCCATATCGGGGTCGAGCGGCTGGTTGCGGCGATTGACCGGATCAGTCTGGAGCGCAAGGCGCCCCCCACCCAGGGGATCTGGCGCGAGGCGCTGGATGAAGTGCTGGGGCAGGGCGCACCACGCTTGCTTTGAAGACCCGTTTGGGGGAGAATACCGACCATGCTGGAACACCTTACCCGCTATCTGGACTCGGTGGTCGCCCGCGATCCCAGCCCCCGCTCGCGTTGGGAAGTGCTGATGTATCCCGGGGTCTGGGCACTCGGTCTGCATCGCGTCGCGCACTGGCTGTTCGAAGCACAGCTGTTCTTCCTGGCCCGACTGGTCAACACGTTCAGCCGTTTCATGACCGCGATCGACATCCATCCCGGGGCGAAGATCGGGCGCAACTTCTTCATCGACCATGGCTTTGTTGTGATCGGGGAGACGGCGGAAATCGGCGACAACGTCACCATGTACCAAGGCAGCACGCTGGGCGGGACCAACCCGACCAACGGTCAGGGCGGCAAGCGCCACCCGACCATCGGCGACAATGTCATCGTCAGTCTTGGCGCGGCGATCCTGGGTCCGATCGAAGTCGGGGCAGGGGCGCGGATCGGGGCCAATGCGGTGGTCACCAAGGACGTGCCCGTGGGTGCGACCATGGTTGGTATTCCGGCCAAGCCGACGCTGGTCGAAGTAAAGCCCGAAACCCAGAATTTCGTTCCCTATGGCACTCCATGCTGCGAACGCTTCGATCCTGCGACGCAGCGGCTCGAAATCCTGCAGTGCGAGATCCAGATCCTGCAAAAGCGGCTGGCCGAACTGCTGGAAGAGCGCGAGGCTGATCGGGCCCGTCAGGGCAAGACGGCTTGAGCGGAACGGTTACGCCCTTTCCCCTCCACGCGGTCCGGCCCGCGCAGGTCGGGTTCACGCGGGAAGAATTGCAGCGCATCCTTGATCTGTATGGCCGCATGGTCTCGGCCGGGGAATGGCGCGACTACGCGATGGATTTTGACCGCGAGGCGGCGGTATTCTCTGCCTTTCGCCGCGCTGCCGAACGACCGGTTGCCCGCATCGAGAAGCGCCCGGGCCTGCGCGGCAAGCAAGGCATGTGGGCCCTGGTCGGGGAAGCCGGACAGATCCTGAAGCGCGGCCACGAACTCCCCGGCGTGCTGTCTCCGCTGGAACGCAAGCTGCTCAAGATCGTCAACTGACCGGGCGCCCGGCCTATTTCGTCAAAGCTTTGGCTGCTTCCAGATGCTTCTTCAGCGTCGGCAAGGTTTGGCGGGCAAAGTCGGCAACATCGCGCGCCGCGGTATCCTTGGCTGCCAGTTCGAACCTGGCAATGGTCTTCTGGTGCTCGTCGACCATGAAACGCGCGAATTCCTTGTCGAAGTCGGCGCCGGCCAGACCTTCCAGCTTGGCATATTCGGCATCGGCTTCAGGCTTGGTCGAATTGGTTTGTGACAGGCCCGCGGCCGTTGCTAGGGTCAGAGCGTCGGCTCCAGCTTTGCCGTGATCCTTGACCAACATGGCGCCAAAGTCCTTCACGGCCTTGCTTGACCCCTTCTCAGCGGCAAGCCGGCCCAGCTTCATTTCGCTGTTGTTGCCCTTGATCGCATCGAGCAGGAACATCTGTGCCGCATTGCCAGTCGTCGCGGCATCGCTGGCCATGCCGCTGTCGTTTCCATTTGCGGCATAGTTGTCGCTGGCGGCCGAGCTGGCCTGGCTGGCGTTGTCGTCGTCGGCATCGCGGGAGCAGGCCGCAATTCCCAAGCTGAGCGCGGAAGACAGGGCGAGGACAAGGGCGGGACGGTAATGCATGGCACGGAACTCCTGGCTGTTCCGCCCTCAACTCCCGGCGTGCGGTATTCGTTCCCGACTGCGGCCATGCGGCGGTTCATCTTTTTGCTAGGATCAGATCGCTTCCCTTGTCGCCAATCATGATGGCCGCCGCGTTGGTGTTGCTCGAGATCAATCGCGGCATGACCGACCCGGCTCAAGGGGCGCGAAGCGGGCGATATCCTGCGCCGGACCGGGACACGGATGCTGTTTACGGTCACAGGCTTCCTGGGCATCGACTATCCGGCACTGCTGGCGGCAGAGGAACTGCCGGCACTGGCCGAAACGGTGATGCTCGACCGCGATTTCGCCGCCTTTGTCGCCAGCGGCAAGGGCGCCGCAGACCCGGAGGTCGATCTGGCCCTGGCAGCGGTGACGCCCGAACACATCTCGGACATCATGTTCACCAGCGGCACTACCGGAGTGCCCAAGGCCGTCTTGATGACTCATGGCCGGATCCTGCCGCAGGTTGGCGTATGGATCGGCAATACCGGTCTGGCGCGGGGCGAGCGTTATCTGATCGCCAACCCGTTCTTCCATTCCTTCGGAATGAAGGTCGGCTGGGTCGCCTGTCTGCTGGCCGGAGCGGTGATGGTGCCCATGCCGCAATTCGACGTGGCCGAAGCCATCCGCCTGATCGAGCAGGAACGGATTGCCTTTCTGCCCGGCCCGCCGACGATTTTCCAGATGCTCCTGGCCGAGCGCGACAAACGGGCTTTCGATTGTTCATCCCTGCGCGGCGGCACGACCGGCGCGGGCGTTCATCGTTCCCCGGCCCGATGCCCCTGTTGCAGCAGACGAGATCATCGCCTGGTCGCGCGACAACATGGCCAACTACAAAGTGCCGCGGCGCGTCATCGTGGTGGACGACCTGCCGCGCAATGCCGCCGGCAAGGTGCTGAAAATCGATCTCAAGCTCGATCTTTGAAGCCGCAGGTCAGCACCGTAGGGGGCACCAGCTGAACCACGGCCAGCGGCAGCCGGCTTGGCCTGCAGCAGATCGCGCGGGAACACGGCTGCTTATGAACAATCAGGTCTTGAGTGTTTTTAGCCCGCCTTATTCACCGGCGGTGGTCTGAAAGGTTGGCGGGAGTGGCATAAGCATTTGCATTGTTGTAGGAATGTGGTTGCTTAAGCCATACCTGCAACGGGGCAAAAAATGCCACAGACCATAC
>JBKHWO010000052.1:0-14326 GCA_046566485.1 Alphaproteobacteria bacterium | reverse complement strand
ACGAAGGTCGCGCCGTCGCCAACGCATTCGACCGGGGTGACGTATCCACCGTCCTCGCGCTTATCGACCAGCATCACGCCGGGAGCCTCGCGCAGGAGGTTCTGGGCCTGTTCGGCGCTGATCTCGTGTTCGAATTCCAGGTTGATCGCCTCGGAATGGCCGACGAACACCGGAACGCGCACGCAGGTGGCGGTCACCTTGATCTTGGGATCGATGATCTTCTTGGTTTCGACCACCATCTTCCATTCTTCCTTGGTCGAACCGTCGTCCAGGAAGCTGTCAATGTGCGGGATGACGTTGAACGCGATCTGCTTGGTGAACTTCACCGGCTCGCTGCTGTCACCGACGAAGATGTTGCGGCTCTGCTCGAACAGTTCGTCCATGCCCTGCTTGCCCGCGCCGGAAACCGACTGATAGGTCGCCACGACCACGCGCTTGATCGTGGCGGCATCGTGCAGCGGCTTGAGCGCAACGACCATCTGCGCGGTCGAGCAATTGGGGTTGGCGATGATGTTCTTCGCCTTGTAGCCGTCGATGGCGTCCGGATTCACTTCCGGCACGATCAGCGGCACGTCCGGGTCCATGCGGTAGAACGAACTGTTGTCGATCACCACGCAGCCTGCAGCGGCGGCCTTGGGCGCATAGACCTTGGACACGTCCGAGCCTGCCGAAAACAGCGCGATGTCCCAGCCGGCAAAGTCAAAATGCTCGATATTGCGGACCTTCAGCATCTTGCCGGTTTCGCCGAACTCGATTTCGTCGCCAGTGGAGCGCGACGAGGCCACAGCGGCCAGTTCCTCGATCGGAAATTCGCGCTCGGCCAGCACGTTCAGCATTTCGCGCCCAACATTGCCGGTCGCACCGACGACCACTACCCGGTAACCCATCGCATCACTCCTTGTTACGCTGGCCCTAGCCCCTCACTTGGGCGGCGTCACCCCATGGCGAGCAAGGAAGGCAAAGATCGTCTCCCACAGGTGCACGCCCACCTTAGGCCCGCCGACGCGGTGGGTGTAGCCGGGATAGAGCATCATCTCGAACGGCACGGCCTGGGCCTGCAGGCGTGAGATCAGCATCGAGCTGTTCTCGAATACCACGTTATCGTCGGCCATGCCGTGAATCAGCAGCAGCGGGTCCTTGATCTTGCCCGCATCGTCCAGCGCATTGGCCTTGGCATAGACCTGCGGCTGCTTGTTCGGATCGCCCAGGTACCGCTCGGTATAATGGGTGTCGTACAGCTCCCACTTGGTCACCGGCGCACCCGAAATACCCGCTGCATAAAGCCCCGGATCGGCCTGGAGCATCTTGATCGTCATATAGCCGCCATAGGACCAGCCATAGGTCGCGATCTTGGCGCCATCGACATAGGGCAGGCTCTTGAGGAACTGCGCCCCGGCTTTCTGGTCCTCGACCTCGACCGAGCCCATCGCGCGGTACAGCGTCGAGCCGAATTTCACGCCGCGGTTTTCGCTGCCGCGGTTGTCGATCTGGAAGAAGATATAGCCCTTGCCCACGACCGCCTGCTCCAGTGCCCCGCCCCAGCCGCGGGTGACGGTCTGCGAAGTCGGCCCGCCATAGTGCTGGAAGAACACCGGATAGCGCTTGCCCGGTTCCATCACCGGGGTAGTCATGCGCCAGTGAAGTTCCGTGCCGTCCGCCGCTTTGATCGTGCCGAACGTCGGCGCACGGTGGGCGGCAAGGTAAGGCCCATAGGGATGGCTGGCGTCGACGCGGTTTTCCTCGACCCAGGCCAGGCGCTTGCCCTGGCCATCGGCGATGTAGACCTGCGGCGGCTGGTTCTGCGCTGAGCAGGTGATCAGCAGCGTCTGCCCGGACTTGTCCATCGCCGCGCCATGGACAAAGCCCGGTTCGCCCAGCCGTTCGATCTTGCCCGGATGGGCCAGGTTCAAGGCATAGACGTTGGGCGCCAGCACATCGTCCCTGGTCGCCGTGAAGTAGATCCGGCCCGCCTTTTCATCGACCCCGGCCAGGCCCGTGACGACCCATTCGCCCTTGGTCAGCTGGCGCCACTTGCCCTGCTTGAAGTGCCACAGGTGGCCAAAGCCATCCCGCTCCGACCACCAGATCAGGCTGCCGTCCTTCAGGAAGCGATAGTCGCTCGACAGGTTGATCCAGCTTTTCGGCGCGGCCTCTTCGGTGAACAGCACGCGCGCCTTGCCGGTATCCGGATCGACCGCGAGCATGTCGAGCCGGGTCTGTTCGCGGTTCTGGCGCTGGACGTAGAGGGTCTTGCCATCCGGCGACCAGTTTACCCGGGCCAGATAGATGTCGCGGTCCGGCCCCAGATCGACTTCGACCCGGTTCGTGCCATCGGGCGACAGCACAAACAGCGAGACCAGCGAATTGGCCGATCCGGCCACGGGATAGCGTTGCTGGTACGTTTTGGTGCTTTCCGCACCGATGGCGGTGCGGGTGACAATCCCGACCGGGGCATCATCGAACCGCTGCACGGCAATGCGGCGGTCGTCGGGCGACCACCAATAGCCGGTAAAGCGCGCCATTTCTTCTTGCGCAACGAATTCCGCCTCGCCCCAGTGGACGGTGTCAGAACTTTCCGGCGGCGATACTGGCTGCGGCTCTTCGCCCACCTTGCCTGCCCACAGCCGGCGGTCGCGCACGAACGAGACATAGCTGCCTTTGGGGCTGAGCGCGGGGTTGAGCTCGTCTTGTTCGCTCTGCGTCAGTTGCCGGACGGTGCCGTCCAGCGAAGCCAGGAACAGATCGCCGTCCAGCGGCACGAGGATCGCCTTGCTGTCAGCGGTCCAGTCATAGCTGACGATGCCCTTGAGATCGCCGATCCGCTGGCGCTCGCGCTGCATCTTTTCCGCCTCGGACAGTTCCTTGCCCGAACCGAGCTTCAAACTGTCGACCAGCATGGTCCATTGCCCGGTGGTGCGGTCGAACCCCCACAGGTCATAGCGCTCACGGTCTTCGGCGCGATTTTTCAGCACGGTCAGCCAGCGCCCGTCGGGCGACAACTTTACCCCGCGCGGGACGGATCCATTGAGGCTGGGGCTAGCAAAGACTCGCTCGAAGTCGAGCGAGTTGGCTGCGGTCTGGGCTGGCGAGGGATTCACGCCGGTACCTTGAGCATGGAGCGGTGCAGCGACAAGGCAAGTGGCGGCAAGCAAGCAGGCAATGAAACGCATATCAATGGGTCGGTCCTGAAACGGAAGAAGGCGCCCTGGCTGGGCCAGGACGCCTTCCTAATCCGGTTTTGCTGCAAGAGGCTAGTGCCTCTTGGCTCAGCCCTCGTCGCGAACGTCGCGGCGCTCGGCGATGCGGGCGCGCTTGCCGGTACGGCCACGCAGATAGTACAGCTTGGCACGGCGCACGACGCCCTTGCGGACGACGGTGATGCTGTCGATGTTGGGCGAGTAGAGCGGGAATACGCGCTCAACGCCTTCGCCGAAGCTCATCTTGCGAACGGTGAAGTTCGAACCGATGCCCTTGTTGGCACGGGCAATGCAAACGCCTTCGTAGGCCTGAACGCGGCTGCGCTCGCCTTCGATAACCTTCACGCCAACGCGCACGGTGTCACCGGGACGGAATTCGGGAATATCCTTGGCGGCCTTGGCAATTTCCTCGGCCTCGATCTGCTGGATCAGGTTCACTGGTCCTCAGTCCTTCTCTTTTTGCCGCGCGCCAGAGGCAGACTGGACCCGAGCTTCCTCATGAAGCTCCCAAAGATCCGGCCTGCGTGACCGTGTATCGATCTCGGCCTGCTGCTTGCGCCAGGCCGCGATCTTCGCATGATCCCCCGATCGCAGCACTTCAGGGATCGTGCGCCCCTCCCACTCCTGTGGTCGGGTGTAATGAGGATATTCAAGCAGCCCCTGTTCAAAGGACTCCTCGGTACCACTCGAAGCGGCGCCCATTACGCCGGGAAGCAGCCGAATGCAAGCGTCTAACAGCATGATGGCCGCGGGTTCCCCGCCCGACAGGACGATATCGCCGACCGAAACTTCCTCAACCGCACGGCCCGCAAAGATTCGTTCGTCGAAACCCTCGAACCGCCCGCACAGCACGGTCACTCCGGGACCGGCCGCCAGTTCGCGCACCCGCGCCTGGCGCAGCGGCTTGCCGCGCGGCGTCATCGCGATGACGGGAACGTCCGGATGGAGGCTGCGGGCATGGTCGATCGCCGCTGCCAGCACGTCCACGCGCAGCACCATGCCGGCACCCCCGCCCGCCGGTGTGTCATCGACGGTACGGTGCTTGTCGATCGCAAAGTCCCGGATCTGCACGGTATCCAGCGACCACTTGCCCTCTTCCCGCGCCCGTCCGGCGAGCGACACGCCCAGCGGCCCGGGAAACATTTCCGGGTAAAGGGTCAGGACAGTTGCGGCGAAAGTCATAGCCTAGACAGTCCAATTCTCGACCCGCAAGCCCGGAACATCCGCAAAATCCCTCTCGTTATTGCTGACCAGTACCAGGTCCAGGGCAAGGGCGTGGGCGGCAATCAAACGGTCAAAGCTATGGCGCCGAAAGGCCAGATGAGCATAGCGGCGTGCAGCTTCCACACCAAAATCCAACGCAGGAATCACGGAAAACAGCTGCTCCGCCTGAGCAACCGATTCTGCATCGGCCGGATCGAGCCCGCGCATGACTTCGGCATAACAGATCGCCGACGTTACCACTTCGCCCGGTTGAAGTGCCTCGACCCGATCGCGTGCGACAGGAGACATCCCCTCAAGCAGGTAAATGCAGATGCTGGTGTCGATCAGAAAACGCGGCTCAGGCATCGCCAAGCCGCTTTCCTTCCCAATCGGGCTCTCGCGCGTCGATCCATCGGTCTTCTGGGCCTAGCGCCCTCAAACCGGGGCAGGATCCATATATTCCCGTCAGATCTATCCGCTTGGGCGCCGGCGACTTGGCGCGGATGTGCAGTTCCCCATCCACTTCGTTAACCGTCCATTCGCGATCCGGTTCGATTCCGAGCGCGGCAGGCAAGCGAATGGCGACCGAGTTGCCCGACATGAAGCTTTTGGCGATGTATTCCTTGCCCATCGGGAACCTCCGTATATACATGATGTATATACATCGTGGAGCATTCCGTCAATGAAACGCCTTGCTGCCTTGCCCCTGTTGCTGATCGCCCTGCCTGTCAGCGCAGCGCCCATCGGCGAATGCAGGTTCGATCCCGACACGCTCACCTTCGCCGGAACGCCTCTGCAGCAGGCGACTTGCCTGCTGCGCAAGATCGAACTGAAAGCGGTGCGCAAGCCCCAGCCGCTTCCGCCCGTCATCGTCCGTCTGATGGAACAAGAGGGCGCACCCAGCGCCGCCCAGAAGGAAGCCGCGCTGGCTGCCTTTCCCGAACCCTATCGCAGCTATGCCCGGCAATATGCTGATGCCCCGGTATCGCGAACCGAGGGGGGGTTCCCGCTGCTGTATTTCGTGATCCACGACACCAGTCACCCATTCTTTGCCAATGCCCCTTTTCCGAAACGGCTCAATCAGGATTGGCAGGTCAACGATTTCGACCCTTACATGGACCAGACCTTTGCCAAGGCACCGGTCGCGCACATTTTCCTCAACCGGGTCGGCCAGATCTGGGCTGGGCATGAATTTCAGGAAGGCTGGCGCGCGACAAAGCTGGAAAGCCGGGTGGTCGGATCAAAGGCGCGCGGACGGTTTGTCCATATCGAGACGGTCCAACCGCGCCGGTTCCTGCCCGGAGCGACCAGCCGCGCGGAAACCTATGGGCCGAAGCCCGGCTTTACCCGCGAGCAATACCGGATGCTGGCGGCGCTTTATGTCTATGTCAGCGCGCGTGCCGGGCGCTGGCTGATCCCGGCACAGCACAATACGGTCGATTCCACGATCCCAGAAGCGCACGATGACCCGCAGAATTTCAACCTGAAAGCCTTTGGCCGGGAACTGGAGCAGTTTGTGAAGGCGCGCGACGATTAGTCTTCGGTCGCAAAGGCGGCGGTGATCACCAGCCGCTCGCTGTCCCATTCCGGGACAGCTTCGATGCGCATCGGCACCATGAATTTCTTGCCGGGCTTGCCCTCTACGGCGGGACGCTGGATCTCCAGCACGTCACCGGCGCCGAAATTGTCGACCGCGATGCAAGCCCCCAGCACTTCACCATCGGTCGAAACCGCAGGCAGACCGATCAGATCAGCGTGGTAATATTCCCCCTCGCCCAGCGGCGGCAGGGCGGAACGCGGGACGGTCAGCGCGGTCCCGCGCAATCTTTCGGCGGCCGTGCGGTCAGCCACTTCTGCAAAAGAGGCAATCGCGCCGCCCTTGCCATCGTCGCGGAGTTTTCGGACGGTCAGCGCAGAATCGTTGAAGGCGCGGAATCGCCGGAGCGACTCCACGCCTTCACCAAACAGCTTCAGGCGCACCTCGCCACCCACTCCATGCGCGCCGACAATAGCGGCCAGCGTGACGGGGCGATTTGCGTCCAAGGCTTAGCCTTCAGCCTGCTCTTCGCTGGCTTCGGCAGCCGGAGCTTCCTCAGCGGGTGCTTCGGCGGCAACTTCTTCCGCAGCCGGAGCTTCGGCAGCCACTTCTTCAACAGCCGCAGCTTCTTCAGCCGGAGCCTCTTCAACCGCCGGGGCAGCAGCAGCGGCAGCGGCTGCTTCTTCGGCTTCACGGGCCTTTTCAGCCTTTTCCTCGGCGCGGTCCTTGGCCTTCTGGCCCGGCTCACCCTTCTTCGGGTTCACGGTCGCGGCGCGTTCCTTGATGCCAGCCTTATCGAGCATACGGGCAACGCGGTCGGTCGGCTGAGCGCCAACGCCGATCCAGTACCGCACGCGGTCTTCTACCAGGCGGACGCGGTTTTCATCGTCCTTGGCCAGCAGCGGGTTGTAGGTGCCAACCTGTTCCAGATACTTGCCGTCGCGCGGCGAGCGGCTGTTGGCAACGACGATCTTGTAGTAGGGGCGCTTCTTCGAGCCACCACGCGAAAGACGAAGAGAAACAGACATTTAAATTACCTTTCTAACAAATTTTTTTAACCGAAAATCACTTCTTTTTCATCAAATCCTTGAGCGCGGGGGGCAGACTTTCGTCGCCCAGGCCGGGCAAGCCGCCACCGGCTCCGCCGCCCAGCCCCGGCATCGCGGCGCCAAGTCCACCCTTGCCGAACAGCTTGGCGAGACCACCCAGGCCGCCCATCTTCTTGATCTGCTTCATCGCGCGCTCCATTTCCTGGTGCATCTTGAGAAGCTTGTTCACGTCCTGGACCTGCACGCCCGAACCATTGGCAATGCGGATCTTGCGCTTGGCATTGAGCAGATCAGGACGGGCGCGTTCCTTGGGGGTCATCGAACCGATGATCGCATCCATGCGCAGCAGGACCCGGTCGTCCATGCCGCTGGCATCCATCGCCTGCTTGGCCTTCTTCATGCCCGGCAGCATGCCGGCAAGAGCGCCCAGGCCGCCCATCTTCTGCATCTGGCGAAGCTGGCTGCGCAGGTCGTTCATGTCGAACTGACCTTTGGCCATGCGCTCGGCCATGCGCTCGGCTTCTTCCTGCTCGATCGCGGCGGCGGCCTTCTCGACGATCGAGACGACATCGCCCATGCCGAGAATCCGGCCCGCAACGCGGCTCGGCTGGAACACTTCCAGCGCATCAAGCTTTTCGCCGACACCGGCGAACTTGATCGGCTTGCCGGTGACGTGCCGCATCGACAACGCCGCACCGCCGCGCGCATCGCCGTCCATCCGGGTCAGTACGACACCAGTCAGGTCGATCTGCTCGGTAAACGACTTGGCGACGTTGACCGCGTCCTGACCGGCCAGCGAATCGACCACCAGCAGGATTTCCTTGGGCGTGGCGATGCGCGCCACGGCCTGCATTTCGTCCATCAGCGCTTGGTCGACGTGGAGACGGCCCGCCGTGTCGAGCAGCAGGACGTCGATCGCCTGCAGCTTGGCCGCTTGCAGCGCGCGCGTCGCGATCTCGGTCGGCTGCTGACCGGCAACGATCGGCAGAGTCGCAACTTCGACCTGCTCGCCCAGCACCTTGAGCTGTTCCTGGGCGGCTGGACGATTGACGTCGAGCGACGCCATCAGCGCCTTTTTGCCGTACTTTTCCTTGAGCAGCTTGCCCAGCTTGGCAGTGGTGGTGGTCTTGCCCGAACCCTGCAGGCCGACCATCATGATCACCACCGGCGGCGCGGCATTCAGGTCCAGCCCCGGCACGTCCTCGCCGCCCAGCATATCGACCAGCGCGTCGTTGACGATCTTGACGACCTGCTGACCCGGCGTGACCGACTTCAGGACATTCTGGCCAACGGCTTTTTCGGTAACCTCGTCGATGAACCGGCGCACCACCGGCAGGGCGACGTCTGCTTCGAGCAGCGCGATTCGCACTTCGCGCATGGCATCGCGAACGTCCTGTTCGCTGAGCGCACCACGACCGCGCAGCCTGTCGAAGACAGTGCCAAGCCGGTCTGAAAGGGCGTCGAACATGCGCTCATTCACTCCAAAACGCGAAAAAAGCCGGTGGGCGAAACCTCGCCGACCAGCTTGCCGCTAAAGCATTCAAAACCTTCGGAATGGTGGAGCCTAGCGGGATCGAACCGCTGACCTCTACAATGCCATTGTAGCGCTCTCCCAGCTGAGCTAAGGCCCCATTCCATTCGTTTCCGACAAGCCCTGGGAGGCCCGCCGCTCTCGTGATCAATCGCGAGAGGCCGCCCCTCTAGTGGCGACCCTCGCGCTTGGCAAGAGGTTAATTGTCGTCGCCGTCACCAGCGTCGTCGATGCCTACACCAAGGTCGTCATCGCCGCCGAGATCGACATCGTTGTCCGGCGAATCGCCGTCCTCGTCGATGTCCAGATCAGCATCGGCCAGGTCGGTGTCCTCGACCACTTCAACCTTTTCCTTCTGAATTTCTTCATAAGGGATCGGCTGCTTCGACTTGAGCACCGGCTCGGGATGCCAGGCATAGCCGCATTCGATGCAAGTGACAGGATCGTCCTTGCCCAGATCGTAAAAGCGGGTGCCGCATTTCGGGCAACCATGCTTGGCGCCCCATTCAGCCTTGGCCATAGAATTCCTCACTAGCGCTGGCCCACCGAGGCCACGCGAAAAAGCTAAATACGTATTGGGAGGCAGTTGCGCCAGTCCCAGCGCGGGCGCGCCTTGCCATAGCGGGGCGGCGCTGTCAAAAGCCGCGCGCATTTTACTGACTTACATCCGTCGCAGGACGATCCCGTCATTCCGGCTCAGGCCGGAACCCAGCAGAACCAAGGCAATCGCGCAGCGATGCTTTTTCTGGCGGGGACTGGATCCCGGCCTGCGCCGGGATGACGGATGGGATCGACCTTTGACCGCTACTGCCAATTCAGCCCCCCGCCCGCGCCGTTTCCTGCCGACCGGTCCCTTGCGCGGCACGATCCGCGTCCCGGGCGACAAGTCGATCAGCCATCGTTCGATCATGCTCGGCGCCCTGGCCGTGGGTGAAACCCGGGTGACGGGCCTGCTGGAAGGCGAGGACGTACTGGCAACAGCAGCGGCGATGCGGGCGATGGGCGCCAGAGTCGAGCGTCTGGGTGAAGGCGAATGGTCGGTCCATGGCGTCGGCGTTGGCGCGCTGCTTCAGCCCGAAGCGCCACTCGACATGGGCAATTCGGGCACATCGACCCGCCTGTTGATGGGCCTGGTCGCCAGCCATGCAATTGCCGCGACATTCGTCGGCGATGCCAGCCTGTCCAAACGCCCGATGGGCCGGGTGATTGAACCACTCAGCCAGATGGGAGCGGCGTTCGAGGCCAGCGAAGGCGGGCGCCTGCCCCTTACCCTGCGCGGCGCCAATCCCGCCGTGCCGATTACCTACCGCTTGCCCGTTGCCAGCGCCCAGGTGAAAAGCGCCGTGCTGCTCGCCGGGCTCAACACGCCGGGGATCACGACCGTGATCGAACCGGTCCCGACCCGCGACCATTCCGAACGCATGCTGCGCGGGTTTGGCGCGCAGCTGGAGGTGGAAACCGATTCTGCCGGGGTGCGCACAATCTGCATCCATGGCGAAGGGGAACTGAAGCCGCAGACGATCGAGGTTCCTGGCGATCCGTCCTCGGCCGCATTCTTCATCGTCGCCGCCTTGATCGTTCCGGGCAGCGAACTGACGATCCAGAACGTCGGCCTCAACCCGACGCGGGCGGGCCTGGTCGAGGTGCTGCGCCAGATGGGCGGCGATATTACCGAAGTGAACGCCCGCGAGGTCGGGGGGGAACCCGTGGCGGATCTGATGGTGCGGCATTCGCAGCTGAAAGGCATCACGGTGGATCCCGCCGTTGCGCCCAGCATGATCGACGAGTTCCCGGCGCTATTCGTTGCTGCAGCCCTGGCCGAAGGAACCACGGTGACCACCGGGCTGGATGAGCTGCGGGTCAAGGAATCGGACCGGCTGACCGCGATGGCAACTGCGCTGACTGCGGCAGGTGCCCGCGTCACTGAAACTGAGGACGGCCTGACCATTGCCGGTACCGGGGGCGAAGCATTGCGCGGCGGGGGTCCGATCGTTACGCACCTCGATCACCGCATTGCCATGAGCATGGCGATTGCCGGCCTGGCCAGCCGGGACGGCGTGGAAGTCGACGACACCCGCCCGATCGCCACCAGCTTCCCGCAATTCGAAGCCTTGCTGAACAGTGTCAGCACATGACCGATAGCCTGGCCAACCTGATCGGCTTTGCCGGAACCGCCTGCATCATCTTTGCCTATGGCTATGCGACGGCCAACGCCCAGCCCAATCCGTTTGTCCAGCACGGCGTGAACCTGCTCGGCGCAGCCTTCCTGACCGTCTCGCTCCTGGTCAACCTCAATCTGGCCTCGCTCGTCCTGGAATTTTTCTGGGCGGCGATTGCCTTGTGGGGCCTGGGCAAGGCATGGCGGCAACGGAGGAACCCGGCATGATTATCGCCGTCGACGGACCGACCGCATCGGGCAAGGGCACGATTGCCAAGGCGCTGGCCGCGCATTTCGGCCTGCCCCATCTCGATACCGGGCTGCTCTATCGCGCGGTTGGCCGGCAATGCGCGCTGAATGCGGGCAATCCCGACGATCCAGCAGACGCCCTGGCCGCCTGCACCTTTCCCGATAACCTGCTGGACGATCCGGAACTGCGCAGCGAGGAAAGCGGCGGACTGGCCAGCCGGGTCTCGATCCATCATGGCGTGCGCCAGGCCCTGTTCGAGCGGCAGCGGGCATTCGCCCGGCAGCCGGGCGGCGCGGTTCTCGACGGGCGCGACATCGGCACGGTCATCGCGCCCGAGGCAGAGGCCAAGCTGTTTGTGGTAGCCTCGGTCCCGGCCCGGGCCGAACGGCGCTTCAAGGAAATGCAGGCCGCCGGCAAGGCGGTCTGCCTCGCGGAGATTTCCGCCGATCTGGAAGCCCGCGACAAGCGCGACCGGGAACGGGCCGAGGCCCCGCTGGTCGCAGCTGACGATGCGGTTCTGCTCGATACGTCCGATCTTGGCCGGGAAGCCGCGATCGCCGCTGCCATTGCTATTGTCGAAGCCCGCCGCGCAGGCACACGGTGAGCGCCATCGACCGCCTGCTTGCCGCCGCAAACGGCCGCAACTGGATCGAAACGAAAGCCTTCATTGAACGCTTAACCGGGGTCAGTCACGATGCGTTGCACGTGGTCTTGGGGGTCGGCCTCCAGCTGCTCCTTGCCGCCGTTTTCCGCAGCTCGGTCGCGCGGTTCTGGCCCTGGGCGGTGGTCCTGCTGCTGGAACTGGGCAACGAATGGAACGACCTCAGGCTCGAACGCTGGCCCGACATGGGTGAACAACTGGGCGAAGGAGCCAAGGACCTGGTCCTGACCATGCTGCTGCCGACGGTCCTGCTGCTGATCGCTCGCTTCCGGCCACAGCTTTTGCGGCGCGGACAGGGATAGAAGCTGGAGGCGGTTGAACCCCCGCCCTTGCCGGGTTAGGTCCGAAACTATGTCCAAGTTCCTTCCCGTCTCGCTGTTCCTGCTAACCTTGGCTTCGTGCACCTCCGTACCCAGGCTGGCCCCGCTCGAACTGACCGAGCAGCAGGCGCGCGGCTATGCCTTTGCCAAGACCAATTGCACGGGGTGCCACGCAATCACCCCGACCGGGACGTCAGCCAATCCCGAAGCGCCGCATTTCCAGACGATTGCCAATATGCCGGGCCTGACCCGCGAAACCCTGCGCAGTTTCCTGCGCGATTCGCACAATTACCCGGCAGCGATGAATTTCACGGTCGATCCTGGCCAGGTCGAGGACCTGACCGATTACGTCCTGACTCTCCGCAAGCCGGGCTACAAGCCCGAAATCTAGGCGCTCAATCGAACAGGCCAACGGCCAGTTCGGCCCAGATTACCAGCAGAGCAAACACGATCGCTGCCGCAGCCAGCAGTTTGCCGATGCGGCTGAGACTGGCGCATGCGGCAAGCTCCAGCCCGATCCCGGTCAGGGCAAACAGCGCCGCCGCAACGACAAAGTCGTCAGGCCCCCAGTTCACTTCGCCGGTAAACGGCATGGCTAACGCAGGAATCGCTAAGAGGACAGCAAAGGTCCCCCAAAGCGCGATGCGCCATGCGGGAGTGAGGCCGGGCCGAGCAGCAAGCGTATCGCTCATCTGCAAATCTCCAAGCGGATAGGCCGGGATCGATACCAGCAACGTGCGCGTCCTGCACCTTTGCTTGTAATCGACCTGCAGCTTATCGTTTCCGGTCGCCGCAGAAGCGGGGCAAAACGCGCCATTTTCCTTGCATTTGCGTTCCTTTGCGCATAAGCGCCGCCGGTCTGACGGAGCCTTGGCCCCGAAAGGCGCGGTGGATGGCATCCGGCCCCCATCGCAGTTCGGCCCTTTTGGCCCGCCCCGGGATGGTCCCGAAGGCGGAGGAAAGACCGGCGGAAACAACCGCCTGGCCGGAAACATCGGTATAGGAAACCAACCATATGGCGTCTACCGCCAACCCCACCCGCGACGATTTCGCGGCTCTCCTTGATGAATCGCTCGGCGGCGCTGCCGACGGTGGCTTTGAAGGCCGCGTGGTCAAGGGCACCATCACTGCCATCGAAGGCGACAAGGCTGTCATCGACGTCGGCCTGAAGAGCGAAGGCCGCGTGGCCCTGCGCGAATTCGCCTCGCCCGGCCAGCCCCACGGGCTGAAGGTCGGCGACGAAGTCGAAGTCTATGTCGACCGCGTCGAAAACTCCGAAGGCGAAGCCATGTTGTCGCGCGACCGTGCGCGCCGCGAAGCCGCCTGGGACAAGCTGGAAAGCGAATTCGGCGAAGGCAAGCGCGTTGACGGCGTGATCTTCGGCCGCGTCAAGGGCGGCTTCACCGTCGATCTCGACGGCGCCGTGGCCTTCCTGCCCGGCAGCCAGGTCGATATCCGTCCAGTCCGCGACGTGCAGCCGCTGATGGACGTGCCGCAGCCGTTCCAGATCCTCAAGATGGATCGCCGCCGTGGCAACATCGTCGTTTCGCGCCGCGCCGTTCTGGAAGAAACCCGCGCCGAACAGCGTTCGGGCCTGATCTCGAACCTGGCCGAAGGCCAGATCATCGACGGCGTGGTCAAGAACATCACCGATTACGGTGCGTTCGTTGACCTGGGCGGCATCGACGGCCTGCTCCACGTCACCGACATGAGCTACAAGCGCGTGAACCACCCGAACGAAGTCATCAACATCGGTGACACCGTGAAGGTCCAGATCATCCGCATCAACCAGGACACCCAGCGCATCAGTCTGGGCATGAAGCAGCTGGAAAGCGATCCGTGGGAAGGCGTTGCCGCCAAGTACCCGGTTGGCGCCAAGCTGCACGGCACTGTCACCAACATCACCGAATACGGCGCCTTCGTCGAGCTGGAGCCGGGCATCGAAGGCCTGGTCCACGTTTCGGAAATGTCCTGGACCAAGAAGAACGTCCACCCCGGCAAGATCGTTTCGACCAGCCAGGAAGTCGACGTCATCGTTCTCGAAGTCGACAGCGACAAGCGCCGCGTTTCGCTTGGCCTCAAGCAGGCCCAGCAGAACCCGTGGGAAGCTTTTGCCGAAAAGCACCCGGTCGGTTCGACCGTCGAGGGCGAAGTCAAGAACGCGACCGAATTCGGTCTGTTCATCGGCCTGGATGGCGACGTGGACGGCATGGTCCACATGTCGGACATCGCCTGGGGCATCTCGGGTGAAGACGCGCTGGCCCTGCACCGCAAGGGTGAGCAGGTTTCGGCCATCGTCCTTGACGTCGATGTCGAAAAGGAGCGCATCTCGCTCGGCATGAAGCAGCTTGAAAAGGGTGCTCCGGCAGCTGGCGTCACCGCTTCGGCCTCGGGCCTGAAGAAGGGCGAAGTCGTCACCG
>JBKHWO010000051.1:0-17814 GCA_046566485.1 Alphaproteobacteria bacterium | reverse complement strand
TGGCGGAGCAACCAGTCTGCTGGCGAAACGTCTCCTGCAAACACTCCCTGGCCCAGATCTTGATCAACGTTCCAGCCTGTTCAATCGAGGAATTCGACCCGCCCGGAATCGAGGTGGTAATAGGCACCGACCACCAGCAGTTTTCCGCTCGCCTGCGGTTCGAGCAGGGCGGGGGAGGATTCCTCCCGCAGTTCCTTGACGACCTTGCGCACATTGCACAGCGCGGCGGCGTTGCAGAGGTCTTCCGCCCATGGGTCGGCCTCCAGCACGGCGGGGAGCAGCGATTGCAGAACCTTGGAGACATTGCCGGTATAGGCCGTCTCTCCGCGGGCGACCGATACGGCCGCGCGGATCGCGCCGCAGGCTTCGTGGCCCATCACCACGATCAACGGCACCTGCAACTGGGTGACGGCAAACTCCAGGCTGCCTAGCGCCGTGGCGCAAAGCGTGTTGCCGGCATTGCGGACGATGAACAGCTCGCCCAGCCCGCGTTCGAACAAAAGTTCGGGCGGGACGCGCGAATCCGAGCAGCTGAGATAGGCCGCAAACGGCCGCTGCGCAGCGGCGAGATGGAGCCGGTGCAGCCGGTCCATCGGCGGGTTATAGGGCGCGTCTGACAGGAACCGGCGGTTGCCTTCCTTGAGCAGTTCGAGCGCTTCGTGGGGCGTGATTTGCGGCGGATTGTCCATGGCAAGGTCCTCAGCCCGGTCGGCCATCACGGCGCGGGCGCAGGTAGATCAGGGCATTGCGGACCAGCCACGGCAGCAGCCCGGCGGCAAAGGCGAACGCGGCGATCACCAGCAGCCAGCCAAGTTCGCCCTTGAGCGCCGCCACGATCCGCAACCCTGCGGCAAGCTGGACGGCGACAAAGGCCAGCCAGGCCAGCGGCACCATCGCCAGCGGGCGCCCCGAATGGCCGTGCGTTACCCGCGTTACCATCCCCACCAGCAGGCTGGCAGCAAAGCCGAGCGCCAGCGCGTGGGTGGGGGCCAGCCCCAGTGGCAGGCCGAACGCGGCAAGCGCGGCCAGCGCAAAGCCGAGCGGTGCCCAGGCAAAGCCCCAGATCAGCACTTGCAGCAATCCGGGTGCGGGGCCGCGCGGCCACCACTTCCAGGCCATCAAGCCGGTGCAGGCGGCCAGCCCTGTTGCGGCTAGGCCGGACAAGGCCGGGAGCAAGGTCAGTTCGCCTGCGATCCGCAAGGCCAGCAGCGTCCACAGCGCGGCCAGCAGCCAGTCCGGCCGCCAGCGCTGATAGCCTTGCACAACATTGCCGGCGAAAAACGGCACCATCCGGTGGGCGACGGCCAGGAACACCGGCAGGATGAACCCGTTCAGCCCCAGCACATTGCCCCAGCGCATCAGTCGGGGATCACCGCCCAGCAAGAAGGCGCAGACCATCAGCAGCGCGCCTAGGCCGATCGTCAGGGCTGCGAGGGCGGACATGGCGTGCCAGCAGGACGGCTTGCCGGAACGGCTGTTGTCACAGACCACGGCTGCCAGAGCGACAAGCCCCAGCGCCCAGCCCGCCGCGAAGGTCAGAAAGCCGATCCGGATCATTGCGTCTGTTCCGGTCCACAGGCCGATGACGGTAACGGCCAAACCGGCAGCGATTGCGCCCGACGCCGGTCCGAACTGGCGCGCAGTCAGGTCCGGCTGGCCCATCCAGCGCGGGAAAACGGTCAGCAGAAAGCCGAAAATGAAGGCCGGGTAGACTTGCACCAGCAAGACCGGGGCATGAAGCAGGGCGGCCGGAAGATTGCCCGATGCAGGCTCTGCCCAGCCAAGGTGCAGTGCGCCCAGGCGCACCGGCCACCACAAGGCGGCGGCGACAAGGCCAAGGCTGCCGCTGAGGAAAGCCAGCCGGTGCGGAGCCGCCAACAGGATCGATGCGCGCCAGGCCATCGGCTCAGAACAGCCCGTGCGCGCCGCCCGTGGCACCGATCACGGTGACAAGAGCGAGGGCGGAAAGCAGCCGGTGCATGGCGACCATCCGGCCAAAGTCGGCCTCGGGCGTGGCGGACCGGGCCATGCGGCGGTGCAGGAACAGCGGTTCGGCCACGAACAGCATCACCGCAAAGACGGTCCACAGCGCCAGCATGGCGTGCATCCACCAGAAGCCGGGATCGGCAAACCGGTCCCACAGTCCGGCCTGGTGAGTCATCCAGAAGCCGCTGGCCCCGGCCAGCAGCACCCAGAATTTCGCCTGCGGAGCAAACCCCTGCTCGATCCGGTGAAAAGCCGAAAGCCGACTGGCCGGCGGCTCGCTGCGGACAATGGCGGGCATGACGACCAGCGTCACGAACCAGACACCGCCGATCCAGCCAACGATCGCGGCAACGTGAAGACTGCGGGCCAGAGTGAAAGTGTCGATGTCCATCAAGATCCCTTTGGGCCGGAAAGCACCGATCAATCGTTGATGAAAGTCAATTACAGAAGCGGAATAGACGCGAGAATAACAGACATGAATCAAGCTTCATCCCGTTTCGCCCTGACTCTTGCCGCCTTGCTGGCCAGCACCGCTGCCCATGCCGAAACGCAGCCGGTGACGCCTTACGCCGATATCCGCTACCGGCTGGAACTGGTCGATCAGGACGGCTTGGCCGAACAGGCCTCCGCCTCTACCTTGCGGGTCAAGGCCGGGGTCAGGACTGCCGAATGGCACGGCTTCAGCGCTGTGGTGGAAGGCGAGGCGATCGTTGTGGTGGGCGAGACCAGCTATAACGACACGGTCAACGGCAAGACCGCCTATCCGGTTGTGGCCGATCCGTCCGACGTACTGCTCAACCAGGCCTACCTGCGCTGGCGGCCGATGGCCGAGCTGGAAATGGCCGGCGGGCGGCAGGCGGTCAATCTCGATAATCAGCGCTGGATCGGCTCGGTTGGCTGGCGGCAGAACGACCAGACGCTCGACGCGGTCCGGGTTACGGCCCGGCCGGCGAAGGGCGCCAGTGTCGATTACTTCTATGCCTGGCGGGTCAATCGGGTGTTCGGCCCGGATTCGCCGCAGGGAATCTGGCGCGACACCGAAATCCACGGGGTCCGCGCTGCCTATACCATCAAGAACGTCGGCACGCTCTCTGCCTACGGCTACTGGCTGGATGTCCCCTCAAGCCCGGCCAGCAGCAACAGGACCTTGGGCGTGCGGATGGCTGGCGAGCTGCCGGTCGGGGGGAAAGCGTCCATCCTCTATTCCGCCGAATATGCTCGCCAGCACGATCATGGGGCCAACCCGCGAAGCTTCGGTCTGGACTACTGGTTGTTCGAGCCGGGAGTGAAGGCCGGGCCGGTGACGCTGAAGGCCGGATACGAACGGCTGGAAGGCAACGGCACGGTGGGCTTGCAAACGCCGCTTGCCACACTGCATGCTTTCAACGGCTGGGCCGACAAGTTCCTGACCACGCCCGCGTCGGGCCTGCGCGATGTCTACCTTGATGCCGGCTACAAGGTCCCCGGCAAGGGGCCGCTGGCCGGCCTGGTGCTGCGCGCGGCCTGGCACGATTACGGATCGACCACCGGCGGGATCGCCTATGGCCAGGAATGGAACGCGCTGGCCAGCTATCCGCTGGGCAAGCGGTTTACCCTCACCGCCAAGCTGGCCCGGTACGATGCCGATGCCTTTGCCACCGATACCACCAAGCTGTGGTTCCAGATCGAAGCGAAGTTCTAGGCCGGATCGTCGCGCACCGGATCTGGGCGGGAAAAGGCTTCGAGTGCGGCGCGGTCGGTGATCGTCACTTGCGCACCGGATACGGCAATGCCGTGTCCGCCCAGCGCCCCGAACGCGCGGGAGAGGTTTTCCGGCGTCATTCCCAGTAGCGAGGCGAGCAGGCGCTTTTCGGCTTTCAGCTGAACCTTGCCGCTGCCACCCTGGCGGCGCTCTTGCTGCAGGATCAGATTGCCCAGCCGCTCGGCCGATTGGCGCAGCTTCATGTCGGTCAGCGCGCGAACCATGTCGCGATAGGCGTGGGCCAGTTCGCGCATGGTCGCCTGCATCAGCGCGCAATCGTCCTTCACCACTTCGCGGACCAGCGCGGCCGGAACCAGCAGGATCCGGGACGGCGTGATCGTGCGGGCCGACATCAGATAGGGCTGATCGGTGATGACCGCGGCCAGGATGAAACTGGTCACCGGCTCGACGATCCGCATCGTCGTGTCGCGCCCGGCGCTGTGGGCAAAAAGCTCGACCAGGCCATCGACCAGCACGTGCAGGAAATCGGGATGCTGGCCCAGTTCGAACAGGATCAGCTGCGGCGGGAAAACCTGCAGGAACGATCCCGAGAAGATCCGCTCGCGCTGGGCCTCCTGCATTTCCCGGAACAGGGGCAGATTCGCAATTTCGGGTTTTTCGCCGGGACGCACGCGGCAGGGCTCCTTCTTGTAACGGTGCGATCCTAGCAGCCTGCTTGATGTGCATCAATCGCTGGCTTGATCTGGATTGGGTCATTTGACGTTACAGATCAGGCGATTTCGCGATTGCCATGCTGGTCAGGCCATTCTTGATCCGGATCAAGCTTTTTGCGGCAAAGTTGGACAGGTTCGCTGGCATTCAACCGACAACAGGGAACACGCCCCCATGCCACTGTCGCAAACGGTCAGCTCCGGACAACAGAGCCGCGCCCTCGGGCTCAGCACCTTTGCCTTCACGATCTGCTTTGCGGTCTGGACGATTTTCGCGATCATCGGGATCGAGATCAAGGCGGAGCTGGGTCTGAACGACACCCAGTTCGGGCTGCTGGTCGGCACGCCGATCCTGACCGGATCGCTGGTCCGCCTGTTCCTGGGGGTCTGGACCGACCAGTACGGCGGGCGGATCGTGTTTCCGCTGACCATGCTGGCTTCCGCTGCATCGACTCTGCTGCTTAGCCACGCGGACAGCTATGTCCTGATGCTGCTGGCTGCGCTGGGGCTGGGCATGGCGGGCGGTGGCTTCGCGGTTGGCGTGGCCTATGTCTCCAAGTGGTATCCGCAGGAAAAGCAGGGCTCGGCGCTGGGCTTTTTCGGCATGGGCAATGTCGGGGCGGCGGTGACCAAGTTCGTCGCGCCGTTCGTCATGGTGGCGATGGGCTGGCAGGCCGTGGCGCAGATCTGGGCCGTGGCCCTGGCGATCACCGCCGTGCTGTTCTTCCTGTTCGCCAAGGATGATCCGGACCTGGCCGCGCGCAAGATCAGCGGCGAAAAGCCCAAGGGTCTGAAAGAGCAGCTGGAACCGCTCAAGAACGAGCAGGTCTGGCGCTTCTCGCTCTATTACTTCTTCGTCTTCGGGGCCTTCGTTGCCCTGGCGCTGTGGCTGCCCAAGTACCTGATCGGGGTTTACGGCGTGGACATCAAGGTCGCGGGCATGCTCGCGGCGACCTTCAGCCTCTCGGCCTCGGTGTTCCGGGCCTACGGCGGGATCCTGTCGGACCGTTACGGTGCGAGGCGAATCATGTACGCCACTTTTGGCGTCTCGATGCTCTGCCTGTTCATGCTGTCCTACCCGGCAACCGACTACACGATCCACGGTATCAAGGGCGACATCCAGTTCTCCACCTCGATGAGCCTGGTGCCGTTCGTTATCACGGTGTTCGTGCTCGGCTTCTTCATGTCGCTGGGCAAGGCGGCGGTGTACAAGCACATTCCGGTTTATTACCCCGGCCATGTCGGCTCGGTCGGCGGGCTGGTCGGGCTTGTCGGCGGCCTTGGCGGGTTTGTCCTGCCGATCGTGTTCGGCGCGGTCAGCGACCTCACGGGCATCTGGACCAGCTGCTTCATGGTGCTGTTCGCGCTGGTCGCGGTCGCGCTTGGCTGGATGCACATGGCGATCCGCCAGATGGAACAGAAGGCCGCCGGGATCGATACCCGCTCGCTGCCCCAGTTCCCCGAAATGGCCGGGCTGCACGATGCCGAAACCCACGGCGAACACGCGGTCAAGGGCAAGGTCCTGACCGACTGGCGGCCCGAGGACTCGGTGTTCTGGGAGGAAACCGGCCAGCGCATCGCCAACCGCAATCTCTATCTTTCGATCCCCGCACTGCTGCTTGCCTTCGCAGTGTGGATGGTATGGTCCGTGGTCGTGGCCAAGCTGCCCCTCATCGGCTTTGACTACACCACGGACCAGCTCTTCTGGCTGGCGGCACTTCCCGGCCTGTCGGGCGCGACCTTCCGGATCTTCTATTCCTTCATGGTGCCGATCTTCGGCGGGCGGCTGTGGACCACGCTGTCCACCGCTTCGCTGCTGATCCCGGCCTTCGGGATCGGCTATGCGGTGCAGAACCCGGACACCCCCTATTTCATCTTCCTGGTCCTCGCGCTGCTGTGCGGCTTTGGTGGCGGCAACTTTGCCAGCTCGATGTCCAACATCGGGTTCTTCTTCCCCAAGGCGCAAAAGGGCAACGCGCTGGCGCTCAATGCCGGGCTGGGCAACCTGGGTGTCTCGGTGATGCAGTTTGCCGTGCCTCTGGTGATAACGGCCGGGGTGTTTGGTGCCCTTGGTGGCACTGCGCAGGTGGCCAAGGACGGCAGCGAACTGTGGCTGCAGAACGCCGGGTTCATCTGGGTGCCGTTCATCATCGCCTCCACGCTGCTCGCCTGGTTCGGGATGAACGACATCGCCGATGCCAAGGCCAGCTTTGCCGAACAGGCGGTGATCTTCCAGCGCAAGCATAATTGGCTGATGTGCTGGCTTTACACCGGCACCTTCGGCAGCTTCATCGGCTTTTCAGCCGGCCTGCCGCTGCTCGCCAAGAGCCAGTTCCCCGACGTCAACGTGCTGAAGTACGTGTTCCTCGGCCCGTTGGTCGGCGCGATCAGCCGCGCCGCGACCGGCTGGGTGGCGGATCGCTGGGGCGGGGCGCGGGTTACCTTCTGGGTGTTCATCGGCATGATCGTCGGGGCGCTGGGAGTGATCCACTTCCTGGAGGCCAAGGATTTCAACGGCTTCCTTGGTGCTTTCATCTTCATGTTCTTCGTGACGGGCGTGGGCAATGCCTCGACCTTCCAGATGATCCCCAACATCATGCGCCAGGAAGTGCCGCGGCTGATGCCCGAGCTGGATGCAGCCCAGCGCACCCGGCAGGCCGAAAAGGAATCGGCGGCTATCGTCGGCTTCACCTCGGCCATTGCCGCCTACGGCGCCTTCTTCATTCCCCGCGCCTTCGGGATGTCGATCAGCGCCACCGGAACCCCGCAGGCAGCGCTCTATGGCTTCGCGATCTTCTACGCGAGCTGCGCCGCGCTGACCTGGTTCATCTACACCCGCAAGGGCGGTCTGCTGCACGATATCGAGCGCGGCCGCACTCCCTCTGCCCCCATTGCCCAAGGAGCCACTGCATGAGCCACCTGCTCGACCGCCTGACGTTCTTCCGCCAGAAGAAGGAACAGTTTTCCGACGGCCACGGGGTCACTACCGCCGAAGCGCGTGACTGGGAGGACAGCTATCGGAAACGCTGGCAGCACGACAAGATCGTGCGGTCCACCCACGGGGTGAACTGCACCGGATCGTGCAGCTGGAAGATCTACGTCAAGGGCGGGATCATCACCTGGGAAACCCAGCAGACCGACTATCCGCGCACCCGGCCCGAACTGCCCAACCATGAACCGCGCGGCTGCCCGCGCGGGGCGAGCTATAGCTGGTACATCTATTCGGCCCAGCGGCTGAAGTATCCGCTGATCCGCAAGCGGCTGATCAAGCTGTGGCGCGCGGCGCGCAAGGATCTGCCCCCGGTCGCGGCCTGGGCATCGATCCAGAACGATCCGGTCAAGCGCAAGAGCTATACCGCGATCCGCGGCCATGGCGGCTTCGTCCGCTCGACCTGGGACGAAGTGAACGAGATCATCGCGGCGGCCAATGCCTACACCGCGAAGCAATGGGGCCCTGACCGGGTGATCGGGTTCTCCCCGATCCCGGCGATGTCGATGGTCAGCTATGCGGCGGGATCGCGCTATCTCTCGTTGCTCGGCGGCACCTGCATGAGCTTTTATGACTGGTACTGCGATCTGCCGCCCGCCAGCCCGATGACCTGGGGCGAGCAGACCGACGTTCCCGAAAGCGCTGACTGGTACAATGCCGGCTTCCTGATGCTATGGGGATCGAACGTTCCCCAGACCCGCACGCCCGACGCCCATTTCATGACCGAGGCGCGCTATCGCGGGGCCAAGGTCGCCGTGGTCAGCCCGGACTATGCCGAGGCGACCAAGTTCGCCGATTTGTGGCTGAACCCCAAGCAGGGCACCGATGCCGCGCTGGCCATGGCGATGGGCCACGTGATCCTGCGCGAGTTCCACCTCGACCGGCAGGTGCCCTATTTCGAGGACTACTGCCGCCGCTATTCCGACATGCCGATGCTGGTCCGCCTGATCGAACAGGACGGGAAGCTGGTGCCCGAACGCCTGCTGCGCGCCAGTGATTTCAAGGGCGAGTTGGGCGAACAGAACCAACCGGAATGGAAAACCGTCGCGATTGACGAGGCGAGCGACGAAGTGGTCGCCCCGTCGGGTTCGGCCGGTTTCCGCTGGGGCGACAAGGGCAAGTGGAACCTGGAGGAAAAGGACGGCCACGGCGCTGATGTCAAACTGCGGATGACCGCGATCCTCGACAAGGATCATGACGAAGTCGTCGACGTTGCTTTCCCCTATTTTGGCAACCGCGAGCATGATCACTTCCAGGGCACCGACCATCCCGATGTGCTGCTGAAGCGCGTGCCGGTGCGGCAGCTGGACCTGAAGGAAGGCCGCACGTTCGTCGCCACGGTGTTTGACCTGCTGTGCGCCAACTACGGCCTAGACCGGGGGCTTGGCGGGGACTTTGTGGCGCGCGATTTCAGCGATTCCGCACCCTACACCCCGGCCTGGGCGGAAAAGATCACCGGGGTTCCCGCCGACGCGATCATCACGGCGGCGCGTGAATTCGCGGCCAATGCCGAAGCCACCAATGGCAAGTCGATGGTGATCCTGGGGGCGGGGCTCAACCACTGGTACCACATGGACATGAATTACCGCGGGATCATCAACCTGCTGGTGATGTGCGGCTGCATCGGCCAGTCGGGCGGCGGCTGGTCGCACTATGTGGGCCAGGAAAAGCTGCGACCGCAGACCGGGTGGTTGCCGCTGGCCTTTGCGCTCGACTGGAACCGTCCACCCCGGCAGATGAATTCCACCAGCTTCTTCTATGCCCATACCGACCAGTGGCGGTACGAAACGCTGGGGGTCAGCGAAATCCTCTCGCCCACCGCGCCCAAGGGGGACTGGGACGCCAGCCTGATCGATTACAACGTCCGGGCCGAGCGGATGGGCTGGCTGCCCTCCGCACCGCAGTTGAAGACCAACCCGCTGGAAGTGGGCAAGGCGGCCAAGGCCAGCGGCATGGAGCCGAAGGACTACGTGGCACAGGCGCTCAAGGCCGGCGATCTGGAACTGTCCTGCCTGGACCCGGATGACGAGGCGAACTGGCCGCGCAACATGTTCGTATGGCGCTCCAACCTGCTGGGTTCGTCAGGCAAGGGACACGAGTATTTCCTCAAGCACCTGCTGGGCACGGCGCACGGCGTGCAGGGCAAGGACCTGGGCGAAATGGGCCAGCAAAAGCCCAAGGACGTGAAGTGGCACGACGAAGCGCCGAAGGGGAAGCTGGACCTGCTGGTCACGCTCGACTTCCGGATGTCGACCACCTGCGTTTATTCCGACATCGTCCTGCCGACCGCCAGCTGGTACGAAAAGGACGACCTCAACACGTCCGACATGCACCCCTTCATCCACCCGCTGTCGGCAGCGGTCGACCCGGTGTGGGAATCGAAAAGCGACTGGGAAATCTACAAGGGGATCGCCAGGACCTTCTCTGAAATCGCGCCCGAAGTGCTGGGGGTGGAACAGGATCTGGTCATGGTCCCGATCCAGCATGACACCCCCGGCGAGATCGCCCAGCCGTTCGACGTGGCCGACTGGGGCGAGGGCCAGGTTGAGCCGATTCCCGGCAAGACCATGGCCAATGTCGCGTTGGTGGAGCGGGACTATCCGAACCTCTACAAGCGCTTCACCGCGCTGGGGCCGCTGATGGACAAGCTTGGCAACGGCGGCAAGGGCATGTCCTGGCAGACCGGGCATGAGGTGGAAGGCCTGCGCAAGCTCAACGGTACCGTTACGGAAGACGGGCCGACCAAGGGCATGGCGAAAATCGAAACTGCGATCGACGCGGCTGAAGTGCTGCTGATGCTGGCGCCGGAAACCAATGGCGAAGTCGCGGTCAAGGCGTGGGAATCGCTGTCGACTTTCACGGGCCGCGAACACGCCCATCTGGCACTGCCCAAGGAAGACGAGAAGATCCGGTTCCGGGATATCCAGGCCCAGCCACGCAAGATCATTTCATCGCCGATCTGGTCGGGGCTGGAAAGCGAGCATGTGTGCTACAACGCCGGGTACACCAACGTCCATGAACTGATACCCTGGCGTACCCTCACGGGTAGACAACAGCTCTACCAGGATCACAAGTGGATGCGTGCCTTTGGCGAGGCGCTGTGCGTCTATCGCCCGCCGATCGACACCAAGGCAGTCAAGCCGATGCTCGATCAGGCGGCGGGCCAGCCGCACGTCATCCTGAACTTCATCACCCCGCACCAGAAGTGGGGCATCCATTCCACTTATACCGACAACCAGCTGATGCTGACCCTGTCGCGCGGTGGGCCGATCGTGTGGATGAGCGAGGTGGATGCCGCCAAGGCGGGGCTGGTCGATAACGACTGGGTTGAAACCTTCAACTCCAACGGTGCGCTGGTGGCCCGCGTGGTCGTCTCGCAGCGAATGAAGGAAGGCACCCTGTTCATGTACCATGCGCAGGAAAAGATCGTGAACGTGCCGGGATCGCCGCTGACCGGCCAGCGCGGGGGGATTCACAATTCCGTGACCCGTGCGATCCTGAAGCCGACCCACATGATCGGCGGCTACGTCCAGCAGGCCTACGGCTTCAATTACTACGGCACCGTCGGTTCAAACCGCGACGAATACGTCATCGTCCGCAAGCTTGAAAAGGTCGACTGGCTCGAAGGGCCGCTCACCGAAGGGGAGAACGCAGCATGAAGGTCCGCGCGCAAATCGGCAAAGTGCTGAACCTCGACAAGTGCATTGGCTGCCACACCTGTTCGGTGACCTGCAAGAACGTGTGGACCAGCCGCGAAGGCATGGAATACGCCTGGTTCAACAACGTCGAAACCAAGCCGGGGATCGGCTATCCCAAGGACTGGGAAAACCAGGATCGCTGGAACGGCGGCTGGGTGCGCACGCCCAGCGGCTCGATCCGCCCGCGCATGGGCGGCAAGTGGCGGCTGCTGGCGAAGATCTTCGCCAACCCCGACCTGCCGGAAATCGACGACTATTACGAGCCCTTCACGTTCGATTACGGCCACCTGCAATCTGCCGGTGAAAGCAAGGCCTTCCCCACCGCCCGTCCGCGCAGCCTGATTTCGGGCCAGCGGATGGAAAAGGTCGAAGGCGGCCCGAACTGGGAGGAAATTCTGGGCGGCGAATTTTCCAAGCGCTCGGCCGATTACAACTTCGAAGGTGTCCAGAAGGAGATCTACGGCCAGTTCGAAAACACCTTCATGATGTATCTGCCCCGGCTGTGCGAACACTGCCTCAACCCGACCTGCGTCGCGGCCTGCCCGTCCGGCTCGATCTACAAGCGCGAGGAGGACGGCATCGTCCTGATCGACCAGGAAAAGTGCCGGGGCTGGCGGATGTGCGTCTCGGGCTGCCCTTACAAGAAGATCTACTTCAACTGGAAAACCGGCAAGAGCGAGAAGTGCATCTTCTGCTATCCCCGGATCGAGGCGGGCGAACCGACCGTCTGCAGCGAAACCTGCGTCGGGCGCATCCGCTATCTGGGGGTCATGCTCTATGACGCGGACCGGATCGAGGAAGCCGCCAGCGCCGAGCACGTCGAGGACCTTTATCAGGCCCAGCTCGACATCTTCCTCGACCCCAACGATCCGGCGGTGATCGAACAGGCGCGCAAGGACGGCGTCCCCGAAGCTTGGCTGGAAGCCGCGCGCCGTTCGCCAGTTTGGAAGATGGCGATGGAATGGAAAGTCGCCTTCCCGCTCCACCCCGAATACCGCACTTTGCCGATGGTATGGTACGTGCCGCCGCTCTCCCCGATCAGTTCGGCGGCCAGCGCGGGCAAGATCGCCGCACGCAACGGCATGCCCGATGTCCGCAGCTTGCGCATTCCCGTGAAATACCTCGCCAACCTGTTGACCGCGGGCAAGGAGGCCCCGGTGGTCGACGCGCTGGAACGGATGCTGGCGATGCGCGGCTACATGCGCGCCAAGACCGTGGACGGCGTCGTCGATGAAGGCATCGCCCGCGAGGTCGGGCTGACCGCCGCCCAGATTGAGGAAATGTATCACGTGATGGCGATCGCCAATTACGAGGACCGCTTCGTCATCCCGACCGGCCACCGCGAGGATGCCGAGGACATGTATGACGAAAAGGGTGGCTGCGGATTCTCGTTCGGCAATGGCTGTTCGGGCGGGTCTAATGACACCAACCTGTTCGGTGCTCCGGCCCGCAAGAAGCTGCAAACCCCGACGGAGGTGTTCTGATGCGCCTGACCCTTCGCACCTTGTCCGCGCTGCTGCGCTATCCAGACGAGGCGGTTCAGCAGGCCGCGCCCGAATTGACCGGAGTCCTTGCCGAAGACGGTCTGCTGTCGCCCGAACAGCGCGCCTCGCTGCAGCCGTTGCTGGACACTCTCGCCAGTGCCGATCTGCTTGACAGCCAGGAACGCTACGTCGGCCTGTTCGACCGGGGCCGGGCGGTATCGCTGCACCTGTTCGAGCATGTTCACGGCGAAAGCCGCGACCGGGGGCAGGCGATGGTTGACCTGCGCGACCGCTATGAAGCGCAGGGGCTGGAAATCGCGGCCAAGGAACTGCCCGATTACCTGCCGCTGTTCCTGGAATACCTCTCGGTCCTGCCCTCTGCCCAGGCGGCGGAGGAACTGGCTCAGCCGGGGGTAATCCTGTCCGCCTTGGCCGATCGGCTGGAGGAGAAGGGCACGCCCTATGCCGCGCCGATGCGGATCCTGGCCGATCTGGCCGGAGCGGGCGGCGAAGCGTTCGAGATCGCCCCGGCCGACGATCCCGATGACCTCGCCGCGCTCGATGCCGCGTGGGAGGAGGAGCAGATTCGCTTCGACGCCCCCGTGGCACCCGGCACCGCAGACTGTCCGCAGGTCGCCGGAATGGTTGACCGCATGCTTGCCCAAGAACCCGTGAGGAGCCGGATCCATGGCTGATTTCATCCACCACCTGCTGTTCGGGATCTATCCCTACATTGCGCTGGCCGTCCTCGCCGTCGGATCGGTGATCCGCTATGACCGCGAACCCTATTCCTGGCGCGCCGGATCGAGCCAGCTCCTGCGCCGCAAGCAGCTGATCGTCGGTTCGGTCTTGTTCCACCTTGGCGTGCTGATGATCTTTGCCGGTCACGTGGTGGGCCTGTTGACCCCGATTGCCGTGTTCGATGCAATGGGCATCGGCCACGGGGCCAAGCAATTGCTGGCGATTGTTGCCGGCGGCTTTGCCGGGGTGCTGGGGATCGTCGGGGCCACCCTGCTGATCCACCGCCGCTTCTTCGACCCGCGCATCCGCGCCGCATCGAGCTTTGCCGACAACATGATCATCGTTCTGCTGTGGGCTCAGCTGGCGCTTGGCCTTGCCACGATCCCGCTGTCGATGCAGCATCTCGACGGGCATGAAATGGTCAAGTTCATGAACTGGGCACAGGGCATCTTTACCTTCCGCTCCGGCGCGGCGGATCAGATCGCCGACGTCGCGCTGGTGTTCAAACTGCACCTGTTCATGGGCCTCACCATCCTGTTCCTGTTCCCCTTTACCCGGCTGGTCCACATGCTCAGCGCCCCGGTGCGCTATGTCTGGAGGCCGGGATACCAGGTGGTCCGTTCAAGGAAGCTGGCCCGATGAATGCTGAACCAGTCATTGTCGTCGGCGGACGGGAAATCCCCGCCGAGGCCATCGCGGCGGAAGCCCAGCACCATCCCGCCCCCGATGCCGCAGCGGCCTGGAACGCCGCGGCAGAGGCCCTTGCTGTTCGCCAGTTGCTGCTGGACGAGGCGGAGCGGCTGGGTATCGCCGGGGACGAACGGCTCGATCCGGATGGACGCCCGCTGACCGAGGAAGACGCTCGGATCGACGCCCTGCTGGAGCAGGAAGTGCGCGTTCCAGAAGCGGACGAAGCCGCCTGCCGACGTTTCTATCACATGCACCGTGATCGTTTCGCCACGCCGATGCTGGTCGAGGCGGCGCACATCCTGATCGAGGCCGATCCGGCGGATGAATTCGCCATGGGTCTGGCCACCGGGGATGCCCGCACCTTGATCCGGCAATTGCAGGCCGAGCCGGACCGCTTCGCCGAACTCGCCCGCGCCCGTTCTGCCTGCCCATCGCGCGAGCAGGGCGGCAATCTGGGGCAGGTCGGGCCGGGGCAGATGGTCAAGCCGTTCGAGGAAGCGTTGTTTGCCCTGCCGGAGCACACGATCTGCACCCAGCCGGTCAAGACCCGCTTCGGGGTCCATGTAATCCGCTCGGGCCGCCGGGCCGAAGGGCGGCAATTGCCGTTCGAGGCGGTGCAAGACGCGATTGCCGGCTATCTTGAAGAGGCGAGTTATCGCCGGGCTGTGGCCCAGTACATCGCGATCCTGGCCGGGCAGGCCGGGGTCAGCGGGGTGGCCATTGCCGGGGCTGAAGGGGCCATGGTGCAATAGAATGTTTGAGCCGCTTACCGATGGCCACGGCCGCCGCTTTGAATACCTGCGCCTGTCGCTGACCGATGTCTGCAACTTCCGCTGTTCCTATTGCCTGCCCGATGGCTATCGCAAGCAGGCGGGATTGCCGGCCAACCTGACGGTCCGGGAAATCGGGCGGCTGATCGCGGCCTTTGCGAAGCTGGGCCTTTGGAAAGTGCGGCTCACCGGCGGAGAGCCGAGCCTGCGCCCGGAGTTGCTCGACATTGCCCGCACGGTTGCCGCCACGCCGGGGATCCGCAAGCTGGCGATGACCACCAACGGATACCGCCTGGCAAGCCGCGCGGCGGACTATGCCGCCGCCGGGATCTCGGCGCTGAATGTCAGCATCGATTCGCTCGATCCGGCCCGGTTTGCCGCGATCACCGGGCATGACCGGCTGGACGAGGTGTTGGACGGAATTGCCGCAGCGCGGCTGGCCGGGATCACTTCGATCAAGCTCAACAGCGTACTGATGCGCGGGGTCAATGATGACGAACTGGACGCCTTCATTGCCTTCGTCCAGCAGCATGATCTGTCGCTGCGCTTCATTGAAGTGATGCGCACGAATGATAACCCGGCCTTCTTCGAGCGGCACCATCTGGCCGGGGCGGAGATCGCCGCGAAGCTGGAGGCGCTTGGCTGGCAGGCTCTGCCGCGCGAGGCCGGGGCCGGGCCGGCCGTGGTCTATGCCCAGCCGGGCCGGGCGGGGCAGATTGGGATCATCGCACCCTATGCCAAGGATTTCTGCGCTACCTGCAATCGCCTGCGCGTCTCGGCCCGGGGCAAGCTGCACCTTTGCCTGTTCGGTGATCATGGGATCGATCTGCGCCCGCTGCTGCAGGATGACAGCCAGCACGATGCGCTGGTCGCCCGGATTGTCGCCTTGACCGCCACGAAGGCTCCCGCCCACCGCTTGCACGAAGGCAACAGTGGTGGCACGCCTCACCTGGCGTCGATCGGAGGATAGCATGGCCAGCACCAGACTGCGGATCGAGCTGTGCGGACGGCTGGCCGAGGCTTGCGGCCGCGAGGTCGATCTGGATTTGCCCGAGGCCGGGCTGCCAGTTGCGGCGCTGATGGTTGCGCTTGGTGATGCCTACCCGGCGCTGGGGGATGCCCTGAGTCGAGGGCGAATCCGCGCCTGTGTCAATGAAGCGATCGTCCCGTCTGCCACTGTTGTTCGGCCCGGCGATGAGGTTGCCTTGTTTCCGCCGGTTTCGGGCGGATGACCAGCCACGTCGAACTGGCCGAAGCGGGCTTCGATCCCGCGGCGCGTCTTGCGGCGTTCACCGCCTCGCTCGATGGCGAGGGGGCGGTCGTCAGCTTTACCGGCCATGCACGCGGCGCGGCAAAGGATGGCCGGCCGGTGGCGGCGCTGGTGCTGGAAAGCTATCGCGGGGTCACTCTGGCTTCGATGCAGTCAATTGCTGCCGATGCCCATGCCCGCTTCAATATCACCCGCAGCCATGTCGTCCACCGCTGCGGTGCGATCCGGCCCGGCGAGGCGATCGTCTTTGTCGCCACCGCTTCGGCTCACCGCCGCGCGGCCTTCGAGGCGGCGGACTACCTGATGGACCGTCTCAAGACCGAAGCCGTGTTCTGGAAGCGTGAGGACGGACCCGACGGCAGCCGCTGGATCGAACCGACCGAGGCCGACCAGGCCGACCTTGCCCGCTGGACCGCGAAACAGGACTGAACCCATGCCCGGAATTGATGCAAGCCTGCCCTTCCACCCACTCAACATCGCGGTTCTCACCGTGTCCGACACCCGGACCATGGAAACCGACACGTCCGGTGCCTTGCTGGCCGACCGGCTGACGGCTGCGGGCCATAACCTGGCCGCGCGGGCCATCGTGACCGACGATGTCGAGGCCATTCGCAGTCAGATGCGCGCCTGGATCGCCGATCCGGCGGTCGATATCGTGGTCAGCACCGGCGGCACGGGCTTTACCCCGCGCGATGTCACGCCCGAAGCGGTCATGCCGCTGCTGCGGCGGGTGATGGACGGTTTCAGCGTGGTGTTTCATCAGGCCAGCATGGGCACGATCGGCGTATCCACCCTGCAATCGCGTGCCTTTGCCGGACAGGCGGAAGATACTTTCATCTTCTGCGTGCCCGGATCGACCGGGGCCTGCCGCGATGCCTGGGATCTGGTCCTGGGGCAGGAATTCGACAGCCGCTATCGCCCCTGCTCGATTGCGGGACAGCTGCCGCGCCTGCGGGATGTCTGCGCATGACCGGGCTTTCGCATCTTGATGGCGAAGGCCGGGCGCGGATGGTCGATGTGGGCGACAAGTCCGTCACCAGCCGCCGGGCCGAAGCGCGCGGCGAACTGCGCTGCGAGGCGGAAACGCTTGCCGCTGTGCGGGCCGGAACCACGCCCAAGGGCAGCGTGATCGCCACCGCCGAACTGGCCGGTGTGATGGCCGCCAAGCGCACCGCCGACCTGATTCCATTGTGCCATTCGCTCGCGCTGTCGCAAGTGGTGGTCGATATCGGGATCGACGATACCCTGCCCGGCTTCACCTTGCGCGCCGAAGTGCGGACCAGCGGACAAACCGGGGTGGAAATGGAGGCGCTGACCGCGGTTTCGGTCGCCGCGCTGACCTTGTTCGACATGCTCAAGGCCGTGGACAAGGGCATGACCATCGGCGCGATCCGGGTCACGGCCAAGTCCGGCGGCCGCTCGGGCGAATGGACCGCCGAATGATCTCGTTTGACGAAGCGATTGCCTTGATCGAGGCGAACGCTGCCCTTCTCGGCACCGAGGATGTGGCGCTTGCCAAAGCGGCGGGCCGCGTTCTGGCCCAACCACTCCACGCCCGCAGCGCCGCACCCCGCGTCGCCGTGGCGGCGATGGATGGCTATGCCGTGATTGATGCCGCGACCCGGCCGGGCGAAGCGCTGCAGGTGGTGGGCGAAAGCCGCGCGGGAGAAGGCTTCTCCGGTGTAGTCGCGGCAGGTCAGGCCGTGCGGATCTTCACCGGTGCGCCGATGCCAGCCGGGGCAGACCGCTGCATCATGCAGGAATACGCCAGCCG
>JBKHWO010000050.1:0-40113 GCA_046566485.1 Alphaproteobacteria bacterium | reverse complement strand
CAGCACGGTCACGGTCGAATACCAGGTGGGAGGCGTTTCGCAGAACGCAACGACCGCTTCCAATTCCGTCACCGTTGACCGCAAGGTCAACCTGACCGTTGCCGAAGTCGATGGCGTGACCACCCAGGTTTCGCCCGGTCAAAGCAATGCCGTCACCGCTTTTACTGTTACCAATCTGTCGAACGCCACGCTCGACTTTGCGCTGGTTGCGACACAGGGCAGCGGTGGAGCGGGAGCCCACTCCAACACGGACTCGTTTGATGCAACCAACGTCCGGATTTTCGCGGACACCAACACGAACGGGACGTTTGAGGCCGGGACCGACCAGCAGATTACCTATCTGGACGAACTGGCGGCCGATCAGTCGCGGACGGTCTTTGTCGTCAGCAGTATTCCGCTTGGTCTAACCACTGGCGCGGTTGCGGCGTTCAGCCTGACAGCGACCGCACGCGAGGGCGGAACCGCATCCAGTCAGGGCGCTGTCTTGACCCAGACCAACCAGTCCACGACCAACGAAACGGACCCGACCTTTGTCGACACCGTGTTTGCCGATGGCGCTGGGTTCAGTGATACAGCACGCGACGCCGCCTTTTCGGCACAGGACGATTACACGGTCCTGGCCGCTGCTCTGACCGTTCTGAAGGCGAGCAAGGTGGTCAGTGATCCGTTGAACGGTACCAGCAATCCCAAGGCTATCCCTGGTGCGACGATCGAATACTGCATTTCGGTGGCCAATGCTGCGGGAAGCGCGACTGCGACCGCAGTCAGTATCGTCGATCCGCTGGCGACCAACGTCACTTACGATTCGACCTTTGGAATCTTCGTTAACGGCACCGTTACCAGCGGCAGTTGCAATTCCGACGGCACGGCAGGCGGAGCCTACGATAGCTCGGGCAGGGCGGTCAGTGGAACCTTGAGTGACATCGCAGCCGGTGCAACGCGGACCATGCGGTTCCGAGCCGTCATCAACTGAACCGTTGCAGGTGCGGCCTAGGCCGCACCTGCAAGGTCGCAGTTGTCTTTGCATATGGGTCGCATGCATCGTTTTCTTGGATATTTCAGCGCGCTTGTGTGCGCGTTTGGCCTTGTCGTGTCTCCGGCAAGCAGCCGTTCGATTTCGAACACCGCGCAGGCCAGTTGGTCTCGCGCGGATACGGCCTATTCGACGACCTCGAATACCGTAGTGATCGAAACGGCAGCACCACCGGTGCGGATCGAAACCTTGATTGCCTCGCCCACGGGGCAGGCGATGCCCGTGTTCTCACCCCGATGCGGCACGGATCCGGGCAGCAGTCCATCGGGATCTGCGAACCAGGTGCGATTGATGGCGGCGACCAATTTTCACGCTGGCGAGCCGCTGTATTTCAGGGTTTCCGCTCCCGCAGCCAATGCTGATCCGCGTGCGGTTGACTGGATTCGGGTCAACCTGGTGTCGCCGGCGGGCGACCACGAGGATCTGGTCATTTACGAAACCGGGCCAAACACCGGCGAATTCCTGGGCTATATTTCGACTGCCTTGGCTCGCGTTACGCCGAGTGCTGGAAACTGCGTGCTTTCGGCCGAGCCTGCTCAGGAAATCTCGCTCCTCGCTTCTACCGCGACAAGTGTCGCAGTCATTGGTGTCGCTCAGGCGGAAGTCCTCGCTGATCCCTATGGAATGGTCTTCGACAGCGAAAACGGTGCCCCGGTTTCGGGCGCTCGCATTACGATGCTCGATGCGGCAACTGGCCAGCCGGCAAAGGTCTTTGCCGATGACGGCGTAACCCGCTGGCCTTCGGTCGTCATTTCCGGTGAGGCGGTAAAGGATGCGGCCGGCCGGACCTATTCGTTCGCGCCAGGGGAGTATCGCTTCCCACTGATGGCGCGCGGGCGCTATCGATTGACCATCGAGCCGCCTGCGCTGTTCAAGGCTCCATCGGTGGCTTCGCCGCAGCAACTTGCGGATTTCGCTCGTCCGGACGGCCTTTCCTTCAAGGTTTCTGCGGCCTCGTCCGGCGCTGAATTTTCCATTGTCGATGAAGAGCCGGTGCGCATCGACATTCCGGTCGATCCGACGCTTTCGCCCGTGACCATTACCAAGACGGCATCGCGGCAGGACGTGTCGCCAGGGGATCCGGTGATTTACACGATCACCGTGCGCAATGCCGAAGCGGCACATCCGATGCGCGCGGTGACGGTGGTCGATCGTGCCGCTTCGGCCCTGCGCTTGCGGCGGGATTCGGTCCGTATCGATGGCGCAATGGTAGCGGACGGATTGTTGCCTGACGCTGATGGCAGCGGCTTTGCGCTCAACCTGGGTACTCTGGCGCCGGGGACAAGCCGGACGATCACCTATGTCATGACCCTGCGGGCCGACGCTGCTGCCGGTACGATCATGAACGAAGCGTCGGTCACCGATGAGCGCGGCCGTTCCAGCAAGACCGGCGTGCCGCTGCGCGTTCTGGCAGAGGACCTTGGTTCGCGCCTGATGCTGGCCGGAACAGTCAGGTCAGGGACTTGCGAGAAGCGGGGTGCGCCAATCGAAGGCGTCCGTGTGATGCTGGAAGATGGCAGTTTCGCGGTGACCGATGCGGACGGGCGGTATCACTTTGCCGATCTTGTGCCGGGCAGCCATGTTGTCCGGGCAATTCCCGCAACGCTGCCGGAGGGGGCGCGACTGATCGATTGTACCCAATCGACGCGCAGTGCGGGGAGCGCACAGTCCCGCTTCATTGCGGGTCAAGGTGGCACGCTGGCTGTCGCTGACTTTGTCGTTGCCTTGGCCCAGCCCGAGCCTGCTCAGGCGCGATCCACCAATCCGCCCGCTGCGCAGGGCGGAACGCCGTCGGGCAAGCCTGTCGAGGCCAGCCTCGACGAAGAACGCAAGGCCGCTGGTGCCGATGTCAACTGGCTCGAACTTGGTGACGGCCCGACCGATTTCCTGTTTCCCCAGGTTGGCCACAATCCCAGGGCACCCGCCGTCCGGGTGGTGATCCGGCACCGGGTTGACCAGTCGATCACTTTGAAGGCCAACGGCCGGCCGGTGGACCGGATGGCATTCGATGGAACAAATCAGGCTCCCGGTGGTCGCTATGCGGTCTCAATCTGGCGCGGGATTCCGCTTGAAAGCGAAACCACACGCCTCGAAGCGGAGGTACGGGATGCAAAGGGCGCCCGTGTCACCGTGCTGACCCGCGACGTGTATTTCACGCAAGGGGCGGCGCGCTTTGAGCTGGTGCCAGACAAGAGCCGGCTGGTCGCCGATGGCCAGACCCGTCCGGTCCTGGCCTTGCGCGTGCTCGATCGCAACGGGCGTCCGCTGCGGGCCGGATCCACCGGCGATTTCTATCTCTCCGCGCCTTACGAGACGGCTGAGGAATTGGACTCTGCGCAGCAGAATCGTCTGGTGCGGGCACAGCGCGGCGGACCGCGCTGGTTTGTCCGCGGGGATGACGGCATCGCCTATGTCGAACTTGCGCCGACCATGACCAGCGGCAAGTTGAGGGCCCGTTTCACCGTGCAAAACGGCAGGTCGAGCCGCGAGATTGAGCTTGAAACCTGGATGGCACCTGGCAAGCAGCCGTGGACAGTGATCGGTCTGGCCGAAGCGACCGCTGGCGCGAAGTCGATCGCCGATTCCATGCAGCGCAAAGGGCAATTCAACAGTCCTCTGGGCGAAGATGGGCGGATCGCGGTCTATGCCAAGGGGCCGATCACTTCGGACATCCTGGTCACCGCTGCCTATGACAGTGCGCGGCAAAAGGATGACCAGAACCTGATGGGAACGGTCAATCCGCGCAGCTATTACAGCGTCTTTGCCGACATGTCGGATCGGCGCTTCGACGCCGCCAGCCGCGACAAGTTGTATGCGCGGATCGAAGGCAAAGGCTTTGTTGGCAGCTATGGTGATTTCGAGGCCGGTTTCGCGCAAACGGAATTGGCCCGCTATCTGCGAACCGCAACAGGATTGCAGGGAGAACTGAACAGAGGCCATGTCCAGTTGCAGGGTTTCGCGGCTCGCATTGCTTCGCTCCACCGCAATGACGCTTTTCAAGGCAGCGGGATAAGCGGGCCCTAACGCCTCTCGCGCCGGGCCATCCTGCCGGGAAGCGAAACCGTGACTATCGAGGTGCGAGACCGTTACCGCCCGAGGCTGGTGGTGTCGCGGCGTGTTCTGACCCGGTACATCGATTATGATCTGGATCTGCTTTCCGGGACCGTGACCTTGCGCGAGCCGCTGCAGAGCCGGGATATCGACCTGAACCCGCAATTCGTGGTGGTCGACTATGAAATCGAAACAGGCGCGGCCGCCGGCGAACTGAATGCCGGCCTGCGCGGCCAGGTCGATCTGCTCGGCGGCAAGCTGGCGATCGGCGGCAGCTTCGTTACGGACAAGGCCATGGCCGGCAGCGATCGGACCAACCTGGTGGCTACCGACGTAAAGCTGAAACTGACGGATGAGACCCAGGTTCGGGCCGAAATTGCCAAGACTTTTGTCGCGGGATCCAGCAGTACCGCCTGGCTGGTGGAAGCAGAGCATCATGATGGCAAGCTGGATCTTCTGGGCTATGCCCGTTCGGCGGGCCCTGAATTCGGCTTTGAACAACAGAACGGTATCGAGGTGGCGTGGCGAAAAATCGGTGCAGACCTGAACTATCGGGTGTCCGACAGCCTCTCTTTCGATGCCAATGCGTGGCGCGCCGACAGCCTGATCGATGCAGCGCAGCGCACCGCCTTGCAGCTTGGCGCGCGCTGGCAACAGCAACGCACCGATGCGCGGCTGGGCCTGGCCTTCATGCGCGATCGTCTGGACAGTGGTGATCTGGTCCAATCGACTGTGCTGGAAGGCGGGGTGACGCGGCGTCTGCTGGGCAATCGGCTGGAATTGTCTGCCAGTTCCGCCGTGGCCTTGGGTGCGGCTGGTTCGCTTGATTTGCCGGCACGGCATCGTTTCGCCGCGCGCTATGCCTTGACGCAGGATATTCGCCTGACCGGCAGCTATGAACTGGCCAAGGGCCAAGGGATAGAGGCGCGAACGGCCCAGGCCGGGGTCGAATTGACGCCGTGGCAGGGGGCAAGCCTGCGCGGCGTGCTGGGCCAGCAGTTGTCGCTCGATTCCGCGCCGCGCAGCTATGCCGGAATTGGCCTGTCGCAGTCGGTCCCGCTAACTTCCAACGTGCTGCTGACTGCGACGCTCGATAGCAATCGGACCCTGTCTTTCGATCAGTCGCGCGTGCTTGATCCTCAGCATCCTGCTGCGAGCGGGGGTCATTTGGGAGGTGGCAACCTGTTGGCCGAAGACTTTACCGCGGCAACCCTGGGCGCCACCTGGCGCCAGGGCCTGTGGGCGGCAACCATCCGCGGTGAGTGGCGCGATGGCCAAAGCGAGGATCGCAAGGGCATCATGGTCGATGCGATCCGTCAGTTGGGCGATGGATCGGCGCTGGGCAGTTCGTTTACCTGGACCTATGCCGAAGCGACCGGAGGCGCGACCAGCCGGGTGATCGATGCGGCGTTGACCTTTGCCCGTCGCCCAAGCGAATCCGATCTCAATCTGCTCGGTAAACTGGAATTCCGTTCGGACCGGGTCACCGGCGCGGTTGCGGGCGGGATGGGGCCGATTGGGGGAACCGCCCTGATGATTTCGGGCGATGGTCAATCCGATCGCCTGATTGCGAGCGTGTCCGGGGCATGGACCCCTTCCAGCTATGTCGACGGGCAGCGCCTCAACCGGCATGAACTTGGCTTTTTCGCAGCGGTGCGGCGCAATTTTGATCGCATTCAGGCTTACGATCTGATCGGCACGACGCTGCTGGGCGGGCTTGATCTGCGCTATGGCATCGGTGCCCGGCTTGATGTCGGCATCGGCGGAACCCTGCGCGCCAACCTCTCGGACCGCACGGCATCTTATGCCATTGGCCCGCAGATCGGATTTACCCCAGCCAAGGATCTGGTCCTGATCGCCGGCTATAACTTCGCTGGTTTCAAAGACCCGGATTTCATGATCACTCGCAGCACGACCAGCGGTGTCTTCATCTCCCTGCGCCTCAAGTTCGACGAAAGCATCCTCAGCCGGATTGGCATCGATCCGCGCTGAAGCGGAATGGAATTTTTGGGGTCGGCCTGGCGGTCGGGCGCTGCTTGTCGTGCTGCGAACTAAGCGGTCTGCGGGTGATGTTTCTTGATGAAGAAGTGAAGCAGCAAATGGGGGGCGGCAAGGCTCGACAAGACTTTGAAGCCGTTTGCCATGGCCACTTCCGGAATGTCGGAAACCAGTTGTTCGAAGAAGAAAAATCCACCCAGCAAGCCAAGGCTGCAGATGGCGAGTCCGTAAGCGGCCAGGCGGCGGGGTGTCCAGCCGGGCAGTGAATGTCTGACTTCCCGCATGTGCAAGGGCGAATGCAGGAATACAAAGAACAAGGTGAAGCCAAGGATCGGCGGCAGCACCGCAAGCCCGACGAACGAGGTCGCTTGGGCAACTGCCCATTGCCGATCCCCTTGGACGAAGGCCCGGGCGAGGGCAGTGAGCATCACCAGAATAGCTACTGGCGCAGTGGCGATCACAATCTTTGTAACCGTTTCGGCCTGCTGCCCGCCCATGAGCAGGAACAGGTGACCGACCTCTGCGGGTTGGAAGATGGCCGGGATACAGATAACCGAAGCGCCGGCGGTGGCTCGAAACAGCCCCGTATCGAGCATATCCCAATCTTCGCCGAAATGAATAGCAGCGCTGGCGAGGAAGATGGACAGGGCCAGTCCAGGCGAGACCGTCCACAGCATCGCCATCAGCAGAGCAACGCCAATATACAGAGAAAACAGCAAGAGGGCGCGTCGGTTGCTCAGTGCCAGCGCCCGGCGCGCAGTTGCTATGTCATAGGCGCCGTGGGGAAGCCCCCCCAAGAGCATGAGCCATAATGCGGCAAGGGACAACAGTTTCGGGTCGAAAGACCGGCCAGCCGCGAAAACAGCTGCCGCCATCACGGCTGCTGCCCAGAACGATCGGGGCACCGGCGATCTCATAACAAGATCACCGGTGCCCACGATCGTATCGCTATCAGCAAGAAGGGTGCGAGCCATCTATGCTGACGTCCAATGCTCAGGCTTTGGCAGCTTCAGCTTCGGACTTGCGCACTGCAATCACCCAGATCAGCACACCGACGACTGCCTTTGCGACAAGATCGGCGACGGTATAGCCCACCTGGATCGCAGTTTCCGCAGCAGCCCCCGAGATGTCTGCATAAGGCGCCATGTAGACGATGGGGTAAAAGCCCCAAGAGGCAAAGGTCAGCAGGCGGGCCTTCTTAACCAGTTCCCGCACGCTTTCGGGCTGGCGTTCGATCGAGGCGCCAAGCCCGCTGAACAGTTCCCACACGATGTACAGGAACGGAATGGCAGACAGCGTTCCCCACAGTGCGCGGGTTGGAATGTCCGTTGCAATCTCGCCCGGATAGCCAAGAACGATCATCAATGCCGCCGCAAAGCCCAGCTTGAGAGACTTGCTGACGGTTTCGTCGCGGCTAAGGCGCATCACAAGCACCAGTTCGATTAGCAGAAGCGGTACCGTGAGCAGCCAATCGACGTAGCGGTATGCATCGTTGAACGCATATCCTGTCGCCGCGACGACGCCGTCCTTGACGGTGTAGGCTGCTTCCCAACTCTCGAAAATCCGCCAGTAGTGGTAGGCGGCAATCGCACAGACGAGGCCGGAAATCGTTACTGCTGTTTTATAGTGGGTTGAAACTTGAGAGCGACCAAGCCAAAGAAATAAAGTGGCAGCGGCCATAGCTGCAAAAGTAAAAGAGAATGCATTATAAATCAGAGAGTACTGAAATAAGGAAACCGTTTCCATCATATCCTCCATCCCATTTTTATGGTTGAAGGTAACTTGGAATGTATGCGGCGCTGAAATGCCGGATGGAACTTTCCAGGTATGCCCCCTTCAACTTGGGAAGACAGCGCCTTTAACTGAAATTAAGCAACCTGACCTTTTGGCCAGTGTCCGAAGGTGCATTAGTCGCGCTTTGGGACGGCGCCATCAGTGCGGCGCGGCGGGTACTTTTTCAGGCGATGAGAAACTTGGTCGGGGAGACAGGATTCGAACCTGCGACATCCTGCTCCCAAAGCAGGCGCGCTACCGGACTGCGCCACTCCCCGACCGGGGTTTGCCAATCTTGCGCTGGTGGGCCCGGCAGGACTCGAACCCGCGACCTAGCCGTTATGAGCGGCCAGCTCTAACCAACTGAGCTACAGGCCCATACGCGTGATTGCAGGGCGGCGTTAGCTTGGCCAAGCGGCTTAGGCAAGCGCTCCGGTCGATCAATGCGAATGATCTTTGATCTGGTCGGCTGCGCTGGGTGCTCGGGCAGTCACGGCCGGCAAGGTCAAGGTTAGAACATTGCCGCTTCGAACCAGAGATCCGCCCGCGGCTTGTGCTTCCGCTCGCGCCAGCCGCAATGCGAATCCCGCCCCGAAGGAGCCAACCGACAGACTTTGGGCAATAGCGCCGGCAGCGGTTTCGAAAAGCGCGTCCCCCGATGTTGCTGCCAGGGCTGACGGCAAAGTCAGGCAGAGGCGGATCGCGCCTGGACTGAGTTCGAGACTCGCTTCGAGCATTTCGCCCTGTTCACTGACCCCCGCCAGAGTGCCCAGCACACGCCACAGAATCCGCTCCGCTTCGCTTTGTTCCAGCCCGATGCTATGCTGCTCGCCGTGGATGCGCAGCGAAAAGCCACTGCCGCGCGGGGTCAGGTGAGCGGATAGCTGTGCGATCGTCGTTTCGAGCGCGGCAGCCAGATCGGTCTGGCCAGTGTCGAGTTCCATCGTGCCGCTGTCGAGTTTGGCGAAGCGTTCAAGTTCCTCGAAGGCAGAAAGGATCCGGGCCGCGTCCCCGGCAATCCCTGCGGCGAGAGCGCGATATTCGTGCGGAGTGGGGCCAAACAGCTGCTGCTGGATCACTTCGGCAAAGCCCTGGATTGCATTTACCGGAGTGCGCAGTTCATGCAGCACCTGGCGCATCCGATCGGCGGTGCTTTCTTGGACCGGCTGGGCATGCTCGGCTGGCGGTTGAGGACGGCGCATGCGGCCACGATAGCCAAGGAAGCGGCCAGCAATCGGATCGAACCAAGGGGCGGCATCCAACAGCCAAGCGCCGGCGATGGCCGGGCCGCCGTGGAGTTCCACTTCCATCGTGCGTAGCGGTTGATGACGGCGCAAAAGGGTGGCGCCGTGATCGCCGGTGAGATCCGGCAAGCCGATCCCGCTGACCATCGCGATCACGCCCGGATCGCTCCAATTGATGCGGCATTCTGCGTCTGTCGCAAAATCAAAGGCACGCACCTGGCTGGCAGTATGGAATAGCTCTTCGTCCAGGGGCAGGCGGGGCGCATTGCCAGCACCGCCATCGGATTCCTGCCGGGCCCGGCGATAGGCTTCGATCCGTTTGACGATCGCGCTGATCCCGCTTTGCGGATTGAGCGGCTCGTCAACGGGTTGGTCCTGTCTGGGCGGAGGAGGGCCGCGATCTGTCTGCTCCGCTGTCTCGCCGAGGGACGGCTCAGGCTGTGCCGGGGGAAGCCCCGGGCGGGTTGCACCCAGTCGCGACAGGAGTGCCAGGACTTCGCCCGATAGGTCGCGGCGTCGGTGGAGGTGATTGCGCGCCGCGGGCGGAATCGCTGGAATCAGATCGAGCCATTGGTCCGTGGCCAGTTGGGCATGGCGCACAACTGCTGCGGCAACGACAGGTTCGCAGGCGGCTAGCGCGGCAACCAGGCGGGGAGAGCGTAAGCGGAGCCCCGCATCGCCGATTGCCTGGGCACGGTCCTGTGGAGAGATCTGCCGCGCAAGCTCACCCAGGCGAAGATAGGCCGCATCGAGCTGTTCTCCGCGCGCGTCCGCGGGACAGGTGCCAAGCAGGTCAAGCAGCTGCCGGAACTGGCTGGACAGCACCGCTGGTCCGCTGGCGCTGAGGCGCAGTACGGTGCCAAGGCGGTCGTCGAACAGCATCGGATGCCATTATGGCTTTCGCCAGGCTGAAGCGAGGGCGTTTACCATGTTTGTGCATAGCCTGTCCGAGTAGGCGAATGATGCGTTGCCAAGCGGAACCATTGCGGTCATAAACAATAAAATTATCGCGTTGTGACATGGAATAGGCGAATGTTGCCTATTGGCGGCGTTTTCCATGTCTCTCGCGCAACATGGGGTAGTGGGATTGTCCAATCTCGATTCGATCGATCGCCGGTTGCTCGCAGAACTTCAGGACGAAGGGCGCGTAACCAACGTTGAACTGGCACAGCGCGTCGGACTGACCGCGCCGCCATGCCTGCGCCGGGTTCGCGCGTTGGAGGAATCGGGCGTCATTCGCGGCTATCACGCCGATCTCGACGCGTCGAAACTGGGCTTTTCGATCACCGTCTTTGCGATGGTCAGCCTGAAAAGCCAGGCCGAAGATTCGCTGCGTCAGTTCGAAGACGCGATGAAGAACCTGCCCGAAGTGCGCGAGTGCCACATGCTGAATGGCGAGATCGACTTCATCCTGAAGATCGTCAGCAAGGACCTGCAAAGCTTTCAGGAGTTCCTGACCAGCAAGTTGACGCCGGCGCCCAATGTCGCCAGCGTCAAGACTTCGCTTACCATTCGCACGGCCAAGCAGATGCCGGGCGTGCCGCTGGAATAGGAAAACCAGCGGCAGCGATCAGCCGTTGCGCTGCGCGAGCCACTCCTCCAGCCACTTGATCGTATAATCGCCGTGGATAAAGTCAGGCTCGTTCATCAGGGCCTGATGCAGCGGGATCGACGTCTTCACGCCGGTTACCACCATTTCCTCCAGCGCGCGCTTGAGCCGCATGATGCAGCCTTCGCGGGTGCGGCCCTTGACGATCAGCTTGGCGATCATGGAATCGTAGTAGGGCGGAATCTTGTACCCGGCGTAGAGCCCGGAATCGACCCGGACGTTCATCCCGCCAGCCGCATGATAGTTCTGCACCAGGCCGGGTGAGGGGGCGAAAGTCCACGGGTCTTCGGCATTGATGCGGCATTCGATCGCGTGGCCGTTGAACTCGATGTCTTCCTGGTTCACCGACAGCGGCTTGCCATCGGCGATGCGGATCTGTTCGCGGACCAGATCAACCCCGGTGATCGCTTCGGTCACCGGATGCTCGACTTGCAGGCGGGTGTTCATTTCGATGAAATAGAACTCGCCGTTTTCCCACAGAAACTCGATCGTACCGGCACCGCGATAGCCCATGTCGGCCATGGCTTTGGCGACGATGCCGCCCATCCGGTCCCGCTCTTCCGGGCTGATGACGGGGGAGGGGGCTTCTTCCAGGACCTTCTGGTGGCGGCGCTGCAGCGAGCAGTCGCGCTCGCCCAGGTGGATCGCATTGCCATTGCCGTCACCAAACACCTGGAATTCGATGTGGCGCGGATTGCCGAGATACTTTTCGATATAGACCGTGGCGTCGCCAAACGCGGCTTTGGCTTCGGTCCCGGCCTGGGCAATCAGCGTTTCCAACTCGTCCGGTCCGTTGCAGACCTTCATCCCGCGGCCACCGCCGCCCGATGCAGCCTTGATGATGACCGGATAGCCGGCTTTTTCCGCGATCTCGCGTGCTTCGACAATGTCGCTGACCGCGCCATCCGAGCCTGGGACCAGAGGCAGGCCCAGTGCACCCGCAGTGCGCTTGGCTTCGATCTTGTCCCCCATGGTGCGGATATGTTCGGGCTTCGGTCCGATCCAGGTAATGCCGTGGCTTTCGACGATTTCCGCGAACTGGGCGTTTTCCGAAAGGAAGCCATAGCCGGGATGGATTGCGTCAGCCTGGGCAATCTCGGCGGCCGAGATGATCGCCGCGACGTTCAGATAGCTGTCCTTGGCCGGCGGCGGGCCAATGCAGACCGCGTGATCGGCCAGACGCACATGCATCGCATCGGCGTCCGCGGTGGAATGAACCGCGACGGTTTCGATCCCCATTTCATGGGCTGCGCGGTGAATGCGCAGGGCAATCTCGCCGCGATTGGCGATCAGGATGCGGGAAATGGTCATGGGTGGCGCGGCCTCAGGCAATCACGACCAGCGGCTGGTCATATTCGACCGGCTGCGCGTTTTCGACCAGGATTGCCTTTACCGTACCGGCCTTGTCGGCAGTAATCGGGTTCATCACCTTCATCGCTTCGATGATCAGCAAGGTATCACCGGCTTTGACCTGGCTACCGACGGTAACGAACGGGGCAGCACCCGGCTCGGACGAGAGATAGGCAGTGCCGACCATCGGCGACTTCAGTGCGTTCGCATCAGCGGCTGGCGCAGCGGCTTCTGCCGGCGTTGCAGCGGGAGCGCTCACCGCGGGGGCGGCGGCAACCGGCGCCGGCATGGCCGGTGCGGCGAAAGTTTGAACAGCAGCGGCCTGCCGGGCTACCTTGATCTTGCGCTCACCGTCCTCGACCTCGATTTCGGTCAGGCCGGTTTCTGCCAGGAGTTCGGCCAGCTCGCGGACCAGCTTGCTATCGATGTTCATGCCGCCGGAACGGTTCGTGCCCTTGGTGTCGCTCATGCGATCCTCTTAAGTGAAACAGGGCTTTCGCCTATGCGGCGGCGCGGCAGGAGAGGCAAGCCTAAAGCGCCGCGGCACGCTCCAGCGCAACTTCATAGCTGCGCGCACCAAGGCCTTTCACACAGTCGATCGCCGCCATCGAAATATACGACAAATGGCGGAATTCCTCGCGGGTTTCCGGATCCGACAAGTGAACTTCGATGACCTTCAACTCGGTTGCCTTGATCGCGTCGAGCAGCGCGATCGAGGTGTGGGTGTAGGCGCCGGCATTGAGCAGAACGGCGTGAACCCGGCCGCGCGCTTCATGCAGCCAGTCTACCAGAACGCCTTCGTGATTGGACTGGCGGCATTCGACTTCCAGATCCAGGGCGGTACCCAGCTTGACCAGCCGCGCTTCAATGTCCTGAAGCGTGTCGTGGCCATAGATTTCTGGTTCGCGGGTCCCAAGCAGGTTCAGGTTCGGGCCGTTGAGAACAAGGACTTTGCGCAAAAACGGATCCTTCGGATTTTCACTTTGCGTATCCATAACCCGCCGGCCCGCGGGGGCAAGGATAACCTGAATTCAAAGCTCGTTGATGGGCTGATCCTCGGGAGGCGAGGGGTCCGAGGGGCTCGGTTCTGCGGCTTCAGGTTCGTAATGCGGGTTGGCGATTGCGGCGTTCTGCAGTTTCGCCACGGCGGCCTCGGCCCGTTCAGCAGCCTTTTCGGCGCGCACCGCGGCGGCGTTCATTTCGGCAATACGCTCGGCACTTTCGGCATCGCGACCGTCACAGCCGGTCAGCAAACCGGCCGCCACTGCCATCGCAAGCATTCCGGTCCGGGGAAAAGGCAAGTTCAGGCGAAGCACAAAAACTCCCAAGCGACGCGATGCGTTCAGAGCGGCATTAGACGGAAAAGGTTACTCGAAAATAACCAAGATCCCGACCACCGCCAGGGATTCTACTTGTCGCTTCCGGCAACTTTTCCCCATTGCCGGGCGGCGGTGTAGCCCAGGTAGCCGGTGCCGAAGAGGGCATAAAGCGGCTCGGGAAGGCCAGCCAGGTAGGCATTGATTCCCGCGGCGATGTCTTTTGCCGTCTGCGGCGAAAAGGCTGCGAGCAGGCCCATGGGCAACGACCACAGCAGCAAGACATAGATCACGTACAGAAAACTTGGCCGGGCCCGGCTGGTCCAGGGATCCGATGCGTTTGCCTCGGCGATGATTGCGGACAGGCGCGCCTGAATTTCGGCCAACTCTTGCGAACCTTGCAATTGCAGCAGCTCCAGCTTTGCCTGATCGCGCGCTTTCTTGTCGGGGATGACCTTGTCGATCAGGCTGGTGACAGGTCCGATCAGGGCTTCAATCAGGGGCATGGGTTTCGCTCCAGTGGGCAGGGAGCAGTTCAGATAACCAATCTGGTTCATGTAGGAAAATGTTTCCCGCTCTGGTCAGCTGCTGGGCAATATGAAAATCAGGGGCAAAGGGGGAGATTCGCCATGCAGTACATCATCAGCGAGCAGATCGGCGGCGTGCGCAAGATCACGCTGAACCGACCGGAAATTCTCAATGCGATCAATGCCGATATGCATTGGGAACTGGAGGAAGCATTCAACCAATTCGCGGCGGCGCCCGACGAACACATTTGTGTCGTAACCGGCGCGGGCCGTGGATTTTGTGCTGGGACCGATCTCAAATCCGCGGTTGCGGAAGGGCGCCGGGCCTATCCCCCGCACGGCTATGCCGGTCTGATCGAGCGGTTTGATTGCCCCAAGCCGATCATTGCCGCGGTCAACGGATTGGCGCTGGGCGGAGGGTTCGAGCTCGCTTTGGCCTGCGACCTGATTATTGCCACGCAGAGTGCCAGCTTTGGCCTGCCCGAGCCGCTGGTCGGCGCGGTTGCCTTGGGCGGCGGGCTGCACCGGCTGGCACGCCAGGTTCCGATCAAGCAGGCAATGGGCATGATTCTGTCCTCGCGGCGGGTGGCAGCGGAGGAAGGCTACCGGCTGGGCTTCGTCACCGAAGTCGTGGCCGACGGGGATCTGGAGGAATCGGTGGCGCGGTGGTGCGCTGAAATCCTCCGCGCCTCGCCGGTCTCAATCCGAACTTCGAAGCAACTGGTCCTGGATGGTCTGGCTCAACCCAGCGTGGAGGCAGCGATGAAGGCACAGCCTCAGCATCCAGCCTTTGTCGCCTGGCAAACCAGCGAAGACGCCAGCGAAGGACCGCGGGCGTTTGCGGAAAAGCGTCAGCCCGAATGGAAGGGCCGATAAAGTTTGGCTTGAATTGGTCGGGACGAGAGGATTCGAACCTCCGACCCCCACATCCCCAGTGTGATGCGCTACCAGGCTGCGCTACGTCCCGACCGGTTCTGTCCCGCGCAATTGCGCCGGGGCAAGGTGCGGGCCTATAGGCAGCGCACGGCGCCTTGGCAAGCCGCAGTTGGAAAGTTCGCGCCCACCTCTTGAAGGGCGACGACGAGGCGCCATTTGGGAGAATGCCGAGGGGGCTGCGCGTTGCTATCGCAAGGCATTGCTGCTAGGCGCCCGCAATTGCGTCCGGCGGTCCCGGACGCCTGTGTTTCAGGGATAAGACAAAGCCATGAGCAGCTCAGTCCTTCAGCTTCTTTCCGCCGCCGCAGCCGGAGCCGACGCTCCCCCCACCTGGACCAGCTTTGTACCGCTGGTCGCGATGGTGGTGGTCTTCTGGTTCCTGATCATTCGGCCGCAAATGCGCCGTCAGAAAGAACACCAGAACAAGGTGGCCGGCCTGAAAAAGGGCGATCAGGTTCTGACCGGCGGCGGCCTGCTGGCCAAGGTGGTGAAGGTGGACGAGCATTATGCGGAGCTGGAGCTTGGACCGAACGTTCGGGTCAAGGCGCTGAAGTCGACCATCGCCGACATCGTTCCGCCGGCTGGCGCAGCCAACGACTGATTGCCCCTGACCGGGTCCTGACGAAAGCAATTCCATGCTCGACTTTCCTCTGTGGAGGCGGCTGACGCTCTGGGCGATCACGATCGTGACCTGTCTGGCAGCGCTGCCATCGCTCTTTGCCGTTTCCAATACTCCGTGGCCTGCCCAGTTGATCGAACCGAAGGTCAATCTGGGCCTGGACCTTGCCGGGGGCAGCCATATCCTGCTCGAAGCAAGCTCTGACCAGATCCGTCGCCAGCGTCTGGAAACGATGGCAGAGGACGTACGTAACCGGTTGCGCCAGGCCAAGATCGCGGTTGGCGACATCTCGACCAAGGATGGCAACGTGTCGTTCATGGTCGCCGATCCGGCCAAGAGCGATGCTGCTCGCGAGGCGCTCCAGACGCTGACCAGCGGGGCTTCGATGTCCGGCCAGCGCGACTGGGACCTGAAGGTCGATGGCGGCAAGATCGTTCTTGCTCCGACCGAAGCCGGGATCAAGCAGGCACAGTCGCGGGCGATGGACTCGGCCACAGACGTGGTGCGCAAACGTATCGACAAGATGGGGACGCGCGAACCGACCATTATCCGCCAGGGTGCGAACCGCATCGTGGTGCAGGTGCCTGGCCTTAAGGATCCGGCCGCGCTGAAGGCCTTGCTTGGTCAGACCGCAAAGCTTGAGTTCCGCATGGTTGATCTGACCGCGGATCCTACCCTGGTTGCCCAGGGCATCGCTCCGGCCGGGTCTGAACTGCTGCCCTATGCCAATCCGGAAAAGGACGGGACGGGACGCCTTGCGGTCCGTCGCTATGGTGGGATCAAGGGCGATCAGCTGACCAATGCGGTCGCGAGCAACGATGAGCGCACCAATGAACCGGTTGTCTCGATTACGTTCGATCAGGCCGGCGGTGCGAAGTTCGCGCGGCTGACCACCGAGAATGTCGGCAAGCCGTTTGCCATCGTACTTGATGGCAAGGTTCTGTCGGCACCCAATATTCAGGAGCCAATCCTGGGCGGTCAGGCCCGCATTTCCGGAAGCTTTACCAGCGAAAGCGCCAACCAGCTGGCGATTGCGCTGGTTTCCGGTGCGCTGCCGGTCGACCTGAAGGTGGTTGAGGAGCGCTCGGTCGGTCCGGACCTTGGGGCCGACTCGATCGAAAAAGGCGTAATTGCCATGGGGGTCGGCACCCTGGCCCTGATGATCTTTATTGCGATCACCTATGGCCGGTTCGGGCTTTATGCCAACGCCGCCCTGGCGATCAACGGTCTGATGATCCTGGGTATCATGTCGCTGCTCGACACGACCCTGACCCTGCCGGGGATTGCCGGATTCGTGCTGACGATTGGTGCCGCGGTTGATGCCAACGTGCTGATCAATGAACGCATCCGGGAAGAACGGGCACGCGGGCGCAAGGTGGTTCAGGCAGTGGAACTGGGCTACAAGGAAGCGAGCCGCGCGATCTTTGACGCCAATATCACCAATGTCATTGCTGCCGTGCTGATGTTCCTGATCGGATCCGGTCCGGTGCGCGGTTTCGCGATCGTTTTGATGATCGGTATCGTCACCTCGGTGTTCACTGCCGTGTGGCTGACCCGCATGTGGGTGGCTGGCTATCTGCGCCGCAATCGCCCCAGCGACATCGTGCTTTAAGGAACCGTTCGATGAAACTGCTCAAACTCGTTCCGGACAACACCAACATCAGGTTCCTGCGCTGGCGGTTGCCGTTCTACATCGTCAGCACCTTGTTGATCATAGCCTCGTGGGGGTTGGTCCTGACCAAGGGGCTGAATCTGGGGGTCGATTTCATCGGCGGCCAGATGATCCGTGTGACCTTTGTCCAGAGTCCGGTGGCTCCAGTCGCAGAGTTGCGCGCGAACGTTGCACAGCTTGGCTATGGTGAACCGATTATCCAACAATTCGGCAAGCCCAATGAGGTTTCAATCCGGATGAAGCTGCCCGAAGGCTCGGATCAAGATGCGGCCTTGGCAGATGTGATGGCAAAGAAGATCACCACCACGATCAAGGCCGAGCACAGCGACGCCCGGATCGATGGCGTGGACTCGGTTTCGGGCAAGGTTTCCGAAGAATTGGGCAAACAGGGCGGGCTCGCCCTGCTGGCTGCAATGGTGGCGATCTCGATCTACATCTGGGTGCGGTTCGAATGGCAGTTCGGCGTCGGTGCGCTTTACGCCCTGGTCCACGACGTATCGCTGACCTTGGGGATGTTCGCGCTTACCCAGATGGAATTCGATCTTAATATCGTCGCGGCTTTGCTGACCCTGATGGGCTATTCCTTGAACGATACCATCGTGGTCTACGACCGTATCCGCGAGAACCTGAAGAAGTTCCGCCGGATGCCGATGCCCGAACTGCTGGACCTGTCGGTCAACGAAACGCTCAGCCGGACCATCGTGACCTCGCTTTCGGTTCTGATAACCCTGGTTGCCCTGCTGCTGCTGGGGCCGGACGTGATCTTCGGCTTTACCGCCGCTATAACGCTGGGGATCTTTGTTGGGACCTACAGCTCGGTCTACATGGCTGCCCCGATCCTGATCTGGCTCAAGGTCAAATCGGACAGCTTCGTGCCGGTGGAAACCGCATTGGAGCGGCAGGAGCGATTGGCCCGCGAAGGGGCCTGAACTCCTCCAAAGCTGACTGTGAAGCCGGGCGGCGGGTGCAATCGCACTTGCCGCCCGTCTCTTCAGAGCGGCCTGACCAGCATCTCCGCTGCAGCGATCCAGGCCGGATTATCGACCACGATTTGCCGCTGGCCCGGGTCGGGAGGAAGGATTGCAACCCGGCTGCCATCGCGGTCAATCAAACGGCCAAAGGCAAAGCGTCCACCGGGTCGGGGGACCAGCACATCCCGGTTGAGCAATTTGCCGCTGTCCGCAGTTGCGAACTGTCGCAGCCAGACCTGGTCGCCTGCACGGTACAGACCGGCTGGAACGTCAATGGCCAGTACGACCAGTTCGCCATCTGTGCCCAGCGCAGTCGGCAGGATCGCATCGCGGGCCGCGGGCATGGCTTCGGCACCATCGCTTCCAATGCGAGCCACATACCGAGGGTGTCCGGGGTTGCTTGAACGGACCAGGAGTTCAGGTTCGACTTCGAGCGCAGCGGCAATGCGGTTCATCCAGGTCAGCGAGAGCTGACGGGTGCCAGTTTCCAAACGTCCGATGGTCTGCGCGGTGGTTGGCGGATCGCACCGCTTGGCAACGTCCGCCAAGGTCAGCTTTTTCTCACGGCGGATGTCGCGGATGCGATTGATCATGACACTTTCCAAGTAACCAGATTGGTTTTAACTTTCCTACAGCATAACGGATTTGGCAAGTCCTTCCCGGTAGACAACCAAAAGGATCAAGCCATGAAACGCATACTTGTCGAGCGCGAACTGACCGTAGCAGGACCTGGACCACGGGCCCCGCGCCGGGGCGGGCGCTCGGTTACCGTCAACCTTGCGGAGAGCCCGCTTGCCTGGCTTCATGCGCGGGGTCACGTGAGTGACCGCCAGTTCGCTGCGGGCGAGTGCCTGCGCATTGATTTTGAGCGGGCGCAGATCATGCCCGGAGTGACAATGCGCTGGGATCCCGTGCGGATTAAGGGAAGCGGCGCGGAACGCCTGCTTTATGCGCACGAGCGTCAGGCTGCGGCGCGTTGTCGGTTCGATGGTGCAATCGCCGCGGCTGGCCCGGATTTGGCAGACATCCTGTGGCGAGTGGTGTGCAACGGTGACGCCTTGGTTGATGCAGAACGGGCTTTGTCGTGGCCGGTGCGCAGCGGCAAGCTGGTGCTGCGGATCGCACTCGATCGGGTTGCGACCTTTTACCGCATGGCCTGACGTTCGTCGAAGCGAAGGGGTTGCTGGTCGATGGAGTGCCGGTCTATCCGGCGTAATCCGCAGAAGCTGGGGTGAAGCAATCAATCAGGAGTCTTTATGGATCGCCGGCAATTCCTTGCATCGACTGGCCTTGCCACCCTGGCGTTTGCCGCTGACCCGGTTTTCGCCGCCGGAGCCGCCAATGGGGCTGATGCCGCGCTTCACGGCCTGCTTGATGCGGTGTTCCAGGATGGCATTGCGCGCTCGCCTGAATTCGCCACTTCGCTGGGTGTAGATAAGGGCAAGTTGGCCCATCTGCGCAGTGAATTGAGCCCTGCCACCGCTGCGGAGCGGCATGCCGATCTGGCCCGCAACCAGCGCTGGTTGGGCGAAATCAAGGCGGTCAAGGCAGACGCTCTCAGCGAGGCAGGCACGCGTCACCGTGCCCTGGCGATGTACCAGCTGGAACAGCGGACGATTGCCGCTGAGCGTTTTGACATTGGTTCGGTTCAACGCCCTTATCCCATCTTCCAGCAAGGCGGTGCCTATTTTGAAACGCCTGACTTCCTGACCTCGCAACACCCGGTGGAAAGCGCCGCAGACGCAGAAGCCTATCTGTCGCGCCTTTCCGCTTTTGCGCGCGTATTGGACGAGGACACTGCCGAGCAGCGCGCTCAGGCCGCACGCGGCTTTGTCGCGCCGGACTGGTCCCTGGACCTGACCTTGGGCCAGATGAACAAGCTGCGTTCGCCTGCCGCCGCCGAGAGCACCATGGCGCGCTATCTGGGCGACAAGGCCAAGGCCAAAGGATTGTCCGGCGATTGGCAGGCGCGTGCGGCGCGGGTTATCGAATCGGAAATCTATCCGGCGTTGGATCGTCAGATGGGACTGATCGCCGAACTGCGCCGGAGCACGCCCGCAGGTGACGGGGCCTGGCGGCTCAAGCGCGGGGATGAGATCTATGCCGCTGCTTTGGCCCAGGCGACCACCACCGCGATGACGCCGGACGAAGTCCACGCTGCCGGTCTGGAGCAGGTCGCGGACATCTCGGCAAAGCTGGACGTCATCCTGAAGGGTGCCGGATTGACCCAGGGTAGCGTGGGTGATCGCCTAACTCTGCTCAACAAGCGCCCGGAGCAGGTCTATCCCAACACGGCCGAGGGCCGCAAAGCGCTGATCGACAGTCTCAACGCCGGGTTGGCCGACATGTGGCAGCGCCTGCCCAAGGCATTCGCCGAAATTCCGCGCCAACCGCTGGAAATCCGCCGCGTGCCCGAGGAAATCCAGGATGGTGCATCAAACGGCTATTACAATCGCGCGTCGCTCGATGGCACGCGTCCGGCGATTTACTGGATCAACCTCAAGGACAATGGCGACTGGCCGAAGTATTCGCTGCCCGCGCTGACCTATCACGAGGGGGTTCCGGGGCACCACCTGCAGAACTCTTACTCGCAGCTGTCGGGCGACCTGCCGATGCTGCTGCGCAACATGTTCCTGTCCGCCTATGGCGAGGGCTGGGCGCTTTACGCCGAGCAGCTTGCCGATGAACTGGGGGCCTACACCGGGATCGAGCGCGCAGGTTACTTGCAGAGCTTCCTGTTCCGCGCCGCGCGCCTGGTGGTCGACACCGGCATTCACCACAAGCGCTGGAGCCGGGAACAGGCGACCGACTATATGGTTGCGACAACCGGCTTTGCTCGCCCGCGCAGCCAGCGCGAGGTTGAGCGTTACTGCACCCAGATGGGCCAGGCTTGCTCGTACAAGATCGGTCACATGGCTTGGGTCAAGCAGCGCGAAAAGGCACAGGCTGCGCTGGGCGACAAGTTCTCGCTGCCCTGGTTCCACGAAGTGCTGAAGGACGGGGTCATGCCGCTGTCGATGTTCGAAGCGCGGATCGACGAGCGGGTGAAGCAGCGTTTGGCGATGAAGGGCTGAGGGGGTTTACCCCTCAACCTGTTCCGCCAGTTCCAGCCAGCGTTCCTCGGCCGCGTCCTTCTCGGCGCGGGCCGCTTCTATTGCCTTGGTAAGCGCGGCGAACTTTGCCGGATCGCGCGTATAGAGCGCGGGGTCGGATAGCACGGCCTCGTCGCGTGCAATCTGTGCCAGCAATTCCTCGATCCGTGCAGGTAGCAGGTCGTAATCACGCTGGTCCTTGTAGGACAGCTTGGTCTTGCGCGGTGGCTGCGGCGTCGGTGCCGGAGCTGCGGCCGGGGCCATGCTCTTCATCGGCTTGACCGGAGCAATGCGCTTTTGCCGCTTCGCTTCCCAGTCCGCATAACCGCCCGCGATGATGTCGACCTTGCCCGAACCGTCGAGACCCAGCGTCACGGTCACGGTCCGGTCCAGGAAGTCGCGGTCGTGGCTGACGATCAGGACCGTGCCGTCATAGTCGGCAATCACTTCCTGCAACAGGTCGAGCGTTTCCAGATCAAGGTCGTTGGTCGGTTCGTCGAGCACCAGCAGGTTTGACTTGCGGGCGAATTCCCGGGCGAGCAACAGGCGGCTGCGTTCTCCGCCGGAGAGCGTGCCGACGCGGGCATCGACCAGGCCCGGATCGAACAGGAAGTCCTTGAGGTAACCCTGAATGTGCTTGCGCACCCCGCGTACGTCGATCCAGTCGCCGCCTTCGGCCAGCACGTCGCGGACCCGCTTTTCCGGCGATAGCAGGCTGCGCTGCTGGTCGATCATTACCCCGTGCAGCGTCTTGGCCAGGGTTACCGTGCCGCTGTCGGGTGGCAGTTCGCCGGTCAACAGCTTCAGCAGGGTGGTCTTGCCCGATCCGTTGGCCCCAACCAGACCGATCCGGTCACCGCGCTGGATGCGCAGAGAAAAGTCCTTGATGATCGTGCGGTCACCGAACTTCTTGTTGACCTTGTCGGCAACGATGACCGCCTTGGTCTTCACGTCGTCGACCATCAACTTCATCTTTGCAGCGCCCTGCGGGTTCAGCATTGCGGCACGCTGGGCCCGCATTTCCCAGAGCTTTTCCAGGCGGCCCTGGTTGCGCTTGCGCCGTGCGGTTACCCCTCGCTCCAGCCAGTGGGCCTCGATCTTCAGCTTGGCGTCGAGCTTTTCGGCGGCGCGGGCTTCCTCGGCATAGACCTGTTCCATCCACGCTTCATAGCCGCCGAATCCGATCTCCTTGCGGCGCATGCTGCCCCGGTCGAGCCACAGGGTGGCCTTGGTCAGCCGTTCGAGGAAGGTACGGTCGTGGCTAATCACGACGAAGGCGCCGGTATAGCGGCCAAGCCACGATTCCAGCCAGTCGATCGCGGCCAGGTCAAGGTGGTTGGTCGGTTCATCCAGCAGCAGCAGGTCGGGTTCAGAGGCCAGCGCACGGGCGAGGGCGGCGCGGCGGCGCTCCCCGCCGCTGGCGCTATCAGCCGAGCGGCTCATGTCGATGCCCAACTGGCCGGCAATCGCCTCAACCTCGTGGCGGGGCGGGGCGTCCTTGCCCGACAGGGCAAAGTCCATCAGCGTATCGAACCCGGTGAAGAACGGGTCCTGTTCCAGCATCACGATTTTGGTGCCAGGCTGGATCGAGCGCTTGCCTTTGTCGGCGTCGATCTGGTCCCCGATCAGGCGCAGCAAGGTGGTCTTGCCCGCGCCATTGCGGCCGATCAGCGCCAGACGGTCGCGCGGGCCGATGTGAATGTCGAGGTCGCGGAACAACCACCCCGAACCCTGCTGAAGGCTGAGTCCTTCCCACGAAAGAATTGGTGCTGCGGCCATAGCCTGCGGCACCTAGGGGGGCGGACCGGCAATGACAAGGCATCTTCCGTGGTTCCAATCCGAGGCGGTCATCTGATCCCGCAGCGCGCACAAAAGCGTGTCAGTTCGGGACGGATCCGGATTAAGGATTGCGAGTGCGGCGGGAGCTGTTAACTGGCTAATATTGCGCCGTAAAACCGATTCACTGGTTAACAACTGTTCAGGCCTTTACCGGTTTGCTGCGCTTTCAAAACAGCCGGGTTTTGCAGCGAGCAAGCGGAAACCAGGCTTCAATTCAGGGTCGCAACCATGATTGGCAACGTCAAATTGATTTGGGCCGCAGCATTGGGGCTTGCAGCGGCGATATTGCCGTTTTCCGCCTACGCCGGTACATCGACCTCGACCGGGACGGTCAGTATGATAATCGAGCCAGGCGGTTGTGAAGTTGCCGGAGCGAATATCAATCTTGGCACTTATCAAGCAAATCAGACTTGGTACACGGTGGCGCGCCGACTGGGGTACATTACCCGCGACATGCAATGGGTCACCGGGACGATGGGCGATGAATACGTCAACTACGGCACGGTAATATGCGATTCCGGCGTCCCATATACTCTTGCAATTACCGGATCCGCTTCAAGCTCTGACAATATGGGATGGCTACCCGTTCAGGGCGCTGTTCGGCTGTCTTTTGGGAATGGCGTGTCAGTATACCTCCTCCAAACTGTCAAAACCCTCGATGGTAAGATCGTGGAGCACAACAACTGGGGCGGCATGGGCCAAACCATGACGGGGGGAACCACTATCTCGGGCGTTGGAACCGGCAATGTACAGCAGATACGCGGGCACATGGTCCTTAGCGTCGACGTAAACAAGAATTCACCTGTCTATGGCAGTACGACACAAATTCCAGCCGGAACGCCGGCTCTGGAAAGCCGGATTGGAGCACCCGATCAAATGGGTACATGGATCCTTATGGATACCTTGACCTATACCTTGACGTTCTGACCGATGCTTTCGCTCTTGATGCGGATCAGGGGTTAAGAACTCGGTCGGGAGGGCGGCCGGCGAATGGTCTCACGCACTCGGCGTTGACAAGCCGTTCGCCCCGCCCGAGAGGGTAGGTTATGCGTACCGTCTGGCTCAATGGTGAATTCCTCCCCGAAAGCGAGGCCCGGGTGTCGATCTTCGATCGGGCGTTGTTGTTCGGGCAGGGGGTCTATGAAGTGTCCCCCGTCCTTGATGGGCATTTCTGCAATTGGCCGCATCATGCGGCGCGGCTGGCGCGCAGCAAAGCTGCGACCCGGATCGTCGACGATACCGATTGGCCGAGCGTCCTGACCGAACTGATTGCCCGCAACGATCTGGTGGAAGGGCGGGTCTACCTGCAAATCACCGGCGGCGCGCCGGCGGACCGCGATTTCCTTTCGCCAGTGCCCGCTGCGCCGGCCACGCGCTTTGCCTTTACCCAGGCAGCGTCGGTGATCGATAATCCCGTTGCCCAGCGCGGATTGCGGGTGATGCTTTATCCGGAAGGGCGCTGGGCGATCCGTTCGGCCAAGACCACGCAGCTGCTCTATGCCGTGCTGGCCAAGGAAGCGGCGCGCGACGCCGGAGTGGATGATGCCTGGTTCGTCGAAAACGGGCTGATCACCGAACAGACCAGCGCCAATGCCCACATCATCGATGCGCGCGGGGTCTTGGTCTCGCACCCGGTCGATCACGGCGTCCTCCCGGGCGTGACCCGGATCTGTTCCCTGCAGATCGCCCGCGACATAGGCCTGAATGTCGAGGAGCGCGCTTTTACCCCGGACGAGCTGTTCGCCGCGCGGGAAGCCTTCGTGTCCGCCGCAGGGTCGCTGGTGCTGCCGGTGGTGGAAGTCGACGGCCAGGCGATTGGAACAGGGCGCCCCGGCACTTTGACCGCTGAAATCCGCCGCCGCTATATCGACTTGCTTCGCGCGGGTTAGGTCATTCAACTGTGGTTCAAGGCACTGACCATATCGCCGGGGAGCGATGAGAAAACGCCATCTTCTTTCTTTGGCACTGGTCCTATGCGTGCCAGTGGTCCCGGCCAATGCCGGCCCCAGCGATGCCCAGGGGGAATTGCGCCGCGACGTTCGCGTCGGCAAGGTCAAGAAGCCCAGCGAGATTGAGGCCCGGGTCTTGCCCATGATGCGCGGTGCGCAATACCTGGGTCCGGAATATGACCCGGTGGCGCAGGCCTATCGCCTGAAATTCATTCGCGATGGCCGGGTCATCTTCGTTGATGTCGATGCCCGGTCGGGCGAAGTCATCCGCACCCTGCAATAGCGCCGCTTGCTTGACCTTGGCGGGCATAGTCCCCATTTGATCAAGCACTAACCTAAAGGAATACGCGATGCGCATCCTGATCGTCGAGGACGAACCTACTCTTGGCAAGCAGCTGAAGTCGACGCTGGAAGGCAATGGCTATGCGGTCGACCTGTCGACCGATGGGGAAGACGGCCATTTCATGGGTTCGACCGAAGATTACGACGCTGTCGTGCTCGACCTGGGCCTGCCCGAGATTGATGGGCTGACCGTGCTTGGCATGTGGCGCAAGGAAGGCCGCAAGTTCCCTGTCCTGGTTCTGACGGCTCGCGATAGCTGGTCGGACAAGGTCGCCGGACTGGACGCCGGGGCCGATGACTATCTGGCCAAACCCTTCCAGACCGAGGAACTGATTGCCCGCCTGCGGGCCCTGATCAGCCGCGCTTCTGGCAATACCAGCAGCGAACTGACCGCTGGCGATGTCCGGCTTGATACCCGGACGGGCCGGGTGACGCTGAGCGGTGAGCCGGTGAAGCTGACCGCGCAGGAATACAAGCTGCTGTCCTACCTGCTGCATCACAAGGGCAAGGTAGTCAGCCGCACCGAGCTGATCGAACACATCTACGACCAGGACTTTGATCGGGATTCTAACACGATCGAGGTGTTCGTCACGCGTATCCGCAAGAAGCTGGGGCCGGACGTCATCACTACGATCCGCGGGCTTGGTTATAGCCTTGACGATCCGGCTGGTCCGGGTCGGGGCTGATAACAGGCGCATGGGGTGACGGTGAGCGGCAAGGATTCCACTTCCGCCCCCTTCGGCGCAATTCAGCACACCGGATCGCTGTCGCGGCGCATTTTGCTTATTTCGGCCGCTTGGATTCTGATTTTACTCCTCGGCGGAGGGATCGCGCTGGATCGCACGCTGACCAATCAGGTCACCCGTAACTTCGATGCGCAGTTGTCCAATCTTCTCAATGGCATGATTGCATCGGCTGAAGTCGGGCCGGACGGGGAAGTGTTCCTGAATCGCCCGTTGGGGGACCAACGTCTGCTGGAGCCCAACAGCGGCCTTTATTGGCAGATTCGCGGCGAAGGGCACGACGATTTCCCCTCGCGTTCGCTGTGGGATCGCTCGCTTAACGTGCGGTCCAATCATGTCGACATGGACGCCCATATCTACGACAGCGATCAGTTCCCACGCGAGCCGCTGCGGGTGATCGAACGTTCGATCAAATTGCCAGGCAGCGATACCGTCTGGTGGTTTAGTGTGGCTGAACGCAGAGCGGAACTCGACGATCAGATTGGCCGGGTGCGCAAGATCCTGGTTCGAAGCTTTGCCGTTCTGGGTCTGGGCCTCCTGGTCATGGCGATGCTGCAGACCTGGCTTGGCCTTGGTCCTTTGCGTGGGGTACGGCTGGCGCTTCAGAAAATGCGCAATTCCGGCGCCAACCGGGTGACTGAACCGCTCCCGCTCGAAGTGCAACCGCTGATTGAGGAACTCAATTCTCTGCTGGCCCATACCGAGCGTCAGGCCGAGGAAGCGCGGACCCACGCGGGGAATCTGGCCCATGCGCTCAAGACCCCGCTGACCGTGGTGATGAACGCAGCAACCGCGCAGGCTCCTGATTTGGCGGATACGGTGATCCGCGAGGCCGCAGTCATGCGGCGGCAGGTCGACCACCACCTGGCACGGGCCCGTGCGGTCGGTAGGCGCGGGGTCGGGCAGGCCCGCTCGAACGTTTGCGATAGCGTTGAGGCGGTATTGCGCGCAGTGACCGTGCTCTACGACAAAAGCCGCTTCGACCTCGATGGCAATCGTGAAGCGCAAGTCGCCATCGAGCGGCAGGATCTCGATGAAATCCTTGGCAATCTGATCGAGAATGCCGCGAAGTATGGTGGCGGATCGGTATTCGTTACGATCGATCCAACGCGGGAAGCGGATTGGTGCGAGGTCTGGGTCGAAGACGATGGCGCGGGCATTCCGCCTGCAGATCGGACCCGCATCTTTGATAGGGGGGCGCGGCTGGATACGAGCAAGCCCGGAACGGGCCTTGGTCTCGCCATCGTGCGCGACGTTGCGGAGATCTATGGCGGTTCGGTGCGGTTGGATGAAAGCGAGGATCTGGGCGGCCTGGTGGTCAAGCTGCGCTTGCCACGGGCCTGATCTTACTTTGCCGCAGCCTGCTCATGGTGGCGGATCACTTCCTGGATGATGAAACGCAGGAATTTCTCGGAAAATTCGGGATCGAGCTGAGCTTCCTCGGCCAGCTTGCGCAGCCGCGCAATCTGGCGTTCCTCGCGGCCCGGATCGCTGGCGGGCAGGGCTTTTTCCGCCTTGTAGGCGCCGACCGCCTTGGTGATGCGAAAGCGTTCGGCCAGGATATGGATCAAGGCCGCGTCGATGTTGTCGATCGAAGCGCGAAAGCTGGCCAGCACGGGATCGGGCATATTTTCGGACATATTTGCGTCGCTAGCATGCAATTTAGCGCAAGACCATTGCCTGCTTTGCACTTGCCAACCATGCAATCGCGTTACAAGGGCGGGTCATGAGCGCCGATGTAATCCCCCTTCGCCCTCGGGAAAGCGAACCTTCGCTTGCCCCGATCATGGCGCTGACCGCGCAGGGCATGAATTCCGTCAACCAGGTGATCCTGGAGCGGATGCAAAGCGAAATCCCGTTGATCCCAGCGCTTGCTGGTCATCTGATCGCGGGCGGCGGCAAACGCATGCGCCCGATGCTAACGCTGGCCGGTGCGGCGCTGTGCGATTATCACGGCACTCGCCATCACAAGCTCGCCGCAGCGGTTGAATTCATCCACACCGCAACACTGTTGCACGACGATGTCGTCGACGGCAGCGAGATGCGCCGGGGCAAGGCTGCCGCCAATCTTATCTTCGGCAACCCCGCGACCGTCCTGGTCGGGGATTTCCTCTTCACGCGCAGTTTTGAACTGATGGTGGAGGACGGCAGCTTGAAAGTGCTCAAGATCCTGTCGAACGCCAGCTCAGTGATCAGCGAGGGCGAAGTTGACCAATTGACGGCCGCCCGTCAGGTGGAAACCAGCGAAGAGCGCTATCTGAACATCATCGGGGCCAAGACTGCCGCCCTGTTCGCAGCGGCAACCCGGATTGCTGCAGTGGTGGCAGAGAAGGGCGAGGCCGAAGAGCGGGCCTTGGAAGACTACGGCCGCAATCTTGGCATTGCGTTTCAGCTGGTCGACGATGCAATGGACTACGATTCGGACAGCGCGGAAATGGGCAAAGGCCGCGGCGACGATTTTCGCGAGGGCAAGATGACGCTGCCGGTGATCCTGGCCTATGCTCGCGGGACCGACGAAGAGCGCACCTTCTGGAAGGCCGCGATCCAGGGCCATCGCACTTCGGATGAGGATCTGGCGCACGCGATTGAACTGATCGCGCGGCACGACGCTGTAAATGCAACCCGCGAACGCGCGCGGCACTTTGCCAGCCGGGCAATCAATGCGATCTCGATCTTTCCAGCCAGCGATGCCCGCGCTGCCATGACCGAAGCAGCGGAGTTTGCGGTAGCCCGCCGCGCTTGACCAGAGTGCAGCTCCGCCCGGTGCCATGAAATGCGGCCCTGTTTCGCCACGTGCTGGCGGCGCGGCGCAAGGCCCAAGTTGTCGCGGTGATTAAGAATTGCGGGACTTGACCGTTGTCACGTTCCGTTACACTCCCGTTGCAAATTTGAACCGGTCAGACTGCCGGTCGGAAATCGGGAGACACTGCATGCAACACCGCCGCCTCGGCAAATCCGCCATCGTCGTTTCCGACATCTGCATGGGCACCATGACTTTTGGCAGCCAGACTGACGAGGCCGAAGCCTTGCGCATCCTCGATCAGTGCTTCGAAGCCGGGATCGACTTTTACGACACCGCCGAAGGCTATCCGGTTCCGCCCGACCCGAAGTATGTTGGCCGCACGGAAGAAATCGTCGGCAAGTGGCTTAAGACCAAGCCACGCGATGCGATCATCCTGGCAACCAAAGTATCCGGTCCCAGCCACGTGTGGTTCCGCAGTCCAAAGCGCGAAGGCATGACTGCGCTCGACCGCCGCAACATCATGGTCGCGGTTGAAGACAGCCTGAAGAAGTTGGGGACCGATTACATCGATCTTTACCAGACCCACTGGCCCGATCACGATCTGCCCTATGACGAGACCATGGAGGTGCTCGACGAACTGGTCCGCGCCGGCAAGGTCCGTATCGTCGGCTGCTCGAACGAGACCAGCTGGGGCCTGATGAAATCAATCCAGACCGCTGAGCGCCTTGGCACCGTCCGTTACCAAACGATCCAGAACAACTTCAGCCTGAACAACCGCCGGTTCGAGGATGAACTGGCGCAGGTCTGCCGGATGGAAGGGGTCAGCCTGATCCCCTATTCGCCGATTGGCGGCGGGGTTTTGGCAGGCAAGTACCAGGGCGGTGCACGGCCCGAGGGCGCGCGCTTCAGTCGCTATCTTGCGATGGAAGGCCGCCAGGCAGCTATGGGCCGCCGCTTCGTCAACGAACAGTCCTTGGCGTCGACCGAACGCTTCATGGCCATTGCAGCCGAAGCTGGGATGAGCCCGGTGACCATGGCGGTTGCCTGGTCCAAGCAGCATGACTTTGTTGCCTCGACCATTGTGGGCGTCAGCAAGCAGGATCAGGTCGCGGAAATCCTTGCCGCTGCCGATCTTGTGCTGCCGGGCGATGTGATGAAAGCGATCGACAAGGTCAGCCGGGAAATCCGCTACCCGATGGGATAATGCTGCGATAAGGCGGGCTGCGTGAGTGACCTGCCGATCCATGCTGTCCTGCCGAACCTGCTCGCCGTGCTGCGCGAACGGGAAAGCGCGGTACTGGTCGCCCCGCCGGGGGCAGGCAAGACGACCTCTGTTGCCACTGCACTGTTGTCTGAGCCGTGGTGCAGCGGCAACGTCATCCTGCTGTCGCCGCGCCGGGTAGCCGCGCGTGCCGCTGCGGAACGGATGGCCGAATTGCTTGGCGAACCCTCGGGCGAAACGGTTGGTTACCTGACCCGGCTCGACAGCAAGAAGTCCGCCCGCACCCGGGTGCTGGTGATGACCGAGGCAATTTTCGTCTCGACCATCCTCAATGATCCGGACCTGCATGGCGTCTCAGCCGTCTTGTTTGACGAAGCGCACGAACGGCACCTCGACTCTGATCTCGGCCTGGCGCTGGCGATTGAAAGCCAGCAGGTCCTGCGCCCGGACTTGCGGCTGGTGGTGATGAGCGCCACGATCGACGGTGCGCGCTTCGCGCAATTGCTGGGCGATGCGCCGGCTATCGCAAGCGAGGGCGAAGCTTATCCATTGACGATCCGCTGGTTGGGGGCGCGGCCAGAACTGCGGATCGAGGATGCCATGGCCACTGCGGTTCTGACTGCCTGGCGCGAAGAGCAGGGGGATATCCTTGCCTTCCTGCCCGGGGTGGGAGAGATCGAACGCCTGCGCGAGCGGCTTGCGGAGAAACTGCCGGGTGCGTTGATCCTGCCACTTCACGGGCAATGCGAACCGGCGGCACAGCGTGCCGCGATCCGGCGCGATCCGGAGGGGCGACGGCGGATCGTGCTGGCGACCGCGATTGCCGAAACCTCGCTGACCCTGGACGGCGTGTCGGTGGTGGTCGACGCCGGGCTCTCACGCCGTGCTGAATTCGACAAGGTTGCCGGTGTCACCCGGTTGGTGACACAGCGAGCATCGCAGGCCGCAGCGGCGCAGCGCGCTGGACGGGCGGCGCGACAAGGCCCCGGCGTGGCCTATCGTCTGTGGGAAGAGGCGGCACATGCCGGGCGTGCCCCGTATGACCCGCCGGAAATGCTGACTTCGGATCTGGCGCCTCTGCTGCTGAGCCTGGCGCAATGGGGAACGAGCGAACCTGGCGCATTGCCCTGGCTTGATCCTCCTCCTGCCGCGGCCCTCGCTGCGGCAAAGCAGACCTTGCTGGCGCTCGGTGCGCTGGACGGTGAAGGGCGGATCACACTCCACGGGCGCAAGATGGCCTCGCTCCCGATGTCTCCGCAGTTGGCGCATATGCTGCTTTTCGCCGCCGAGCACGGTGCCGCAGGGGATGCGTCATTGCTTGCCATGTTGCTGCAGGAGCGCGGGCTGGGGGGGCGCGGCGAGGACCTGGCGGCGCGAATGGACCGATGGACGCGCGACCGGGGGGCACGCTCCGGACAGTCGCGCAAGCTGGCCGAACGGTGGGAGCGGCTGGCAACGGCATCTTCCACGGATCGGCGCAGCGCCGAACCAGCGCCTCCGCTGGGGATTCTCTTGGCCGAAGCATGGCCGGACAACCTTGCGCGCCGGCGCGATGCTTCGGGGGAGAACTGGCTGACGGTCGGAGGGCGCGGGTTGCGGCTCGATCCGGCATCGCCGCTGGCTCGCGCAGAATGGTTGGCAGTGGGCGAGGCGCAAGGCGAGGCGAAAGGCGCCCGGATCACCGGCGCCATAGCCTTGAGCGAAGCGGAGGTGACGCGCTGGCTGTCACACCGCATCGTACGGCGTAGCACGTTGCGCTGGATCGAAGGGGAGAGCCGGGTTGAGGCACTGCTGGAAGCGCGGATCGGGGCCGTCACTCTCGCGCGCGGACCTGATCCCAAGCCGGATCCTGACGCCATCCGCGCTTTCCTGATCGAAAAGGTTCGCACCGAGGGACTGGGTCTGCTGCCGCTTTCAAAGGCGAGCCAATCCTTGCTGCGCCGGGCGCGCTACGCAGGGATCGCTGCCTTGTCGGATCGTATTTTGCTGGATGAAGCCGGGCAATGGCTGGCTCCGCTCCTGAACCGAAGGCTTGACCAACTGGACGCGGGGCAAGCGCATAATGCTTTGCAGGCACGGCTGGACTATGCGGCTCAGCAGACCCTTGAACGCCTGGTCCCGGCGCAGTTTACCAGTCCTGCAGGGACCAGCCATGCGATTGACTACGACGATCCCGGTGGCCCATCGGTCGAACTGCGGGTTCAGGCGCTGTTTGGCCTCGACCGGCACCCGACCTTTGGTCAACCACCCCAGCCGCTGCTTTTGAAGCTGACGGATCCAGGCGGGAAGCCGGTGCAAACAACGCGCGATCTACCGGCCTTTTGGCGCGGTTCATGGCGCGACGTGGTTAAGGACATGAAAGGCCGCTACCCCAAGCATCGCTGGCCGGATGAGCCGTGGAGCGAAGTCGCGAGCCTGAAGACCAAGAACGCTTTCAATGCCGCTACACGGCGCTGAGCATCCAGCAAGCCAACGGCAATAAACACCAAGCGGGACTTGATTTCCGCAGCGATTCGACGCAATCGCCGCCCATGCCTGCACGTATCTATCAGCGCCCCAAGAATGCCATGCAATCGGGCAAGGCCCGCATTGAGGAATGGCTGCTCGAATTCGTCCCGGCTGAGGCGAAGCGTCCCGATCCGGTTATGGGCTGGGCAGGCTCTGGCGATACGCAGAGCCAGGTTACGCTCAAATTCGCCAATGAAGCCGAGGCTGTGGCCTATGCCGAAAAATACGGTATTGCAGCTGTCGTGCACCCCACGCCGCCGCGCCGCCTGAAGATTCAGGCCTATGCGGACAATTTCCGGTAAGGATTTATCGGGAAGGCTTGGGAAGCGGGCTCGGCAATTGTCCGGGTCGCAGTAGACGATCCCAAACCCGCTTCCAGGTCTCCAGCGGAGAACCTCGACGTGCCCTTTCACGGGCGTGTCGTAATCCTCTTATCGCAGCGAATCGCCGACAGGCTTGCGCAAACGCGACAGCCCCGCCATATGCGCGGCGGGAGTCGGTCGGACGTTTGCGCTCGCCAACCTGGTCAGATCCGGAAGGAAGCAGCCACAACGGGTTGCGGCGGGTCGGCCGGCTCCTTTTCTTTCTTCGACAAAAATGAACCATACGCCTAATCTGGCGCACGATGGATGATTCCCCCGAAACCTTCGGCGAAGAGCCGGAACTTGATGCTCCTACCGCTGCAGAGCTTGAAGCGGCCGGGCAGAGTTCGATGTTCGGCGCCCCTGATACTGCGCCGGAGCCTGTTGTTGCGCCGGTGGGGGTGGGTGTTCCCGAAGCACCTGTTCGTGTCGCTGCACCTGCCGCTTCGGCCCAGCCTTATCGCGTGTTGGCCCGCAAGTACCGATCGCAGACCTTTGCGGAGCTGATCGGGCAGGAGGCGATGGTCCAGACTTTGGCCAACGCGATCAAGCGCGACCGGCTGGCGCATGCCTTTTTGATGACCGGCATCCGTGGGGTCGGGAAAACCTCGACCGCGCGGCTGATTGCCAAGGCGCTGAACTGCATCGGCCCCGACGGGCAGGGCGGACCGACGATAGATCCGTGCGGCCAGTGCGAGCCGTGCCAGGCAATTGCCGAAGGGCGGCATATCGATGTGATCGAAATGGACGCCGCCAGCCATACCGGTGTCGACGATGTCCGCGAGATCATCGAGGCCGTGCGCTATGCAGCCGTTTCGGCGCGCTACAAGATCTACATCATCGACGAAGTCCACATGCTCAGCCGCAATGCGTTCAACGCCTTGCTGAAGACGCTGGAGGAACCGCCGGCGCACGTGAAGTTCCTGTTTGCGACCACCGAGGTCGAAAAGCTGCCCGTTACCGTGCTGTCACGGTGCCAGCGGTTTGACCTGAAGCGCATTCCAGCGCCGATGCTTGCCGATCACTTTGCGATGATCTGCGGCAAGGAGGGGGTAGAAGCCGAGGCTGAGGCGCTGGCCATGATCGCAGCTGCGGCCGAAGGTTCTGCCCGCGATGGGCTTTCGATCCTCGATCAGGCGATTGCTCATGCGGACCTGGGCGGGGATAGCCGGGTGACGGCGCAGCAGGTGCGCGACATGCTGGGCTTGGCTGACAAGAGCGCGCAGCGCCACCTCTTTGCCGCACTGCTGGCTGGTGATGGCGGGGCCTTGCTTGAGTTGATTGACCAGCAATTCGCTCTCGGTGTTGAGCCGCTCGCACTGATGCGGACGGCGATGGAACTGACCCACCGGATCACTGTGGCGCAGCTTGGCAAGGGCGCGGCCGATGCGATTTCCGAGGAGGAGCGCAACGCAATTGGCGAATGGTCCGAAAAGCTGACTGCCGGGCAGTTGCACCGCCTGTGGCAATTGCTGCTGAAAGGCCATGATGAAGTCCGGACGGCGCCCGATCCATTGGTTGCGGCCAAGATGGTTTTGCTGCGGGTCCAGCACGCTGCAGACTTGCCTGATCCCGGCAGCCTGGCCCGGAAGCTGGAGGAGATTGCCGCACGTGGTCCGCTCGCGAACCCGGTGAGCGAAAGCGCTCCGGCCAATGCTCCTGCGGCACCGCCGCAAGCACTCGAATGGACCACGGTGATCAATACCGTTGAGCAGTCGGGGCAGTTTCGGATGTCCCAGTTGATGCACGACTGGGTGCGGGTGATTGCCTTGGCTCCCGGCGAATTGATCTACAGCCTGGCGCCCGGATATTCTGGCGATGCAACCGCGGAGCTACGTGATGCTTTGCTTCGTGCGACTGGTGAGCGCTGGACCGTTACGCGGGGCGAAGGTGATGCCAAGCCCAGCCTGAAGGAACAGAAGGACGCGCAAAAGGATGCGGCGCGATCCGCCATGCTGGCCGATCCCCTGGTGGAAGCGGCCTTTGCGGCATTCCCCGATGCCGAATTGCTGGACGAAAGCCCGGATGCCCGCGTTGCGAGCATGGGCTCGAAATGGAGAAACTGATGAAGTCGATGGAAGAGATGCTCAAGGCTGCGCAACAAGCTGCCGAGACCATCCAAAAGCAAATGACCGAAATGCAGTCCAAACTTGATGCCATGGAGGTAGAAGGAGCGGCTGGGGGTGGTCTGGTCAGGATCCGCTGCTCGGCCAAGGGCCGCGTGATCGGCATATCCATCGACGATAGCCTGCTTCAACCAAGCGAAAAGGGCATTCTCGAAGACCTGATCGCCGCCGCTTTCAATGATGCGCGGACCAAGGCCGATGCCGTTTCGGGCGAAGAAATGGCCAAGATGCAGGGTGGCATGGGCCTGCCGCCAGGGTTCAAGCTGCCGGGTATGTAAGATCAAAAAGGCAGTCCTGCGACAAGCTCGGGAGAGGGCTGCCTAAGATTGGACTGCTCATGCTGAGCTTGTCGAAGGATCGTTCTTGCCTTCGACAAGCTCAGTGGAAGCGCGGAATTACCGCGCCCGTTCCACCACGACGCCACCCTTGATCACGCCGTCCACATTTTCCAGTTCGCGCACGTTGGCCAGCGGGTCGCCATCGACCGCGACGATGTCGGCATAACGGCCGACCGTGATTGCCCCGATATCCTTTTCCCAGCCGAGTGCCTGCGATGCATTCAGTGTCGCGGCGCGGATCGCGTCGAGCGGGGTCATCCCATACTGCACCATGACGGCGAACTGGCGGCCAACCAGGCCATGCGGCATCACCCCCGCGTCCGAGGCAAAGACCATCTTCACCCCGGCTTTGAAGGCTTTGCGGAAGTTATCGCGCTGAAGCTGGCCGATCTCGCGATCCTTGCGCAGGTTGTCCTCCAGAACGCCGTTCTTCTTGCCTTCGGTCTGGGTGTAGTCGGTGTTGTAGATATCCATCGAAAACCAGACCGGGCGCTTGCGTTCGACGGCCAGCTTGATTCCCTCATCATCGACCAGGCTGGCGTGCTCGATGGTATCGATTCCGCTCTTGATCGCTGCCTTGATCCCTGCCGCTCCGTGGGCGTGGGCCGCTACGCGCAGACCCCACATATGGGCTTCGTCGGCAATCGCCGTGAGTTCCGCTTCGGTGAGCTGCTGCTGGCCGGGCTCGGTGTTGTGTGAGAACACCCCGCCGGTTGCACAAACCTTGATCACGGTCGCGCCATACTTGCGCTGGCGCCGAACCTGATAGCGCAGTTCGTCGGGCGTATCGCCCACGCCTTCGGCCTTGCCGGGCAATTCCATGCTGGGAGGCAAGCCGGTCTGGTCGCAATGGCCACCGGTGCTGCCCAAAGCGAAACCTGCGGCAACGATCCTGGGGCCGACCACATAGCCCTGGGTAACAGCCTGCGTAAGGCCGACGTCATTGCGGTTCGAAGCGCCGACATTGCGGACAGTGGTAAAACCGGCGTCAAGCATGGCCCGGGCATTGCTCACCGCGGTCATGGCAAAGAAGCTGTCGGTATATTCAAGACCCCGGAAACCGCCGATATCGGCCGGGCTGTCGAGGTGCACGTGCATGTCGATCAATCCGGGAACCAAAGTCTTGCCGGCCATGTCGACGTGTTTTGTGTCCGCGCTCCACTTCACCACACGGGCATCTGCGATGCTGGTGATGCGCCCATCTTCGCCCACGAAAATCGCGGGATGCTCGACATATTTGCCTGTCGTGACGTCAAGGTAGCGCGCAGCGGTAATGACGGTTTGCTTGGGCTGGAGCGGATTGCCGGCCTCCTGTGCCTGGGCTGGAGCGGCAAGGGCGAAGGCAGCCGCCATGGTGGCGAGCGTGATCTGGCGCATGGTAACGAATCCCCTGTTGATTGCTTGTCACCCTGCTGAGGCGATCCCTCTTTGGCAACCCGGCCCATCCACAGTCCTTCACTGCGCAACCATTGCACCGAGCCAACGCCGCCCCCATATCCCGGTTCAAGCTGGATTCACCGGCAGGCCTCTATGCTGCAGGCCGAAATGGACGGACTATGACAAAACTACTTCCCTTGCTGCCCTTGCGCGACATCGTGGTGTTTCCGGGCATGGTCGTTCCGCTGTTCGTGGGACGCGACAAGTCGGTTGCCGCGCTTGAAGCGTCGATGGCTGCGGACGAAAAGGAAATCTTCCTGCTCGCCCAGCTTGATCCTGGCTGCGATGATCCGGACGAGGATGATCTCTACGACATTGGCGTAGTTGCGACGGTGCTGCAGTTGCTCAAGTTGCCGGACGGCACGGTTCGCGTGCTGGTCGAGGCCAAGCAGCGAGCGGCCTTGGAAAACATCCGCCTTGAGCAGACCAGTCATGGCGAAATGGTGGTCGCGCAGGTCACTCCGGTAGAACCGGTTAGTGTGTCGGGCAACGAAGTCGCCGCGATGATGCGCTCGGTCGTCGAAACTTTTGGCGAATATGCCAAGCTCAACAAGAAGCTGCCGGCTGAAGCCGGCGAAAACCTGAGCGAAATCGTCGATGCGGCGCAACTGGCCGATGCGGTTGCATCGCATATCCAGGCCAAGGTCGTCGACAAGCAGGCGATGCTGAGCGAAGCCGATCCGCTCAAGCGGCTGGAAATGGCATTCTCCTTCATGGAAGGCGAACTGGGCGTGCTCCAGGTCGAGCGGCGCATCCGCGGCCGGGTCAAGCGGCAGATGGAGAAGACCCAGCGCGAATATTACCTCAACGAACAGCTCAAGGCGATCCAGTCAGAGCTGGGTGGCGGTGAAGACGGCGAGGCCAACGAACTGCAGGAACTGCAGGAAAAGATCGACAAGTTGAAGCTGTCGAAAGAGGCCCGCGCCAAAGCCAATGCCGAGCTGAAAAAGCTCAAGACCATGCAGCCGATGAGCGCGGAAGCTACGGTTATCCGGAATTACCTGGACGTGCTGCTGGGGCTGCCGTGGGGCAAGAAGAGCAAGCTGAAGCGCGACATCGCGGCGGCGCAGGCCGTGCTGGATGCCGATCACTACGCACTCGACAAGGTCAAGGACCGGATCGTCGAATATCTCGCCGTGCAGGCCCGCACCAACAAGCTGAAGGGGCCGATCCTGTGCCTGGTGGGTCCTCCGGGCGTGGGCAAGACGTCGCTGGGCAAATCGATTGCCAAGGCGACCGGGCGCGAGTTCATCCGGCAATCGCTGGGCGGGGTGCGGGACGAGGCCGAAATTCGTGGCCACCGCCGTACCTATATTGGCTCGCTTCCGGGCAAGATCATTTCAAACCTTAAGAAAGCCGGGACCAGCAATCCGCTGTTCCTGCTGGACGAGATCGACAAGCTTGGTCAGGACTTCCGGGGCGATCCCGCCTCGGCTCTGCTGGAAGTGCTTGATCCCGAGCAGAACGCGAAGTTCCAGGACCATTATCTGGAACTCGACTATGATCTTTCCGACGTGATGTTCGTTTGCACGGCCAACAGCCTGAACCTGCCGCAGCCGCTGCTCGATCGCATGGAGATCATCCGGCTGGAAGGCTATACCGAGGACGAGAAGGTCGAGATTGGTGAGCGTCACCTGATCGACAAGCAGATCAAGTCGCACGGGTTGAAGCAGGGTGAATTCACCCTGACCACTGCCGGACTGCGTGACCTGATCCGCTATTACACGCGCGAGGCCGGGGTTCGTACACTTGAGCGCGAAATTGCCAAGTTGGCGCGCAAGAGCTTGCGCCAGATCCTCGAAGGCAAGGTCAAATCGGTAACGATCACGCCCGAAAACCTGGGTGATTTCGCTGGAGTCCGCCGCTTCCGTTATGGGGTTGCCGAGGAAGAGCATCAGGTGGGTGCTGTCACCGGCCTGGCATGGACCGAAGTGGGCGGCGAACTGCTGACCATCGAAAGCGTCACCGTGCCGGGCAAGGGCGGGGTCAAGACCACCGGTAAACTGGGCGAGGTGATGAACGAGTCGGTCCAGGCCGCCTTCAGTTTCGTCAAGGCCCGGGCTCCGGCCTATGGGATCAAGCCGTCGCTGATCGCCCGCAAGGATGTTCACATCCACTTGCCCGAAGGCGCTGTGCCCAAGGACGGGCCGAGCGCGGGTATCGGGATGGTCACTTCAATCGTGTCCACTCTCACTGGAATTCCGGTGCGCAAGGATGTCGCCATGACTGGCGAAGTCACGCTGCGCGGACGGGTTCTGGCGATCGGCGGGTTGAAGGAAAAGCTGCTGGCGGCGTTGCGCGGTGGGATCAAGCTGGTCCTGATCCCCGAAGAAAACGTCAAGGATTTGGCCGAAATCCCCGCAAACGTGAAGGAGGGGCTTGAGATTCAGGCTGTTTCCCACGTTGACGAGGTTCTGGCCAAGGCTTTGGTACAGCCGCTTGAAGCGATTGAATGGAGCGATGAAGACGATCTGGCCAGCCAACCGGCTGCGGCCACGTCAGCTGCGACCGCCAATTCGACCACGGCCCATTAAAAATACCGTCAAAACAGGGGGGTACTTTCCACCTGGAAGTGCGCGGAACCGCGAACTTTCGGATGGAAAGTGCCACTTTGCACCTAAATCGGCGAAAACCGCGGGAAATCGTGGATAATCTCGCGGCCACCGCGCTGTTTGGCTTTGACAGGTCGGCGAAAAGCGGGTCAATTCCGCCAATCTTTCGAGGCGAATCAAAAAGCAGTTCTCAATTCTAGAAAAGGTAAGGGGGTTCCCGATGAACAAGAACGATCTGATCAGCGCCGTCGCCGACGCCAACGGCCTCACCAAGAGCGATGCCACCAAGGCCGTCGAAGGCGTGTTTGACGCCATCACTGGCGCTCTCAAGAAGGGCGACGAAGTTCGCCTCGTCGGCTTCGGCACCTTCTCGGTCGCCAAGCGCAAGGCTTCGACCGGCCGCAACCCGCGTACCGGCGAACCGATGGCCATCAAGGCTTCGGCTCAGCCGAAGTTCAAGGCCGGCAAGGGCCTGAAGGACGCCGTCAACTAAGACGCATCAGCGCCCGGCCGCCACGCCTCGCGGCCAGGAGCATAGATCAAGCCGCGCCAACCCCGGTTGGCGCGGCTTTCTGTTTGTGGAAGGGAGGCTTCAGGATTTGGCGACGGTCGGCTTGCTGGCGAACGACACCAGGCGCGAGAAGGCGTAGGCGACCAGGCAGGCTGCGGCCAAGGCTCCAAGCCAGACCGGCATTGTCCGTCCGAACAGTTCTGAGATCCAGACCAGAACCGTCAGGTGCACGCAGTAGAGCGGTAGCGAG
>JBKHWO010000049.1:0-80859 GCA_046566485.1 Alphaproteobacteria bacterium | reverse complement strand
TGGGCGTTGCGCGCCTTACGGGCGCGCACAACCCGACCACGGCCAAGGAAGCTGAGTATGAATGCGGTTTCCCGGCGTTCGAAGAACCGCGCAGTCAGTTTGACGTTCGGTTTTACCTGGTGGCGATCCTGTTCATTGTCTTCGATCTTGAAGCAGCTTTCCTGTTTCCGTGGGCGGTCAGCTTTCTCGATCTGGGCTGGGCTGCCTGGATCACGATGATGATCTTTATCGGCGAACTGGTGTTCGGCCTTGTTTATGCCTGGAAAATGGGGGCTCTGGATTGGGAATGACCGACCAACTCGATGCACTGGGTCGTCCGCTCTGGAACCGGCCTGACATTACCCCGCCTGACGCTGATTTCTTCAACAGCCTCAATGCTGAGGTGAATGACAAGGGTTTCCTTGTCACGTCAACCGAGGACCTGTTCCAGTGGGCCCGTACCGGTTCGCTGTGGTGGATGACGTTCGGCCTGGCCTGCTGTGCGGTGGAAATGATCCACGTGAACATGCCCCGCTATGACATGGAACGCTTTGGCGTTGCCCCGCGTGCTTCGCCGCGCCAGTCGGACGTAATGATCGTCGCCGGCACGCTGTGCAACAAGATGGCTCCGGCCCTGCGCAAGGTCTATGACCAGATGTCAGAGCCGAAGTACGTGATTTCAATGGGCAGCTGCGCCAATGGCGGCGGTTACTATCACTACAGCTACAGCGTCGTGCGCGGCTGTGACCGGATCGTTCCGGTGGACATTTACGTTCCGGGCTGCCCGCCGACTGCCGAAGCCCTGCTGTATGGCGTGATGCAGTTGCAGCGCAAGATCCGCCGCGTGGGGACGATCGAACGATGAGCACGGTTTATCATTCCGCCCCGCGCTTTGCTTCGAACGACGGCGTGATTGCCGCGCTGGGCAAGGCCCTGGGCAAGAAGATTGTCGACGCGGTTGAGCAGCATGGCGAAGTCGTTCTGACGATTGCGCGGGGCGAGATCGCCAATGCCCTGCGCGTGCTGCGTGACGAACACGAATATCAGCAGCTGATGGAAATCGCCGGGGTGGACTACCCTGAGCGGGCTGAGCGCTTTGAAGTCGTTTACATGCTGCTGTCGGTGACCAAGAACCACCGCCTGCTGGTCAAGGTAACGGCGGCAGAAGACACTCCGGTTCCGACCGTGACCACGCTGTGGCCCAACGCGGGTTGGCTGGAACGCGAAGTTTTCGACCTTTATGGCGTGATCTTCGAAGGCAACCAGGACCTGCGCCGGATTCTGACGGATTATGGCTTTGAAGGCCATCCGTTCCGCAAGGATTTCCCGCTGACCGGCTATGTCGAGCTGCGCTATTCGCAGGAAGAAGAGCGGGTCGTCTATGAGCCGGTCAAGTTGAACCAGGATCTGCGCCAGTTTGACTTCCTCAGCCCATGGGAAGGTGCGGATTACGTGCTTCCGGGCGATGAAAAGGCAGAGGGAGGCAAGGCATGAGCTTTACTCTCGAAGAGTCGCCCACCACCGGCGACGAAGTGATCACCAATTACACGATCAACTTCGGCCCGCAGCACCCGGCGGCGCACGGCGTGCTGCGTATGGTGCTGGAGCTGGACGGCGAGATCATCGAACGGGTCGATCCGCACGTCGGCCTGCTGCATCGCGGCACCGAAAAGCTGATCGAGCACAAGACCTATCTGCAGGCGCTGCCCTATTTCGACCGGCTCGACTATTGTTCACCGCTGGCGATGGAGCATTCCTACGTCCTGGCGGTCGAAAAGCTGCTGAACGTCGAAGTTCCGCTGCGCGGCCAGTACCTGCGCGTGCTGTTTGCCGAACTGACCCGCATCTGCAACCACATGCTCAACATGGGGTCGCACGTGATGGACGTCGGCGCCATGACGCCGAACCTGTGGCTGTTCGAAATCCGCGAAGACTGCCTGAACTTCTTTGAGCGTGCCTCAGGCGCACGGATGCATTCGGCCTGGTTCCGGCCGGGCGGGGTCCATCAGGACGTGCCGCAGCGGCTGCTCGACGATATCAGCGTCTGGCTCGATACCCGCCTGCCGCAGCTGTTCGAAGACGCGATGAGCCTGGTGATCGACAACCGCATCTTCAAGCAGCGCAACGTCGATATCGCTGTGGTAAGCAAAGAAGACGCTCTGGCCTGGGGCTTCTCCGGCCCGATGATTCGCGCCGCCGGCATTCCGTGGGACCTGCGCAAGGCGCAGCCCTATGACGTCTATGATCGCATGGACTTCGAGATCCCTGTCGGCACGAACTCGGACTGCTATGACCGGTTCATGGTCCGCGTCGAGGAAGTGCGCCAGTCGGCCCGCATCATGAAGCAGTGCCTGACGCAAATGCCCGAAGGCCCAGTGGCCAGCACCGACCGCAAGATCTTTCCGCCCAAGCGTGCGGAAATGAAGCAGTCGATGGAAAGCCTGATCCACCACTTCAAGCTTTACACCGAAGGCTTCCACGTTCCTGCGGGCGAAGTCTATGTCGCCACCGAAAGCCCCAAGGGCGAATTCGGGGTCTATCTGGTCAGCGATGGCACCAACAAGCCTTACCGCTGCAAGATCCGCCCGACCGCTTTCAGCCACCTGCAGGCGATGGACTTCATGTGCAAGGGCCACATGCTGCCCGACGCCACCGCCATCCTTGGTGCGATCGACGTCGTGTTCGGGGAGTGTGACCGGTGAGCAAGCTTGCCATCGCCGAGGCGATGATCGCGGCCTACAATGCGCAGGACGTCGATCTCTACGTCTCGTACATGACCGACGATGCCTGCGAAGCGAACTATCGCGGCGCCGTGGTGCGCGAAGGCAAGGAAGGCACCCGTTCCGGCCTGGCTGTGGCCTTTGCCAAGTGGCCGCAGAACCATGCGAAGATCATCGAAAAGCAGGAAATCGGCGATTACGTCCTGTTTCGGGAACACGTCACGCGCGGTCCTGCCAGCGACGGATCCGAGCTGGTTGCGCCGTTCGATGTGATCGCAGTCTATAGCTTCGAGGGCGACAAGTGCTCTCGCGTGGAGTTTATCCGGTGAAGTTGAGCAATCTTGATCAGTTGCGGGTATGGGCGGCGCTGACCGGCCTGCTGCTTGCCGCAGCCTACTTTGCCATGGTCTGGCTCGGCCTGGAAAACCGTGACAGCCTGGTGATGCTGACCGTCAGCGTCGCTGGGTTCGAACTGTTCTTCCTGACGCAGGAGCTTTCGCAAGCCTGGAGGCAGCGCAATGGCTGACCGGCACCTCGAACCCGATAGCCCCGAACTGCGCGCGCGCTGGGGCAGCTTCGCATGGACCGCGGAAAACGCCGCAAAGGCGAAGGCGATCATCGCGCGTTATCCCGAAGGCCGTCAGCGTTCGGCGGTCATGCCGCTGCTCGATCTGGCCCAGCGCCAGGTTGGTGCTGAAACGAACACCCAAGGCTGGTTGCCGATCCCGGTGATGGAATATGTCGCCGCGCAGCTCGACATGCCGATCATCCGTGTAGTCGAAGTGGCGAGCTTCTATACCATGTATAACCTGGTCCCGGTTGGCCGGTTCCACGTCCAGGTCTGCGGCACGACGCCGTGCATGCTGCGCGGTTCCGACGACATCCTGGCCGCTTGCAAAAAAGCGCGGGATGGAGAAGGGCCACACCACAGCGGATGGTCTGTGGACCCTGACCGAAGTCGAATGCATGGGCAACTGCGCCTCGGCCCCGATGGTCCAGATCAACGACGACAATTACGAAGACCTGACCGCCGACCGGCTCGACAAGGTGCTCGACGCGCTGGCAGCCGGACAGCAGCCAAAGGCGGGCACGCAGGAGCCGGGCCGCCATACGGTAGAACCGCTCGGCGGCCCGACCACTCTGACCGAGATGGTCCAGGCCAACCACGATTACCGGAAGGAGTGGTAAGCCATGCTTGCTGACAAGGACCGGATCTTCACCAATCTTTATGGCTATCAGCCATGGAACCTCAAGGCCGCGCAGGGCCGGGGCGATTGGGACAACACCAAGGCGATCCTCGCCAAGGGCCGCGATGCGATCATTGAAGAGATTAAAGCCTCGGGCCTGCGTGGTCGCGGCGGTGCGGGCTTCCCCACCGGGCTCAAGTGGTCGTTCATGCCCAAGGAAAGCAAGGACGGCCGTCCCAGCTTTCTGGTGATCAATGCCGACGAATCCGAACCGGGTTCGTGCAAGGACCGCGAAATCATCCGCCACGATCCGCACAAGTTGATCGAAGGCGCATTGGTCGCCGGTTTCGCCATGGGCGCGCGCGCGGCCTATATCTACATTCGCGGCGAATATATCCGCGAAGCCGAAGTGCTGTTTGCCGCCGTTCAGGAAGCTTATGACGCGGGCCTGATCGGCAAGAACGCCTGCAAGAGCGGCTATGACTTCGATGTCTTCGTCCACCGCGGCGCCGGCGCCTACATCTGCGGCGAAGAAACCGCAATGATCGAAAGCATCGAAGGCAAGAAGGGTCAGCCCCGCCTGAAGCCGCCGTTCCCGGCCGGCGCTGGCCTCTATGGCTGCCCGACGACGGTGAACAACGTGGAATCGATCGCGGTTGCCCCGACGATCATGCGGCGCGGCGCAGGGTGGTTCTCGTCCTTTGGGCGCGAGAACAACAAGGGCACCAAGCTGTTCCAGATCAGTGGGCACGTGAACAAGCCCTGCGTGGTCGAGGAATCGATGTCGATTCCGTTCAGCGAACTGATCGAAAAGCACTGCGGCGGCATTCGCGGCGGGTGGGACAACCTGCTGGCCGTGATCCCGGGTGGCTCCTCGGTCCCGCTGGTTCCTGCGGCGCAGATCAAGGACGCGCCGATGGACTTTGACGGTCTGCGCGAACTTGGCTCGGGCCTTGGGACCGCAGCCGTGATCGTGATGGACAAGTCGACCGACATCGTCCGTGCGATTTCGCGCCTCTCGTACTTCTACAAGCACGAAAGCTGCGGGCAATGCACGCCGTGCCGCGAAGGCACGGGCTGGATGTGGCGCGTGATGGAGCGCCTGCGCACCGGCGATGCCGACGTGGAAGAAATCGACATGCTGTGGAACGTGACCAAGCAGGTCGAAGGCCATACCATTTGCGCCCTGGGTGACGCAGCCGCCTGGCCGATCCAGGGCCTGATCCGCCACTTCCGTCCTGAAATTGAACGGCGCATCGCAGAAAACGTGCGGGAGGCAGCAGAGTAATGCCCAAGGTAACCGTAGACGGCGTTGAACTCGAAGTTCCGCAGGGCGCGACTGTTCTGCAGGCCTGCGAACTCGCCGGTAAGGAAATCCCGCGTTTCTGCTATCACGAACGGCTTTCGATCGCCGGCAACTGCCGCATGTGCCTGGTCGAAGTGAAGCCCGGACCGCCAAAGCCGCAGGCCAGTTGCGCGCTTCCCGCCGCCGATGGCCAGGAAATCTGCACCGACAGCGAAATGGTCAAGAAAGCGCGGGAAGGGGTGATGGAGTTTCTCCTCATCAACCACCCGCTCGATTGCCCGATTTGCGATCAGGGCGGTGAATGCGACCTGCAGGATCAGTCGGTTGCCTATGGCCGTGGTGGCTCGCGCTATCACGAGCACAAGCGCGCCGTGACTGAGAAGTACATGGGCCCGCTGATCAAGACGGTGATGACCCGCTGCATCCAGTGCACGCGCTGCGTTCGGTTCAGCGAAGAGATCGCCGGGGTTGATGAGATCGGCGCGCTTTATCGCGGCGAGAACATGCAGATCACGACCTATCTGGAGCGGGCTGCGAGCCATGAGCTTTCCGCCAACGTGATCGACCTCTGCCCGGTCGGCGCGCTCACCAGCCGTCCGTACGCCTTCGAAGCACGTCCGTGGGAACTGAAGAAGACGCTGTCGATTGACGTGTCCGATGCGGTCGGCGCGAACATCCGCGTCGATAGCCGCGGTCGCGAAGTGAAGCGGGTGCTTCCACGTATCAACGACGACGTGAATGAAGAATGGCTGAGCGACAAGGGCCGCTTCCAGGTCGACGGCCTGACCCGCCGTCGTCTCGACAAGCCCTACCTTCGCCGCGACGGCAAACTGGAAGCGGTCAGCTGGGCTGACGCTTTCGCCGCCATTGCGAAGATCAATCCGGGCAAGTCGGTAGCGGTCGTTGCTGGCGACATGGTCGATTGCGAAACCATGTTCGCAGCCAAGGCTTTGGCGGCTGCGCTGGGTTCGGATTTGCTCGAAGGCCGCCAGACCGGCCTTGATTACGACTGCTCGAACCTTGCTGCGGTAAACTTCAATTCGACCCTGGCCGGTATTGAAGAAGCGGATGCGATCCTGATTGTTGGCAGCCACGTCCGCTGGGAAGCGCCGCTGGTCAATGCCCGCTTGCGCAAGGCTGCCAAGCGGGGTGCCAAAGTCTTCGTGGTCGGGCCGGAGTGGGATGCGACCTATCCGGTCACCAATCTGGGCAACGACCTGGCGGTGATCGACAAGCTGCCCAAAGCAGCCGATGCGGCCTTCAAGGCAGCGCAACGCCCCGCGCTGATCATCGGCGGTGCGGCGTTGGGCAAGGGCGCGCTTGATGCGTGCCTGGCATTGGCCGCGAAGTACAAGCTGGTCCGCGATGGTTGGAACGGATTCAACGCGCTGCACATGGCGGCGAGCCGAATGGGCGGGCTGATGCTGGGTTATGCCCAGAAGGGCGGTATTGCTGATCTGGTTAAGGCCAAGCCGAAGATGCTGATTTCGCTCGGCGCTGACGAAGTGGACTATGCCAAGTTCGCCGGTTCGATGATCGTCTACATCGGTCACCATGGTGACAAGGCGGCGCATGCGGCTGACGTAATCCTGCCCGCTGCGGCTTACACCGAAAAGGCCGGTACTTACGTCAACACGGAAGGCCGGGTGCAATTGGCAGACAAGGCCGTGTTCGCTCCGGGTGATGCCCGCGAAGACTGGACCATCCTGCGCGCCATGGCCGATGCCCTGGGCGTGAATGTCGGGTTCGACAGCTTTGACGAGCTGCGCTCCGCGATGGCTGCTGCCGTTCCGGCACTGGGCCGCGAAGGGCTGGCGGATTATGGCGCGCTGCCCAAGGGCAAGGCCGGCGCTTCGGGCACGATCGATGCCTATCCGATCAAGGACTTCTACCTGACCAACCCGATCGCTCGCGCCAGCGTGACGATGCAGCGCTGCTCGGCTGAACTGCTCCATGGGGAAAGCTTTGCGGAGGCTGCGGAATGACCCAGTTCTTCCAATCGTTCGGCCTGTCCTATGAATGGTCGTGGTTCATCGCCACGATTGCCGGAATCCTGCTGATCGCGCTGCCGTTGATGTTGGCCGTGGCGATGATCATTTATGTCGACCGCAAGATCTGGGCCGCCATGGCGCTCCGCCGCGGCCCCAACGTGGTCGGTCCGCTCGGCCTGCTGCAATCTTTCGCCGATGGTCTGAAGGTTTTCTTGCAGGAAACCATCATTCCAGCCGGAGCGAGCAAGGGGCTGTTCTTGCTTGCGCCGATCATCACCTTCACCGTGGCTTTGCTGGCCTGGGCGGTGATCCCGTTCAATTCGGGCGCGATCCTGGCCGATATCAACGTTGGCCTGCTCTATGTCCTCGCGATCTCGTCGCTGGGGGTTTATGGCACGGTTATCGCGGGATGGTCGTCCAATTCGAAGTACCCGTTCTTCTCTGCCATGCGCGCATCGGCCCAAATGATCAGCTATGAAGTCTCGATCGGCTTCATCCTGATTTGCGTGGTGATGTATGCCGGGACCTTCCAGATGAACGGGATCGTGATGGGCCAGAAGGGTCATATCCTGGGCTTTTTCAACGGCTATGGTTTCAATCCGCTGTTGTTCCCGATGGCGGTGATGTTCCTGATCTCGGCGATGGCCGAAACCCAGCGTGCGCCGTTCGACCTGACCGAGGCGGAAAGCGAATTGGTTGCCGGTTACCAGACCGAATATTCCTCGATGAGCTTTGCGCTCTACTGGCTCGGTGAATATGCCAACGTGCTGCTGATGTGCGCGCTCAATGCGACGCTGTTCTGGGGCGGATGGCTGCCGCCGGTCGATTGGGCGCCGCTTTATCTGATCCCGGGCTGGCTGTGGCTGTTCATCAAGATCTTCGTGTTCTTCTTCATCTTCTCGTGGGTGAAGGCGACTGTCCCGCGCTATCGCTATGACCAGCTGATGCGCCTGGGATGGAAAGTGTTCCTGCCGGTTTCGCTGCTATTCGTCGTGATGGTCAGTGGCTGGCTGATGTATGTGAGGTACGGCGTATGACCGTGGCGCAGCTCGTCAAGAGCTTCACCCTGTGGGAATTCGTGAAGGCGCACTGGCTGACCTTGAAGTATTTCTTCAAGCCCAAGGCGACGATCAATTACCCGTTTGAGAAAAACCCGCTGAGCCCGCGTTTCCGCGGTGAGCACGCGCTGCGCCGTTATCCCAACGGCGAAGAACGCTGCATTGCCTGCAAACTGTGCGAAGCGGTGTGCCCGGCCCAAGCGATCACGATTGAGTCCGAGCCGCGCGAGGATGGGAGCCGCCGCACCACGCGTTACGACATAGACATGACCAAGTGCATTTTCTGTGGTTTTTGCCAGGAAGCCTGCCCGGTCGATGCCATCGTTGAGGGGCCGAACTTTGAATATGCCACGGAAACGCGGCAGGAGCTGTTCTACGACAAGGCGAAATTGCTGGCCAACGGGGACAAGTGGGAGCGGGCCATTGCCGCGAACCTTGAAGCCGATGCGCCGTATCGCTAGGGGGCGCGCGCTATGATTACGGCTTTGGCCTTCTACCTGTTCGCCGCGTTGACGGTCCTGTCCGGCGGCATGACGATCACCGCCCGCAATCCGGTTCATTCGGTGCTGTGGCTGATCCTTGCCTTCTTCAACGCTGCAGGACTGATGGTCCTGGCCGGCGCTGAATTCATCGCGATGCTGCTGGTGATCGTTTACGTCGGTGCGGTTGCGGTTCTGTTCCTGTTCGTGGTGATGATGCTCAACATCGACTTCGCCGCGCTGCGAGCGGGCTTTGTCCGCAACTTCCCGCTTGGTATCCTGCTGGCATTGGTTCTGCTCGGCGAGATCGCGATCGGTCTGGGAGCAATTGGCTCAGGCGGGATCCAGCTCGGCACTCCGGATGGCAGTGCCGCCATTCCTGACGGAATGAGCAACATCCAGGCCATTGGTCACCTGCTGTATGGCAAGTACCTGTTCCTGTTTGAATCGGCCGGCATCCTGCTGCTGGTGGCGATGGTTGGGGCAATTGTTCTGACCCACCGCAAGCGCACCGACACCCGCGGCCAGATCATTGCCAAGCAGAATGCGCGGCGTCCTCAGGATGCTACGGTCAACGTCAAGCCGGAAGTCGGCAAGGGGGTGCAGCTGTGATCGGCATCGAACACTATGTCGTCGTCAGCTCGATCCTGTTCGTGCTGGGGGTGCTGGGGATCTTCCTCAACCGCAAGAACGTGATCGTCATCCTGATGGCGATCGAACTGATTCTGCTCGCCGTGAACATCAATCTGGTGGCTTTCTCCAGCTTCCTGGGCGACCTCACCGGACAGGTCTTTGCCATGTTTGTCCTTACTGTCGCTGCTGGTGAAGCTGCAGTGGGCCTGGCCATCCTGGTCATCTATTTCCGCGACCGCGGCACCATTGCGGTCGAAGACGTCAATCAGCTGAAGGGGTAAGGCTGTCGTGGATCCAATCCTCTTCATCGTTTTCCTGCCGCTGCTCGCTGCCGCCATTGCGGGGCTGGGCAATCGCGCGCTGGGCAACACTTTGGCCAAATCGGTTACAACCGGTGCGTTGTTCATTTCCTGCGCGCTAAGTTGGCCGATATTCCTGTCGTTCGTTGGCGGCCATGCAGAACCGCATGTGGTGCAGGTGCTGCACTGGGTGCAGTCGGGCAGCCTGACCTTTGACTGGGCTCTGCGGGTCGACACGCTGACCGCGATCATGCTGGTGGTGATCACTTCGGTATCGGCGCTGGTGCACCTCTATTCGTGGGGTTACATGGCCGAGGACCCGGATCAGCCGCGGTTCTTCGCCTATCTCAGCCTGTTCACCTTCGCCATGCTGATGCTGGTGACGGCGGACAATCTGGTCCAGATGTTCTTTGGCTGGGAAGGGGTGGGTCTTGCGTCCTACCTGCTGATCGGCTTCTGGTTCAAGAAGCCCAGCGCCAACGCCGCTGCGATCAAGGCCTTCGTGGTCAACCGCGTGGGCGACCTTGGTTTCATGCTGGGGATCTTCGGCACCTTCCTGGTGTTCAACACGGTTTCGATCCCCGAAATCCTGGCGCGTGCTCCGGGCATGGCTGGTTCGACAATCGGCTTCCTGGGCCTGCAGTGGGATACGATGACGATCCTGTGCATCCTGCTGTTCATTGGCGCGATGGGTAAGTCAGCTCAGCTTGGCCTGCACACCTGGCTTCCCGATGCGATGGAAGGCCCGACCCCGGTGTCGGCCCTGATCCACGCGGCAACGATGGTCACCGCCGGTGTCTTCATGGTCTGCCGCCTGTCGCCGATGTTCGAAACGAGCGCGGTAGCCATGGGCGTAGTGACTGCGGTTGGTGCCGCTACTCTGTTCTTCGCCGCAACCATCGGCACGACGCAGTGGGACATCAAGCGCGTCATCGCCTATTCGACCTGTTCGCAGCTGGGCTACATGTTCGTCGCTGCGGGCGTCGGTGCGCCGGGCGCAGCAATGTTCCACCTGTTCACCCACGCGTTCTTCAAGGCGCTGCTGTTCCTGGGCGCCGGTTCGGTAATCCATGCGATGCACCACGAACAGGACATGCGTTATTATGGCGGCCTGCGTAAGCACATTCCGCTGACCTTCTGGGCGATGACCATCGGTACTCTGGCGATTACCGGCGTAGGTGTGGTCGGCCTGTTCGGTTTCGCGGGCTTTTACTCGAAGGACGCCATCCTTGAGGCGGCGTTTGGGGCGCATACCTCGATCGGGATGTTCGGCTTCTGGATGGGGCTGGGCGCAGCGCTGCTGACCAGCTTCTATTCCTGGCGCCTGGTCTTCCTGACCTTCTTTGGCAAGCCGCGCTGGGACCAGTCGGAGCATATCCAGCACGCGGTCCACGACGATCACCATGGACACGACCACGCTCATGGCCATGGTCACCATGACGATGGCACTGCCGGCTATCACCCACACGAAAGCCCGATCAACATGCTGATCCCGCTTGGTGTGCTGTCACTCGGCGCGATCATCGCTGGCTTCGTGTTCCATCACCAATTTATCAGCGAGGGCACGGGTCATTTCTGGCGCGGTAGTGTGGCCTTCAGCGAAGAGCTGATTCATCACATGCACGGCGTGCCGACCTGGGTGAAGTGGGCTCCGGCCGGCGTCATGCTGACCGGCCTGCTGGTCGCCTGGTACGGGTACATCAGGAACCCGGGCTTCCCGGCGAAGCTGGCCGCGGCAATCCGCCCGATCCATACCTTCGTCTACAACAAGTGGTTCTTTGACGAGCTTTACAACCTGATCTTCGTGCATCCGGCGTTCTGGCTGGGTGACAGGTTCTGGAAGCTTGTCGACATTGGCCTGATCGACCGGTTTGGCCCGAATGGTTCGGCCTGGGCCGTCCTCCAGGGCAGCCGCTTCGCTTCGAAGCTGCAGACTGGTTACCTCTATTCCTATGCGCTGGTGATGCTGCTTGGCCTCACCGCAGCGATCAGCTGGGTCCTGGTGCACTGATATGACCGATCTTCCCATTCTTTCGCTGATGCTGCTGGTGCCGCTGGTGGCAGGCATCATCTGCCTGTTGGTTTCCGCCCAGGCAGCGCGCACGGTTGCGCTGGTCGCCACGCTGATCGACCTGGCCCTGGGCATCGTTCTGTGGACCAGCTTTGATGTGGGCGGGGCGCAGTGGCAGTTCCAGGAAAGCCATGCGGTCTTCTCGGGCTTTGCCTGGAAGCTGGCGATCGATGGGATCGCGCTGACGCTGATCATGCTGTCGGTGTTCCTCATGCCGATCTGCATTCTCGCCAGTCGCTCGATCGAAAAGCGGGTCGGCGAATACATGGCGGCCTTCCTGCTGATGGAAGTGCTGATGATCGGCGTGTTCGCCGCGCAGGATCTCTACCTGTTCTACATCTTCTTCGAAGCTGGCCTGATCCCGATGTACCTGATCATCGGGATCTGGGGCGGGGCAGAGCGGATCTACGCCAGCTACAAGTTCTTCCTTTACACGCTGCTCGGCTCGATCGTGATGCTGATCGCGATGATTTGGATGGCCCAGACCGCCGGCACCACCGACATCCCGACGCTGATGCAGTACGACTTCCCGTTCGACGCGCAAAAGTGGCTGTGGCTGGCCTTCTTCGCCAGCTTTGCGGTGAAGATGCCGATGTGGCCGGTCCATACCTGGCTACCCGATGCCCACGTTCAGGCGCCGACCGCTGGTTCGGTGATCCTGGCCGGCGTGCTGCTGAAGATGGGCGGCTATGGCTTCATCCGCTTCTCGTTGCCGATGTTCCCGGAAGCTTCGGCGCACTTCGCCTGGCTGGTCTACTGGTTGTCGATGATCGCAGTGGTCGTGACCTCGCTGATCGCCCTGGTCCAGCACGACATGAAGAAGCTGATTGCCTATTCGTCGGTGGCCCACATGGCGATCGTGACGATCGGTCTGTTCGCTTTCAATGTCCAGGGGCTTGAAGGCTCGATGGTGGTCATGCTCAGTCACGGCCTGGTTTCCGGGGCGCTGTTTCTCTGCGTAGGCGTGATCTATGACCGCCTGCACACCCGCGAGATCAGCCGTTACGGCGGGCTGGCGATCAACATGCCGAAGTACGCGCTGTTTTTCCTGCTGTTCACGATGGCCTCGATCGGCTTGCCGGGGACCAGCGGCTTCGTTGGTGAATTCCTCAGCCTTGCTGGGATCTACCAGATCTCCAGCTGGGTGGCGTTCATTGCTACGACCGGCATCATTCTAGGGGCCGCCTACATGCTCTACCTCTATCGCCGGATTGCCTTCGGTGAACAGAAGAACGCCGATGCCGCGGCCATGCCGGACCTGTCGGCACGCGAATGGTTCATGCTGGCCCCGATCGCCGCCGCCGTGCTGTGGATGGGGGTCTATCCGGAAAGCTTCCTGGCGCCGATGCGCAAGGACATTGCCGCGCTGGATGCTCGCCTGGCGCGGGCCAAGCCGGAAAGCGACGCGAAGCTCACCGCTGCCGTGGTGGCGCCGCACGAAGAACACGCCCAGGAAGGGGGGGCGCACTGATGGACTGGATGCAGTCACTGCGCCTTGCTGCGCCTGAAATCCTGCTGAGCATCTCTGGCTTGATCCTGCTGGTTGGTTCGGCCTGGGGCCAAACCAACCGCGATGCGCGGGCGATCAACTGGTTGTCTGTGCTCGTCCTGGTGGCTGCCGGTGTGATCACTGCGCCGGCTCTGTTTAACGGAGCGGGCGGAGCAGAGGTTCTGGCCTTTGATGGTCTGTTCTCCGCAGATGCCTTTGCGGCATTTGCCAAGCTGCTGATTTACGTCTCGGCCGCAGCTTCGCTGCTGATCGCTCCGGCGTTTTTCGAGAAGAACGGGGGTTATCGCCCGGAATTCCCAGTGCTTGTGCTATTCTCCGTTGTCGGCATGAGCCTGATGGTCTCGGCGACCAACCTGTTGACGCTCTATGTCGGACTGGAGCTCAATTCGCTCGCGGCCTATGTGCTGGCTGCTTTCCTCAAAGCGGATGAACGCTCGGCAGAAGCTGGCCTGAAGTACTTTGTTCTCGGCGCGCTCGCCAGCGGTATCCTGCTGTTCGGCATGAGCCTGACCTATGGCTTTACCGGCACGATCACCTTTGACGGGATCGCCGCAGCAACAACTGCGGGCCTGTCCAAGGGCGCGCTGTTCGGCTTGACCTTCATGCTGGCGGGTCTGGCCTTCAAGATCAGCGCCGTGCCGTTCCATATGTGGACGCCCGACGTTTACGAAGGCGCGCCGACCCCGGTGACCACCTTGTTTGCTTCGGCGCCCAAGGTTGCCGCATTGGCCCTGACCATGCGCGTTGCGCTCGAAGCGTTCGGTTCACAGGCTTTGGCTTGGCAGCAGATCGTTGGTTTCGCTGCTCTCGCTTCGGTCATCGTCGGTGCATTGGGGGCGATCCAGCAGAGCAATATCAAGCGTCTGCTGGCCTATTCGTCGATTAACAACGTCGGTTTCATGCTGGTCGGTCTGACCGCTGCAAGCCCCGAAGGCGTTTCGGCAATGCTGGTCTACCTGGCCATTTACGTGCCCATGACGATCGGTGGGTTTGTGGCCGTGCTGATGCTGCGCGATCCGGAAGGTCGCCAGCTTGAGGCTATCTCTGATCTTGCGGGCCTCTCCACCACGCGTCCGCTGCTGGCGCTGGGGCTTGGTTCGGTCATGTTCTCGATGGCCGGCATCCCGTTCTTCTTCGGGTTCTGGGGCAAGTTCGTCGTCTTCCAGGCGGCGGTTGCCGCAGGTCTGCTGCCCTTGGCGCTGATTGCGGCTGCGGGTAGCGTGATCGGGGCATTCTATTACCTGAAGATCGTCAAGGTCATGTACTTCGACGAACCGGTCACCAAGGCCACTGGCGGCAGCGACCTGGTGCAGGAATGGCTTCTAGCAGTTTCTGCTCTGCTGATTTCACCGCTGGGCTGGCTTCTGACCAAGGGGCTTGGAGCGCTCGCCGCGATAGCTGCTGGCGTACTGTTCGCAGCCGCTTGATCCGGACAGTTCCAGAAACTGGCTCGACCAATACCGACCTTGCCGCTCGGTTATCCGGCGGCGGCGGGGTGTTGGCCGAAGGCGAATGGTTGGTGGCTGATCGCCAGACGGCGGGAAAAGGGCGGCAGGGCCGGACCTGGTTCGATGGTTTCGGCAACTTCATGGGGTCGACGGTGGTCCACCTTCGCCCCGACGATCCACCCGCAGCCAGTTTGGCTTTGCTCAGCGGATTGGCCCTGCACGAGGTTGTTGCGCCCTTGATTCCGCCTCCCGCGACTGCGCTGCTCAAATGGCCCAATGACCTGATGATCGGCGCAGCCAAGCTGGCTGGTATTTTGCTGGAGCGGGTCGGCGATGCGGTAATCGTCGGGATTGGCGTAAACCTTGCCAATGCGCCCCAGGTTGAAGGACGCCAAACGACTTCCCTTGCTGCGCTTGGCCCGGCACCAGACCGCGATCATTTCGCCGAAAACCTGGCCCGCCAGTTCGGCCAGGAACTGGACCGGTGGCGCAGCTTTGGGCTCAACCTGCTGGTTGGCCGCTGGCTTGCCGCAGCCCATTCACTTGGCACCCCGCTGGCCGTTGGCGAACCGGGGGAAACTCCGATCAAAGGCAACTTTGCCGGGCTGACTGCCAATGGGGCCTTGCAACTGCGGCTTGCAGACGGCACGAAGCGGGTAATCCATGCTGGCGAAGTTCGCCTGGCTGAAGGAAGTTAGGACAGGGGCATGCTGCTTGCGATCGACAACGGCAACACCAACGTAAAGTTCGCATTGGTCAACGATGCGGGTGAGATCGTCCAGCGGTGGCGGCTCGCCACAGACATCAAGCGCACGGCTGATGAATATGCGGTCTGGCTCAACCAGCTGTTGCAGATGGAAGGCTTTGCACGGGCAGATGTGCGCACGGTCGTGATTGCGTCAGTCGTGCCGCGGGCTTTGCATAACCTTCAGGAATTGGCCAGCAAGTACTTTGGTGTCGAAGCATTGGTGGGCGGCAAGCCGCCGGTCGAGTGGGGCATCGCGCTGAAGGTTGACGAGCCGCGCGCGCTTGGCGCCGATCGAGCGGTCAATGCCATCGCCGCCCAGTCGTTGGAGGCCGGTGACAAGATCGTCATCTCCTTCGGAACGGCGACAACCTTCGACCATATCGGCGCGGATGGAGCCTATCTGGGGGGATCGATTGCCACGGGGGTAAGCCTGTCGCTCGATGCGCTGTACAATGCTGCGGCCATGCTGCCGCGTATCGCGATCGAACCGCCGCCAAGTTCAAGCGTTATCGGGCGGGATACGGTCGGCCAGATGCAGATCGGGATCTATTGGGGTTACGTCAGTATGATCGAAGGGATGATCGCGCGGATGAAGGCGGAAATTGGCCGACCGGTCAAGGTGATCGCCACCGGCGGCCTGGCGCCGTTGTTCCAGCATCATGGGCATCTGTTCGACCGGGTTGAGCCAGACCTGACCCTGCGCGGTATTGCACTGCTTTATACAAATAGGAATGCTTGATGGTCATTTGTCGGGATAAGGCGAAGCTGCGATGAAACCCGGCAAGGAGCTTTTGTTTTGCGCGCTCGGGGGCTCGGGCGAGATTGGCATGAACGTCAATCTTTATGGCTGCGACGGCAAGTGGCTGATGGTGGATCTGGGGATGAGCTTTGGCGCGGCGGAATATCCCGGCACCGAGCTGATTTTTGCCGACCTGGAATTCATCGAGGAACACCGCGACGATCTTCTGGGCATAGTGTTGACCCATGCGCATGAGGATCACATTGGCGCAGTTCCCTATTTCGCTCAGGATCTAGGCGTTCCGCTTTACGCGACGCCGTTTACGGCCAAACTGGTCAACGAAAAGCTGGAAGAGGCCGGTAACCGCCACGAAATCGAGCTTAACGTGATCGATCACCTCGATCCGTTCCAGCTTGGGCCATTCTCAATCCGGTACGTTCCGCTGGCCCATTCGATTGCCGAAGGAAATGCACTGGTGATCGAGACGCCCTATGGACGGATTTTCCACACCGGCGATTGGAAGCTCGACGATGATCCGCTCATCGGCGTGCCCGCAACGGCCCAGGAACTGACCCAGATCGGTGACGAGGGCGTGCTCGCGCTGGTTTGCGATTCGACCAACGTGTTCAACCCCAAAGCATCGGGCTCGGAGGGGGCGGTGCGCACCGGGCTGCTGGAAGAAGTGGCGCGCCATCATGGTCGTCGGATCGTGGTTACGACCTTTGCCTCGAACGTGGCTCGACTTCAGACTTTGGGTGAAGTGGCGCGGGCAAGCAACAGGAAGTTATGCGTTGCAGGTCGCTCGCTGGATCGTATCATCCGGGCGGCACAGGGCTGTGGCTATTTGCTCGATCTGCCGGATAGGGTCGATTTCGACACGGCAATGTCGTTGCCGCGGGGCGAAGTTCTGATCGTTGCGACGGGCGGGCAGGGGGAACCCCGGGCGGCGCTCTCTCGCATTGCCGAGGATACCCACCCGATCGCCCTGGAGTCAGGCGATGTCGTGCTGTTTTCCAGCCGCCAGATTCCGGGCAATGAGATTGCCATTGGCCGCATCCAGAACCGATTGGCAGCACGCGATGTCACCATTGTGACTGATCGGCAGAGCGAAATTCACGTGTCCGGGCATCCCGGCCGTCCCGAACTGGAGGCGCTTTACGGCTGGCTGCGCCCCGAAATCCTTGTCCCGGTTCATGGCGAGATGCGGCACATGAAGGAACAAGCCCGGCTTGGACGGTCATGCGGCATCGCCAAGACCGTGGTTCAGGCAAATGGCGATCTTGTCCGGCTTGCTCCGGGCAAGCCTGGCAAGATTGATGAGGTGCGGGCCGGACGGTTGATCCTGGATGGCGATATTATCTCACCGGCCGATGGCGAAGCGATTGTCATGCGCCGCCGCTTGGCTGCGAACGGACTGGTGATCGTCGTAATCGACGGCAAGGGCCGGGCCTTGGTCGAAAGTATCGGCCTCCCGCTGGATGAAGACATGGAGGATTTCCTGTCTGAAGCGCGGGAGGACGTAGCCGCCGCGCTGAAGCGGCTGAAAGGTGGCCAGCGCCATGACCGCGAAGCTGTAACCGAAGCTGCCCGATTGGCTGCTCGACGTGCTGCTACCCGTTGGTCCGGCAAGAAACCGCAAGTTCGGGTTATCCTCGCGGAGCATTGAAACCATGAAGCTGACGTCTGCCCTGGCGATCTATTTCCTGTTCTGGGTGATGAGCGCCTTTTTCGTCCTTCCTTTCGGGGTGCGGACCCATGACGAGGAAAAAGCCGATCTGGTGCCCGGTCAGGTGACCAGTGCGCCGGTGAATTTCAATCCGCGTCAGGTTGCCATTCGCGCAACCTGGGTATCGCTGGGTTTCTTCGCACTGTTCTACATCAACTACGTCAACGGCTGGCTGACCATCGAGGACATCGACGTTACCCGCTTTCTTTTCTAATTGCGCAACCGTTCGATTGCCTGGGCGAGTGCGACATAAAGCTTGCCCATGTCTGATGAAAGCAAGGTAACCCCCAACGCATGTCCGTCGCGGGTGGACAGCAACTGGCGCAGCATGGCTTCGAAATAGTGGATGTAACGGCTTACATGCTCACGAAAGGGGCGGTCCTCTTCATAAAGGCCCGCAATGGTTTTGACTTCACTGCTATCGAGCAGCCGCACCGCGCGCCGGGTAAAGATGCCGCGATCGCCCTTCAGATAGGCTGACCAAGCGGTATCGGACACGTCGCTGTCGATCACGCGGGCAATATCGATTGCGTTGGAGTTCAGGCTTTCCGTGATCAACGCAACCCGTCGGGCAAAGTCGTTGTCGACCTGCTCTTCGGCTCGGTTGCGGGCATGGGCAACCCGTTGTTCAAGGTGCGCCGTAAGCTCGCTTACCTTGGCCAATTGATCACGCAGGTGCATGGCCGCCTCGCGGCTTACCCCCGCAGCGCTGGCAGCAACCTCTTCGAGTTGCCCTGCAACCTCCTGGGCGCGTTCGCGCATGACCCGGTCGATTGCAGCCGCACTTTCGTCGCCCAATCGCGCGGCTACTTGAGCGACTGAACCGGAGCCGATTGTTTCAATGCTTTGCGCGACATCCTGCGCCGAACGTTCCAGGCCCTCAATCGCCTTGCGCAGCTGCTCCTGGGCTTGCTCGGCCAGATCAAGACTTTCGGATCGCACCCGTTCAAGCGAACGAGCCATGGTTTCCAGCGTTTCGCTCTGGCGCGCACCACCGGCCTCCAATTGCGCGGACAGCATTTCAACCTGTCCGATTGCCGTGCCGAGTGTCTCTGATCCGCGGTCAACATCTGCTGTAAGGCGCTGGCCGCTTTGTTCGGCATCGGCAAGTTCCTGCCTGAGCGCAGAGACCCGGCTTTCCACGGTGGCCAGCTTTGCTTCGCTTATCTCCATAGCCTGGGGCAAATCGTTGGAAGAATGCTGCACGCTGGCTTGGATCAATTCCAGCAAGCGCACGCTGCTGTCGGTAAGGTCGGCAATCGCGCGATCTGTGCCGTCAAGCGCCTGACGGCTGGCTGCAAGGTTTTCGGTCAGGCGAACCAGCCCCTGTGCAACCTTGTCTTCGGCCTGGCCGCCCAGGGCCGAGATTTCGTCGAGGCGTTGAGCAAGCTGCTCGAACTGCTGCACCACTAGTTCGCTTTGCGAAACGAGTTCACGTCCGTGCTGCTCTTGTGCGGCCTGCCGTTCACCAATCTGCGCGTCCAGATTTTCGAGCTGACCTGACAAGCGAGCGATGAATTCGGCATGCCGTGCTTCAAATTCCTGCTGGCGCTTTTCAAGCTCGGCGGTGAATTGCTGGTCGCGTTCTGCCATCCGTTCATCGAGTTGCGCAGCCTCGCCTGCCAGGTCGGCAAGCCGGGCCTGTGCGGAGGACATGGCTTTCTGATCGATTTCCGCGACGCGGGCGATGGCTCTGGTCAGGTCGTCTTCGAGTTGAACGATGGCGATCTTCCAGGACTGCAAGGCATTGCTTTCTCCGTCGCGCAGTGAGCGGACCAGAGCGCCGCTTTCGTCGCGGATGGCTGTAAGCCGCGCCCGCAGCGACGTGAGGCTTTCGCTTTCCTGCACATCCAGAATCTGGCGGGCGGCCTCAAGTTCTTCAGCAAGGGCTGTTGCCCGGCTGCGGATCGCGGCAAGCACTTCAACCTCATGGGATTCCAGCTGGGTGCGGAATTCGGCGCCGCGCTCGGCCAGGGTGGCAAACCGCTGTTCCGCAATTTCGCCCAATTGGTCGGTTTGCTGGGTAAACTCTGACAAAGCCTGATCGACCACCAGCTTGAGGTTCGCAACCTGCCTCTCACTCGACTGCCCGATTTCATGAAGCCGGTTAAAGCCATTCACCAGATCTTCGATCTGCGCATTTGCAGAGCGGCCTGCGGTGCCAATGTTGTTGGTGACATCTTTGGCCGAACTGGCAATCACGGGAAGGTTGCTTCGCAGCCTTTCCATGTTTTCAAGCGCAGCCTCGCTAACGGTCTGGATCGAATCGAGGCGGTTGCTGTTGTCGGCAATCAGCGCAGCCAAGCGATCGGCGTGTTGGGAAAGGCGCTCGGTCGCTACGCGGCCCAGCGATTCAATGTCGCGCGCCTGCGAAGCGATGAATTCCCGGGCAAGGCTCAGTTCGCGATTGACGATCGACAAACGATTTTCCAGCCGCTCCGACTCTGCATTGAGCATATGGGCGGTTCGGCCAAACCGGGCCGCTTCGCGGTTGCTATTGCGCATTGCGATAAGCCAGATCACCGCGACCAGCAGGACGGGGACCGCCCAATCGCGCAGCCAAGCCGTCCAGAGCTGCAGCGAGCCCCCAAGCCGCATCTCGGTGATGTTCGCCAGAACAAAGGCGCCCGTCCACGCGGTGATCGCTGCCACGGTCGCTATTGCGGCCAGGATTGTGCCCAGCGAACGCTGGTTTAGGTTTTCACCCGCCTCGTCCGACTCGGCTTCGCTATCCGCCAAGTTGGCTTCTTCCGCCACAGTGATGTCGTGGATCGGCGTGCCTTCGGGCGCGTCGTTTTCGATCGCAATGATGCGAGTTTTGCGGGTCATGGGTGCTGTCTACCATGTTCCAGGCGCCGATAAACCCCGGTTTAACCCTTGGCTGGTAAACCAGAGCCATGGTTTTTGAATCAGGATCGCTCAACGCTACGCTCGTACTAGCTGCTGATGGGGATAGTACGCTGTCTGCGGAACTGCGTCGTAGCTTTATCGGCAGCGCACGCCAGCAGTTGAATTTGATGCAGCGGGCCCGCTGTGACGCCAACTGGAATATCGCTGCCTTGCGGCTGCAGGGCATCGCCGCTTCGTTTCATGCCAGATCTCTGCTGGAGCTCGCGAATGTGGCGTTATCTGGCGCGCCTGGCGATCCTGTAATCGTACGTCGGATCGCCACGTTCCTGGACCAGCTCACACAGCGCTGAGAGGCTGGATAGCTTCGGCTTGGCACTGCCGCGCTTGTCCACTAATAAGCCGATCTTGCCCTGGATGAAGGGAGAGAGACGCTGCGCGTTGCCGTTCTGACAATGTTGGATTCCATCGCTGGGGCGGGGGCGCACTTGCGTGCATTTCTGCGGATCGGTGGATTGTCGGTTGCGCGGCAACAGGTGGCATTGGCGCTAGAGCTTGGTTGTGAACGCATCGTTTGCCTGGCGCCGGGTCCGTCTGCCGAACTGGCCGATCTTCAACAATGGGTGGAAACAAGGGGAGCGCAGTTTCAGCTCATCCGGCAGGCGCGGGCCTTGGTGGGTCTGGTCAGTGCTGTCGATGAGGTCATAGTTCTGGCTGACGGACTTTTCGCTTCAACCGCAGCGGCCAAGGTCTTTCTGGGAGAAGGCCAAGCCGTCTCGGTTCAGCCCATTGAGCAGGGACTTGCTGCCGGATTTGAACGGATCGATCTGAATCATGCCTTTGGCGGAGTCATGCGCTTGCCTGGCCGCCTGGTCGAACGCCTCGCAGAGTTGCCTGCGGATTGCGATGCGACATCTGCCCTGCTGCGGATCGCATTGCAGGCAGGCATGCGACAAAAGCCAATCCCGCAGCCGGATCAAACGCGATTGTTCTGGACCTTGGTACGCAGCGAGCAGGAAGCCCATGCCCTGGAGCCCTTGTGGATCCGTCAGCGCACCCGCGGGGAAGGGGCGCCCAGCCTGGCAGGTGGTGTGGCCCTGTTGGCTGTTCGGGGTTTTGGGCCAGCCTTGCTCCATGCCGGAAGTGGGGCAAAGGTCATGCTGGCTGCAGCGGTTGTTCTTGCCTTGCTGGCGTTCGGTGCAGGTTGGTTTGGTATCGCCGCACTGGGGCTGGGCTTCGCCGCAATCGGCTGGATTGTGCTGGAAGCCTCAGGAATGATCGCGCGGATTGAATCCGAGCAAGAGGTCCCTTTGAAGCGTTTCGATGTCAGGGCAGTATATGGCTGGCTGCTTGACGTCCTGATCGTTTTCTTGGCGACTTGGGGTTCTGACGCGGCAAGAGCACAGCCGCTTGCGGAAGGATTGTTTCCAGCGTTCATGCTGGTAGCATTGCTGCGGATCCTTCCGCGCTTGCTATCGGATCGCTGGACTGGCTGGTTCAATGACCGGAGCTTGTTGGCCCTGATCTTGGCCGGATTTGTCCTGGCTGGTGTGGCTAATCACGCGATCGTATTTGCCGCAGCCGCCCTGGCACTAGGTGGAATTATCCTGCCTTTGGGGCCAACACGACTAACGCGCCATTAACCATCTGCGGTTAAGGCAATGGCATGACCGAAGGATTTGCCCGGGCCAACGACGTTCATGCAGCCGAGGCGGCTCTGCAACGCGACTTGGCGCGCGGTGCGATCGCAGTCGGGTCTGTCGTCCCGGTTCTGCGCTATCTTTTGACCACCGAAGACAAGTCGATCTTTGCGGAAGATGTCGTCGCCACCGTGCACGGTATGCTGCGCGATCTTGCCCGTCAGTTGCTTAATCCGGCGACACCACCGGGCGAAGCAACAGACCTTCGCCCTGATCCACAGCGGGTTGAGGCATTGGCCCACTGGATGATCGAGCAGAGCGAAATCCTGAGCCATGTTCATGTGCTGGCGGTAGAAGCGCAGCTGGCCGCCAGGTTGGAGGTTCAGCTTGGCCTAGACCAGGTGCTCTCGCCGCTATTGCAAGCGCTGACTGGGGCAAATGCCCCGCAAATTGCGGACAACGCTACGGCGTTTCTCGCGGCACAGGCCCGCTTTGTTGCGGACTGCCGCAAAATGCAGCTCCCGCTGAATGAATTACCGGGGGAACTGCTCCACGGGCTGCTGCTCCACGTCGAGGAAGCGCGGGCTATACCGGAATGCACCGCTGCCTTCGAAGCGATCAGAACACACTATGATGAAATCCGCAGCAGGCTTGGTCTCCTGGGGCGGCTTATTGCCGCGCTGGGTGGGGGCGCTACCGCCGCTCTGTCATTGTCTCATTCCGGGGTTGCAATATTCCTGTCGGCACTTGCGCACGTTTCAGGCCAGGAACGCGCCAGCATCGTCCTCGCAACAAGTGAATCACAAGCTGCACGGTTGACGCTGATCCTCCGGGCAGCCGGTCTCAGCCAGGCAGGAATTGCAGAACTGGTTTCGGTTCTTCATCCCGATAGGGATTTTCGGCCTCTGCTTGATGGCCGGACATACGACCAGGCGGCCAAATTGGCGGCCAACTTGGTCCCTGGCACGGGCAACTGACCGGGCCATGACCACGTCTGCGAACCCCATGGCGCTGGGCCGAAGCGATGGCAGCGGACAGCTGGTTTCGGCCAGTGAACGCCTGGCGGAGCTGCAGGAAGAGTGCGGCGGCGAGGTTCCGGGCGTCATTGCCATTCCAGCCCTGCGCGAGTTCGAGCGCAAGGCTCGGCTTTTCGGCCTGAAGCTGGGCAGAACCATGCGTGCCAACAATGGGCGAGAAACTATTACCGCCTGGGTAGAGATCGAACCCGACAACGCCGGTGGCACCGTGATGCGCTTTGCGTCGTGGCAGACTGCCCCGCTTCCCCCAGAAGATCCGGCTGTGATTGCCCTGCATCGCACCGCAATCGACCGGACCTTGGCTGAGCTGGTTGCAAGCCTCGATCATCGTCAGTGTCTGCTGACGGTTGAAAGCGAAGCGCGCGATCTGAGCGGGTTGCTGGCGCGAATGCGGGCCGGCAAGGGAAGACCCTGGACGGAATTTGTCGAAATTTCCGGGGCCAGCCACCAGCAACCGCTGCATTGGCGTTTGTTGGACGGAGCTTTCCTTTCGGTTCCGGGATCGCAGCGCAAATGGCGCGCAAGCCTGATCCCTCGGCAGATGCCCGGTTGTGATCCGACCGGATTTGAATTGTGTCTGACAGCAGACGTACCGCTTACTTGTGAAAGCACAGCGCGGGAAAGCACCGCCAGACAGGCCGCCGGGACGATCGCACGAGATGTTGCACCGGTGCTCCGTCAGCCTATGGCCCGGATCATTGCCAATGCGGAAACGATCCGCAACCGAATGGCAGGTCCGCTTGCCGAGGAATACCGCCAGTATGCCGCTGATATTGCGGCTGCCGGTCAGCACCTTCTTGCGCTGGTCGATGATATCTCCGACCTTGAAGTGGTTGAAGCTGACGATTTCAGGACCTTGGCGGAACAGATCGACCTTGCCACCGTTGCCCAACGCGCTGCCGGGATCCTGGCCGGGCGGGCCCAGGCAAAGGGGATGGAAATCGATGCGCCGCGCACGGGCGAAAGCCTGCCCGCAGTCGCTGAGTTTCGTCGAGTTTTGCAGATACTGCTCAACCTCGTTGGGAATGCCATCCGGTATTCCCCGGACGGTTCACAGATCTGGATACGTTTGGAAGATGCGGGCCCCACGGCCCGCGTCATTGTCGCCGATCAGGGGCCAGGCATCGGACAGGACCAGCAAACCCGGGTGTTTGACAAGTTCGAGCGGCTTGGACGTAGCAGCGAAGATGGAGGGACCGGGCTGGGGCTTTACATCTCGCGGCGACTGGCCTGGGCGATGGGGGGCGAATTGACGGTCGACAGCGCGCCTGGCCAGGGGGCTCGGTTTATTCTCGATCTGCCGGCCACTCGGTCCGTCTAGGTTATCCGATCAAAACTGAGCCATTGAAACAGGAACGGCCCGGCGCTCTGATGAGTACCGGGCCGCAACATATTTATCCTGTCGGATCAGCGCTGGTTGATCGCCACGTAATCGCGCTGGGTCGGGCCGGTATAAAGCTGACGCGGACGACCGATCTTCTGGCCGGGATCGCTGATCATTTCGTTCCACTGCGCCACCCAGCCGACGGTACGGGCCAGGGCGAAGAGCGCGGTGAACATGGTGGTCGGGAACCCGATCGCCGAAAGGATAATGCCCGAATAGAAGTCGACGTTGGGGAACAGCTTCTTTTCGATGAAGTACGGGTCACTCAGCGCGATTTCTTCAAGCCGCAGGGCGGTCTCGAACAGCGGATCGTTGACCTTGAGCGCGTCGAACACTTCGCGCACAGTCTTCTGCATCACGGTCGCGCGCGGGTCGTAGTTCTTGTAGACGCGGTGGCCAAAGCCCATCAGGCGGAACGGATCGTTCTTGTCCTTGGCGCGCTCAATGTAGTGCGGGATCTTGTCGGGCGTGCCGATTTCCTTGAGCATGTTGAGCGCCGCTTCGTTCGCGCCGCCATGGGCAGGACCCCACAGGCAGGCGATGCCGGCCGCGATGCAGGCAAACGGGTTGGCACCCGATGAACCGGCCAGACGGACCGTGCTCGTCGATGCGTTCTGTTCGTGGTCCGCGTGCAGGATAAAGATGCGGTCCATCGCGCGCTCAACGGCCGGAATAACTTCATATTCCTCGGCCGGAACGCCGAAGGTCATCTTCAGGAAGTTGCCGGTATAGGACAGGTTGTTGTCCGGATAGACGAACGGCTGACCCACCGAATACTTGTAAGCCATGGCCGCAATCGTCGGCATCTTGGCGATCAGGCGATGGCTGGCAATCTTGCGCTGCATCGGGTCCGAAATGTCGGTGCTGTCGTGGTAAAAAGCTGAAAGTGCGCCAACCACACCGCACATGATCGCCATCGGGTGGGCATCGCGGCGGAAGCCACGGTAGAACGTCGCCAGCTGCTCGTGCAGCATGGTGTGGCGCGTGATCGTGCGGGTGAAGTCGCTCAGCTCATCCTGGCTCGGCAGCTCGCCGTTGAGCAGCAAGTAGCTGACTTCCATGAAGCTGGAATGCTCGGCCAGCTGGCCAATCGGATAGCCCCGGTGCAGCAGGACGCCTTCGTCCCCATCGATATAGGTCAGCGCGCTTTCGCACGACGCCGTCGAGGTGAAGCCCGGGTCATAGGTAAACATGCCCGTCTGGCCGTAGAGCTTACGAATGTCGATGACATCCGGCCCGACGCTGCCCGAAAGGACGGGATATTCAAATTCGCCCGAACCGGCGCCGAGTTTAACCGTATTGCCCACTTAGCTACCTCCTCAAACCTTGCCTGCTTCGGCCGAAACCTGAGCCGCAATGCGGGCCAGACTTTCTTCCCGGCCAAGCAAGACCAGAACGTCAAAAATACCTGGGGAAGTTGTTTGCCCGGTTAGCGCGGCCCTAAGGGGTTGCGCAAGCTTTCCGAGTCCAAGTCCCAATTCTTCAGCCATCGCCTTCAAGCTGGCTTCCAGCGCATCCAGCGACCATTCGGCGCTGCTGATCCGGCCATGAATCTGGCCAAGGAGGCTACGGGCCTCGTCGGTCAGCAAGGCCAGGGCCTTTTCTTCCATGGCGAGTGGCCGCTTGGCGAACAGAAAAGCAGCACTGGCGGCCAGTTCATTCACGTCCTTTGCCCGGACTTTCAGCACCGGCATCGCTTGGGTCAGCAACGCCAGGTCAACGTCGCCGGCAAGCTTCCCCGCTACCAGCGCCGCCAGCCGTGCATCATCGGCCTCGCGCAGATAATGCGCATTCAGGTTCAAGAGCTTGGCGAGGTCGAAGCGTGACGGGCTCTTGCCGACATGAGCAATGTCGAACCATTCGACCGCCTGTTCCCGGCTGATGATCTCGTCATCGCCATGGCCCCAACCAAGGCGCAGCAGGTAATTGAACAGGGCTTCGGGCAGGACGCCCATCTCGTCGCGGTAGGCATCGACGCCAAGCGCCCCGTGCCGCTTGGAAAGCTTGGCTCCATCATTGCCGTGAATCAGCGGAACGTGGCCATAGGCCGGCTCCGGCCAACCCATGCCGCGGATGATCACCAGCTGGCGAAACGCATTGTTCAAGTGGTCGTCGCCGCGGATCACGTGGGTCACGCCCATGTCATGGTCATCTACCACCACCGCGAGCATGTAAGTGGGCGTGCCGTCGGAACGGAGCAGGACAAAATCGTCGAGTTCCGCGTTTTGCACGGCAACCCGGCCCTGAACCAGGTCCTCGATCACTGTCTCGCCATCGCGCGGCGCCTTGATCCGGACGACATAGGGCTTGTCAGCCGGGGCCGTGGCCGGATCGGCATCGCGCCATTCGCTGTCGATGCGGAAGGTGCGCCGCTCTGCCTGGGCTGCTTCGCGGCGGGCCTGCAACTCTTCCGGAGTCAGGTAGCAGCGATAGGCATGCCCCTTTTCCAAGAGCTCATGCGCCACGGCGGCGTGTCGCTCGGAGCGGGCGAACTGGAACGTGGCGGGTTCGTCGCCAGCCAGCCCCAACCATTCGAGCCCGTCAAAGATCGCTTCGATGGCAGAGTCGGTTGAGCGGGCGCGATCGGTATCCTCGATCCGCAGCAGATATTGGCCGCCGTGATGGCGGGCATAAAGCCAGTTGAACAGGGCCGTGCGGGCCCCGCCGATGTGCAGATAGCCGGTGGGTGACGGGGCAAAGCGCGTAACGACGCCGCGGGGTTCGCCCGTTGCAGCCATGACGCTATCACTTGCCATTAATCGTCCCTTCCTGTCTTTTGCACCCATGGGTCGCGATACATTGCCGCAAGTACCATTGGGCAGCGATGCGGCGGAGGCCGCTGCACTGCAACATGGCCCTTGGCGCATGCGTGCGCACTTGTCTAGCGGGCTTGAACAAGCCGAACGATTCCTTGTGGCAAGCCGGCAGGAGCAGGGTCCCTGGGTGATTGTTGCCATGGGCCTTGGCATCACGCTGTGGTTCCTTGGCGCAAACGCCTGGCAGTGGACAGCGGTCGTTGCCGCGGGGTTCTCGGCGGCGATTCTGGCTGGGGTTGGCCTGCGAGCCGATGGAGCTTTTCCATTCCTTCGCCGGGCAGTTTTGTTCTTGGGCCTGGCTCTCTGTCTGGGCTGCCTGCTGATCTGGGCCAAGTCCTCAATGGTCGGGGTGTCGGCAATCGAACGGCCGATTGTTGCCGAGATCGAGGCCGTCGTCCTGTCTCGTGAGGACCAGCCTGCCGAGCAGCGGATCCGTTTGCTGGTTGCAACGCGGGAGCCAGGCTCGGGCAGAGCGATCAAGGTACGGCTCAACGTCCCGCACGAACTTGCGCGCCCCGAGCTGGATCACGGCGCACGGATCAGACTGCGCGCCCGCTTGATCCCACCGCCGGGGCCGATGTTGCCGGGGAGCTATGATTTTGCCCGAAGTGCCTGGCTCTCGGGTATATCGGCAACCGGGAGTGCGATTGAAACGGTGCAAATCCTGACGCCAGGCCAGCGCGGCGCGCTAGCGCGCTGGCAACAAGACCTTTCAGACCATGTGCAACGCAATATTCCAGGCTCTGCCGGTGCGATCGCGGCCGCCTTTGCCAGTGGCGATCGCGGGGCGATTGCGCAAAACGACGATCAGGCGATGCGTGACGCGGGACTTACCCACCTGCTTTCGGTAAGCGGTTTGCACGTGAGTGCCGTGGTTGCCGCTGGATATTTCATCATCTTGCGCCTGCTTGGTTTGATCCCGTGGCTCGCGCTTCGCACCCGGTTGCCGATTGTCGCAGCCGGGGCGGGCGCTTTGGCCGGGATTGGCTATACCTTGCTTACCGGGGCCGAGCTGCCGACCATCCGGTCGTGTATCGCTGCGATCCTGGTCCTGCTCGCGATGGCAATTGGACGTGATCCACTGTCGATGCGAATGGTCGCGATCGGGGCTTTCATCGTTCTGCTGTTCTGGCCCGAGGCCCTGATCGGGCCGAGCTTTCAGATGAGCTTCGCGGCGGTCATCGCGATTGTGGCATTGCACGGATCGAAAGCGATGCGCGCGTTCAATGCGCCGCGTGAAGAAGGTTGGGCAATGCGCGCGGCGCGCCAGGTCGCTTCATTGCTCCTGACCGGGATCGTTATCGAGCTTGCCCTGATGCCGATTGTGCTGTTCCACTTTCACCGCGCCGGGATCTATGGCGCCTTGGCAAATGTAGTCGCGATTCCGCTAACCACATTTGTGGCAATGCCGTTGATTGCTTTGGCTTTGCTGTTTGATCTTCTAGGGCTGGGCAGCCCTTTGTGGTGGCTTGCAGGCGCCTCGATCCATTTTCTCCTGGGTCTGGCGCATGGAGTGGCGGCCTTGCCAGGTGCGGTCACTGCCATGCCATCCATGGGTCGCTGGTGCTTCGCGCTGTTTGTTTCGGGTTTGCTCTGGCTTGCCCTGTGGCAGTCGCGTGTTCGTTTTGCCGGCTTCGTCCCCCTGATCCTGGGCTGCATGCTGGTGCTGAATATGCGCAGTCCGGACCTGCTTGTATCGGGTGATGGCCGGCATGTCGGGATCACCAGTCCGGGTAAAGCGGAACTGCTGCTCTTGCGGGAAAGCCGCAGCGGCTATGCGCGGGATAATCTGGTGGAAACCGCCGGGATGAGCGGTGAGACACGCCAAATCGCCGATTGGCCCGGTGCAGCGTGCAATCAGGACTTTTGCGCCATCACTCTAAGGCGCGATGGGCAGGATTGGCTGGTGCTGATTGGGCGCGGTCCAGCCTATGTCTCGGAACGGGCACTCGCTGCCGCCTGCGACCGGGCAGACATCGTGATTGCGCCCCGTTACCTGCCTCGATCATGCCAGCCGCGGTGGATCAAGGCAGACCGGCGACTGCTGGACCAGACCGGCGGTCTGACCATCGATCTGGTGCGTCGCGAGGTTAGGACCGTCGCCCAGGATCAAGGCGAGCATGGCTGGTGGCGGAAGGGCGGAAGCGATCGTGACAATCGAGTCTCGCCGCCATCCATCCTGCCGCGCAGCCATGGACCTTAGTGATAGCGGCGCAGAAGCCCGGCAAGCTTGCCCTGAACGATTACGTCCCGCGGATCGTAGATCTGGGGTTCATAGGCGGAATTGGCCGGATCAAGGCGGATGCGGCCATTCTCACGGCGCAGATACTTAAGCGTTGCTTCCTCACCGCGGACAAGCGCTACTACGATTTCCCCATCGCGTGCTGTATCGGTCCGCCGGATCAACGCATAATCACCGTCGAAAATACCAGCCTCAACCATCGAGTCGCCTGACACCTCCAACGCATAATGATCGCCGGCTCCCAACAGGGCGGCCGGGACAGGCAGCGTCGCCGAGGTTTCCATCGCTTCGATCGGAACCCCAGCGGCAATCCGGCCATGCAAAGGAATTTCGATCACGTCATTGGCCGGGGCAGGGCGCGCTTCGGGTGGCCGCACCACCGCAGCAGCAACCGCATTGCTGTTCGCGGCCAGGGTTGGCGCCTTGGTCCCGACGTCTTCGGGTTGACGCAGCACTTCCAGTGCGCGCGCACGGTTGGGCAGGCGGCGAATGAAGCCGCGCTCTTCCAGCGCAGAGATCAAACGGTGCACCCCAGACTTCGACTTGAGGTCAAGCGCTTCCTTCATCTCTTCAAACGAGGGGGAGACGCCGCTCTCTTCAAGGCGGGCCTGGATGAAGCGGATCAATTCGTGCTGCTTGCGCGTCAGCATGCCGGCATCACTCCATAGTGATCGGGCCGGAACGATAATGTTCCTGCACCGTTCAGTGAACGAATGAGGAACAATTAAGCAACTTTTGAGAACAAGTCAAGCACCGGAGGTGCGCTCATCCGTGCAGGAGAGTGCGGGTGGCAACCTCGACGTCGGTCTGGCGCATCAGGCTTTCGCCCACCAGGAAAGTGCGGATGCCGCTCTGTTCGAGCCTGAGCAAATCGGCATGTCCGTTGATCCCGCTCTCGCTGACCAACAGCGTGCCTTCCGGCGCAAGGGGCGCAAGGCGTTCGGAAATCGAGATGTCCGTGACAAAACGCTTGAGGTCGCGGTTGTTGACCCCGATCAGCCGGCTCTTGAGCCGCGCAGCGCGCTCCATTTCTGCTTCGTTGTGCACCTCTACCAGAACGTCCATTTCACGTTCGTGAGACGCCGCCTCGATTTCCGCCATCAGGACGTCATCCAGCGCAGCTACGATGATCAGGATCGCATCGGCGCCGATCGCGCGAGCTTCGGCCACCTGCCACGGATCGACCATGAAATCCTTGCGAAGCACCGGAAGATCACAGGCCGCGCGGGCGGCGACAAGGTAATCCTCGTGCCCCTGGAAATAGGGCGCGTCAGTCAGGATCGACAGGCACGCGGCTCCGCCATCCTGATAGGCGCGGGCGTGTGCCGGTGGATCAAAATCGGGCCGGATAAGGCCCTTTGACGGACTGGCCTTCTTGATTTCGGCAATAAGGGCGAAGCCATCGGCGGCGCGGCGGCGCAAGGCTGCTTCAAATCCGCGCGGCGATGTCTGCCCGGCTGCACGGGCCTCAAGCTGGTCGAGCGAAGCGAGCAGCTTGCGTGCGGCGACTTCATCGCGCTTGGTTGCGCAGATTTCGGCAAGTTTGTCTGTCATTTCACAGTCTCGATCCAGCAATCCAGCAAGGCCTTGGCCAATCCCTTGTCGAGCGCTTCGGCGGCTTCCTCGACGCCTTCCAGCCAGTCCTCGACCTGCCCGGCGACCAGAAGGGCCGCAGCCGAATTGAGCAGGACGGCGTTGCGATAGGCGCCGGGCTCACCCATAAGCAGCTGACGCAGCGCCTGGGCGTTGAAGGCCGCGTCGCCGCCGCGCAGTTCCTCAAGCGGGAAGGGGGCGAGCCCGGCATCATCAGGCGAAATCTCTGCCAGAAGGGGCGGCAGTCCGATGGTCGCCAGATAGCTGGGGCCAGCCACCGACAACTCGTCGAGCCCTTCGGCGCCTGACACGATCATCGCCGCTTCGGTATCCAGCAATTGCATCGCATCGCGGTAGAGCGAAATCAGCATCGGATTGGCAACGCCAATCAGTTGGCGGCGCACCCCAGCAGGGTTCGCCAGCGGACCCAGCAGGTTGAAGATGGTCCGCCGCCCCAGCGCCTTGCGGATCGGGGCGACGCGGGCCAGCGCGGGATGGTGCGCCTGGGCAAAGAGGAAGGCGATGCCAAGGTCCGGCAGGGTCTGCTCAGCCAATTCGGAAGCGCGCGCCAGATTGAGGCCAAGAGCTTCGAGCGTATCCGCTCCACCGGCAAGACTCGACGCGGCGCGGTTGCCGTGTTTCGCCACCGGTACCCCGCAGGCCGCGACGACCAGCGCAACGGCTGTCGAAACATTGACGCTGTGCTGCCCGTCACCCCCGGTACCGCACACGTCGATAGCCCCCTCGGGCGCGACAATGCGTTTCATCCGGGCCTTCATCGCGCAGACTGCGCCGGCAATCTCTTCGGCTGTTTCGCCGCGCTCGGCCATTTCAATCAGAACAGCGGCGATTTTCTCGTCCGGAACAAGCCCGTCGAGAATGCGCCCAAACAGCTCTTCGCTCTCGCCCAGATTCACGTCAGGGCCTTTGGCTCAAGTCCGGCGATACGCAGAAAATTGGCCAGCATTTCGTGGCCGTGTTCCGTCGCGATTGATTCGGGATGAAACTGCACGCCGTGGATCGGCAAATCCTTGTGCCGAAAGCCCATGACGTGGCCATCGTCTGAGGTGCAGTTTACCACCAATCCATCGGGCACATCGTCGACGATCAGCGAATGATAACGCGTGGCCATGAAAGGGGAGGGCAGTCCGACGAAGATCCCGGTGCCATCATGTGCAACGGGGCTGGTCTTGCCATGCATCAGACCGCCGCGCACGACCTGTCCACCGAAGTGCTGACCGATCGACTGGTGACCAAGGCATACCCCGAGCAAAGGCTTGGCCGTCTTGGCGCAGGCTGCGACCAGATCCAGGCTGATGCCGGCTTCGGTCGGTGTGCAAGGGCCGGGCGAAATCAGCAAACCGTGGGCTCCGCTCTCGACTGCTTCGGCCGCGGACAGGGCATCGTTGCGCACGACCTCTACCTGTGCGCCCAATTCCATCAGATAATGGACCAGGTTCCAGGTAAAGCTGTCGTAGTTGTCGATGACAAGGATGTCGGCCATGGCCCGCCCATAGGCGGCTGAAACGGGATTGGCCAGATGGCTCTTGGTCTAGCCCTGCTTGCCCGCGAAACGATCAGCAGCCTTGACCAGACCATCGGTGATGCCCGGTTCAGTGAACAGGTGCCCGCCATCGGGAACGATCTGCAATTCAGCCTGCGGCCAAGCCTGCTTGAGTGCCCAGGCGGCAGCGGGCGGAGTGCAACAGTCGTGACGACCCTGAACGATGATCCCGGGAATGCCGTGCAGCTTGTCCGCGTTGCCCAGCAACTGGTTCGGCTCGAGCCAGCAATTATTGCTGAAGTAATGGTTTTCGATCCGGGCAACAGCCAGCGCCTTGCGGTCTGCTTCGGGACCGCTGTGCTGTGGTTCGGGCAGCAGGGTGACAGTGCAGTCCTCCCAGGCGCTCCAGACTCTGGCAGCCGCCAGGCGGACCGCTTCATCCTCACTGGTCAATAGGCGGTGATAGGCCGCCACCAGATTGTCCCGCTCGTCTTCCGGAACATGGTCGCGAAATTGCTGCCACTGTTCGGGGTAAAGCTCGCTCGCGCCGTACTTGTACAGCCAATCGTATTCCGCCGGGGTGCCAAGGAAAATCCCGCGCAGGACCAGTTCAGTCACCCGCTGGGGGTGAGCCTGCGCATAGGCCAAAGCCAGGGTTGAACCCCACGATCCGCCAAACACCAGCCACTGTTCATGCCCGGCCATTTCGCGCAGCCGCTCAATATCCGCGACCAGGTGCCAGGTGGTATTGGCCTCGAGACTGGCAAAGGGCGTTGAGCGTCCGCAGCCGCGCTGATCGAACAGCAGGACGTCGTAGAGCCTGGGATCGAATTGCTGACGCTGCTGGTTGCTGCACCCACCGCCCGGACCTCCATGCAGGAAAACCGCGGGCTTGCCACCGGGCGTGCCGCAGCGCTCCCAATAGATGCGGTGACCATCACCGACATCGAGCATGCCGCTCGCATAGGGTGCGATCGGCGGATACAGCGTCCGGCGTGCGCTCATTGGCTGGCCAGCAGCTTGGCGAGATCGTCCTTCCAGAATTTGGCCCAGGTGTGGGTGCCGTGGCCCTTTGTCTCGGGCGAGGCCGGGATCAGGATGAAGCGGGCCTTGGGCATCAGCTTGGCATGTTCCTGCGCCAGGCCAAGTTCGGGCGGGTTGATGAAATCGTCCGCTGAATTGATCCATAGCACCGGCACGGTGATCTTTTTCAGCCCCGGCAGCGGGTTGTAATCGCGCGAGGAATCGAGCTGGTAGATCTGGTCGTTTGCGTCCAGGTCGCCCGCAGCGCGCGCCGCATAGGCATCGTTCAGGTATTTCACCGCTGCTTCGCGGGTTGGGTACTGGGCCTGCAGGGCGACCGGGTTGCCGCCCGCAATCATCGAGAGATAGCGCGCGGTGCGCAGGCCGCTTTCCGGCTGCTGGGTATAGTTCCCGCCGTTCCACAGCGGATCGGCCTTGATCGCGTCGATCGACATCTGCCGCCACATCCGGTTGCGCCCCGCGATCTCCATCGCGTTGCAGGCAAACGGGGCCAGACGGCGCGCAAAGCCCGGATATTCCGTGCCCCAGACAAAGGCATGCATGCAGCCCATGGAGGTGCCGAGAATCAATTGCAGGTGATTGACGCCAAGCCCTTCGGTCAGCAACCGCTTTTGCGCGGCTACCATGTCGAGATAGCCATAGCGCGGGAAAGCCGTGCGCTGTCCATCGCTGGGCTTGGCGCTTTTACCGTGGCCGATATTGTCCGGCAGGATGACATACCATTTGCTGGTGTCGAGAACCTGCCCTGGACCAAACAGTTCATCGGCGAATTGCGGGCGATAGAATTGCTGGCCGGTGCCGCCCGTGCCGTGCAGAATCATCACCGCATTGTCGATCTGGCCAGCAGCATTGCGGCGTGGGGTGCCCAGCGTGGTGACATGGATGTTGAGGTTCATGACCTCACCCGTGCCGAACTTGAATTCCTTCAGCACGATGTCGCGCTCGGCACCGCGTGTGGACCAGTCCTCGGCGTGAAGCGGGGTTGCAATCAGGGCGGCGATGAAGAGAAGGATCTTGCGCATGACCATAGCTAGCCAGCGCAAGGCTGCCCGGTCAAGCTATTGCCCGTATCCCGCTTCGCCCGCGACGCGAACCGCTTCCCGTGCGGCGGCGATCAGCGCACCGGCCTTGGCCTCGCACTCGCGCTGTTCATAGGCGGGATCGCTGTCCGCGACGATCCCGGCGCCGGCCTGGACATGGAGCATTCCGTCCTTGACCACCCCGGTGCGCAAGACGATGCAGCTGTCGAGATTGCCGTCTGGTGCGAAGTAGCCGACGCCTCCAGCATAGGCACCGCGGGTTTCCGGCTCCAGCTCGGCAATGATCTCGCAGGCGCGGACCTTGGGAGCGCCGCTGACTGTTCCAGCGGGGAAACCGGCAAAGACGGCGTCGATCGCATCGTGATGCTGGGCATCGAGCCGCCCCACCACGTTCGACACGATGTGCATGACGTGGCTATAGCGCTCGATGGTATAGCTTTCGGTAACTTGGACCGAACCTGCCTCGGCTACCCGGCCGACATCGTTGCGGCCCAGATCGAGCAGCATCAGGTGTTCCGCGCGTTCCTTGGGATCGGCCAGCAGGCTAACCTCGTTGGCCCGGTCTTCATCGGGGGTCGTGCCGCGCGGGCGGGTTCCGGCGATCGGGCGAATGGTCACTTCGCCATCCCGAACGCGCACCAGGATCTCCGGACTGGAACCAGTCAAGGCAAATCCCGGCAGGTCCAGGAAATAGAGGAAGGGAGACGGATTGACCCGGCGCAAGGCACGGTAGAGCGCCAGCGGCGGCAGGGTAAACGGGCACGTGAACCGCTGGGCCAACACGACCTGAAAGATGTCGCCAGCCTCGATATAGTTCTTCGCCCGCAATACCATGTCGCGGTACTGGCCTGGCGCCATGGTCGGTTGCAGAATCGGTTCAGCCAGGGTCGCATCACGGACCGCGCGTGGCGCCGCATCGGACAGCTTGCGCAGCGCGGCATCGATCCGTTCTTCCGCCTGCTCCAGTGCCTTCGGGCCTGAACCAGGCCAGACGGGAGCGACGCACCACAAGGCATCGCTCAAGCGATCGAAGATCAGGATAAGCGCCGGACGAACGAACAGCATGTCCGGTAGAGCCAAGGAGTTCTCTGGCGGGCGCGGCAGTTTTTCGACCAAGCCGTAGGTTTCGTAACCGAAATAACCGACCAGACAGGCCAGAACCGGCGGTAACGCCGCCGGCACGTCGATGCGGCATTCACCAACCAGCTTGCGCAATTCCGTCAGGCTGTCGCCCTGCAGCGGGGTGAAACCACCGCGATCCTCGCGCCAGTTGCGGTTGACCTCTGCAGCCGCGCCAGTGGCCCGGAAGACCAGATCGGGATCAAGGCCCAAAAGGCTGTAGCGACCCCGAACTTCCCCGCCTTCGACGGATTCGAGCAGGAAATCGCCACGCCCTTCCTCAATCAGTTTTACCGCAGCACCAACCGGCGTCTCGGTATCGGCGACCAGTTTGCGCCAGATTACACTGGACTGGCCGGAAGACCGAGCTTCGGCCGCAGCCGTCCAGTTCTCAGGGCGGGTGCTGTTCATAACCGCTGTTTACTGCCCGGTCTGAAGCCGCTTTTTCAGCGCAGCGATATGCTCTTCATTGCGGGTCGTGCCGATCTCGTTACGCATCGCGGCGCTGAGCTGGTCGGTATATTCCGCTCCGAACGCGCCTTGAAGACTTTCGTTGAGCGCGCCGAGCCGTGGATCATTTGCGGCAACCTGGCCGGGAATAACTTCGCTGACGGTCACCACATACCACCCGCGATTGCGCGGGGCGGCCAGCAAACGAACTTTGCCTTTCGCCATCGAAAACAGCAGCAGTTCCGGCTTTGAAGCATTTTGCCCCTGCGCCTGCACTTCTGTGCGTGCTTTATCGACCTGATCGACCGGGGGCAGGGCCAACCCCAGCGAAGCGAGCGCAGCCTGGGGTGAAACACCTTTTTCCATCTGAGCTTTGACCTTCTCGGCCGCAGCCTTGGCTGCTTTGGCCCCCTTCGATAGCTGAATGTCGGTCGCCACCTGATCACGGATCTGTGCCAATGGCGGCGGCGCCGCGGGCGTGATCGTTCCGGCGTCATAGATCATGAAGGTCTTGCCCGGTTCGGTTTCCGTGAGCTGGGCCTGACGTTCGCCTTCCATCGAAAAGGCCGCCTGGAGGATCGGAGCGAGTTCTTTAGGCGCAGACTGGCCCGGTTTGCCAAAGACATTCCCATCGGCGGTCAGCGGCGCGGTTTCCTGCACCTGCAGGCCCATGTCCTTGGCAAGATCGGGAAGGGTGGCGCCGTTGGCGAGGTCATCCTCGATCTTGGCCGAGAACTCGGCGATGGCAGCACGGCGTTTTTCCTCGGTCAGTTCCTTGACCAGTTCAGGCCGTGCCTGATCCAGGGTCTTGCCCGGATTGCCATCGATGCCGTCTACTCGCACCAGCAACCATCCAAGGGGAGATTTGAAAGGCCCGGCAACCTTGCCAACCGTGGTCGCAAATACGGCGTCGGCAGCGGCAGAATTGCTTTGCAAGGCAAAGGCTGCTTTCTCGACGCTGCCCAGATTGGCAACCGCAAGGCCTTTGCTTTCTGCTGCGGCTTGCAGCGATTTGCCGCTCGCAACTTCTGCGGCCAAGGCTTTGGCTGCGGCCTCGGTCGGCAGGACCAACTGCGACAGCTTGCGCTTGTCGCTGGGGGCATACTTCGCCTTATTGGCATTATAACGCGCGGCGATCTCGGCATCGCTGGTAGCAGGAACCGATTTCAGCACATTGTCGCCAAAGCTGATGAAGCGGATCGTGCGGCGCTCAGGCAGGGCATAGTCCGCCTTTCGGCCGTTGTACCACCCAGATATCTCTGCCTCGGTTGGCGGGGTGGCAGGGGCAAAGGCCGCGGCGGGAAGGGTCACGATTGCTCCCTTGCGACGCTCCAGCACGACAGCAGCATAGCGCGCCGCAACCTTGGTCGGCAGACGCACGCCAATGCTGTTCGAACCGGTCAACTGGCGCGCGATCAGATCTTCCGCGATCTGTCGGCGGAATTCGGCGTCGGTAACTCCGCGTTCGGCGAGGAAGCGACGGTAAAGAGCTGGATCAACTGCACCATCGGGCGCCTGTATGCTTGGTATTTTGGCAATCTCGCTGTCGATCAGGCGATCGCCGATGTAGATGCCGTGGCGCTCACCCCACTGACGCGCAGCTCGGCGGTCAATCAAGTAAGCCAGCAAGTCCTCGAGCCCATTGCGTCCGAGGAAAGTTGCCATGCTCGCCGTTGGGTCCTGTTGCCGCATCCGCCCAAGGATGGTCTGAATCGAGCGCTCAACCTCCGCGTCCTCAATCTTTTCCTTGCCAACCTTGGCGACGGTATTGCGACCACCCGCCGAACCCAGACCACCCATGTTGGCCACGTCGCCGCTGGCAAAAGCGAAGGCGATCAGAGCGACAAAGCCGAGGGTAAAAGCAATACCCCACTTGGACTGGAAAAAACTGCGGAAAGACTGAAGCATCGCTTGCTCGCCAGGAAAGAATTCTGTGCCGACCATCGGCGCCTAATGGGCCGGGCTTTAGCAGTATTGTGCTTGCAAGCAATGGTCTCAAAGCGTTGTCCAGACTTGCTGGGGACAGCGAACCGCACTTTACCGCAACCCCTTTGACAAGACTTGTCGCACTCGCCTAGGCGCATGCCGAGCCCGTCAAGCGAACGGGAATACCAAATTTCAGTGAGGAATTCAGATGCCCAACCGGCCTTTCATAGTCGGCAATTGGAAGATGAACGGTACGCGCGCCTTTCTGGCAGAGGCCCGCGCGATCGATCGTGGCGCAGCGCGGCACCCAGGCGTGCGGGTTGCGATTGCGCCGCCCTTTACCTTGATCGGTGCCATGGTCGATGCGGTGCAGACGGCCATCATCGGAGCGCAGGATTGTCATGCCCAGGTGTCTGGAGCGTTTACGGGCGATGTATCGGCAGCCATGCTGGCGGATGCTGGCGCTCAGTTCGCTATTGTCGGGCACTCGGAGCGTCGAGCAATGCACGGCGAAAGCGATGCGGTGGTGAAGGCCAAGGCCGCGGCAGCTTTGGCAGCCGGCCTTGAGGTCATCGTCTGCGTCGGAGAAACAGAAGCCGAACGCGATGCCGGGCAGGCTGAAATCGTGGTGTGCGAGCAACTGGAAGGATCGTTGCCGCGGGGCGATGGAATCGCCGCAAGGATTACGGTGGCCTATGAACCTGTCTGGGCGATCGGCACTGGCCGCGTACCTTCGGTCGAGGACGTTGCGGCCATGCACCAGGCGATCCGCCAGCGCCTTCTTTCAGTCCACGGTCCGGCCGCAGCGGATATTGCGATACTCTATGGTGGGTCGGTCAACGCACAGAATGCCGAGAGCCTGCTCGCCATTGAAGAGGTCGGCGGCGCGTTGGTCGGCGGTGCCAGCTTAAGCGCGGATAGCTTTTTGCCGATCGTGCTGGCAGCGGCTGCTTTGGCTTCGGATTAAGCCAGCGGCTTGCACTTGAACCGCCGCGCGCCTAGATGCGCGGCATCAGTGAATTTTTCCCGGGACTACCATGTCGCTTTTCATTTTCCTGACTGTCGTTCAGGCGATCATTGCCTTCTTGCTGATCGTCGTGATCCTGATGCAGAAGTCCGAAGGTGGCGGCCTGGGGGTTGGCGGTAGTCCGGCAGGGTTGATGTCGGCGCGCGGCGCAGCGGATTTCCTCACCCGCACAACGACTATCCTGGCTACGGCGTTCGTGACCCTCAGCATCGTGCTGGCGGCTTTGGCCGCTGCGAATGGTACGGATCGCCGGATCGAAGACAGTCTCAACCGCTCGGCTGTTCCGGTTCAGCAGGCTCCAGCGAATCCTTTGGGTGGCACTGCGGTACCGGCTGCACCGGCAGGGGCTGACCCGCTCGGCGCCCCCGCACCCAAGCAGTAACACGGTTAGTTCTGGGTCGCTGATCCGGTTGCGGCGGGATCGGTGTGCTTTTTTCGTCCGCAACTGTGGATTGCGGCAAGCTGAGCTTGCCGGATCCCCCCTGATAAGCTTAAGGCGCGACTCCCATGGCGCGGTACATTTTCATCACCGGCGGCGTGGTCTCCTCGCTCGGCAAAGGTCTTATGGCAGCAAGCCTTGCGGCGTTGCTGCAGGCACGTGGATTCAAGGTCCGAATCCGTAAATTCGATCCCTATCTCAATGTCGATCCGGGGACTATGAGTCCCTATCAGCACGGCGAAGTCTTTGTTACCGACGATGGGGCGGAGACGGACCTTGACCTGGGGCATTATGAGCGGTTCACCGGCGTTTCTGCGCGTCAGGCCGACAACATTACGTCGGGACGGATTTATCGCGACATCATCGCGAAAGAGCGACGCGGGGACTATCTGGGCGCGACGGTTCAGGTCATTCCGCACGTAACCGACGCGATCAAGCAGTTCGCGCTCGACGATACCGACGATCTTGATTTTGAACTTTGCGAGATCGGCGGAACGGTCGGCGACATCGAAGGTCTGCCCTTCATCGAGGCGATCCGCCAGTTACGCAACGAACTGGGGCGCGAACGCTTTTGCTCGGTCCACGTTACGTTGGTGCCGTATGTCTCGGCCGCGGGTGAGTTGAAGACGAAGCCGACGCAGCATTCGGTGCGCGAACTGACCAGCCTCGGCGTGCAGCCCGACATCCTGCTATGCCGCTGCGAGCATCCCCTGCCGGAAAACGAGCGCGCCAAGATCGCGCTGTTCTGCAATGTGCGCAAGGAAGCAGTCATCCAGGCGCTTGATGCCAGCAGCATCTATGCCGTGCCATTGCAGTATCATGCGGAAGGACTCGATGCCGAAGTGCTGCATCACTTTGGCCTATCCAGTCCACAGCCCGATCTGTCGCGCTGGGAAGATATCGTCGACCGCTATCAAAATCCTGAAGGCGAAGTGACAATCGGCGTGGTCGGCAAGTACGTCGGACTTCCCGATGCCTATAAGAGCCTCAACGAAGCGCTGATCCACGGCGGCATGGCCAATCGGGTAAAGGTCAACATCAAGTGGATCGATGCCGAACTGTTCGAAGGCAGCGATGAGGAAATCACTGCCAAACTTGAACCCATGCACGGCATCCTGGTCCCGGGCGGTTTTGGTGTGCGCGGCACGGAAGGAAAGATTGCCTCGGTCCGTTTTGCGCGGGAGCGCAAGGTGCCCTTTTTCGGCATATGTTTGGGGATGCAGATGGCCTGCGTCGAAGGGGCTCGCAATACGGCTGGCATTGCCGGCGCAGGGTCGACTGAGTTCGGCGAACCAAGCGAACCGGTGGTCGGCATTATCACCGAATGGATGAGCCCCGAAGGCCTCCAAAAGCGCGGTGCGGATACCGATTTGGGCGGGACCATGCGGCTTGGCGCTTATGAAGCAAAGCTTGGAGCCAACAGCCACGTCTCTGCCGTCTATGGCGGCGCAACGACGATCAGCGAACGCCACCGCCACCGCTACGAAGTTAACGTGGCCTACCGCGAAGCTTTGGAGAAGGGGGGGCTGGTTTTCTCTGGCATGTCCCCGGATGGCTTGTTGCCCGAGATTGTCGAACGCCCTGACCATCCCTGGTTCATTGGCGTTCAGTTCCATCCCGAACTGAAGAGCCGTCCGTTCGATCCGCATCCGCTGTTTTCCAGTTTCATTGCCGCGGCACTGGCTCAAGCACGCCTTGTCTGAACATTGTCGCTTCGTTTCAGAACGGTAAATATTGATATAAGTTATTATTTACCGAATCGTTGAAATGATAGCGATCAGCCTCGGAAGCCGCCCATTTGTTCAATGGCCGGTCTTGCTGAAAAAATTTAGATTCTTCTCGATTGTAAATTATCGATGCGGATCAGAGGTTTGACTGTTCAATTGACCAGTGACGCTATCTTTCTGGCCAATCTGTCAGTTGGTGCAGCTTTACGAACTTTGGAAAAGCGCTAATTCCCAAAGCGTAAGGTCAATCGCCTATCCGATGGCCGACGAGCTTGTCGCACCCCGATCATCTTCTGCGACCCGGATGATTGTGGTTGCGACGGGCGACGCGCAAGCGTCGCGGGGGTGAGGTTCTGCCTCACCCCCTTTTTCTAACGGTTAGGGACCACTTACGCTGCCTGACTGTCGTCGTCAGCCGCTCCGGGCACGACACTCAACGATCGTTGGGTCCCTACGGCGATTTTCTTCGGCTTCATCGCCTCGGGGACCTCGCGGACAAGATCAATGGTTAGAAGTCCGTCCTCGAGATTGGCATCCGCAACGCGGACGTAATCGGCCAGTTCGAAACGACGCTCAAACCCGCGCTGGGCAATCCCGACATGCAAATATTGGCCGGCCGAGGCATCGTCTGCTTTCTTCCCTTGGATCACGAGCAGGTTCTGCTGCGCAGTAATGTCGAGGTCAGCCGGCTTGAAACCGGCCACGGCCAGGGTGATCCGATAGGCGTCTTCGCCACGCCGTTCGATATTGAAGGGGGGATAGTTGTCGCCGCTGTTCATCCGGGCCTGATTTTCCAGCAGGTCGAATAGGCGGTCAAAGCCGACCATCGTGCGGCGATACGGTGTGAAATCGAAACGGTTCATGGTCACAATCCTCTTCATCTGAGCAATCATGTTGGACGGGACCCAGAATGGCATCCCTTTGAAGTCATCCCCTTCCGGACCATGACTCCGGCTCCGAGATATGTTACCTCTGGCGTGTTTCAAGAGGAGTACCGGCGTGTCTGCTGCCAAGGTTGAAATCTACACCAAGTGGGGTTGTCCTTATTGCGTCCGGGCAAAAGCGCTGCTCGACGGGAAAGGCGTGTCCTATTCGGAATATGATATCACGATGGGCGGTCCGAAGCGGGCGGAAATGCAGGAACGTGCCCCAGGTGCAACGACCGTGCCGCAGATTTTTATCAACGATCAGGCCATGGGCGGGTGCGATGACGTCCATGCTCTCGACCGGGCTGGAAAGCTTGATCCTCTGCTGGGTCTTGGCTGATGACCCGCATTGCGGTTTTGCAGATGACCTCTGGCATAGACCCTTTGGTCAATGCGGAAGCGCTCACCGGAGCCATCGGTGCTGCGGCGATGGGCGGGGCGGAGATGATCTTCACCCCCGAAATGAGCGGGCTGATCGACCGCGACCGCTCGCGCGCCACGCTGAACGTGGTACCCGAGGAAAAGAGCCCCGTTTTGGCTGCAGCGCGCGAAGCGGCAGCCGGGGCCGGCATCTGGGTCGCTGTCGGCAGCATCCCGATCCAGCGCGAAGACGGGTTATGGGCCAACCGGACCTTTGTGATCGATAGCAATGGTCTGATCGCGGCTCGCTATGACAAGATCCACATGTTCGACGTTGATTTGGAAACCGGGGAAAGCTGGCGGGAATCTGCGGCCTACGCTCCAGGCGAAGAGGTGGTTACAGTCGATTGCCCCGTCGGCAGGCTGGGGCTTGCGATCTGCTACGACCTGCGCTTCCCCGCTCTGTTCGAAGCATTGGGCCGGGCGCATTGCGACGCCATTGCCATTCCGGCCGCTTTCACCAAGCCCACGGGTGCGGCGCATTGGCATGTTCTGCAGCGCGCCCGGGCGATTGAAGCCAGCGCCTTCGTGGTTGCCGCCGCACAGGTGGGGAGCCACCAAGATGGCCGCGAGACCTATGGGCATAGCCTGGTGGTCGATCCTTGGGGTGATGTGATCCTGGACATGGGCGGTGAAGTATCGGGCCTCGCCTTCACTGAACTGGATCGTTCGCGGATTGCCGCGGTGCGCGCACAGCTTCCCAGCCTGACCAACAAGCGCCCCATACCACAATGATCGTATATGATTTGACTTGCCAAGCCGGGCACCGGTTTGAAGGATGGTTTGCTTCCTCTGCCGAGTTTGATGGCCAGCGGCAGCGCGGTTTGATTGTCTGCCCGACCTGCGGCATCGACCAGGTGGAAAAGGCGCCGATGGCCCCTGCCGTGCCGCGCAAGGGAAACCAGAGCGAAGCCAGCGGAGGGAAGCAGCCAATGATCTCGGCCGCTTTGCCACCAGAGGCAGCTCGATTTCTGACCAAGCTGGCGGAAGTGCAGGCTGAAGCGCTGAAGAGTTCGCGCTGGGTTGGCAAGGAATTTGCGGAACAGAGCCGGGCGATGCACTATGGCGAACGGGACGCGGAAATGATCCATGGGCAGGCATCTTTGGACGAAGCCAAGGAACTGCTTGAAGAAGGCATAGCCGTGATGCCACTGCTGGCACCCGTTGCCGCGCCGGAAGAACTCAACTGATTGTCAGAGCTGACGCGCCCCCCTATGGGAAGCGCGGGCGCCCGTAGCTCAGCAGGATAGAGCACAAGATTCCTAATCTTGGGGCCGTGGGTTCGAATCCCGCCGGGCGCACCAATCAAGATTTCCGGTAATTGCGCTTTCTTCAACGTAAGTGAAGCCTGTGGGCAAGCCGAGCGTTTCCCAAATTGTCCATGGAAACGATTGTATAGATTGGGTTTTTTTATGCGTGCGACATTTTACGGAATTATACGGCTTGAAACCATGCCTTAAACGTGATTCTAAGGGATATGGGCGGACGCAGAGAACCTAGATTGGCGAAGGAAAAGCTGACACGGGGCGTTGCGATGTCGTGCCTTCTGGCCATGGCTGGCTGGGTGTTTTTTGGCCCGAGCGGATTTCTTGCGTGGAGCGAAAACAACCGCTTGCTGACAGAACGTCAGAAAGAACTGGCCCAACTTCAAACCGAACGCGCCGAATTGAAGAACCGGGTTGCTTTGTTGAACCCCAACCAGGTTGACCCCGACATGGCTGGTGAGCTTTTGCGCTCTAACCTGAACGTCGTTCATCCCGACGAAGTGGTTCTTATCATCAAGTGACGCTACGGCGTGCTTGATCAAATAACGGACATTGCCGCATCAAATTCGTATGCGACGGATTGCCACCGCCGTGCTTCTTCCTATAGGCGGAACAGTAGTTCCATACCCCAGGGGATACGAAATTGGCCAAGTCCGGATCGAGCCGCAAACCACCTGAAAAGGCAGCTGCGGACGAGGAAACCTTCGCATTGCGTAGCCTTCAGGAAGCCTATGACGCCAAACCGCGTTATCCGGCCAGTGAAGGCGAACTACTGAAATTCTACGAGCAAATGCTTTTGATCCGGCGTTTCGAGGAAAAGGCTGGTCAGCTTTACGGCCTCGGTCTGATTGGTGGCTTCTGCCATCTCTACATCGGCCAGGAGGCTGGCGCAGTAGGTTTGCAGTCAGCTCTCGAAGAGGGCAGGGACAGCGTGATCACCGGCTATCGCGATCACGGCCACATGCTGGCTTACGGCATCGATCCCAAGGTGATCATGGCCGAGCTGACTGGCCGAGGCGCCGGGATCTCCAAGGGCAAAGGCGGGTCGATGCACATGTTCTCGACCGAGCATAAGTTCTATGGTGGCCACGGCATCGTTGGCGCGCAGGTTCCGCTTGGCGCTGGCCTGGCCTTTGCCCATCAATACCGGGGCGATGGCGGACTGTGCATGGCCTATTTCGGTGACGGTGCGGCAAACCAGGGCCAGGTATACGAAGCCTTTAACATGGCTGCGCTGTGGAACCTCCCGGTGATCTTCGTGGTCGAGAACAATGGATATGCCATGGGAACCGCCGTCACTCGCGGGTCCGCAGAGACGGAGTTTCACCGTCGCGGCACTGCCTTCCGGATACCCGGCATGAAGGTAAACGGCATGGACGTGCTCGAAGTCCGCGCTGCCGCGGAAGTGGCAGTCGCTCACGTCCGTGCGGGCAAAGGGCCGGTTCTTATGGAGCTGCATACCTATCGTTATCGCGGCCATTCGATGTCCGACCCGGCCAAGTATCGCACGCGCGAGGAAGTGCAGGAAATGCGCGAGAAACACGATCCCATCGATGCGGCGCGGGCAGAACTCTTGCAACGCGGCGTGGCCGAAGATCGCATCAAGGAAATCGAAAAGCAGATTCGCAGTGTCGTCAATGAAGCGGCTGACTTTGCTGAAAATTCGCCGGAGCCGGATATGTCCGAACTCTACACCGACATCCTGGTGGAGAGCTACTGATGAGCATCGAACTGAAAATGCCTGCGCTTTCGCCGACCATGGAGGAAGGCACGCTTGCCAAATGGTTGGTGAAGGAAGGGGACGAGGTCAAGGCAGGGGATATCCTGGCCGAGATCGAAACCGACAAGGCAACCATGGAATTCGAAGCCGTCGATGAAGGCAGGATCGGCGCGATCCTGGTTCCAGAGGGAACCGAGGGCGTCAAAGTAGGTACGGTCATCGCCGTAATCGGCGAAGAGGGCGAAGCCATTTCGACTGCCGCACCGGCTGCTGCGCAGAAGGCGGCCGAATCCGAAACGCCAGCGGTCAGCCCGGCCAGCGTGGCTCCTCCTGCGCCGCGTCCGCGTGCTGAGGATCCTGCGATTCCGGTTGGCACCAACATGAAAACCTCGACCGTGCGCGAAGCCCTGCGTGACGCCATGGCCGAGGAAATGCGCCGCGACGAGCGGGTCTTCGTCATGGGCGAAGAAGTTGCGCAGTATCAGGGCGCCTACAAGGTGACCCAGGGCTTGTTGGATGAATTCGGTCCCAAGCGCGTGATCGATACGCCGATTACCGAATACGGCTTTGCCGGGATCGGGGTCGGCGCGGCTATGGGCGGACTGCGGCCCATCGTGGAGTTCATGACCTTTAACTTCGCCATGCAGGCGATCGATCACGTCATCAACTCGGCGGCCAAGACCAATTACATGTCGGGCGGGCAGATGCGTTGCCCGGTTGTGTTCCGTGGCCCCAATGCAGCCGCAAGCCGGGTGGGGGCACAACACAGCCAGAACTATGCGCCTTGGTATGCCAGCGTTCCGGGCCTGATCGTGATTGCGCCTTATGACGCATCGGATGCCAAGGGTCTGCTCAAGGCCGCGATCCGCAGCGAAGACCCTGTGGTCTTCCTGGAAAACGAACTGGTTTACGGCCGTAGTTTCGAATTGCCCGAACTGGATGACCATGTCCTTCCCATCGGCAAGGCGCGGATCATGCGTGAAGGAAACGACGTTACCATCGTATCCTACTCGATTGGTGTAGGCCTGGCCCTCGAAGCTGCTGAAACGCTGGCCGCCGAGGGGATCGAGGCGGAGGTTATCGACCTTCGCACACTGCGCCCGCTCGACAAGGAGGCGGTGCTCGCCTCGCTGGCGAAGACCAACCGCTTGGTTATCGCCGAAGAAGGCTGGCCGGTTTGTTCGATCGCTTCCGAGATCATGGCGATCTGCATGGAAGATGGCTTCGACCATCTCGATGCGCCGGTTCTGCGCGTGTGCGACGAAGATGTGCCTCTGCCTTATGCGGCGAATCTGGAAAAGGCGGCGATCATCGATGCCGCCCGGATTGTCACGACCGTCCGGAAGGTATGCTATCGATAAGCTGTCGCAGGCCGTTGCCGCTGTAAAGGCGGCGGCAGCGGCCAGTGCCTACCTTGGACTGTCGATCAGGGCGCCGGGTTTGTCACTACGAAGATCGGTCGGCTGAAGGACAATGGGATATCGGCTATCCCGATAATGCTCAAGAACGTTGGGATATGGTAGGTCAGCGTAACGGTCAGCTCCCTCGCACCAGCGACACGCTGAACAGCCGCATCATCAACATTTGTTGTCAGACGATCGCTCTGTAAGCTGTAGGGGGGGCTGATTCCAACGGTCTTGGCATGGTCGGCGAGCTGTGAATTGCTCAACTTGTTTCCAGTCTGGTAGTTGACGATCGCAATCCGTGCCGTCTCTGCAGCGACAGAGCGCATCGCATTGTAATTCTGCATGCCGATGCCGACTTGGAAAACGCCCAGCATCATGGCCAGCATGGCTGGCCCGATTATCGCGAACTCAACCGCGACAGAACCGCGGTTGTCCAAGCGGAGCTTGTGCCAGCAAGCCCGGATCATGACTTCGTCGCCTGCTTGTACAAAACATAGCGGGTCTGGTCGAATGCGATGGCCGATCCCAGGCCAAAGGATGTCCACGCGGGTTTGAAGGTGTCAGTCACCCGGATTTTGACGAAGCTGGACATCACCGTACCTGTCGCGCAACTGGCCGACGATGCCATGTAGGTTGTGGAATTGCCGCAGCGATAAGCCTCCTGAACTGTCACGTTTTCCATCGGCAGACCGGTGGAGGTCATGATCACGTTCTGCAGCACCGTCCGCTCCGCAGCAGTGTCGGGATCGCTTGCCAGGGCGATCGCTTGTGCATCGGCCAGCGCGGACTGCAGCTCGGTCTGGCGCGCAACCAGCATGCTGATTTGAAAGGCGCCCAGACTCATCAGCAAGAGAAACGGGGCAACGATGGCAGTCTCGACCGCGAAGACTCCGCGTTCGTCGTGCCTCAAGCGTTTGAAGGTTGCCATCCAATCCATCAGACCACCAGTTTGACCTTGCTGATTTCGTTGGCGACGACGGTATCCTCGGTCATTCCTGGCGGGCAGAACGTGGACATGTTGGTATTGCCTGCAATCCTGATCGTGGCTGCCGCGATCATCAAGCACTGACTGGTAACCGTGGCCGTGCCGGTAAAGTCGATCGAACTGCGGGGAAGATAGATCGTACCGTTCAGGACGGTCGCAGCATTGCCGTTGATTAAGTTGCGGTTGGATGTTCCCGGTGAATTGCGGTCTTCGAAGATCAGCATGCCTGCCAGCTTGTTGGCTTCGGCTTCGGGAACCCCGCGGGCAATCAGCTCCGCAGCCTGGATTGCAGTCAGGTTAATCTTGCTTCCGCCATTGATTTTGACCGACGCACCGTTCTTCAACACGAACATGACGCCTGCTCCGGAAACCGCGTATTGGGCCGGAATGTCCAGTTGCCCACCGTCAATAATGTAGACACCCGGCTTGAAGGTGGTGTCGCATGCCACCTTGATGCCACCGGCGTATGTCCCCGGTTCGACGTTGCCAAGGTCCTTTTCCGAAACCGTGACCGTGCCTTGATAGGTCGTTTTCGTGGTAGTAACAGTCCTGAACCAACGCGCCCATATCCCTCTTCCTTCTAATAACCGCCACTCAGTAGTCGTGGTCGTGAAAGTCCCGTCCACGGTATCTGCGGGTACTGTAGTGTATACCGTGGGCTTATTCGTTATGATTGGCTGCCTTGGCTTTTGGTTTAATTTGACTGCGTTATTTGGGTTTGCACCTTCCCAAACATCACTAATACTGGTTGACGTTACGGTGACGTTCGACCACTTGGTTGTCTTGCCCTTTACACAAGCATAGGTTCTTGCAACTTGGGACTCGACCGGATTGGGCGGCGAAAGCGTGGCAAAGGGATCTTGCAGTCCCTCAAGATATTCATGGATCTGATCCGCAGTATTGGTGTCAAACCAGTCATCAATCCCGCCGCGGGACAGAACCCAGCCAGAGTTAATCTGGGGGTTGCCATCGACGATGATCGATGAGGGCGAGTTCGACAGAGCGGCCATACCGCAGCCTGCCGTCAGCGTCGCTCCGCCACCGATCCTGATCGCGCCGTCTGCATCCTCATCCGTAGCGACCAGGCAACTCGTGAAGCTGGCCCCTTCGGTATAGGCTGCCTGGGCATAGACCTGCACCGTTGCTGCTTCTCCGGTAAGCATGCTGCTGAATGGCAACGAGCGCGACGCCTCTGCCGAAACAACCACGCTGTTGCTTTTACCGCCAGCCCAATTGGCCAGCGAGATCGTCGGGGTCGAAGCTATATCTTCCGTGGTGGAAAGATTGATGTCGTATTCACGTTTCGCCCTGATCGCATAGGCGTCTTTCGTCCCGCTCTGCGTACGAGCCCAGGCACCGGCAAGCGCGGCTTGATCAACCGCGTATTGCAGTTCGCGTTTCCACATGTACCACTGCGCGGTATCGACGGCGAAGCCGGAGCCACCGATCAATGCGGGCAAGCCCAGTGCTACCAAGAGTGTGGCGTTACCGCTGGTGTTGCCTTTGAGGCGCCGGAAAGTGCGACGAATCGAGCTGAGCATCGTGCCCCCAATTGAGATCCAGCGATGCCACTAGGGTGGCCTTGGTCACCAGAGCCTTCAAACTCAGGGTTAACGCGCTGGTAAGCGATGTTCCGAAGGGGGCGTTTCGTTTCCTGACTAGGCAGGGCAGACCCGGAACATTAGAGCGCAGTCATGGAACTCGATGAGCTGCTCGACCAACTGCCTGCTGAACGCAGACTGGCTTTGGCTTATGCACCGGCGGCCTTCCGCGCTGATACCCTTGCCGTCTTCCTTCTCGACCTGAGGCTGGCACGGCTCGTGGCTCAACGGCGGGAGCCTCTGCTGACGCAGCTTCGGCTGGCCTGGTGGCGCGACCGGCTGACTGAGGAACCAACCGGATTCCATCATGACGAGCCGCTTCTGAAACTGCTGGAAGATTGGGGGCCTCACCGCGCGGGTTTGCGCGCCCTGGTGGATGGTTGGGAAGCATTGCTGGTTGATCCACCGGTTACGGATGACGCCATTGCACTGTTTGCCAATGGGCGAGGGCTGGCCTTTGCCGCTTTGGCGGAGCGTTGCGGAGCTTTGACCTATGCCCCGGAAGCACGCCGCGCGGCCGCAAATTGGGCCTTGGCTGATCTGGCTGTCCGAACCTCTGATGCAAGCGAGGCTAAACGGGTGCAACGAGCTGCTGCCAGTGCCGATTGGCGCCGTGCGCAGCTGCCACGGGTCCTGCGCCCTTTGGCCGTGCTGTACGGCCTGGCGCGACGCAAGCGCGGCAAAGCCCGTTTGCTAGCCCGAACCTCCGATGGTTTTGCGGCAATACGGCTTGGCATCTTCGGCATATAAGCTATTGAATTTCAAATAATTGGAGGGAAGGGCGATGAACCGGATCATCCTTGGTGCCGTTTCCGCGCTGATGCTGGCTGCCGCCGGATTGTTTTGGTGGCAGGGCAAGGCTTCGGTTGAAGCAGCCGCTCCGCCGCCGCCTCCGATCCGCGCTGAACGGCCAGATGATTTGCTGGAAGTCCCGGATGAAGACGGCGAGGGCATGCGCGGCGAGGATCTTCCGCAAGTGGACGAAGCAACCCGGGAGGAGCGACGTTTCAACCGGATCGACCGCAACCGCGATAATGTGGTGAGCCGTGCCGAAGCCTTGCAGCCCCGCGTCGCAGTCTTTCGAAAGCTCGATAAGGATGGCAACAATCTGTTGAGTTTCGAGGAGTGGGCTGTGGTATCCAGCAACCGGTTCCGCAAGGCAGATGCGGATGGCAATGGTACCCTGACCCGGGTTGAATTCGCGACAACAAAGCCAAAGCCAGCGAAGAAACCCGGCTGCAAGTGCTGAATCGGGTCAGTTTGCGCCTAGCCAGGCTTGCAGATCCTGCTTTGCCCGTTCGGTATAGGCCAGCTTGCGCTGTTTCTTCTTCACTTCGGCATCAACCGGCGGAAATAGCCCAAAGTTGACGTTCATCGGCTGATAGCTCTCCGCTTCGGCATCACCTGTGATGTGCGATAGCAAGGCGCCAAGCGCGGTGGTTCGCGGGGGCGAGGTCCAGTCGCTATTCGTACAATCGGACGCCGTCATCAGCCCGCAAAGCAACCCGATTGCGGCGCTTTCAACATAGCCTTCGCAGCCGGTGATCTGCCCCGCAAAACGCACATGAGGCGCGGACTTCAGGCGCAACTGCCGGTCGAGCAGGATGGGTGAGTTCAAAAAGGTGTTCCGGTGCAGCCCGCCAAGCCGGGCAAACTCCGCATTCTCCAGGCCCGGAATGGTCCGGAACAGGCGAACCTGCTCCGCATATTTCAGCTTGGTCTGGAAACCTACCATGTTCCACAACGTGCCCAGCTTGTTGTCCTGGCGAAGCTGGACCACGGCATAAGGCCACCGGCCATTGGGATGTTCCGGAGTCGCCCAGTGCGGGTTGTCGAGTCCCACCGGCTTCATCGGCCCGAAGCGCAGCGTATCCTCTCCGCGTTCGGCCATGACTTCGATCGGCATGCACCCTTCGAAATAGGGCGTGGTGGCTTCCCATTCGCGGAATTCGGTCTTTTCCCCTGCCAGAAGCCCTTCGCGGAATGCGACGTACTGGTCCCGGTTGAGCGGGCAGTTGATGTAATCCTTGCCGCCCTTGTCCCACCGTGCGGCGCGCCAGGCCACGTCCATGTTGATCGTGTCGTGATGGACGATCGGGGCAATCGCATCGAAGAATGCCAGGCTGTCCGCTCCGGTCGCCTTGCCGATGCTTTCGGCCAGAGACGCGGCCGTCAGCGGTCCTGTGGCAACAATGGTCAGCCCTGCTGCCGGCAGCTGATCGATCCGTTCCCGAACGATCTCGAGATTGGGCAGGGCGGAGAGGCGCTTTTCGACCTCGGCAGAGAATACATCGCGGTCCACGGCAAGCGCAGATCCAGCGGGGACCTTCGCCACTTCGGCCGCGCCCATGATCAGCGAATCCAATTCGCGCATTTCCTGATGCAGCAGGCCAACCGCATTATTCTCGTGATCGTCGGAGCGAAAAGAGTTGGAGCAAACCAGCTCGGCCAGGCCTGTGCCTTGGTGCGCCGGAGTGCTATCGCCGCCGCCGCGCATCTCCGAGAGCCGAACCTTGATCCCCCGGCGCGCCAGTTGCCAAGCCGCTTCGCTTCCGGCCATGCCGCCGCCAATAATGTGTACATCGTGTGCCATGACCCGCGGTTAGCCTTGCGCGCGAGAAATTCCAACGCCAGCGTGCCGGAAAAGAGGGAGAAGGGATCGATGTTTTCACGCGCAGTGACCGGAAAGCGATCCTGGCTGGTTGTCAGCCTGATAGCTGGTATCAGCTATTTTTTCGTGCGCCACGAGGGTGTCCCGGCACTTGTTCTGATGGCATGGAAGGGGGCTGGGGTCGCCTTGCTCGCGATCTACGCGCTTGCCAGCCATGAAAGCTCTGCTTCCCGGCAGATTGCCGCTGTGATGGCGTTCGGCGCGCTGGGCGATGTCCTGATCGAACTGGTGCTAGAATGGGGCGCTATCGCTTTTTTGATCGGCCATCTGGTCGCTATTCGGCTCTATTGGCGTAACCGGCGCGGGCGCCTGGAATGGAGCCAGAAGCTCGCCGCCTTAAGCCTTGCTGTGCTGATCCCGGTCAGCAGCTTCTTGCTTCCGCATGATCGCGCTGCAGCCTTTGGTGTGGCGGTCTATTCGGCCGGACTTGGCGTCATGGCGGCCACGGCATGGATCAGCAGCTTTTCCCGCTACCGCGTCGGCATCGGTGCGGTCATGTTTGCGGTCTCCGACTTGCTGATCTTCTCCCGCATGGGCCCCCTGTCGCAAAGCCCAGTGCCGGACATGCTGATTTGGCCGCTCTACTACTTCGGCCAGGTCTTGATCTGTACGGGCATCATCGGGGACCTGCGCCAGCGCGATGCAACCGTCTGAAGGATAGCGCGTTCCTGCCACACCACTTGGCAGGCGCTGCATGGACCTTCTTTACTACGATGCAAACGGTCACGACCGACAGCTGAGCGCCGCGGAACTAAGTGACATAGTCGTGGGCGAGAGCAGCCTGCTGTGGGTCAATGGCGAGGCGCAAGACCTGTCCGGATTGACCCTCCCGGAACCTTTGGCCAGCGCCTTGCGCCGCACCAGTCGCGTTGTGGATAATGTCCGCGTTTATGAGCAATTCTATCATTTCGCCATTCCGGTGCTGCCGCCTTCCGGGGAAGCCATCAGAGCGGAACTCAGTTTACTGGTCGGGCAAGACTGGTTGATCTCTATCGGGCCGCCGGATGCGACAGACTTCGCCGGGTTGATCGAGCGCGATGTGGAGGACACCATGAAGGGCAACCTATCCGGCACGACCCTGGCCGCAGCACTGGTGGCAGAGCACTTCGCGCGGTTTCATCAGCACATTGCAGCGATCGATGCAGAGATCGACAAGGTCGAGCAGCGCACCCTGACGGGCAAGGAAGGCCGCAGCACGCTGTCCGTCCTTACCGTCCTGCGCCGCCGTACCGCCCGGATGCGCGGCGTACTGAGCGAACTGCGACCGATCGTCAATGCCCTGATCCGACCTGACTTTCTCCCGGAAATGACCCGTGATGACCGCGAACACCTGCGGCATTTGGAGGGCGCTTTCGAAAAACTTTCTGACGAAATAGTGCGTTTGCGCGAAACGGTCGTGGGAAGCTTTGAGCTTTATGCCACCCAGATCGCACAGAATACCAACCGCCTGCTCAAGGCCTTGACCGTCCTGACCCTGGGGATCGGCCTGATCGGTGCTGGCGCGGGGATCATGGGGATGAATTTCAAACTGGACTGGTTCGACCATGGCGCCCGGGCATTCGTGCCCGTGGTCCTGACAATGGCAATCCTGTTCGGCTTAACGGTGATCCTTGCCCTTGATGCGTACCGACGGGATTAAGAGCCAGCCCAGGCTGCTATCGTGGTGCGGTGGAGTTCGCGGCGGAACCCTTCATATCCCCCTGTTGCGCGGTGCAGGACAGAACGGTTGTCCCACATCACCAGCATTCCCGGTTCCCACTTCTGCGCATAAACGAAGCGTTCGTCACCTTGCCAGGTCTGGAGGTCCATCAGCAAGGCAATAGCTTCGTCCTGGGCCATACCTGCGAGGCCAATGATATAGCCGAGCGTGGAATAGAATCCGCGCCGTCCGGTTTCAGGATGGGCCGGAACCAGGGGATGGGTCTGTGTGGCGAGGGCATCCTCGCTGGGGCGGATGTCCATCGAGCGCCCCTTGTCCTTGGTGCCGTAGGTGCCATCCGGAGCATAGGGCAATCGTGCTGAATGGACCGCGATCAGATCACTGTAGAGTTCTTTTCTCTCGGCGGGGAGGGCCTCCCACGCCAGATGCTGATTGGCGAACAGCGTGTCGCCGCCATGCGGGGGTATATCGATGGCCAGAAGGCAGGTCCCCGCTGGGGGCCGCGCCTGGAACGACCAGTCCGCATGCCAGTTCTCGGCAAAAAGTGGGCTGGCTTCGTCTGCTTCGCGCCGGATTGCGGCGATGTGCTGGCGCCCAGGGATGGGGGCAAAGAAGGGATCATCGCCGAACCCGCCGAAATAGCAGGTGAACCGTTCCAGATCGTCATCGTCCATCGACTGATCCGGAAAGGCCAGGACGTGATGCTCCAGCCAGACCCGGCGGATCGCGGCGATAGCTTCCTGGTCCAGCGGCTTGGACAGGTCGAGCCCGGTGACGCGTGCCCCGCACGCCCCGCCGGAAGGCTCGACCCGCAAGGGCATCAATCCTCGCCGCCGCTGTCGGCTGCGACAGCGGATTCGGCACCTGCCGCCGCTTCGTCTTCGTTCTCACCATCGTCGGCCAAGCGCACCGCCGAAACGACGTGTTCATCGTCTGCAACGTTGAACAGGCGCACCCCGGCGCTACCGCGGCCGATAACCCGGAGGCTTGCCAGTGGTAGGCGGATCAGCTTGGCCTGATCGGTCACCAGCATCAGCTGATCGGCCTGGGTTGCCGGGAAGCTGGCAACAACCGGGCCGTTTCGGGCGATGTTGTCAATATTGGTGATGCCCTGGCCGCCGCGACCAGTGCGGCGGTATTCATAGGCAGAGCTGAGCTTGCCATAGCCATTGGCGCACACGGTTAGGATGAACTGCTCGCGCTCGGCAAGTTCGGCCATCCGTTCAGCGGACATGGCTGGTTCACCATCGCGCTCGCCCTTCCAGGGTGCGAACTTGATGTATTCCTCGCGCTCTTCGCTGGAGGTGCCCACCCGGTGGAGGATCGAGAGGCTGATAACCTCGTCATCGCCCTTGAGTGTCATACCGCGCACGCCAGTCGAAGTACGACTGGTGAATTCGCGCACTTCATCGCCGGCAAAGCGGATTGCTTTGCCCGCACGGGTCGCAAGAAGGACGTCATCGCTCGCTTCGAGCAGGGCAACGCCAATCAGGCGGTCCTCGCTGTCATCATCAAAGCGCATCGCGAATTTGCCGTTCGACGGGATGTTGGCGAAGGCATCCATTGCATTGCGGCGAACGTTGCCCTTGGCCGTGGCAAAGACGACGGAGAGCTTGCCCCACTCGGCCTCGTCCTCGGGCAAAGGAAGCACGGTCTGGATCGTTTCGCCCTGATCAAGAGCGGGAAGCAGATTGACGATCGGGCGGCCGCGGGTCGCCGGACCGCCTTCGGGCAGTTTCCATACCTTCAGGCGGTAAACCTTTCCTGCAGTCGAGAAGAACAGCACCGGATTATGGGTGCTGGTGACGAACATGGTGGTGACCACGTCCTCGTCCTTCGTCGCCATGCCAGCACGGCCCTTGCCACCGCGGTTCTGGGCGCGGAAGGTGGAGAGCGGCGTGCGCTTGATATAGCCGTCCATAGTGACGGTAACGACCATTTCATCGCGTTCGATCAGGTCTTCGTCGTCGATCCCATCGGCTGCAGCAGTAATTTCCGATACGCGCGGGGTCGCATAGGCCTCGCGGATCAGGACCAGTTCATCGCGCATTACGCCGTAAAGCTTCACGCGGTCCGACAGGATCGAAAGATACTCGGCAATGGCTGCAGCCAGTTCCTTAAGCTCGTCACCGATTTCATCGCGTCCCAGTGCGGTCAAGCGGTGCAGACGCAGGTCGAGGATTGCTTTCACCTGGGTTTCAGAGAGGCGATAGGTGCCGCCTTCCTGCTCGGCGTTTGGTTCGATTGCCTCAACCAGCTTGATGTAGGGAGCAATATCCCCGATCGGCCACTCACGACGGATGAGGGCTTCACGTGCGGCTGCAGGATTGGCTGCGCCGCGAATGATCTTCACCACCTCGTCCAAGTTGGTCACTGCAACCACGAGACCGAGCAAGATGTGGGCGCGGTCACGCGCCTTGTTCAGTTCGAACTTGGTGCGCCGGGTGATCACTTCCTCGCGGAAGGAAATGAAGCTGGTGATAATGTCGCGTAGCGTCAGCACTTCCGGGCGGCCACCGCGGATCGCCAGCATGTTGGCCGGGAACGAGCTTTGCGCCGGGGTATTGCGCCACAGCTGGTTCAAAACCACTTCGGGCGTCGCATCCCGCTTAAGTTCGACCACCACGCGCACGCCGAGACGGCTGGATTCATCGCGGATGTCGGAAATGCCCTCGACCCGCTTTTCCTTGGCTGCTTCGGCAATCTTCTCAACCAGGTTGGACTTGCCGACCTGGTAGGGAATTGAGGTAAAGACAATCGACCGGCGATCGCCGCGCCCTTCCTCAATCTCGTGACGGCAGCGCATGATCACCGAGCCGCGCCCCTCGGTGTAGGCCTTGCGGGCACCGGCGGTACCCAGAATCAGCGGGGCAGTCGGGAAGTCTGGCCCCGGCACGATAGCAATCAGGTCTTCGTTGCTGATCGCGGGATTGTCGATCGTGGCCAGGCATGCGTCTATCACTTCGCCCAGGTTGTGCGGCGGAATGTTGGTCGCCATGCCCACCGCGATGCCGCCCGCGCCGTTGACCAGCAGGTTGGGGAAGCGTGCTGGAAGCACCGACGGCTCGCGACGAGAACCGTCATAGTTGTCGACGAAATCGACCGTATCCTTGTCCAGGTCTTCCAGCAGCGAGTTGGCAACCTTGGCAAGGCGTGCTTCGGTGTAGCGCATCGAAGCTGGCGGGTCAGGGTCCATCGAACCGAAGTTGCCCTGGCCGTCGACCAAAGGCAGCCGCATCGACCAGTCCTGGGTCATGCGCGCCAAAGCATCGTAAATCGCCGCGTCGCCGTGCGGGTGATAGTTACCCATCACGTCGCCGACGATCTTCGCGCTCTTGCGGTAAGGGCGGCCTGCAACGAAGCCGCCCTCCTGGCTGGCGAACAGGATGCGGCGATGAACCGGCTTCAGACCGTCGCGTACGTCAGGCAGGGCGCGGCTGACGATGACGCTCATGGCGTAATCGAGGTAGCTGGTCTTCATTTCCTCGACGATGTCGATCCGCTGGAAATCTCCCATCGGGCCGATCGGTTCGGATGAAGGCTCAAGGATTTCGATGTCGTCGCTCACGCGGTTTGGGTCACTTGTTCTGTTGTCACAAAATACGTCCGATTGGCCCTAGGACAATGCCCCGAACATAGCCAGCATGGTGAGCCTGAAACGGTGCTTTGCCGGTATTTTTTCCACACTTTGGGGAACCATTCTGAACGCGCATATCGCACTTCATTCAATCGCGGTTCAACCGGGCGTGCTATTGCGTTGGCCTGTTGCCAAGCAGGCGTGCCACGGCCTATGGCAGAGCAGAGGAAATTGTCCGTGCTTGGCGTGACTGAACGTCGAAACGGAGCCTAAGGAGAAGAGTTCGTATGGTTCGTGCCAAGTTTTTCGCCCGCACTGGTCTGGGTCTTGCCCTGGCATTGGGTGTCGCTGCCGGTGGCGTGAGCGCTCCGGCGATGGCCAAGGAAAAGGAAAAGAAGGCAGAAGCGCCCAAGATCACGCTTTCCAAGGGTTTCATGCCGGCCTACATGGGCGCCAAGACTGGCCTTGATGCCGCAGCCAAGCGGCAGAACGTGATCGACGGCCGCGCCGCAGTCACCGCCGCCGAAAACGTCTATCGCAGCGCACAGGGCAAGGCTGCTCGTGATGCCGCCCGCGCCAAGTACGAGGCAGCGATTGCGGCCCTGGCAACGATCGCCGCGGGCGAGAACCAGCTGGTTGAAAACGCCTTTACCGCAGCGACCACCCCCGATGACAAATTCGTTGCCGGACAGCTTGGCCTGACCCTTGGCCAGTTGGCCTTCGACAAGAAAATGCAGCGTCGCGGCCTCCAGGCTATGGTCGACAGCGGCAAGGTATCGGCGGCCGATGCCGCGAAATTCAGCTATTACATCGGTGGCCTGGCCTTCGACATGCGCGATTATGCCGGTGCCCGTGCGGCCTTCCAGAGCGCCATTGCCGGTGGTTACACCGAAGGCGGAATTGATGGCTTGCTGGCCGACGCCTATTTCAGCGATAACCAGCCAGCTGAGGGGCTGAAAGTTCTGAGCGCAGCCATCGCCAAGCGCGGCTCCGCCGCCCCGGAAGACTGGATCCGCAAGGGAATCGTCGTATCCTACAAGGCCAAGCTGGCACCCGAGGCGGTAGGCTTTTCAAGCAAGCTGGTTGAAAGCTATCCGAACAAGGAAAATTGGGCGCTGGCGATCGCCGTGGTCCGTGACATGAGCCAGTTCCAGAACCAGGAGCAGCTTGACCTCATGCGCCTGATGGAGCGCACCGCAAGCTGGTCTGAAGCGCGCGATTATTTCGAATACATTCAAGCCGCCGATCCGCGCCGCTTGCCTGCAGAAGCGCTCAAGATTGTTGAGCTGGGCATTGCCTCCGGCAAACTGCAGACGAGCGATATCAGCGTTTCCGACGCACGCTCGGTCGCGTCGGGCCGTATCGCTGCGGACAAAGCCTCGCTGGTGGCGCTGGAACGCGATGCGCGGTCTGCAACAGCCAGCGCGGCAACGGCAATGGCAGGTGGCGATGCCTTCCTGAGCTATGGCCAGGTTGCCAAGGCAGAGGAGCTGTACCAGCTTGCATTGGCCAAGCCTGGTGCGGACACCCCGCGTCTTCTGACGCGTCTGGGCATTGCCCAGACCGACTTGGGCAAGACCGCCGAGGCCCAAGCAACCTTTGCCAAGGTGTCTGGCTTGCGGGCCCCGATCGCCGCGCTGTGGTCGGCCTATGCGAAGAGCAAGGCTGCGGCGCCTGCGCAGTAACCTGCGGCCAAAGGCCAAACGAAAAGGGCGGCCCCCGCGCGGGTCGCCCTTTTTCGTGCCTGGTGAGGAGGATCAACCGTACTTAACGATCGGTACCCAATCACTCGACCGGACTGAATGCCCTTCTAGCTTCGTCCAGGACATGCAGAACGCCATCGGAAATCGCGAAGAATGCTCCCGTAAGCTTCAGCTCGCCCTCGCGTTCCTTGCGCCGGATGCAGGGGAAAGTCCGCAAATTGTCGAGGCTGACTTGCACACCGGCCTGTTCCATCGCGCGCTCTGCAGCATGGCCGTGCGTGCCATGCTTTGCCGCGACCTGATCACGCGCCTCGTCCAGCAAAGCAATCCAGTCGGCGATAAATCCGCCTTCGCCCGGCTCAGTGCCGTGCATTTCACGGGTTAGCGCGGCTTTGCATCCGCCGCACATCCCGTGGCCCATGACCACGATTTCCTTCACTTTGAGAACTTGAACCGCGAATTCCAGCGCGGCCGAAACCCCGTGGTGACCGGGTGTGGTCTCAAATGGCGGGACCATTGCTGCAACATTGCGCACGACAAAGATCTCCCCCGGATTGACGTCGAAGATCTGTGCCGGATCCACCCGGCTGTCAGAGCAGGCGATGACCATCACTTCCGGCTGCTGACCTTCGCGCAGCGATTCCCAGCGATCCCGGTTTGGAGCCCATCCGCTCGATCGAAAACGCCGATAGCCTTCGATAAGGCGGCCAAGAACTGCGGGGGACTCATTGCTCATGACTGCAGCTAATGAAGCGATAAATTGGCACTGGCAACCCTTGCGTCCTGCGCCTATCTGGACGCCATGAACGATCTTTCATCGCCGCCAGTATCAGAGCGCCAGCGTAAGCCGGACTGGATCCGGGTCAAAGCCCCGACCAGCAAAGGGTATGGTGAGACGCGCCAATTGATGCGCGATCTCAAGCTCAACACCGTATGCGAAGAAGCCGCCTGCCCGAATATTGGCGAATGCTGGACCAAGAAGCACGCGACCGTGATGATCCTTGGCGATGTCTGCACCCGCGCCTGCGCGTTCTGCAACGTCAAGACCGGGATGCCCCGAGCAGTCGACCCGCTCGAACCCGAGCATGTCGCGGTTGCTGCCGCCAAGATGGGCCTGGAGCACATTGTCATTACGTCGGTGGACCGGGACGACCTGCCCGATGGTGGGGCAGGGCAATTCGTCAAGGTCATCAAGGCCTTGCGTGCGGCTACACCCGAGACGACGATCGAAATCCTTACGCCCGACTTTCGCGGCAAGATGCGCGCTGCGGTCGAAGCCATCGTCGCTGCAGGTCCAGACGTCTATAATCACAATCTTGAGACTGTGCCGCGGCTTTATCCCACGATCCGGCCAGGTGCGCGGTACTATGCCTCGCTGCGCTTGCTGGAAGAAGTGAAGAACCACGATCCGCTGGTTTTTACCAAAAGCGGCATTATGCTCGGGCTCGGGGAAGAGCGTCTTGAGGTCCACCAGGTGATGGACGACATGCGCGGTGCGGGGATCGATTTCATCACGATGGGCCAGTATCTGCAGCCCACGCCAAAGCACACCAAGGTAATGGAATTCGTCACTCCGCAGACTTTCGATGCCTATGGTGCGATCGCCCGCGCCAAGGGCTTCTTGCAGGTCGCCGCCAGTCCTCTGACCCGTTCCAGCTATCACGCCGGGGACGACTTCAAGCAGATGCGCGCGGCCCGGCAAGCCAAGATTGACAGCGCGCGCCGCTGATGCCGGGCAGCCATGAAATCCGGCGTCTGCCCTATTCGGTGGAGCAGATGTTCGATCTGGTGGCCGACGTTGGCCGCTATGGCGAGTTCTTGCCCTGGGTGGTTGCCACGCGGGTCCGTTCCGACAGCGAGACTGAAATGGTTGCCGACATGCTGGTCGGCTTTAAGGCGCTGCGCGAAAAGTTCACTTCGCGGGTGCTGAAGATGCGTCCGAACCGGATCGAAGTGATCTACCTCGACGGGCCGATGCGCGATCTCGACAATGTCTGGGAATTCCGGCCCACCGAGGAAGGCGGATGCGAGATCGACTTCAAAGTCGAATTCACTTTTCGCAATGCCATGTTCGAAGCACTGGCAGGCCAGTATTTTGACCGGGCCTTTGCGAAGATGGTGACCGCGTTCGAGGAACGGGCCAACAAGCTTTACGGAAGCAGCAGTTCCAGCGCGACCAGCGCTGCTTGACGGCGAATTTCCGAGCGGGTCTGCCCATCGAGCAACCGCTCTTCCGCGACCAGTTCATCACTGCCGCGCACCGCACGGGCAAACACAACCGTGCCAATCGGTTTTTGCGCAGTGCCGCCATCGGGACCAGCAATTCCGCTGATCGCAATGGCAACGTCGGCGTTGCTGTGACGAAGCGCCCCTTGCGCCATGGACCATGCGCAAGCGATCGAAACTGCGCCGAAAGCATCGATGATGTCGCGTGGGACTCCCAGCAGCTCCTGCTTGGACTCATTCGAATAGGTAACAAAACCACGGTCCAGCACCGCGGAGGAACCGGCAACCTCGGTCAGTGCTGCCGCTACCAGACCCCCGGTGCAGCTTTCTGCCAGTGCAACGATTCGGCCGCTGGCGCGGTTGGCGGCAATGACCTGTTCAGCCAGGTCTGTCAGGTCTTGGGACAGAATAGTCACCTTCGGATGTTCCCTTAGCGAATCGCGGAGGGGCCATGGTCCTGTTAACGAGGAAAATCCAGCACGGTTTCATTCAAACCCCAACCAAGGTGGCTGCCGCCTGGACCGCGATACCCTCTTCCCGCCCGGTGAAGCCCAGCTTTTCCGTGGTTGTTGCTTTGACGCTTACTGCTGCCACATCTGTGCTAAGAAGCTCTGCCAGGCGCTGCCGCATGGCCATGCGATGCGGCCCTATCTTCGGAGCCTCGCAGATAATCGTCACGTCAACATTGCCGATCCGATAACCAGCGGCCAGGGCCAGGGCCACTGCATGGGTCAGGAATTGGTCCGAGCTGGCTCCCTTCCATTGCGGATCACTTGGCGGAAAATGGCTGCCGATGTCACCAGCGCCAATTGCGCCCAGGATGGCATCTACCAGCGCATGGATGGCAACGTCGGCATCGCTATGACCGGATAGCCCCTTATCATGATCGATGCGTATACCGCACAACCACAGGTCCTCGCCTGCAGCCAGGCGGTGGACATCAAAACCGGTGCCAACCCGGATCGGTAAAGCCGTCGCGGCGAAATCGCTCGCAAAAGTGAGTTTGTGCAAGGCTTCGTCTCCATCGACCAGCGCAACCTTAAGCCCGGCTGCCCTGGCAACCTGAGCGTCGTCCCCAGCATTGGGAGCTCCAGCCCAAGCCTGGTGCGCGGCGAGGATCGCGGAATAGTGGAAGGCCTGTGGGGTCTGGACCCGGCGCAATGCTTCGCGCTGTGCCGGTTCCCCCATGAAGGGGCCATCGGTAGCAGTCAGGCTGTCAACCACTGGCAGAACCGGTATCGCCGCTGGTGCCTCTGCCAAGGCAGCGGTCAGCCGGTCGAGGACGGGGTGTGGCAGCACGGGCCGCGCAGCATCGTGAATGAGGACCAGTTGCGGCGCGTCTGCTTTCAGCGCTTCAAGTGCGATCCGAACCGACTGCTGACGGGTTGCTCCGCCGGTCACAAGCCGGATGCCAGGAATACCGGCGAGAGCAGCCGATGCCACGTCTTCCGCTCCTGCAGGGATCGCGACGACGATGGGGGTCAGCCCCGCAGCAGCAATAGCCTCGGTCGAATGGCGGATCACGGGCTTACCGCGCCACTGTGCGAACTGTTTCGGGATCGGCTGACCGGCGCGCAGGCCTTGACCGGCGGCAACAATGATAGCTGCAGTGGCGGGGCGGGCAGGGAACGCGGACATGCAGACCCGGTAAAGACTTGCGGGCGAGGGGGCAATTCCCTATGTGCTGCCCAAATTTTAGGCAACAACGCATGTCCTCGCTTCCTCTTTCTCCCGGCCTGGAACCCATCACCGTTGGTCCAGTCGCTATCGACTGTCCGGTGATCCTGGCGCCAATGACCGGTGTAACCGACTTGCCGTTCCGCAGGATGGTGCGGCGCTTCGGTTCGGGGTTGAACGTGACCGAGATGATCGCCAGCCCTGCGGCCATCCGGGAAACCCGGGTTTCGCTGCAGAAAGCCATGTGGGACCCGGCTGAAGAACCGGTGTCCATGCAGCTGGTCGGCTGTGATCCAGTGCAAATGGGGGAAGCCGCCAGATTGGTCGAGGATCGGGGAGCCGCGATCATCGACATCAACATGGGCTGCCCGGTGCGCAAAGTCGTGAACGGCGATGCGGGTTCGGCGCTGATGCGCGATGTTCCGCTTGCCACGCGCCTGATCGAGGCAACGGTAAAGGCCGTTAAGGTCCCGGTTACGGTGAAGATGCGGATGGGCTGGTGCCATGATAGCCTCAACGCGCCAGAACTGGCTCGGATTGCGGAAGACCTTGGCGCGCAGATGGTCACTGTCCATGGCCGGACCCGTAACCAGATGTACAAGGGTTCAGCCGACTGGTCTTTTGTCCGCAAGGTGAAAGAGGCCGTCTCGATTCCGGTGATCGTTAATGGGGATATCTGCGAGATTGCCGATGTCGCGCAAGCGCTCGAGCAGTCGGGCGCCGATGGCGTTATGATCGGGCGCGGGGCCTATGGCAGGCCATGGCTCCTGGCGCAGGTCATGCATTGGCTGAAGACTGATCAACAACTAGCTGATCCTGCTCTTGAAATCCAGCTTGCGGTTATCCTTGAGCATTATCAGGCGATGCTTGAGCATTATGGGACGGATACGGGCGTCAAGATGGCCCGCAAGCACCTCGGTTGGTACACGCGCGGCCTTCATGGTTCGGCTGCGTTCCGCAACATGGTGAACTTTGTCGATGATGCCGATGAAGTGATGCGCTTGCTGCAGGAATTCTACGATCCGTTCCTTGACCGGGCCGCAGCCTGATGGATGAGGCCCAGCGCCAGATCTCGAGCCTGCCTTTCGCAGTTCTCCTGCTGGCTCCGGGGCAACGTCTTGCTGCAGCCAACCCGGCCGCGGAACAGCTTTTAGGACAAAGCTTTCGCCGGCTGCACGGGCGCAGTCTTGAAAAGGTCTTGCGTTTCGAGGAGCCGCGCATTGCCGAGCGCCTGGCCGAACAAGATGGGCAGCTTTCAGCCCGCGCCACGTCTGTCGCCCCCGTTGGGCAAGCGGCGCGGCATGTCGATTTGACCCTGGCTCCAATCATCGATCAGCCGGGCTGGCAAGTACTGACTCTGATCGACATCGGCGGCGCTGAAGCGCTTCGCGACGCTCCGGCAGCGGGCGAGGGCGGGGTACTGCGGGCCCCGGAGATCCTGGCGCACGAAATCAAGAACCCGCTGGCGGGAATACGCGGTGCGGCCCAGTTGCTCGGGCGCAAGCTGGAAGGACAGGATCTGGCCCTGACATCGCTCATTGCCGATGAGGTCGACCGAATTGCCAAGCTGCTCGACCAGATGCAATCGCTGTCGAGCCGTACCGCACTCGAACTGGCTCCGTGCAACCTTCACGAAGCTGTTCGCCGGGCCAGCGCAGTCATCGAAGCCAGCGGGCGTGCTCCGGCGATTATCGAGGAATTCGATCCTTCCCTTCCCATGGTGGTGGGCAATGCCGATGCGCTGGTTCAAGTCCTGATCAACCTGTTGGCCAATGCCGCGGATGCAACCCAGCAAGTTGCAGACCGCCGGATCGTGATCCGCACCCGGTTTGCCAGTGGTTTGCAACTGCATACAACTGGTGATGGGCAAGCCTTGCGGCTGCCGATTGAGCTCAGAGTCAGCGACAACGGACCGGGTATTGCACCAGATTTGCGTGATCACGTCTTCGAACCGTTCGTGACATCGAAAAAGAGCGGGCAGGGGCTGGGTTTGGCCTTGGTTCGCCGATTGCTCCGCGACATGAACGGACGGATAAATCACGATCGCGACGAAAATGCCGGCCTGACCCATTTTCGGGTGCATCTGCCCGTTGCGCGGGAAGGGCGTAAAATCCTTCAAGGGGAAGCAGCATGAGCGTCCTGCTGGTCGAAGACGACCCTTCGATTGCCCTCGTCATTACCGCCGCGCTGGAAGCAGAAGGGTTCGAGGTCGATCGCTGCGATTCGATTGCTGAACGCGATCGGCTGCTGGGTGAGAAGCGCTATTCTGCGCTGGTCACCGATGTAATGCTGACCGACGGCGACGGAATCGAGACCATCGGGACCGTGCGCGATGCGGCGCCGGAAATGCCGATCATTATCCTTTCGGCCCAGAACACGCTCGATACCGCAGTGCGCGCCAGTGACACCGGTGCGTTCGAATATTTCCCTAAGCCGTTCGATATCGATGAACTGGCCCGGACCGTTCGTCAGGCCGTGGGCAATGCGGAAGCGCGGCGGGATCTGGACCAGGAAAGCCCAATTGCGGGTCTGCCGCTGGTTGGACGATCGGCCGCCATGCAAAACGTGTATCGGATGATCACGCGGGTTTTGCGGAACGATCTGACCGTCTTGATCCTGGGCGAAAGCGGCACCGGCAAGGAACTGGTTGCAGAGGCGATCCATCAGCTGGGCCACCGCAAGACTGGCCCGTTCGTTGCCGTGAATACTGCGGCCATTCCGGCCGACCTGATCGAGAGCGAACTGTTTGGCCATGAAAAGGGTGCCTTTACTGGCGCTGTTGCCCGCCACGCCGGCAAATTCGAACAGGCCAGCGGGGGAACCTTGTTCCTGGATGAAATAGGCGACATGCCGCTCGATGCCCAAACACGCCTGCTGCGCGCATTGCAATCGGGCAGAATTCGCCGGGTTGGCGGGCGCGACGAGATAGCAGTCGATGTACGGATCATCGCCGCGACCAATCGCGATCTGGAACCGATGATTGCTGCGGGGACCTTTCGCGAAGACTTGTTCTACCGCTTGAACGTCGTCCCGATCACTTTACCACCCTTGCGCGAGCGCAGTGATGACATTCCTGCACTGGCGCGCCATTTCTTGCACCTTGCAGCGAACGAGGGCCTCCCGCGGCACAGTTTGAGTGACGAAGCTGCCAGTCTGCTCATTCGTCAGCCCTGGCGTGGCAATGTGCGGGAATTGCGCAACTTCATTTACCGTGTCGCCTTGCTGGTCCGCGAGGACAGGATTGAGGCAGAAGCGGTGGCGCCGCTTCTGGTTCAGGCGGCAAAGTCCGACGCCACGGTTCAGGCAGTGAACATGGAACTGGCTGTCGAACGGTGGCTGCTTGATCAGCAACCGGCTCCCGGCAAGGTCTATGACGAGGCTCTGGCTGCGTTCGAGCGTCCCTTGTTCCTTGCAGCGCTTCGCGAGACACAGGGCAATCAGTTGCGCGCCGCTAGTCTGCTCGGAATTAACCGCAATACGCTACGCAAGCGATTGACAGAGTTGGAAATAGACCTGTCAGATTTGCAACGATAATTCCGCCCGTTTTTGACGCAAGGCTCTTGCGCAATTGCAACAGTAGTGTTGTAATCAGGCAACGATGGCTGTTTCTGGTTCCCCTAGACCTGCGCGCAGTTGGCCCAATTGGTGGCGGCGGGTTCAGATTGCCGCGCGCCGGGCCAACCTGATCGCGATTCTGGAGATCGGGTCGGTCTTGGCATTCATCGCCATGACCGCTCTGACCTGGTACAGGTTCGAGGCTACGGCCAGTACCGGCAAACTACTACCGACCGAACTGACCGCGGCCCTGTTGATCGGCACGCTGGTGCCCGCCATGGCGATCCTTGTGCTGTTGGGGCGCCGGTTGGCATTGCGCCGTGCGGCGGAACGGATCGGGGGCGGAACGGGCCGATTGCACGTCCGCCTGGTGTTCCAGTTTTCACTGGCATCGGCCGTTTCGACACTGATGGTGGTTCTGTTTGCCTCGTTCCTGTTCCAGACGGGGGTCGAATTCTGGTTCTCGGATAAGTCGCGTGGCCTGATTGAAAACGCCAACAAGCTGGCGCGGGCCTATTACGAACAGACCGAGCGCGATCTGGAACTCGAATCGCTCGCCATGGCCGCAGATGTTGGTGATTTCCTGAGCAAAGAGAGCCTGAGCAGTCCGGCGTTCCCGGAATATTACTCCTATCAGGTGCATCAGCGACGGATCAGCGAATCGACCATCCTGCAAAAGGGGGCTGACGGCGCTTTGCATCGTGCCGCTTTGGCTCGGGGACCTGAACCGCTGTCTGAGCAGGTCTCTGCGGGCGTCTTGCGGCAACTGGACGGAGGGGCGCCGATCGTTGTCAGCTCCACTGGTAATTCGATCCAGGCCGTGGCGCCGATTGACCGCCGGGCCGGGATTTATCTCTACACCGCCCGAAAGTCCGATCTTCTTTCCACTGGGTACGCCCAAAATGTCATGCGCTCTTACGAAGAGCTCACCCAGCGTGCCCGCATCCAGCAATTGCGGTTCAACGTGCTGCTGTTCGTGGCCGGCCTGGCGCTGGTTGGGCTTTCCGTCTGGTTCGCGCTTCGCTTTGCCGACCGGCAGGTTGAACCGCTTTACGATCTGGTCGACGCAGCGCGCGAAGTGGGGGCCGGCAACTTTGCGATGCGGGTAGAAGGGCGAACCGGAAGCGACGAGATCGGGCTATTGAACCGCGCCTTCAATCGCATGACCCAGCAACTGGATCGGCAGACACAGGCTCTGGTTGGTGCCAACCAACAGCTGGATGAGCGAAGGGCCTTCATCGAGACTGTCCTTGAATCGGTGTCGGCCGGGATCATTTCCACAGACGCAAAGGGGCGGATCAGGCTGATCAATGGGCCGGCATTGAAGCTTTTGATGGCGGCAAATGCCGAGCCACCTGTGGGCAAAAAACTGGGCACGATCGCCCCCGAAATCTTCTCGCTGGTCGATAGTGGGCGGGACGGCGGCGTAGTGCAGTATACGCGGGGCAGTGAATTGCTGACCCTGGCGGTAAAGGCAACGAAGGGCAGTGCCGGAACGGTCGTGACCTTTGAAGATATCACGCGGCAATTGCTCGATCAGCGGCAAGCGGCCTGGTCCGATGTGGCACGGCGGATCGCTCATGAAATCAAGAACCCGTTGACCCCGATTCAGCTTGCCGCGGAACGGCTCAAGCGTCGCTATACCAAGCTGGTATCGGCTGATGCCGAATTGTTTGAAGAATTGACCGGGACGATCATTCGTCAAGTCGGCGAACTACGCCGCATGGTGGATGAATTCTCCTCGTTTGCACGTCTCCCCAAACCGGTATTCCGCAGCGAGGATCCGGTCGATTTGGCCCGCCAGGCCCTGTTCCTGCAGGAGGTCGCACGGCCCGATATCAACTTTGCCTTCGTCACCGATACCAACCTTGGGATCATTGCCTGTGATCGCCATCAATTTGGCCAGGCGATGACCAATGTACTGAAGAACGCCACCGAAGCGATCGAGGCGCGTCAGAAGCAGGGGGATGCAGGGTACCGGGGGCGGATCGCGCTATCGCTTAAAGGAAACGAGAGCGACATCGTCGTTACGATCACGGACAATGGAATTGGGTTGCCACAGGATCGCGAAAGGATCGTCGAGCCCTATGTGACGACGCGCGAGAAGGGCACTGGCCTGGGTCTCGCGATCGTCAATAAGATCGTTGAAGAACATGGCGGTGAGATGACTTTTGCCGCTGGCGAGGTCGATGGAACAACTGTGAGAATGCGTTTCGCCCGGGATCCCCGCGCCGGCGAACACGGGTCGCAAGCGGCGGAATGAATTGGTTGAGGTGAGGTAATGGCGCTTGATATCCTGATCGTTGACGATGAGCGCGACATTCGTGACCTGGTGGCAGGCGTGCTTAGTGACGAAGGCTTCCAATGCCGCACCGCCGGCGATAGCACCTCCGCGCTGGACATGATCGACGAACGGCGGCCCAGTCTGGTCTTGCTGGATGTCTGGCTTCACGGCAGCCCAATGGACGGGCTAGAAGTCCTGGACGCAATCAAGGCACGCGAACCGGAACTACCGGTCATTATCTTTTCCGGGCATGGCAATATCGACACTGCAGTCTCGGCTATCAGCCGCGGCGCGATGGACTTCATCGAAAAACCGTTCGAGGCGGAGCGCTTGCTGCTGCTCGTGTCCCGCGCGACCGAGACCGAGCGCCTGCGCCGCGAGAATGCGCGTCTGCGCGAAGGATTTGCGATTGCTGACGAGTTCACCGGTAACTCAAGCGCGATCAACTCGGTGCGGGCAACGCTCAAGCGGGTCGCCAACACGGGCAGCCGGTTGCTGATCAGTGGTCCGGCCGGTTCCGGCAAGGAAGTGGCCGCCCGCTTGCTCCATTCGTGGAGCCCGCGCGCGCAGAATGCCTTCGTGACGGTCAACTCGGCGCGCATCACTCCGGAAAGGTTCGAACAGGAACTCTTTGGCGAAGAAGCCGACGGTAAGCTGGTGCGGGCCGGGCTGTTGGAACTGGCCGACGGCGGGACGCTATATCTCGACGAAGTCGCCGACATGCCGGAATCGACCCAGGCGCGCATTTTGCGCGTTCTAACCGAACAGGCATTCGTCCGCGTCGGGGGGCACCGTCAAATCCGGGTCGACGTTCGCGTCGTCTCATCCACCGCCCGCAACCTCGAACGGGAAATCGCCGAGCGACGGTTCCGCGAGGATCTGTTTTACAGGCTCAATGTCGTGCCCGTGACCATTCCCAGCCTGGCGGAACGCCGCGATGACATTCCAACCCTGGTCGATCATTTCTTCGCCCGCTTTGCCTCGGACCAGGGCGTGCCCCCACCGGACGTGAGCGGCGAGGCCATCGCTGCGCTGCAAAGCTACGAATGGCCAGGAAACGTGCGCCAGCTGCGCAATGTGGTTGAACGAATGATCATCCTCACTCCGCGCGAAAGACTTGCAAAGATTGAAGTCGACATGCTTCCAAGCGAAATCCTGTCTGGCTGGATCAGCAGCGACAACAGCCTGCCGAACTTGATGGGCGTTCCGCTGCGCGAAGCCCGCGAGAACTTTGAGCGGGAATATCTGCGCGTCCAGATCAAACGCTTCTCCGGGAACATTTCGCGCACCGCCAGCTTTATCGGAATGGAACGCTCAGCCTTGCATCGCAAACTCAAGCTGCTGGGCATGGTAGATCGGCGGGAGAGCGAGGACGATGAGGAAATGGCCGCCAATTCGTAACAATCCGGACGAAAAGGACGTTTACGAGACGCGGTCCAAGCTTTATAGCCCAACCAAGAAAACCGGCCGGTTCGAACGAACCGGCCAGATTGCGGACTGCTTAAGCAGCCGCCAAGAAGAAGGAGCAGACAATGACCTCGCGAACCCTTAGCGCGCGCCCGCGTCCGGCGAAAGAAAAGGCCGAGACCACGGAGGCAACTCCTGTCGTCAGCGGTGCCAAAGGGCAAAATCTTCAGGACCAGTTCCTCAACCTGCTGCGCAAGAACAAGACGCCGGTGACCATGTTCCTGGTCAAAGGCGTAAAGCTTCAGGGCATCGTTACCTGGTTCGATAACTTCTCGATCCTGCTGCGCCGAGACGGGCAAAGCCAGCTGGTCTACAAGCACGCAGTATCGACCATCATGCCTAGCGTGCCGGTGGATGCGGGCCAATTCGCAAGCAGTGGAGAAGGAAACAAAAAGGTCCGCCTGCTACAAGACGTATTCCTGACCAGCCTGCGCGCTTCGGAAGTCCAAGTGACCATGTTCCTGGTCAACGGCGTGATGCTGCAGGGCCGGGTGGCCGCTTTTGACCTGTTTTGTATGCTGCTGGAGCGCGAAGGTTACGTGCAGCTGGCCTATAAGCATGCGGTTTCGACCATTCAGCCGGTTACTCCGGTGGACCTTACCGGCGATGGCTGGGACGGTGAAGAAGGCGATGACGACTGAGTTTTCTTGACGACAACCGCGAAGACGTCACGCGCGGGGCGCGGGCTCTAATCGTTTATCCGGAGTTTCGGGGCAGGGGAGCTGCCGCGATTGACACTGCGGCACGCCTGGAAGAGGCGCGCGGCCTTGCCTTGGCGATTGGCCTGGAGGTGGTCGACGCTGTTGCGATCCCGATCCGCGATGCGCGCGCCGGAACCCTGTTCGGCGAAGGGCAAATTCAGAATATCGATATTGCCTGCAACCAGGGCGAGGCGGAGCTGATCATTGTCGATGGTTCGTTATCCGCCATCCAGCAACGCAATCTTGAGGAAAAGCTAAAGCGCAAGGTGATTGACCGAACCGGTCTGATCCTGGAAATCTTCGGAGAGCGCGCCGCCACCGCCGAGGGCCGTCTCCAGGTTGAACTGGCCCATCTGGATTACCAGGCCGGCCGTCTGGTGCGGAGCTGGACCCACCTTGAACGACAGCGTGGCGGTTTCGGCTTTCTCGGTGGACCGGGGGAGACCCAGATCGAGGCGGACCGCCGCATGATCCGCGACCGGATGGCTCGTCTGCGCCGCGAGCTGGACCAGGTTCGGCGCACCCGGGGTCTGCATCGCAGCCGCCGCGAGAAGGCGCCGTGGCCGGTCATCGCTCTGGTCGGCTATACGAACGCCGGAAAGAGCACCTTGTTCAATCGCCTGACCGGTGCCGAGGTCATGGCCGAAGACCTGCTCTTTGCCACGCTGGATCCTACTATGCGCCGGATCCGACTGCCCGGCGTCGACAAGGCAATCCTGTCCGACACCGTGGGGTTCATATCGGACTTGCCGACCCAGCTCGTCGCAGCCTTCCGCGCGACTTTGGAAGAAGTCACTGCGGCAGACGTGATTGTCCACGTGCGCGACATTGCCAATCCCGATAGCAGCCAACAGAAGGCCGAAGTGCTAGGCATTCTTGCCGATCTTGGGCTGGTAGAGGAAGATGGAACAGCGCCAAGGGTTCCGATTGTTGAAGCCTGGAACAAGTGGGACTTGCTGGACGCAGAACGCGCGGCAGAATTATCGGATCTGATCAGTGCTCGCAGCAATGAAGTGATTGTCCCGGTTTCCGCTTTGAGTGGGTTGGGGTGCGCCGAACTGCTCGAAGCTGTAAGCAAGCTTTTAACCCAAGGCGCCCGGCTCCATTCCTTCGTTCTTCCGGTCAGAGACGGGCAGCGTCTGGCCTGGCTTCACGCCCACGGCGAGGTGCTTGCCGATGAAGAGGCTGGCGAGGATGAACGTGGCCCCTTGCGACGGCTGGAGGTGCGGCTCGACCCCAGGGAATTAGGAAGGTTTAGCCGTCTCTGAAGCCTTGACCGCAACCCAGAGGGCCTCCTGCTCATCCAGAGAGAGTTCGTTGAACGCCAGGCCGCGTAGCTCCGCCAAGGATTCCATAGCTTGAAACCGGCGTTCGAACTTGCGGTTTGCCGCGCGCAGAGCATCTTCTGCCTGAATGCCATAGGCCCGAACCACGTTCACAGCAGCAAAAAGAAGGTCACCCGCTTCTTCAAATCGCTCCGTAGCGGAATTGGCAGCGGCAAGCTCTTCCGTTTCTTCAGCCAGTTTGTCCATCGGACCGGTGACATCTGGCCAATCGAATCCACATCGGGCGGCTCGCTTCTGCAGCTTCTCGGCGCGGAGCAACGCGGGAAGGGCCAAGGCAATGCCATCAAGTGTTCTTGCCGCACCCTTGGCCGCACGTTCCTCTGCCTTGATCCGCTCCCAACGCTCTTCACGCCTTTGATCGTCAGCAGTTTCATTGCCAAAGATATGCGGGTGCCGGGATTCCATCTTGTCCGAAATAGTCCGAACAACGTCCTCGAAAGCAAAATGTCCGGCTTCCTCGGCGATGCGGGAATGGAACACGACCTGGAACAAAAGATCGCCCAGTTCGTCCTTCAGCGAAGCCAAGTCACCACGGGCGATCGCATCGTCGACCTCATAGGCTTCTTCGATCGTGTAAGGAGCAATTGTCTCAAAGGTCTGGGCGATGTCCCAGTCACAGCCGTTCTGCCTGTCCCGCAACCGGGCCATTATCGCCAGCAGGCGCTCAAGAGGGGGCTTTGAATTCGATGCCATGGTTAAATTGATAATATATATTATGTTAAATACGCGCCGTTATTAAACGAATATCGAGGGATCATGCCGCAACCTCCAGGCCATCATAACCGACCAAGACGTGCGACGGGACTTCGGATTGCAGCTGAGCATAATCCAGCGACTTATCCAGATGCGTCAGGATACCGGTACCCGCCCGCACAGCTTCGATCAGCTCCAGGGACATCGCGAGATGCGAATGGGTTGGATGTGGGTCACGGCGCAAACAGTCGACTGCCAAAACGTCGACACCTGTCAGAAGATCGATCATCTCGCGCGTAATCTTGTTGAAATCGACCGCATAACCAACCGATTTGCCATCGCAATCGAACCGAAATGCTGTGCTGTCCATCGCCCCATGCGGCATCAGACAATGACGCACGCCGATCCCAGCGCACATCCGAACCCGTTCAAGCGTGTCCAGCGAAAGAATGGTCGGATAACCGTCTTGACCGGAAAAGACATAACCAAACCGCTGGCGCAACCGCCGCACAGTCTCATCATCGGCATAGGCCGGGATCGGACCCGCGCGACCATACCGTAAGACGCGCAGGTCATCGATCCCGTGGCAATGATCAGCGTGATCGTGAGTCCAGAATACCGCGTCGATGCGGTCTATGCCATTGATTAGAAACTGGTTACGCAAATCCGGCGACGTATCGACCAACAAGCGGCTGCCGTCTTTGCTCTCGACCAGCACCGAAACCCGGCTGCGACGATTCTTTGGCTCGTTGGGGTCGCACTGGCCCCAGTCGTTCCCGATCCGCGGAACGCCAGTGCTGGTCCCGCAACCAAGTACCAGCAGTTTCATGCCGCTTTCCGAAACAAGCTGAAGAAATTGCGCGTCGTTGCCTCAGCCAACGCCTCGGCACTTGTTCCGCGGAGACTGGCCACGAACCGCGCCGTGTCAGCGGTAAAGGCGGGCTCGCAAACCTGCCCGCGATGCGGCACCGGCGCCAGAAATGGCGCATCGGTTTCCACCAGAATGCGGTCTTCAGGCAATTGTGCTGCTACGGCTTGCAAGTCCTTGGCATTCTTGAATGTCACGATCCCGGAAAGCGAGATTGTCAGACCCAGATCGAGCACCTTGCGGCCAAATTCCGCCGAGGCGGTAAAGCAATGGATCAGCGCCGGGTAGGCACCCTTCTCCATCTCCTCGGCCATAATCGCATAGGTATCGTCCTCGGCATCACGGGTGTGGACGATCAGCGGCAACCCTGTTTCGCGCGCTACCGAAATATGGCGCCGGAACAAGTGCTTCTGAGTCTCACGGTCGGAATGGTCATAGTAATAATCCAGACCAGTCTCGCCAATGGCGATGACCCTGGGATGGGATGCGGCCGCAAGCAGTGCAGCCTCGCCCATGTCGCTGTGCGCATCCGCTTCATGAGGATGAATTCCGACGCTGGCCCAGACATCCGCCTCACGTTCGGCGGTTCCAATCACCTGCGACCATTCACGCTGGCGCGTGGAAATCGAAAGAAAGCCCCCTACCCCGGCGGAACGCGCTCGTGACAGAACGCCTTGCTGGTCTTCGACCAGACCCTTGTATTCAAGGTGGCAGTGAGAATCGATCAGCATCAGGCTGCCTCGACCGAAAGTTCCAGACGCGGGAAAACGCCAACCGGCTGCCCCAACCGGAAACCGTTTGCAATCAAGCGATCATACCAGCTGTCATCGCCAAGGACTGCAAAGGTACGCTCATCCGCGGGGATACCCAGCTGATCGAGCAACTTGTCGGCAGAGATCGGAACGACAGAGCGGATGGCAATCGCCAGATCCCGAACCGCCATGAACAACGTGAGCAGGACGGTTTTCATCCGGTCGGGGTCGGTCTTCTTAAGGGTCCAGGGCGCCTGCTCATCGACATACTGGTTGCAGGCGAATACCGCCCGCATCCATGCCTCGATCCCATTCGAGAAGTCCAGCGCCGCGAAGGAACCGACCAGTTCCGTCGCACAGGCCTTCCGAACTGAGGACAGCAGGTCCCGGTCGCAGTCATGCAGAGATACTGCCGAAAGTTCTCCATCCAGATTTTTGAAAATCATGGATAAAACTCGCTGCGCCAAATTCCCGAAGCTGTTGGCCAGTTCGGCATTGCAGCGTGTCACAATCGCTTCAGGCGAATAGGATCCGTCCTGCCCAAAGGCGACTTCGCGCATCAAGAAATACCGAAGGGAATCTACACCGAACTCAGCAGCCAGAGCCATCGGATCCGTCACATTGCCCAGGGACTTGGACTCTTTCTGCCCGCGATTGAGCAAGAACCCATGTCCAAATACCTGCCTTGGCACGGGCAATCCCGCGCTCATCAGGAAAGCAGGCCAGTAAATCGTGTGGAAGCGCACAATGTCCTTGCCGATCAAATGCAGATCTGCCGGCCAATATCTCGAGAAATCGCCATTTTCCTCGGGGAAACCGATGCCGGTGAGGTAATTGGTCAGGGCATCGACCCAGACGTACATCACATGCTCATCGCTACCGGGAACTTTGATCCCCCAGTCGAAACTGGTCCGTGAAACCGAAAGGTCGCGCAGACCCGATTTCACGAACGCGATCATCTCATTGCGGCGGCTTTCCGGGCGCAAAAAATCCGGAGATTCGAGCAGGGCGAGCAATTTGTCGCCATAGTTCGATAGACGGAAGAACCAGCTTTCCTCGACGGTCCATTCAACCGGAGTCCCTTGCGGCGAGAGCTTTTCGCCCCCTTCCCCCGCGGTCAGTTCGCTTTCATCGTAATAGGCCTCGTCGCGAACTGAGTACCAGCCTTCGTAACGGTCGAGATAGAGATCGCCATTGGCTTCCATTCGCCGCCACAGCTCCTGCGTCGCGGCGTGATGGCGCAGTTCTGTAGTGCGCTGGAATACGTCATAGGAAACATTAAGATTGTCGCACATATCAATAAAATATTGCGACATTTGATCAGCAAGCTCGACCGGGGTAAGCCCCAACTCGCGCGCCTTCTGCGCCATCTTCAGGCCGTGCTCGTCCGTGCCGGTCTGAAAGCGCACATCCCGTCCCATCTGACGTTGGAACCGGGCGATGACGTCCGCAGCAATCGCTTCATAGGCATGGCCGATATGCGGCTTGCCATTTGGGTACGAGATCGCGGTGGTTATGTAATATGGTTCGGCCATGGCCGCAGCTTGTCTTTCAAAAACGGAATTCAGGCAGCCTCTCTAGGCAGGGCGAGAGAGGCCAGCAAGGCCCCGATTTCCATGACGACCAACGCCGGATCAAAATTGTAGGTCGGCAACTGCGCGGATAGCCGGACCAGATCGCCATGGACCCGGATCACGGCCTGATTGCGCGCGGCATTGCCTTTGCCCAGCTCGCCCACCACAACCGCCCGGGCCAGATCGACTGCCGCCTGCTGCCTTTCGCGGTCCGGTCGCAGACCGATTTCATCGGCAAGCGCACCGCGCAGGGCAAAATGCTCGTCTCCTTCAGCAATCAGGCGAAGCATGATCTGGTACAGTTTGCCGAGATCCTGATCGACGAAGTTCAGAGCCGCACCGGGCGATCCTTCCGCCGCGGCAATCGCTGCTGCACGCGCGGCACCGTCAGCCTCGGATGCAACTTGCTGAAGAACGCTCGCCATGGTCGGCGTATCCAACGGATTGAACCGCAAAATCCGGCAGCGCGAGCGGATCGTGGGAAGCAACCGCCCAGGTCGGTGCGTAACCAACAGAAAGTAGGTTCCGACCGGCGGTTCCTCCAAGGCCTTGAGCAAGGCATTGGCCGCATTGCGTTCCAGATCGTCTGCCGGATCAATGATTACCGCGCGACGCGCGCCCAGCGTTGGCCGGGTATGCAAACGCTGGATCAGGGTGCGGATCTCCTCGATCGGAATCGCCCGCTTTCGCCGATAGTCTCCACCGTCCTCGCGCTTCTTCGCCTCGTCCTTGTTTTCGGGAGGGTGTTCCGGGATCAGGATGTCCGGATGTGCCTCGACAGGTGGCTGTGGTATACCCGGTTCGGCAACCAGCTCCGCGGCAGCCGCGCGGGCGAAGCTGCCCTTACCCAGCCCCTTCAATCCGGTAAGCATCCACGCATGGTGCATCCGCGGGCTTTGCAAAGCCGCCCGGAATTCCCGCCATGCTGCGTCATGTCCGACCAACTCGGTCATGGTTTCGCCAGAAAGCAATCAAGCGCGGACATCACTGCCCGATGGACATCCGCTGGATCGCCATCACCATCGATCCTGGCGAAACGCGCTGGCTCCGCATCAGCGAAGCGCGCGAAGGCGGCTGAAACCTTGGCGTGGTAATCCTCGTCGCGACCGCCGATCCGGTCGGCACCGTCGACATCGCGCGCAGCGGTGCGCTCCCGCGAAACTGCGGGCGATACCTCGATTAGCAGGGTCAGATCGGGCAGCAAGCCGCCGCTGCCGATCCGATGAAGCTCCAGGACTTCGGCATCCGACAGGCCCAAACCTCCTCCTTGGTAGGCACGGCTCGAATCGACATAGCGATCGCAGATCACCCATTTGCCCGCGTCGGTGGCCGGCCTGATCAGGCGTTCAACATGATCAGAGCGAGCAGCGGCGAAAAGCAGCGCCTCAGCCCGCGGGTTCCAGCCCTCGCCTTCTGTCCCAAGCAACAAGGCCCGGATCGCTTCCGCCCCTTGAGTACCACCGGGTTCCCGGGTCACTACGCAAGTCACCCCGCGTTGCTCCAGGGCAGCCGCCAGCATCCGTGCCTGGGTGCTCTTCCCTGCGCCCTCCCCGCCTTCGAACGCGATGAACTTGCCCCGTGTCATGGCGACCGCTCTAGCAGGCCATTCCCGGACCTGTCGATTGATCCTGCCATAACCACCAATTTTGTCGTCCAAAAAGCGGCGAATGTTGGATCGATAGCCCGGGGAAGCACGCCTCTGCAGGCCCGTTTCAGCGCCCGATTTCATCCGCGAGCAGCGCCACGGACAGAGCGTAATAATTCGAGCAATTGTAATCGAGGAAGATCCGGTAATTGCCGGTGAGCAGATAGATGCCGTTACCTGCGCCGTCTGGTTCGAACAGCGTGGCCATTGTCTGGTCGGCGATCGGCGCTAGCGGGGTTACGCCCAGCGCCCGCCATTCGGCCACGGTTTTCCAGGCCGAATGCCGGTCATGTACTGCCGGACACGTCGGCGAATTCAGGTGGTTTGCAATGAGTGCACGGTTGAGGTTTGGCGGGGTGGCAGCGCGAACCCCCCAGGGGTCACCCGTCCGCCAACCCGCATCGCGGAAGTAGTTCGCGATGGAGGCGAAAGTGTCAGCACGGCTATTCCAGATGTCCGCCTTGCCATCACCATCCCCGTCGCGGGCGACGCGCAAATAGACCGATGGCAGGAACTGCGGATTGCCGAACGCGCCAGCCCAGCTGCCCAGCAGCTGACCGCGTGGCACCCCGCGATCGACCATCTTCATCAGCGCGACCAGCTCGCCTTCGAACAGCTCCCGCCGGCGTCCTTCGTAGGCCAGCGTAGCCAGCGACCGCGGCAGATCGAAATCGCCCTTGATCCGGCCATAGAAGGTTTCTTTGCCCCAGATCGCCACGATGACCTTCCGCGGCACGCCGTACTGCGCTTCAACCCGGGACAGGATATCGGAATTGTTGGCAAGGGCGGACCGCCCAAGATTGATCCGCTCTGCTCCGATATGGCGGACATAATAACCCGAAAACGCCGGTGGAGACCCAGGGCTGGAACCCGGTTGCGCACGGTCCAATGAAACCACCCGGGGGTTGTAGCTGAGACCCGAGAGAACCGAATCGATTGCCTGCTGGCTGACCCCCTGGCCGCGTGCTTTTGCTGAGACAAGCTGAAGATAGGATTGAAAACCAATGCCCGTTTCGGTCTGGGCCATAAGTTGCGCCGGTTGCGAAGACAGCAGCACGGCGCCAAGGCTGAGCGGAGCCAACAGTCGAATCTTGCGCAACCAATCCATTCGTGTGGTTTGCCACAGCTGCATCGATTCCGGAAATGGATCGGACGTGACATTCCTGCAGTTTGTCGCTAGCGGCGTTGGCGCGCGGACAGGTGGCCGAGTGGTTTAAGGCAGCGGTCTTGAAAACCGCCGTGGGTGCAAGCTCACCGTGGGTTCGAATCCCACCCTGTCCGCCAGTTCACATGTCGCGAAACGCATATTCCACTCCCCTTTGGCGTCAAAACCCCCAGCTTCCGCGAGGTTTTCAGCGTGTCTTGCAATCCTCGGAGACTGGAGATTGAAGGCAGTTTGTGTCTCTAACCCGGGTTTGTCTCCTTTCGCGCCAACCTCGACAAAAAGGTTGGCGCTCTAAAAATCGCCAATTTGCAGGATGTTAGATAATAACAGCCCAGCCGCAGTTTTCTTGGCGACTTCACCAGCATTTTATGACTGAAAACCAAAGCCATAGGGCTTTAAGGTAAGGCGTCGTGTCATAGCCAGCAGTGCGAGGAGACAGAGGCTGGCGAATTGATCGTTCGCTTTCGCGCAGGCGGCTTGCTCGAGATGGCCTGGCACCTCTTGAAGTGGGGCGACCATGTTGAGATCCTTTCGCCACCAGAGCTTCGGGAGCTTATGCCCGAGGCCCGGCAGACCTGGCCTGCTCTTCCATGAGTTCACCCGTGAAAAATTATGGCCTGTCCAAGTCCCGCATCACTGCCTTTGAACAATGCCCGAAAAAGCTATGGCTCTCGGTGCACAAGCGCGAGGTGGCCGAGACCCAATCACAATCCGAGCTTCGTTTTGCTGCGGGTCATGAAGTCGGCGCCATGTTCCCCGTCAGCACCAATGGCACAGATTTGAGGTTGTGATTTAAGGAGGATTTGGGCTTCGTCGTAGTGATGAAGGAACGAAGATGAAGCCCAAATCCTCCAATGCAAAATCGCCGACCAAGGCCCCTGCGGAGCGGGTGGTGAAGGACATCCGGCGTGCAACCCGCCGGCACTTCTCGGCCGAAGACAAGATCCGCATCGTGCTGGATGGCCTGCGCGGCGAGGACAGCATCGCCGAGCTGTGCCGCAAGGAAGGCATTGCCCAGAGCCTGTATTACACCTGGTCGAAGGAGTTCATGGAAGCCGGCAAGCGCCGCCTGGCCGGCGACACCGCCCGTGCCGCGACCACTGGCGAGGTGCAGGATCTGCGCCGCGAAGCCCGCGCCCTGAAGGAATGCGTTGCCGACCTGACCCTGGAGAACCGCCTGCTGAAAAAAAGCATGATCGCGGATGGGGGCGACGACGAATGAGGTATCCCGCCTCGGAGAAGC
>JBKHWO010000048.1:0-16905 GCA_046566485.1 Alphaproteobacteria bacterium | reverse complement strand
GAGGGAGAGCGGCGCTTCTTCCAGCGACATCATTCGTACTCCTTCCAGGTCGGCCATTTGATCCGGCGCTCGCGGATGGCCTGCTCGGCCTGTTCCTCAAGGTTCCAGGGCAGTTCCTCGAACACGTCCTCGAACATGGTGTGGAACGGATGGTGCAGGCCGTGGCCCAGGATGCCGTTTTTCTCCGCCTCTTTGGTCGCGGCCTTGACCTGCTCGGCCAGTTCCAGGTCCATCGCCTGATGCTGCTCCACCGACCATTCGCCCAGCGCGATCAGGTGCCGCTTGAGCCGCGTGATCGGATCGCCCAGCGGCCACTCGTCACGCTCTTGCGCTGAACGATAGGCACTGGGATCGTCCGAGGTGGAGTGCCCTTCGGCGCGGTAGGTGAAGTGCTCGATCAGCGTCGGGCCCTTGTTCGCCCGGGCCCGGTTCGCTGCCCAGCGCATCGCGGCATAGACCGCCAAGGCATCATTCCCGTCGACCCGTAGCCCGGCAATGCCATAGCCGATCGCCTTGGCGGCAAAGGTTGCGCGTTCACCTCCGGCAAAGCCCGAGAAGCTGGAAATCGCCCACTGGTTGTTGACGATGTTGAACACCACCGGGGCATTGAAGACCGAGGCAAAGGTGAAAGCGGCATGGGCATCGCCCTCTGCGCTGGAGCCTTCGCCGATCCAGCTGGCGGCGATGCGGTTATCACCCTTGATCGCGCTGGCCATCGCCCAGCCGGCGGCTTGCGGATACTGGGTCGCGAGATTGCCGCTGATCGTGAAGAAGTTGTGCTCGCGGCTGGAGTACATGATTGGCAGCTGGCGCCCTTTCAGCTTGTCCGCCCGGTTCGAATAGATCTGGTTGATCATTTCGACGATGGGGTAGCCGCGAGCGATCAGGATGCCCTGCTGGCGATAGCTGGGGAACACCATGTCGTCGTCCGATAGGGCAAAGGCAGAGGCAGCACTGGTCGCCTCTTCGCCGGTGCATTTCATGTAAAAGCTGGTCTTGCCCTGCCGCTGGCCGCGATACATCCGGTCGTCGAACGCGCGGGTCAGCGCCATGACGCGAAGCATGCGGCGCAGCGTATCCGGATCGAGCTTCGGGTCCCAGGCACCCACGGCGCGGTGATCTTCGTCCAGAACGCGGATCAGGCCGTGGCAGAGCGGGTGCGTCTCTTCCGTCTCGCATGCCTCGTCAGGGCGAGTAAAGGCCCCCGCAGGTGGAATTTCCAGGAAGGAATAGTCGACCGGATCGCCGGGCCGGAACGGCGGTTCAGGGACATGCAGGCTAAGTGGCGGCAGGTTGCCGCCAGGGTTTGCGGTACTGTCCGGCGCCTTGGCCATGATGCGCTCTCCCGCTTCGAATCGACCCCGCGCCGATTGGAAGCAAATTTTAGATGCGCGACATATTATTTCAAACTGGTTTCATCGTCAACTAAACCGCAACCGGTGCCGCCAGGTGGGACTGCGGCGCATAATCGGTGATTTCAAAGTCTTCGATGCGGTAATCGAACACCGATTCCGGCCGCCGCTTTATAACAAGATTGCCGCCGCCCGATGGTTCCCGCGCGAGCTGCGCTTCGACCAGTTCGCCGTGGTTGAGATAGAGGTGCGTATCCCCGCCCATCCACACCAGTTCCCCCGGCTGCAGATCGCATTGCTGCGCCAGCATCCGGGTAAACAGTGCCGCACCGAACAGGTTGAACGGCAAGCCCAGCGCAACATCGCAGCTGCGCTGATAGAGCAGGCAATTCAGCCGCCCTGCCCCGACATGGAACTGATAGGTCTTGTGGCAAGGCGGCAAGGCCATCCGGTCAAGCTCCGCCACGTTCCAGCCTTCGACGATATGGCGGCGGCTGCCCGGATTATTCCTTAGGCTATCGACCACTTGCTGAACCTGGTTAATCCCCGGACCTGCGCGGAACAGGCCATCGCCGGCAGGTTGATACGTGGGCCAATCAACCCACTGCTTGCCATAGACCGGACCAAGATCGCCCCATTGCGCCGCAAAGGCCTCGTCCTCGGCAATGCGCGCGGCAAATTCATCGATCGAAACTGGCTCACCAGTCTGCTGAACGTAATTGGCGTGCGGCCATTCGTTCCAGATCTTCACCCCTTGCTGCACCAGCGGGCGAATGTTGGTATTCCCGGTAAGGAACCACAGGAATTCGCGTGCTGCCGTCTTCCAATAGACCCGCTTGGTCGTAATCAACGGCATCGCCCCGCGCGACAGGTCGAAACGAATCTGGGCTCCGAATACTGCCCGGGTGCCGACGCCGGTGCGGTCGATCCGCTCGTCTCCTCGTTCCCAGATCTGACGCATCAGGTCGAGGTACTGCCATTCCCAGTGATTTTCGGGCGAGGAATCGAAGGGAATCGAGATTGAGGCCATGAAATGACGTTAGCGACGAGATTGCCTGCTTGCCACCCGTGGAATCGCTGACTATAGGCGCGCTCCTGCCTCGGGCTCCCTAGTGGGTCCGCGATCGGTCGGGGAATAGCTCAGCCTGGTAGAGCACTGTCTTCGGGAGGCAGGGGCCGGAGGTTCGAATCCTCTTTCCCCGACCAACATCGCTTCTGATTTGTATCTAGGGCACTATGAGTGACGCACGCCTGACGCTGCTTGAAGCGATAACCCGCCGCATCTTGGTTGAAGCGCAATATAACGGCGCCACCATTCGTCTTGCCCCGCATCTGATGTTTGAACGGCATGGCGATCTGTTTGTCGCCGCGCTGAATCTGGGCAAAAGCTGGCGCAGCGACGAGGAACCCCGTCTCGGTCAGTTCAAGCTGGCCGGATTGACCAGCTGCACGCTGACCGGTGAAGGTTTCTCGCCCCTGCCAGGCTTTGAGCCCGCTTTGCCGCGTGCCGAAGACGTCCTGGTTCTCGCGGTCTAAAGCATTTCCTCCCGCTATGGGAACTGCAACCAAGCGAACGCGTCAGGTTCCCGGCCAGTTCGCTGGTTAGCGCATGCGCGGCACGTTTCGCCGGTATCCCGGCCAAGAACGATTGAATTGCCTCTCCGGGCAACCCAAAATCGGTGCAAACGCACTTCGGGACTTCGCAAAACCCATGAACATGAACCGGCGCCACTTCATTGGCGCCATGGTTGCCGGCAGCGCCGGTCTGGTATCGACGAGAAGCTTTGCCGCGACGCTGTGCGGCGAGATGCCAGCCCTGCTTCCGGAAGCCCTGGCCGCGCTTGACGCAAATGCCGCGCGCATTGCTCACCGCGACCGCATCGGTCTGGTGAACTTTGCCGCCCATTCCCGCCTGCCCCGATTCCAGTTGGTGGACCTGGAAGGCGGACGGGTGATCAAGTCGATGTTGGTGGCCCATGGCAGCGGATCCGATCCCGATGCAAGCGGCTGGACTGAGCGGTTCTCAAACCGGGCGGGCTCGAACGCGTCGTGCAAAGGGGCTTTCGTTACGGGCGCAACCTATGTTGGCAAGCACGGCCGTTCGCGCAAGGTGAGCGGGCTGGAAGCGCAGAACGAAGCCGCAGAGCGCCGTGCAATCGTCATCCACGGGGCAGACTACGTGTCCCAGACAATCGCCTTGGAACAAGGGCGGATCGGTCGCAGCCAAGGCTGCTTTGCCGTTTCGCGGGCCGAAATCGATGATCTGCTTGCCCAGCTGGGCGAAGGCCGCCTGCTCTACGCCTGGAAGGCATAACCGTTTGCAGCATAACCCGCATCCGCAAGAAAACTTTTGCTTTTGATTCAGTATCTAAGTGGGGGTAATACGAATCTGAAGGATTAACTTGCGCCCCGGCGCCGGTTGGAACCGGCCCCATGCGGCCATGACAAATTTGGGACCAGTTCATGCGCATTCGGCACCTGTGCTGCCTTTTCCTGGTGTTGCTATTCGCCCATCCCGCTTTTGCCGAACCGCTGGACCTGGCCAACAATGTCGGTGCGGCCTTTTCGCTGCGCAAATTGCGGGCCAGCTACACCGGCTCGGCGATCATGGTCCGCCGCAGCTCCGACAATACCACCCGAGCGATCGGGTTTGATAGTAACGGCGACTTGGATACTGCGACGCTGATGTCCTTTGTCGGAACCGGCAATGGCTTTGTCACGATCTGGTATGATCAGAGCGGAAACAATCGGAACCTGATCCAGAATACGACAACAGCACAACCTTACATTGTGCAAAGCGGGGTGCTTGTTACCCAGTCCGGCAGGCCTGCGGTGCGCGTCATCTCTGGTACCAATCTGGTCACAAATCCCGCATCCTGGCTGGTTACGGGCGATGCAGACCGGGCGCTCAATGCAATATTGACCCGCTTCAGCGACGCGCTTGACGTGGTCGCGGTCTGGTCCGGGTCGCATACCACCAACCGGGCGTTCGGCATCGACAATGGCAGGCGTATGCTGTTCGTTCCCTATGTCTATTCCACCGGCGACGTGACCACGACCACCGTCCCGGCCGGGGTAACCAAGATCCTTACCGCGATCCGCCGCTCGGGCGTTTCCTATGGCTATTCGAATGGCACCCTGTTCGGACAAAGCAGCGTAACGATCGCGACCACAGCCACCAATGGCTTTGGAATCGGAAGGCGTCCCGACGGGGCGCAGACCGATGGCTGGTATCACGAATTCGTCTATTTCACGTCGGCGATCACCGATTACGGACGAAAGTTTCTGGAACAAAATCAGGCCGCTTATTACGGCCTGCCTTATGATGCGAGCAGCACTGCTATCCAGCTTAGCCTCAACTACAATTCCAGTGTCACCGGCAATGCGCTTGAAACGGCCAACTTCAAGGCAATTCCAGGGGCGGTGATCGATCTGACCCTCACAGCCGCCAACCAACAGGACTCGCCCGACAGCAATACCATCGTGATCGAACAAGCGATTAATCCGGCGCTTGAGCTATTCGTCGGCAATTATTCCAGCGGAGCGCCCTTCTCCTTTGTCAACGGCAGTCCGACTTGCGGGATTTCGATCACCTTTCAAACCTTGGCATCGACCGCGGATGACGTCGAGTTCCTCGATGCCAACGGCAATCTTGTCACTCCGGCACCGGACGCCGACCAGTACGACAGTGCAATCCGCAAGGTGCGGTTCAGGCCGAAGGGTAAGCTGAACTCGAATTGGGGGTCGCCGCCAACCTGCTCCATCCGCTTGCGTGCCCGGGTCAAATAGCCCGGCCGCAACCTACAGGGTATCGGCGCTTAGCCACCCCGCAAAAGCTGCACGCCCCAATCGCGTTCGAACAGATACAAGAGCAGCCGCGCTGCTTCGCCCCGCTCCCCGGTCAGACCGCCATCGCGTTCCATCAGCAAGCGTGCATCGTCGTGCGCCAGGGGCAAGAGCTTCTGGATCTGCTCAAGACTGGCGACCCGAAACGGCGTGTCGCCCGATTGCCGCGTACCCAGCAGTTCACCGCCGCCACGCAGCCGCAGGTCTTCTTCCGCAAGACGAAAGCCATCCTGCGTCTCGCGCATCAGGGCCAGCCGTTCGCGACCGGTTTCGGACAGCGCCTCGCCGCGCAGCAGCAGGCAAGTGCTCTTACCGCTGCCGCGCCCGACCCGGCCGCGCAGCTGGTGAAGCTGGGCCAGGCCGAACCGTTCCGCCTGTTCGATGATCATCAGTGTCGCATTGGGCACATCGACCCCGACTTCGATCACGGTTGTTGCCACCAGCAGCTTGGCCGCGCCGCTGGCAAAGCGCTCCATCGCGGCATCTTTCTGCTCTGGCCTCAGCTGGCCATGGACCAGCACCACCGCATCGCCGAACCGTTCATTCAATTCCGCATATCGCGCCTCTGCAGCGGCCAGGTCCTCGCTTTCCTGCTCGCGGACCATCGGGCAGACCCAATAGGCCTGCTCTCCCGATTGCAGGTGTCGCCCGATCGCCTCGACCACATCGAACAGGCGTTCGACCGCGACAACGCGGGTGTCGATCGGCTGACGCCCGGGCGGCATCTCGTCGAGCCGGCTGACATCCATCTCACCGTATTGTGCCAGGGTCAGCGTCCGCGGGATCGGTGTGGCCGTCATTGCCAGGCAATGCGGGGTGCGCTTGCCCTTCTGGGTCAACATCAAGCGCTGGCCGACCCCAAACCGGTGCTGCTCGTCAATCACAACCAGCGCCAGGTTCTTGTAAGCGACCGAGTCCTGAAAGATCGCATGCGTGCCGACAACCATATCGATCGAACCATCGAGCAGCCCGATCAGGATCGATTCCCGGGCCCTGCCCTTGTCCCGTCCGGTCAGCAGCGCGATGTTGACACCGGTCCCGGCTGCCATCCGGTTCAGAGTTTCATGGTGCTGCCGCGCCAGGATTTCGGTCGGGGCGAGCAGTGCCGCCTGGGCCCCAGCCTCCACCGCCAGCAGCATTGCTTCCAGCGCAACCACAGTCTTGCCCGATCCGACATCGCCTTGCAGCAAGCGCAACATCGGGCTGGACTGCGCCATGTCCTCCTCGATCTCACGCAACGCCCGCGCCTGCGCTCCGGTCAACCCAAACGGCAACGACAGTTTCCCGCGCAGCGCGCCGTTCCCGACCAGCGGCGTGCCGCTGCGCGCGCGGTTGGCGTTGCGCACCAGCATCAAAGCCAGACTGTTGGCGAGCAACTCGTCATAGGCCAGGCGATCACGCGCGGCGGCATGCTCGCCCCGGTGCGCCAGTTGCAAGGCTTCGCGCCAGTTCGGCCATTGCATCTTGGCCAAGAGGCCCGGCTCGATCCATTCCGGCAGATCCGGTGTTCCGGACAGCGCTTGATGGATCAAGGCGGTGAGCCGCCCCTGCGTCAGCCCATCCGATAGCGGATAAACCGGCTCGACCAGCTGGCCCAGGGCAGCAGAGCCTGCTTCAGAAACGTGATCCGGATGGACGATCTGCAGCAGCTGGCCATATTGATCCAATCTACCGGCGATCCAGCGCATCTCACCCAGCGGCAGCTGCTTCTTGGCCCAGCCCGCATTGCGACCAAAATAGGTGATCGAACAAATATTCCCCGCTGCATCGGCCGCCTGCACCTGGAACGGCCCCCGTCCAGCAGGACTGCGATATTCCAGCGGTGTCAGAGCCACGACCACGTTTTCGCCCACGCTGGCCTCATCCAGATCGGACACCACGCGGCGAGTCACAAACCGGTCGGGCAGATGATAAAGAAAATCGCGTAGCCGGGTCAGGCCCAACCGCTCCAACGGACGGGCGAGTCCGGTGCCCACGCCCTTCAGGCTATCAGCCGCAGCAAACAGGGAATTGAGCCGTTCCGGACGCATGGCGCTCTAATGCCTCAAGCTGCCGCCCGGCGAAAGGGTTCGCGCCGTCTTTGACACAGCGCATGGACGGTATGGAAAAAATGCGTTGTCCTCGTCCCGTACTACAAAAGGAGGTCCTGATGCTGTTGCCCCATGGTACCGTGATCGCATTGATCGACGGCGAGAAGTTTGAGCTTTACCGGAATTCCGGCAACGAAGCAGCGCCGCAATTGACCGCAATGCCTGCGGTGAAATTGAACGATCACAACAAGGGTTCGGGCGGTCGCCACTATTCCAGCGCGGGCAACCCGGCGGAAAGCCGGCAAAGCGAGGATGGCCACGCCGCTGGTGCGGCCAGCTGGCTGAATGCCGAAGTCCTGGCTCACCGCATCGACAAGCTGGTCGTGTTTGCCGATCCACGCACCCTGGGCGAACTGCGCAAGCATTATCACAAAATGACCGCGCAAGCCGTGTTGAAGGAATATCACAAGGATCTGGCCGGCCGCCCGCCGGAACAGATCATCGCCGCTCTGCGCGAAACGCATTGATCGTTGCCTTTGCCGCCGCAGCGTCCTAGCGGCGGCGGCATGGACCATGAAGATCGTCTCCGCCGTTTGAAGTTTCGCGCTTGGCATCGCGGAACACGCGAAGCCGACTATATGATCGGCTGCTTCTTTGACCGCTACGGCGCGACGTGGAGCGAGGCCGAACTCGTGTGGTTCGAAAAGCTGCTCGACGAAGAAGACGTCGACATCATGGGGTGGGCGCTGGGCACACTCGCGATCCCGGACGAATATGCCGGCGCGCAAATGGATGCATTCCGCAAGCTCGACTACGTCGAAATTCCGCGCTGATCTCTACCCTTTGGGGTTGTTCGACAAGCCGCCCCTTCCCGGCTAAGGGACAGACCCGATCCTGCCCCCGCTGGCCTGCAAATGGCCCGCGGGGCAATTGCCGTTGCGTGAGCCATGCCTGACCTATCGAAAATTCTTGCTGCTAAACGCCCGCTGACCCTCGCCGCCCTGGCGCGCGGGGCGCAGCCGTTGGTCCTGGCTGACCTGGCGCGGGCGGCCAAGACTCGCGCCGTGTTCATCGCACCCGATGAAGGGGCCATGCAGGCAATCGCCGATACCGCCGCATTCTTTGCGCCGGAACTGGACGTAATTGCTCTACCAGCCTGGGACTGCCTGCCCTACGACCGCGCCAGTCCCGCTCTGTCGATCAGCGCCCGTCGCCTTGCCGCCCTGCACCGCCTGCAGGCAAATTCCGACAGGCCGCAGCTGCTGGTCACCACGATCAATGCTGCCTTGCAGCGCATCGCAACCCCGTTCCGCATCCGCGAGAATGTCCGCCTGCTGAAACCTGGGATGGAAATAGGGCGGGAAAGCCTGATCGCGTTGCTGCAAAGGCAAGGCTATTCGCGGACCGACACAGTAGCCGACGCGGGCGAATATGCAGTGCGCGGGTCGATCTTCGACATCTATCCTTCGGGGCTCGATGCTGGCCTGCGGCTCGACTTCTTTGGCGACGAGCTGGAGACCCTGCGCCTGTTCGATCCGAACACCCAGCGGTCCAGCGGCGTGGCCCAGCAACACCTGCTGCTTCCTGCCAGCGAAGCGATGCTAGACGACGAGAGCGTGAAACGCTTCCGCACCCGTTACCGGGAACTGTTCGGCGCCAATGCGACAAGCGATCCGCTTTATCAGGCGGTCAGCGACGGCCGGCGCCTTGCCGGAATGGAGCATTGGCTGCCGCTGTTCGAAGATCGCATGGTGACGCTGTTCGATCACCTTGGGCCGGACGATACCATCGTGATCGACAGCGGCGCATTGAGTGCGGCGGACGAGCGACTGAGCGACATCGCCGACTATTTCACCGCGCGCCGCGATTCGGCTGCCAAGGCGCCCGGTTCCTATCGCCCGCTTGCACCCGATGCGCTTTACCTGACCAAGGACGAACTGACCGCACAGTTGCAAGGCCACCCGGTCCACCGCGCCGACATCTTTGCCCAGCCCGAAAGCGCGACGGTGATTGACTTCGGCTTTACCGGCGGGCGCGATTTCGCGCCGGAGCGGGCGCGCGGCGACAATGTTTACGAAGCGGCGGCGAAGTACCTTACCGGTCAAGCCAAGCGCGGCAAGAAGGCCCTTATTGCCGCCTATAGCGAGGGCAGCCGCGCCCGCATCGCCTCTATCCTGGGAGAGGCTGCCCGCCCTGCCCCGGTCTTGGCCGACAGCTGGCAGGAAGCCTTGGGCCTGGCGGCCAAGGGCGCGCCGGTGGCGCTGGTTCTACCGCTGGAAACCGGCTTCGCCAATGATGATCTGGACCTGGTCACCGAACAGGACATCCTTGGCGACCGGTTGGTTCGTCGCAAGAAGCGGCGCAAGGGCGCGGATGCTTTTCTGGCGGAGCTGTCAGCCCTTACCCCTGGTGACCTGGTGGTCCACATGGACCACGGCATCGGACGGTACATCGGGCTGCAATCGATCCCAGTGGGCAAAAGTCCACACGATTGCGTCGCGCTGGAATATGCGGGAGGGGACAAGCTTTACGTGCCCGTCGAGAACATCGACGTCCTTTCGCGCTATGGCTCCGAAAGCGAGACCGTGGGCCTGGACAGGCTGGGCGGCGAAGCGTGGCAAAAGCGTAAGTCCCGCCTGAAGGAGCGCATCCGCGAGATTGCCCACGAATTGCTCAAGACTGCGGCGCTGCGCGCTTTGCGGCAGGCGCCGGTGATCGTTCCGGATCCGGCCAGCTATGGCCAGTTCGTCGATCGTTTTCCCTGGCAGGAAACCGAAGACCAGGAGGCCGCAATCGACGACGTGCTGGCCGATCTTGCCGAAGGCAAGCCGATGGACCGGCTGGTCTGCGGTGACGTTGGGTTCGGCAAGACCGAAGTCGCTCTGCGTGCCGCTTTTGCAGCGGCAATGGCGGGACAACAGGTTGCCGTGATCGCACCAACCACGCTTCTGGCCCGCCAGCACTACACCGGTTTCACCGAGCGCTTTGCCGGTTTCCCGCTGAACGTCGGACGCCTCTCCCGCCTGGTGGGTGAAAAAGAGGCCAAGGCGACGAAGGCCGGGCTGGCCGAAGGCACTGTCGATGTGGTGATCGGCACGCACGCGCTGCTGGCCAAGAGCCTGCAGTTCAAGAAGCTGGGGCTGGTCATCGTCGACGAAGAGCAGCGCTTTGGGGTCAACCACAAGGAAGCGCTGAAACAACTGCGCAACAACGTCCACGTCCTGACGCTCACCGCCACGCCGATACCGCGGACGCTGCAAATGGCGATGAGCGGACTGCGCGAACTTTCGACCATCCAGACCGCCCCGGTCGATCGCCTGGCCGTGCGCACCTATGTGATGGAATGGGATGACATGGTGATGCGCGAGGCCCTGCTGCGCGAACATCATCGCGGTGGGCAAAGTTTCATCGTCGTGCCGCGGATTGCCGACATGGCCGAAGTCGAGGACTGGTTGCACAAGACCGTCCCCGAAGTGCGCTATATCTCTGCCCATGGGCAGATGGCGGCGGGCGAAGTCGAAGAACGGATGAGCGCCTTCTACGAAAAGAAGTACGATGTGTTGCTTTCCACGACCATCGTCGAAAGTGGACTGGACATCCCCAGTGCCAATACGATCATTATTCACCGCGCTGATCGCTTTGGTTTGGCGCAGCTCTATCAGCTGCGGGGCCGCGTCGGGCGTTCGAAACTGCGCGCCTACGCCTATCTGACGACACCTGTGGACGTGCAATTGTCCGAAGTCGCGGAAAAGCGCCTGAAGGTATTGGGCGATCTCGACAGCCTGGGCGCCGGGTTCCAGCTGGCCAGCCACGATCTCGACATTCGCGGTGCCGGGAACCTACTGGGCGACGAACAGTCCGGTCACATCCGCGAAGTCGGGTTCGAGCTTTACCAGTCGATGCTGGAAGACGCGATCCTGGCAGCCAAGGCCGGCGATCTGGGTCTTGCCAAGGAGCGCCATGCCTTGAGCCCGCAGATTACCGTCGATGCCCCGATCATGATCCCGGACGACTATGTCCCCGACCTCGCCGTCCGCATAGCGCTGTACCGCCGCCTCAATGATGCCGAGGACCAGCAAGAGATCGAATCCCTCTCGGCCGAGATGATCGACCGATTTGGCCCGCTGCCCGCTCCGACCGCCAATCTGGTCAAGCTCATTCAGATCAAGCGCCAGGCGATCGAGGCGAACATCGCCAAGATCGACGTCGGCGCGAAGGGTTCGCTGGTCTCGTTCCACAACGACCAGTTCCCCGATCCGGCGGGCCTGATGGCCTATGCCCAGCGGCTCGAAGGCACGGTCAAGCTGCGGCCCGACAGCAAGATCGTGATCACCCGCACCTGGGCCAATCCCGAAGCACGGCTCAATGGCCTGTTCCAGCTGACCAAGGGCCTCAGTGCTATTGCCCGCAAGGCGAAGGGGTGATGAGCGGCGCCAACGGGTGATGCAAAGCCTCTACCCAAGCGGCTCGATTGCCCATATGCACCGTGCGATGAGCAAGCCACCCGCCCTCGCCCTGCTGGCCTCGGACACGCCTCGTGCCCAGGAAGCGGCTGAAATTCTGCGCAGCGAAACCACTTTCGTACCGCTGGAGGAAGCCGACGTCGCAGTCGTCTTGGGCGGTGACGGGCAGATGCTTCACGCGCTGCACGAAATGCTCGACGCCGGACACGTGATCCCCGCATATGGGATCAATTACGGCACGGTCGGCTTCATGATGAACAAGCCGAAGTCGACCCGCACCCTTGAAGAGCGGATCGCCCGGGCAAAGCGGCTGACCATCACCCCCTTGGCGATGACCGCGACGCTGGGCAGCGGACAGCAGGTTACGCGCCTGGCCATCAATGAAGTGTCGTTGCTGCGCGAAACACGCCAGACCGCGCGGCTGGAAGTGGCTGTGAACGGCAAGGTCCGCATGGCCGAACTGTTCTGCGACGGCGTCCTTGTCGCCACCCCTGCCGGTTCGACCGCCTATAACCTTTCCGCCAATGGCCCGATCCTGCCGCTGACTTCGGCGCTGGTCGCCCTCACCCCGATCAGCCCGTTTCGTCCCCGCCGCTGGCGCGGGGCGATCCTGCCCGATCATTACGAGATGACCTTCCGCGTCCTCGATCCGGACAAGCGCCCAGTCGCCGCCGTTGCCGACCAGAAAGAGCTGCGCGACATTCTCGAAGTCCAGGTCCGCGTCGCCCGCGACCAGCGGCTGACCCTGTTGTTCGATCCCGGGAAAACCCTGGAGGAGCGGATTTTCGCCGAACAATTCCAGGTCTGATTTTTTGGCGTACAGGCGCTTGCCAAACGCTGCAGCGCTGTTATAGGCGCACCCCTGTCCGAAAGGACTGCTCCCTGATAGCTCAGCGGTAGAGCTCTCGACTGTTAATCGAGCGGCCGTAGGTTCGAATCCTACTCAGGGAGCCATTTCTTCCCCTAAAATTGCGGTTTGCCAGGTTTTCTCGGGCTTGGACATCGAAGGCGAATGCCACGCTGGACAACGCGGCGTCTGTCAGGACTGCCGATCCCCTACAAACCTCTTACCCAATAAAAACAGCGCGCTGGTTTTGCCAACGCGCTGTCTGAAGTCGGACTGATCCGGGTCGCTATTTCAAGGCGCCGTGACAGTGCTTGTACTTCTCGCCCGAACCACACGGGCACGGCGCGTTGCGGGACAAGCCCAGTCCTGCATAGGGATCTTCGCCTGCACTGGATGATGATCCCAATGCAGAGGCAGCCCCGCCCGCGCCGAGTGCCGACAGCATGGCTTCTGCTCCAGGTGCAGCCGGACCGGCATCGTTTTGACCGGTGAAGGGATCGATATGCGTGGTCAGAAACTCGGGCAGTTCCGGAAGCGTCGCTGGCTCGGGCATGCGCAGTTCACTGTTCATCAGGATCCGCGTCACGTCTTCACGAATAGCCTCAAGCATCCGTTCGAACAGGCCGAAAGCCTCTTGCTTGTATTCGTTGATCGGCTGCTTCTGCGCATAGGCCCGCAGGAACACGACCTGACGCAGCGCATCGAGCGTAGCGAGGTGCTCCTTCCAGTAGTGGTCCAGACGCTCGAGCAGAACCTGCTTTTCCACCTGGCGCCAGATGGCCGCATCGTCACCGATCTTGCCCGCCATCTTCGCATCTGCAGCCGCTGCCAGCCGCTCTTCGATTTCGTCAGGCTCGATGCCGTCTTCGGCAAGCCACGCATCGAGGGGGGGCTCGATCCCAAGAACCTCAAGACTGCGCGCCTTCAGACCTTCGACGTCCCATTGTTCGGGATAGGAACCCGGAGGGCAGGCATCGCCGACCAGGCTGTTGACGGTATCGCGGCGCATGTCTTCGACCACTTCGTCAACCGTTTCCGAATCCATGATGTCGGCGCGCTGTTCGTAAATGACCTTGCGCTGGTCGTTCATCACGTCGTCGTATTCGACGACCTGCTTGCGGATGTCGTAATTGCGCGCTTCAACCTTCTTCTGCGCGGTTTCGATCGCCTTTGACAGCCACCGCGAGCCGATGGCCTCGCCGTCCGCGAGGTTTGAGTTCATCATTTTCGAGAACAGGGTGTCTGGCCCGAAGATGCGCAGCAGGTCGTCTTCCAGGCAGAGGTAGAATTTCGACAGGCCCGGGTCGCCCTGACGGCCCGAACGGCCGCGCAGCTGATTGTCGATGCGGCGGCTCTCGTGCCGTTCCGTGCCGATCACGCACAGCCCGCCGGCGGCGAGAACCTGCTGCTTTTCGGCATCGATTTCAGCCTCGATCTTGGCAATCGCCGCGTGGCGCTCGGGCCCTTCAGGGACGTTCTTCAGTTCGTCCTCGATGCGGAATTCAGCATTGCCGCCCAGCTTGATGTCAGTGCCGCGGCCCGCCATGTTGGTGGCAACTGTCACCGCGCCCAGCCGTCCCGCTTGCGCGACAATGTGTGCTTCCATCTCGTGGAACCGGGCATTGAGCACGTTGTGCTTCACCCCTTCCTTGTTGAGGAATTCGCTAAGCAGTTCCGACTTCTCGATCGATACCGTACCAACCAGCACCGGCTGGCCGGAATCGCTCTTCTCCTTGATCAGCTTGGCAATGGCGGCGAATTTGTCGGTCGTATTCTTGTAGAATTCGTCCTCTTCATCGACGCGCTGGACCGGAACGTTGGTCGGAATGGTCACCACGTTCATCTTGTAGATGTCGAAAAACTCTGCCGCTTCGGTCGCGGCCGTGCCGGTCATCCCGCAGAGCTTGGGATACATGCGGAAATAGTTCTGGAACGTAATCGAAGCCATGGTCTGGTTTTCCGGCTCGATCGTCACGCCTTCCTTGGCTTCGACGGCTTGATGCAACCCGTTTGACCACCGCCGTCCTTCCATCTTGCGGCCGGTAAACTCGTCGATGATGACGACTTTGCCGCCCTCGACCACATAGTCGATATCGCGCTTGAACATGACGTTGGCCTTCAGGCTCTGGTCAAGGTGGTGCACCACCTGGGTGTTCTCGACATCGTACAGGTTCGACCCAACCAGCAGACCAGCCGCTTCCAGCTGACGTTCCGCCCATTCTACCCCTTCTTCGGTCAGGGTGATGTTTTTGGTCTTCTCGTCCTTTTCATACAGCTCTTCGGGGAGCTGCTTGATGATCGCGTCAACCTGCAGATAGAGTTCGCTCTTGTCGTCGGTCGGGCCGGAAATGATCAGCGGCGTGCGCGCCTCGTCGATCAGGATCGAGTCCACTTCGTCGACGATCGCATAATTGAACGGGCGGTGGACCATCTGGCTCCGCTCGTGCTTCATGTTGTCGCGCAGATAGTCGAAGCCGAGTTCGTTGTTCGTCGCGTAGGTGATGTCGCATTCGTAGGCTTCGCGGCGTTCGTATTCCGACAGGTTCGGTATGATCACGCCCACGGTCAGCCCAAGGAAGCGATAGATCTGCCCCATCCATTCCGCGTCGCGGCGGGCCAGGTAGTCGTTCACCGTAACGACGTGCACACCCTTGCCTTCGATCGCGTTGAGATAGGTCGCAAGCGTCGCGACCAGTGTCTTGCCTTCACCCGTGCGCATTTCGGCGATTTCACCGCGATGCAAAACGATGCCGCCAATCATCTGTACGTCAAAATGGCGCATGCCGAGCACGCGCTTCGAAGCTTCGCGCACCGTGGCGAAGGCTTCGGGCAGGATTTCATCGAGCGTCTTGCCTTCGGCAATCATCCCGCGGAATTTGTCGGTCTGCGCCTGAAGCTCAGCATCGCTGAGCGTTTCAAGCGCAGGCTCAAAGGCCGCAATCTGCTTGACGATCTTGTCGAGCGATTTGACGTAACGATCATTGGACGAGCCGAAGACGGCCTTGGCAATGGCGCCGAACATAGGAAATTCCTGAATTTTGAATAAGATAAAGGTGCATACCCACACCCAGCTCTATATGCGGGCGTGGTCGCTCATAACGAGCAAAGGATAATGCAGCGTTATTCGCGGGCGCGGTCAGGCCCGACGAGCACAGCCAGCACCCTGACTTCAGGCTCAGCATAGACCCGGGCATTGCTGACAAGGTAGGCCGGAACTCCGCGTGGAGCACGGCTTGCTGCTGGAAGAGGTGCCAATGCGGCCGCGCGACCAGTCGAACGCTGCGCCACCACCGAACCGATTTCCGTCTCGCCCCGCACCCGCGCCTCGGCAGGCGCGACCTGGGTCGCGATTCCCGCGAACAGGGCTAACAGGGCGAGGAAAAAGCGGTTCATCGGGGAAATCATATAGGCATGGCTTTTCAAACCGTCCAGTAGCCTGTGCCGGTTGATCTTTCTCCCACCATGCTGTTCTAACAGAGCGGACAGGGGGAAATGCCATGACCACACCATCGCCAGCACCCGCGCATTCGCCGCGCATGTTCCAGTTGGACGCGTTTCGCGGAATCGCGGCATTTGTGATTGTGTTTTATCACCTGACCATCGTCTACCGGCTCAGTGGCCCGTTCGAGCGGGGGTACTTGTTCGTAGACCTGTTCTTTCTGCTGTCCGGATTTGTCCTGGCCGTGTCGACCGAGAAAAAGCTCAATAGCGGCATCGGTGCGTTCGAGTTCACCCGCGCCCGTTTCGTTAGGCTCTGGCCGCTCGTTGCAGTTGGCGCTGGTGTCGCGGTGCTCCGCGCTTTCACGATCGGCATGGCCGATCCGGTTACCCTGCTGTGGTGGCTGGCTCTCGACCTGTTGATGATCCCCAGCCTTGCCGGGGTCGGCCCGTTCTATCGCTACAACGGTCCACAATGGACCTTGTTCTACGAACTGCTGGCCAACTTTGCTCATGCCCTGGTGCTGAAACGGGTGCCAACCAAGGTCATGCTCGGCCTGGCGCTGGTCATGGGAGCCTGGCTGATCCACACGGTGCGTCTGCATGGATCGGATACGATGGGGGTGGATGCTCCGACCTGGAAAACCTGGTGGATGGCTTTGCCCCGCGTTGGCTTTTCCTATGTTCTGGGTGTCTGGATCGGGCGCAAGTATGTGCAAGGGCTTCGCACGCCTTCGCTGCCGTGGTGGCTCGCGCTGCTGGTCCCGGTGGCAGGGATTATGGTCGTACCCTACCTGCCACTTGCCAAGGCCACCGGCGATCTGTTGTTCGTGATCCTGTTGCTGCCTCCAGCGATGTGGCTGATTGCCATGGCGCAGCCGCCGCAAAATCTGCGCGGCGCGATGGAGTGGCTCGGCAATTTCTCGCTA
>JBKHWO010000047.1:0-23300 GCA_046566485.1 Alphaproteobacteria bacterium | reverse complement strand
CAACTTGCCAATGATATCTTCCGGCTTGTGCTTCCTTGCCATTCCATTCCTCCTTCGTGGCCATTCCTAAAATAGAAATTGGGCCACTCAGAAGGGGGCAGATCACTTCGATGCCTTTTACATCAGGGCAAGGATGTCCATCTCTGCAAGTTTCGTCCATTTCGCGGGTTGCTATTCCAGCAAGCCTGATCCGCGGTCCCTCTGCGCACCAGATAGGTCCATCGCCATCCCAGACGCGTGTCGGAGTGCATTCAAACACTTCACCATCCGGGATGACGGTGGCCGCTGCCAAGATTAGCAATATCGTCAATTGTTGTTACTCACAGCCGATGCCATCGCGATCACGGTCGAGGTGGACGCCGTATCCCGGGTCTCCTCTCAATACAGGTGCAGCCCCCGCTGCGCGAGCTTCGGCGCAATTCCTGAATGCGCCTCGGGGTGCAATTGCTGGTCGCTGTGATTGGCGAGCTGTGCTCGGGGGCGGACTGCTGCTTCGGTGGCAATGGTAGTCACCTGTCTTTCGATTATTGTGGCAGCCTTCAGCGTTAAGGCCGCCACCATGGGCGAGAGCGGCGGGTGCTGGAACAATCAAAAGCAGTGCTAATGAGATTCTACCGAACATTTTGATGCCTCTCGTTGTTTTTGAGTGCCCCCGTTAGAGCTGGGTAGCGGCCTTCGGCTCGCTGTTGCTGTGCGTCGAACAATCAAGTTTTGAGCCTGGTATTGCGCTATTCCCCTTCCAACGGCTCCCTATTGATTATCGTATAAACATTATACGTTAAACCACTTATTCAAAGAGATCGCGTTGATTCCGCCGTGGCTTTTTAGCATGAGGGGGCAGGCAATTGGGGCCCACAAACGAGGCCAACACCTATTCGAAAATATCGAATAAGTGTTTGGGAATCTTCTGGAAACTGAAACTGGCTGGGGCGGCAGGATTCGAACCTGCGAATGCCGGTACCAAAAACCGGTGCCTTACCACTTGGCGACGCCCCAGCGGGAGCGCGGCCTATAGAAAGGCCGCGCCAGGTTGGGAAGGGGTAATGTTATGCCGGATCGTCGTTTTGGACCGCGGCGAAGTCGGCGGCGGAATGGCGTTCGGGCAACTTGGCGGTGTTGACGATCCGTCCGCGCTGCACCGCGGGGCGTTCCTTGATCGTGTCGACCCAGCGGCCCACTGCTTCGTACTGGTCCAGCTGGAGGAATTCGCGGGTGTTGCCATAGGCATTTCCGGCATAGAGATTGCCGAGCCACGGGAACGCAGCGATGTCGGCAATCGTATAGTCGTCCCCGCCCAGGAAGCGGGTTTCCTTCAGCCGGTTGTTCGCCACGTCGAACAGGCGTTTGACCTCCATCGCATAGCGGTTGATCGCATATTCGATCTTGATCGGGGCATAGTGGTAGAAGTGGCCATAGCCGCCGCCGATAAACGGGGCGCTGCCCATCTGCCACATCAGCCATGACAGGACTTCGGCGCGCTCTGCCGGATCGGCGGGAATGAACGCGCCGAACTTGTCGGCCAGATGCAGCAGCATCGCGCCGCTTTCGAACAGGCGGATCGGCTTTGCCCCGCTGCGGTCGAACATCGCCGGGATTTTGCTGTTGGGATTGAGCGCGACAAAGCCCGAGCCGAACTGGTCGCCCTGGCCGATATTGATCATCCACGCATCGTAGTCGGCGCCCTTGTGCCCGGCTTCGAGCAGCTCCTCAAGCATGATCGTGACCTTTTGCCCGTTGGGCGTGCCCAGCGAATAGAGCTGGAAGGGATGCTCTCCCACCGGGAGTTCCTTGTCCTGCTGCGCTCCGGCGGTCGGGCGGTTGATGCTGGCAAAGGGGCCGCCATTGCCCGGATCCCAGGTCCAGACGGCGGGCGGGGTATATTCGGCATCGGCCATGGCAAGGTCCTTCGTGAATGGTCTTGCCCCATGAATGCGGGCTGCGCCGGACCTGTGCAAGAGGGCATTTGCGTCACCCCGCGATTGCCTTTGCCGGCGGAGCGGCTAGGCAGGGGCCATGTCGACACGCACGCTTGCCGCCGCAGCCCTTGCTGCGCTTTCTTTCGCCGCGCCGGCCCTGGCGCAGGATCCCATCAGTGCGGACGGACTGACCGACACCGTGCGCACCATGACCGACGACTGGTTCCAGGGCCGCGCGCCCGGCACGGTGGGTGAGGAACGCACGGTCGGCTACCTGATCGGCCGGTTTCAGGCGCTGGGGCTGGAGCCGGGCGGGACGGACGGGCAGTGGGTCCAGAAAGTGCCGCTGCTCCACACCCGCTTGGGCACGCCGCAGCAACTGGAACTGGCCACGCCGCAAGGGGCCATGCCGCTCAAGCTGGGCAGCGATGTCTACCTGTCCACCCTGCGCAGCGAAGCCGTGGCCAAGGTTGCCGCCGCGCCGCTGGTCTTCGTCGGCTATGGCGTTACCGCGCCCGAACGCCAGTGGGACGATTTCACGGGCCAGGACCTGAAGGGCAAGGTTGCGGTCTTCCTGATCAACGACCCCGATTTCGAAGCTGCCAAGGGCGAGGCGGTGGCCGGCAAATTCGGCGGCAAGACCATGACCTATTACGGCCGCTGGACCTACAAGTTCGAGGAAGCGGCCCGGCGCGGGGCAGTGGCGGCGCTGATCGTCCACGATGCGGCGGGCGTCGGCTATGGCTGGAACGTCATCACCAGCCCGGGCGGAGAGAATTACGGGCTGGTCCGCAAGGACGGCAGCCAGACCAGCCTCGCCCTGCAAGGCTGGCTCAGCCACGAGCAGAGCGACCGCCTGTTCGCCGCTGCCGGACTTGACCTGGGCAAGCTGCGCGTTGCGGCGCGCTCGGCCCGGTTCAAGCCGGTCGCGCTGAACGGCGTGACCCTGTCCGCTGCGATCCCCAGCAAGAGCGAAGTCATCACCAGCCACAACGTGCTGGCCAGGCTTCCGGGCACCCGGCGCGCCGACGAAGTCGTCATGTTCGGCGCACACTGGGATGCTTACGGCGAAGGCAAGCCCGATGCACAGGGCCGGATCTACCGCGCCGGGGCCAACGACGATGCCCTAGGCATTGCCGCGCTGCTGGAAATTGCGCGGCAGATGAAGGCCGGGCCGGCGCCGCAGCGCAGCGTGGTCTTCGGCGCCTGGACCGCGGAAGAGCGCGGGCTGCTGGGGTCGGAAGCCTATGCGGTGGATCCGGTCTATCCTATGGCCAAGACCGTCGCCAACCTGACCGTCGACGTGCTGCAGACCGCGGGCAAGGCGCGCGACGTGGTGCTGGTCGGCAAGGGCCAGTCGAGCATGGAGGACGAGCTGGCCGCCTTTGCTGCAAAGCAGGGCCGCACGGTTACGCCGGAAAACCTGCCCGAACGCGGCCTGTTCTACCGTGCCGACCACTTCTCGTTCGCCAAGCGCGGCGTGCCGGTGCTGCTGATGATGAGCCTGGCCGGAGCTTCGGACCTGGTCGAAGGCGGTCGTGCAGGCGGGCAGGCGTGGATCGATGACTATACCGGGCGCTGCTATCACCAGGCCTGCGACGCCTGGGACAAGAGCTGGAACCTGGCGGGCGCGGTGCAGGACATCGAACTGCTGCGCGACATCGGCTGGGACCTCGCCAATTCGGCGCGCTGGCCGGTGTGGAAGCCGGGCAGCGAGTTCGCAGCGGCGCGCGGCAAGACCCGGCAGTAAGCGGGCACTTAACCTGGTTTAAGGCCGGAACTGCCCCTTCTGCCATGTGCCGCACAGGGGGGGCGCGGCCTATATCCGCGCCATGCACGATCTCGCGTCCTCTGCGCGATTCACCAGTCTTTCGTTTGAATCGCCTGCCGCACTGGTTTCGACACTTGCCGAGCGCCAGACCGTCCTCGTAACGGGCGGAACCGGCTTTGTCGGCAGCCGCCTGGTCGAGGCGCTGCTCGACGCCGGGCACAACGCCATCGTCATTTCGCGCAAGCCGGGCAGGGCAGCGGTCCCGGGCAAGGCCTGGACCGTCAGCGATTGCGACGCGATCCCCGGTGACACACGGATCGACGCGATCGTGAACCTGGCCGGTGAACCGATCTCCAACGGACTGTGGACCAAGGCCAAGCGCCAGCGGATCATCGAATCGCGGACCAATATGATCGAGGCCTGCCTCAAGCTGACCCGGCGTCTGGTGAGACAACCGCAGGTGTTCATCACCGCCAGCGCGATCGGCTGGTACGGCATCCGTGATGACGAGCCCCTCGATGAAGCCAGCGACGGCACGCCCTGCTTCTCCCGTGACGTCTGCCAGGCCATCGAGCGCGCGGCCCAGCGGGTCGAAGCGAGCGGCCTGCGCACCGTGATGTTGCGCATCGGGCTGGTGCTGGACCGCGCTGGCGGGATGCTGGGCCGCATGCTCACCCCGTTCCGGCTGGGCCTCGGCGGGCCGTTTGGCAAGGGCCAGCACTGGATGAGCTGGGTGCACCGTGACGATCTGGTCCGTCTGATCGCCCATTGCGCCGCCAACCCTGAGATCAGCGGGCCAGTGAACGGCACGGCCCCGCAGCCCGTGCGCAACCGCGACTTCGCCCGCAGCCTGGGCAAGGCGCTGCGCCGCCCAGCCGTGATCCCGGTCCCGGCCCTGCCGCTGAAGCTGGCGCTAGGCCAGTTTGCCGAAGAGCTGCTTCTGGGCGGCCAGCGGGTCCACCCGGTCAAGGCGCAGGCCAGTGGCTTTGCCTTCCGCTATCCCGAACTGGACATGGCGCTGCACGCAATTCTGTCTCGAGGTTAGCGGAACACAAGCGCGGCGCCCGGCGTTGCCGTGCCATGCCTTCTGATCCTGCCGCCCGCCTGGTTTTCGTCGATGACAGCCTGCCGGGGATAACCCGGCGCCGCGCGGGCAAGGGCTGGCGCTATTTCGATACGGCAGGGCTTCCCCTGAAAGATCCGGCAGAGGTGGCCCGGCTCAATGCTATCGCGCTGCCGCCGGCCTACCGCGATGCCTGGTTCTGTCCGGCGCCCAATGGCCACATCCTGGCGACCGGGTTCGACGACAAGGGCCGCAAGCAATACCGCTATCACCCCGATTTCCGTGCGGCGCGCGAGGCGGAAAAGTTCGACGGTTGCGTCGCCTTCGGCAAGTTCTTGCCCCTGGTGCGCCAGCGGGTCGAAGCCGATCTGGCCGGTCGCGCCCTTACGCTGGAACGGGCCGTTGCTTCGGTTGTGCGCCTGCTCGACACAGGCGGCATCCGCATCGGGAACGAAGCCTACGTCAAGACCAACCGCAGTTTCGGGGCGACGACCCTGCGCATGCGCCATGCCGATCTGAAGGGCCAGACGCTCAGGCTGCGATTCAAGGCCAAGAGCGGCAAGACCTGCGACATGAAAGTCAGCGACCGCAGCCTAGCGCGCTTCGTCAAGCGGATGCAGGACCTGCCGGGCCAGCACCTGTTCCAGTACCTTGGCGATGATGGAACGCCCCGCCCGGTGACGTCGGGCGATGTCAACGCTTACCTGCGCGAGACGATGGGGGAGGATTTCACGGCCAAGCACTTTCGCACCTGGCACGCCAGCGTGCTGGGATTCGAATTGCTGGCTGGCGCGCGCGACCGGCTCAGCCTGAAAGAGATGATGCAGCAGGTCAGCCAGCGCCTGTCGAACACCCCGGCGATTGCGCGCAAAAGCTATGTCCACCCAGAAGTGATCGCTCTCGTCGAGCAGCAGGAGGAATGGCGCAAGGGCCTGGTCCTCCCGCGCCGGTCCCGCTGGCTATCGCGCGCCGAGCGCGGGCTGATCGCCTTTCTGGAACAGCAGGCCGGTGCCGCGGCCTAGCCGATGCGATGGACCCAGCCGTGGTGGTCCGCCTCTTCGCCGCGCTGGATCGCGGTAAGGCGGGCCTTGAGCTTGCCGGTCAATTGTCCGGGACCGCCTGATCCGATGGTGAACTCGCCATCCTTGCCAGCGACCTTGCCGACCGGAGTAACCACGGCTGCGGTGCCGCAGGCAAAGGCTTCGAGCAGCTGGCCCGAGGCGGCATCGGCGCGCCACTGGTCCAGGCTGTAGCGATCCTCGCGCACGGTGATGCCTTCCTCGCGGGCGAGCTGGATCAGGCTGTCGCGGGTAATGCCGGGCAGGATCGTGCCGGTCAGCGGCGGGGTTGAAAGGCTGCCGTCGGCAAAGGCGAAGAACAGGTTCATGCCGCCCAGTTCCTCGATCCAGCGATGCTCCGCCGCGTCGAGGAACAGGACCTGGTCGTGGCCCTTGGCAAAGGCTTCGGCGGTCGGGACCAGGCTGGCTGCATAGTTGCCGCCGCACTTGGCCGCACCCGTGCCGCCCGGGGCCGCGCGGGTATAGTCGGACACCCAGATCGACACCGCCGGAGCGCCGGACTTGAAGTAATTGCCAGCCGGGCTGGCGATGACGATGAATTTGTAGGCCTTGGCCGGGCGCACCCCGAGGAACGCTTCGGTCGCGATCATGAACGGGCGCAGATAGAGCGATCCGCCCTCGACTGTCGGGAACCACGCCTTGTCGGCGCGGACCAGTTCCTCGATCGCGCTGACGAACATGTCCTCGGGCAGTTCCGGCATGGCCAGACGCTGGGCCGAGGCGTTGAAGCGCGCGGCATTGGCCTGCGGGCGGAACAGCGCCATCGAACCATCGGGATGGCGATAGGCCTTCAACCCTTCAAAGATTTCCTGCGCATAGTGCAGCACCGACGCGGCGGGATCGAGCGGGATCGGGCCATAGGGCGCGACCACCGGATTGTGCCAGCCGGCCTCCTCGCTCCAGTCGATCGTCACCATGTGATCGGTGAAACGGCTGCCAAAGCCCGGGTTCGCCACCACCTCGGCCCGCACCGCATCGGCCACCGGCGATGGGTGGGGCAAACGGGTGAACGGGGTCCGCGATTCGGCGAGTGTCGCCATGAGCTGTGGTCCTTCTTCTGCTTTGATGCGGGCGATCTGAATGAAAATTACCCTGAAAGCAAGTCCAGAGTAATAAATGGAAAGGGGTGTTTTCGCATTCCTGCATAGCCCGGATTTCGGGCGAGGCCAAGGCGGCAGCGACGGCGCAAACCCGCAAGACAGCCGGAAATGAGAAGGCCCGCCCTGGCTAAGCCAGAAGCGGGCCTTCGCATGGTCAGCGGCCGGAAGTGCCGCTCACGAAGCCTTTATCGCAAAATCGAAACTCAGCGATAATGCTCCATAACGCGGATCACCGACCTCCCTGCTGAACCATGAGACATCGGTCACCTCCTTTCGCGCTGTTGAGCCAAAACGCTTCCGGCTGGAAGCTGGGGCCGACCCGCCACAAGACGTGCCGTCCTTGTCCCTAGGTGTGAATCATTCGCGCCAAATCAACAAGCCCGGGCGTGATTTTTTTCGCTTTGGGAAACGGTCACTTTTGCATGGTGCAAAAAGTTGTCCACAGCCGGGGCAAGCGCTGCTGCCCTAGCGGCAATCCTCGACCACCCGGCTGATTTCCGGCCAGGCGGGCAGGTACAGCGTTTCCTGCCCGGCGGCCTCGAGCGCAAACCGCCCGCGCGAGAAGGCCATGGCGTCAAGCAATCGGTCGACAGCGGCAATCGGTACGGCCAGCCAGCCACTGGTGGCAGCGGCGGGATCGCTCAGCAAGGGGCGCCGGGTCGACGTCGTGATCACCGCCAGTGGCAGGGCAGTGGCTGCGGCGCCGCTGCGCGCCAGCAGGACGCGGGCTTGCGCGCGGTCGCAGCTGAGCGTGACAAGCGTCAACCCATTGCTGCCCGTAAAGGTCGCGGTCGAGCGGCCGGCGATCATGGCCCAGGTCCAGTTGCCCGGGGTCTGCGGAGCGTCGCGCCAATCTGCCGGTGGCGGGGACTGCGGGGGCGGTGCGACCGGCCCCGGCTGGCTGACGCTGGGCGGCGCTGGCGGGGCCGGGGCAGGGCGGGGCGTGGCGCAGGCAGCCAGGGCCAGCGACAACACGACAAGAGGAGCAATTGCCTTCACGCCCCTTCTATGGAAGGAGCCGCGAGGATGAGCAAGGCAGCGAAAATCCGGGTCGATCAACTGCTGGTTGAACGCGGCCACGCCGAAAGCCGGACCCGCGCCCAGGCTCTGGTGCTGGCGGGAACGGTGTTTTCCGGGGAAACCAGGATCGCCAAGCCGGGCCAGACCCTGCCCGGCGATGCTCCGCTGGAAGTGCGCGGGCGCGACCATCCGTGGGTTTCTCGCGGCGGGATCAAGCTGGCCCATGCGATCGAGGCGTTCGATCTTGACCCATCGGGCGTGACCGCGATGGACATCGGCAGCTCGACCGGCGGCTTTACCGACGTTCTGCTGAGCAAGGGCGCGGCGCATGTCTTCGCGGTCGATTCGGGGACAAACCAGCTCGCCTGGAAGCTGCGCCAGGATCCGCGCGTGACGGTGCTGGAACAGACCAGCGCGCGTATCCTCACTCCCGACCAGATCACCGCGCCCTGTTCGTGGGTGGTCTGCGATGCCAGCTTCATTTCGCTGGCGAAAGTGCTGGAGGTCCCGCTGCGGCTGGCGGCGCCAAAGTGCCAGCTGGTCGCGCTGATCAAGCCGCAGTTCGAAGTGGGCCGGGGTGAAGTGAGCAAGGGCGGGGTGGTGCGCGATTCCGCGCTTCACGCCCGGGTCTGCGACGAGGTCCGGGCATGGCTGGAGGGCCTGGGCTGGCAGGTCCAGGGCATCGTCGAAAGCCCGATCAAGGGCCCGGAAGGCAATGTCGAATTTCTGATCGCGGCCCGGCGCGGCGCGTGACGGATTGCCACCAACGCAGCCCATCGCCAGTATTGCCGCGAAATTGCGCAGTGATTCGAGGTTTTCGCAATGACTGAACTTGCTTCGTCCGGCCAATTGAGAGCTTCGTTGCTGCGCTGGTCGCTGTTCCTTGCCCCGCTATTACTTTTGCTTGGCACTATCTCCGGCATGAGTTCGGGCAGCGGTGGCGACAACTTCTGGTTCGCCACCCTTGAAAAGCCGGCGATCTATCCGCCACCCGCGACCTTCGGGATCGTCTGGACCGTGCTCTATCTGCTGATGGGCCTTGCGCTGGCGATGGTCGTGACTGCGCGCGGTGCGCCGGGGCGCGGTCTGGCGATCGGCGTTTTCGTCGTGCAGTTCCTGCTCAACCTGGCCTGGTCGCCGGTGTTTTTCGGCATGCAGCTTTTGGTTCCGGCGTTCTACTTGCTGCTGGCGATCGATCTGGCGGTGCTGGTGACGGTGGTCCTGTTCTACCGGGTGCGGCCGCTCGCGGCATGGCTGCTGGTGCCCTATCTGGCCTGGGTGCTGTTCGCGGCCGTGCTCAATTGGCAGTTCGTCGAGGCCAATCCCGATGAAGCCGCCGGAGCCCAAGTCGCGCTCGCCTCTTGATCCGCGCCGCGCAAAGGACCATCTAGCCGCCATGCAGAGCGAAAACCCCCTGATCGCCGATATTGCCAAGCTGCTCAACAGCGCGGCTGGAACCGTGGCCGGAATGGGCCGCGAAGCCCGCGACGCCGCGCGCGAACGGATGAAGGAAGGCCTTGGCGGGCTCGATTTCGTCAGCCGCGAGGAGTTCGATACGGTCAAGCTCATGGCGGCCAAGGCGCGTGAAGAGAACGAAGCGCTGAAGGCCCGGATCGAGGCGCTCGAAGCGGCCTTGAACGCCAAGCCCAAGAAGTAAGCGCGGTCCCGCGCGCCGCGCGGTTGCGTTCCTCGGCCATTCCCGCCACACCGCGCCGATGCAATTGCGTGCGCCCGCGATAGTCTGTGCCTGCCGGCCCCATGGCGAAACGGCGGTGATCGCGCGGCTGCTGACCGAAGCCCATGGTCTGCAGGCTTGCTATGTCGCGGGCGGACGCGGGCGGCAATTGCGCCCGGTGCTGATCCCGGGCAATCTGGTCGAGGCTGAAATCCGCGCGAAAAGCGAAACCCAGCTGCCGTTCGGGCGAGTCGAACTGCTCGATAGCCGCGCGCCGTGGCTGGGCGAGCCGCTTCCGGCCGCCGCGCTTGGCTGGATCACCACGCTGACCACCGCCGCCTTGCCCGAGCGGCACCCCTATCCCTCGCTGTTTCAGGCGCTGTCCGGCTTGCTGACGGCGATTTGCCATGCGCCCTCGGCACGCGGCTGGCTGCCCGGCATGGTCGCCTACGAATCGCTGCTGCTGCGCGAGCTGGGCTATGGCGGCGCGCCGCCTGATCCGGAGGCGGGACTGGCCGAATTCGACGCCCAAGGCCAGCGGCTGGAACGCTACCTGCTTGCAGATCGGCCCGGCAATGTTATGGGCGCGCGCGCTATCCTGCGCGAACGGCTGGCACGGATGGGCTGATTTCTGCCAATTTGGGGTGATGCGAAAATGAAGATTGCGGTATTCGCCGGTGACGGCATTGGCCCCGAAGTGACCCGCGAGGCGGTGCGCGTGCTCGAAGCGCTCGATCTGCCCGGGCTGGAACTGGTTTACGGCGATGTCGGCGGCGCGGCCTACAAGCAGCACGGCCACCCGCTCCCCCCGGCAACGCTTGAGACTGCGCGCGCTGCCGCCGGGATCCTGTTCGGCGCGGTGGGCGATCCCGATTGCGACAATCTGGAACGCCATCTCCGCCCGGAGCAGGCGATCCTTGGCCTGCGCAAGGAGCTGGGCCTGTTCGCCAACCTGCGCCCGGCCAAGGTCTTTGCCGGTCTGGAAGACGCCTCGGCGCTGCGCCCGGAAGTGGCTGGCGCGATCGACCTGCTGATCGTGCGCGAACTCAACGGCGACGTCTATTTCGGGGAAAAGGGCATCCGCACCCTGCCCGACGGCCGCCGCCAGGGCTGGGACATGATGTCCTATGCCGAGGACGAAGTGCGCCGCATCGCCCATGTCGGCTTCCGCGCCGCGATGGGCCGCAACAAGAAGCTGTGCTCGGTCGACAAGGCCAACGTGCTGGAAACCAGCCAGGTCTGGCGCGATGTGATGATCGAAGTGTCGGCGGACTATCCCGAAGTCGAACTGACCCACATGTATGTCGACAATGCCGCGATGCAGCTGGTGCGCAATCCCGGCCAGTTCGACGTGGTGGTCACCGGCAACCTGTTTGGCGACATCCTGTCCGACCAGGCCAGCATGTGCGTCGGCTCGATCGGGCTGCTCGCTTCGGCGGCGCTGAGCGAGGGCACGTTTGGCCTGTACGAACCGATCCACGGTTCGGCCCCGGACATTGCCGGCAAGGGCCTGGCCAATCCGATGGCAACCGTGCTGTCCGCTGCGATGCTGCTGCGCCATTCGCTCGGCCTGGAAGAGCAGGCCGCGCGGATCGAGCGCGCCGTTGCCAAGGCGCTGGCCAATGGTATCCGTGGCGGTGACCTGGGCGGATCGCTCGGCACCGTTGCCATCGGCGATGCAATTCTGGAAAGACTGTAAACATGACCCTTCGGCTCGGCGTTGTCCTTCCCACCTATAACGAGCGCAAGAACCTGCGCGGCATGGTCGAGCGTCTGGACAAGGCGCTGACCGGAATCCCGTGGGAAGTGATCATCGTCGACGACAACAGCCCCGACGGCACTTCGGACGAGGCACGCGCGATTGCCCAGGAAGACGGCCGGGTCCGGGTGATCCAGCGGATCGGGCGGCGCGGGCTGTCCTCGGCCGCGATCGAAGGGATGTGCGCCACTGCTGCCCCGGTCGTCGCGGTGATGGACGCCGATCACCAGCACGATCCCGAACTGCTGCCGGGCATGCTCGCCGCGATCGAAAGCGGCGAATACGACCTGTCCTATGCCAGCCGCTTTGCCGAAGGAGCGAGCACCGAACAATGGGGCCGGCCCGACCGGGTCAAGGCCTCGAACTTGGCCAACCGCATTGCCAACAAGGTCACCGGGGTTGAACTGAGCGATCCGATGAGCGGTTATTTCATGCTCAAGACCGACGTGCTGCGGGCCGATGCGCACCGCCTGTCGGGCGTCGGCTTCAAGATCCTGCTCGATATCCTGGCCACGGTCGAGACGCCGCTGCGGATCAAGGAAGTGCCGATGAACTTCGCCGCCCGGGCCGAAGGCGAATCCAAGCTGGACCGCACGGTCGTCTTCGAATTCCTGGTCGGGCTCTATGACAAGTGGCTGGGCCGCTGGATCCCGACCCGCTTTGCCCTGTTCGGCACGATCGGCGGGCTGGGCGTCGTGGTCCACATGGCCGTGCTCGCCGCGATCCTCAACCTGTTCGGCGAGGCACTGCGGGTCAGCCATTATCCCAAGGAGACCGCCTTCATCGTCGGCCAGACCACGGCCGCCCTGGTGGCGATGACCTTCAACTTCGTGCTCAACAACGAACTGACCTATGCCGACAAGCGGCTGCGCGGCTTCGTGCCACTGCTGACCGGCTGGGTGCGCTTCCTGATTACCTGCGCCTTTGGCCTGCTGGCCAACATCGGCGCGGCGACCGCCCTGGTCCGCCTGGGCTTCAACCCTTATCCGGCCGCGATTGTCGGGATCGTGCTGGGTTCGGTCTGGAACTTCGCGCTGTCGAGCAAGTTCGTCTGGGGCAAGTACTGAGCCTGATTGCGGGCGTCTCGAACCACAGCGGTTTACGCAGTCCTTCGAGACGGCGCTTCAGCCTGCGGCTTCACCGCCTCCTCAGGACGAACGGGCTGGAGGCACGCGCAGCGTTTGATCGCCTGCCCGCACCAGAAACCGTTCGTGGTGAGGAGGGTCCGAGATCGCAGATCGAGGAGGCGTCTCGAACCACAGCGGTTTACGCAGTCCTTCGAGACGGCGCTTCAGGCTGCGGCTTCACCGCCTCCTCAGGACGAACGGGCTGGAGACACGCGCAGCGTTTGATCGCCTCCCGCTGGCTTAAGCCTCAACCGGTTCCCCAACAAAGCCGGGCCAGGTCTTCATATAGCTGACGAAGGCTTCGCCCAGACCCTGGGCGCGCAGGTGGGCTTCGCTGACCGGGTTCTTGACCGCGGCAAAGCCGGCATCCGCAACGCAGCGCGCGGCAAAGTCGTGGTGCAGGATCGCGCCGCGTCCGATCAGGACAAAGTCTGCCCCGGCATCGAGACAGGCCTGGACCTTGGCCGCGTCCATGATCTTGCCGGCCACGCCCAGCCGGGTCTTGCCGCGCGGCAGGGCAGTGAAGTGCGCGATCAGCGGGGCGGCATCGTCTGGCTGGCCGACCGGAGCCTTGAAGCAATCCCACAGCGACATGTCGAGATAGTCGAGCTGGCCGCCTTCCATCACTTCCTGCGCGAAAGCCTTGGCCTCGGCAAAGTCGATGTTGAAGCGTTCGGGCGAAAGCCGCAGGCCCACCTGGAAATCGGCGCGGGTTGCGGCGCGCACCCCATCGATCACTTCCAGGATCAGGCGCTTGCGGTTGTCAAAGCTGCCGCCATAGCGGTCCGCGCGCTGGTTGTTCGTTGCATCGAGGAACTGGGCCAAGACATAGCCGTGGGCGCCGTGGATCTCGACTCCGTCGAACCCGGCCTTTTCCGCGCGGACTGCAGCAGCGATGAAATCGTCGCGGAGCTGTCCGACTTCGGCGGTGGTCAGCGCCCGGGTGCCGGTTTCGGCATCCTCGAACGGACCTTGCGGCGCTTCGCCGATCAAGTCCTTGGGACTGCGCATCCCGGCGTGGTGCAACTGGACCGAGGAGACCGCGCCCTGTTCGCGCAGCTTGCGCGCCAGTTCCGTCAGGCGCGGCAAGTGGTCGTCGGACCAGATGCCCAGCTGGCCGGGAAAGCCCTGGCCCTGGCGCTGGACGTGCGCGGCGGCGGTCATGACCAGGCCGAACCCACCCTTGGCCCGCATCGTCAGCCAGTGAATCTCGTCGTCCGACAGGGTACCGTCCGCATGGCTTTGCAGATTGGTCAGCGGAGCCAGCATCATCCGGTTCTTGAGCGCCGGGCCGCGGGCAAAGGTCAGCGCTTGGCTGCAATCGGTCATTGGTAAAATCCCCTCGGTTCTTGTGTCAGACGGATCAGCGCCAACGTGGCAGCCACATCCAGAATTCGAAACTGGGCCGCCCGCAGCACAGCGGGAAGGCCGAAATGATCGGATAAAACACCGCGAACATAACCACGCTGAGGCCAATGCCAATGGGCAACAGCCGCCGCCAGCGGTCCTGGCGCTGTCCCGCCGCGTCCAGCGCCAGGGCGAGGATCGCCATCAGGAAAGTGCTGGGCAGCAGATAGTGATAGATGAACTGCACCGGCTTGCCGGACAGCGCCCAAAACAGCAGCGCGGAAACATACAGCGTGATGAAGGCGATCAGGTCCTTGCGGCGGTGCTGGACTGCTTCGATCGAGGCCCAGACCAGCGCCACCAGCCCGGCATACATGGCAAAGGGGTTGCCGATCAGCACCACCCCGCGCTGGGCGCCTTCGACTTCCTTGTAGAGATACCAGATCGCCCGCCAGTTGCCGACCCACTGGTACCAGACCGAGCGGTAGGGATGCGGCTTCTTCACGCTGTCCTGCAACATCAGCATGTGCTGGTGCCAGCCGATCGGGTCCCACGGATTGACCGGTCGGGCGGCCCAGTGGAATGCTGGCCAGAAGGTCGCCCAATAGACGGTGAGCGGGACGAGGCCGAGCCACAGGCCCGCTTCGATCAGGCTGATCCCCGGCACCGGACCGCCGCTGCGCGCCCAGGCAAAGCGCCAGCCATTGCCCTGCAGCTTGAGGATCAGGAAGGTCAGGCCGGGCAGGGCGAGGAGCGGCGCGACCGACCACTTGGCGCCCAGCGACAGGCCCATCAGCACGCCGCCCAGCGCCAGGCGCCAGCGGCCTTGATCGGGCAGGCGCACGGCCGCCGCGATCTGCCATCCGGCCAGCATCGCCAGGCTGGCCGTGGTCATGTCGAGCATCGCGATGCGGCTGTGAATGAACCAGAAGAAATCGGTTGCCACCAGCACGGTGGCGATGATTGCGGCGCGGGCGCTGCCGCTGGCAAACCAGACGATCCGGCTGAAGGCGAACAGGCCCAGCGCGCCGCCAATGGCCGAAGGAATGCGCCACACCAGCGGGCGGTCGCCAAACCATTCGATCATCAGCGCCAGGATCGTCTTGGCCAGCATCGGATGTTCGGGATTGACCCGGATATGGTCCAGCTGCTTGCGCGCGGCGTTGACGTAGTGGACTTCGTCAAAATAGATTTCGTGCGGGATCGCCAGCCGCCACCAGACCAGCGCCAGGAAGAACACGGCGATTGCGCCGCACCAGGTGGCGGGGTCCTGGTCTCTGGTAAAACGGGCTTGCATGGGGCGGGGATTATCTGGGGCCGCAGGGCGGCGCAATGGTTTGGTTCACACGAAGACGCGAAGGCACGAAGGGCTTTCGTTTAACGCCCTGTTTGTCGGCATTTCGATGCTTGCGGCCTGTTGCATCGTCCAGATGATGGATGGGCTGCGCCGGACAAGGGACATCTTCGTGTCTTCGTGCCTTCGTGTGGGCCGATCTTTTCTTGCTCCGCCCGGCGCCTCTGCCTAAAGCCGCAGCACTATGAAACGCACCACCGGACAGGACCGCTCGATCACCTCCAAATGGCGTCCAGCCACCCGCGCCGTGCGCGCCGGGACCTGGCGCAGCGAGCAGGGCGAGACGAGCGAGGCGCTCTTCGTCAATTCCGGCTTCAGCTATGACAACGCCGAGCAGGTTGCTGCGCGGTTCCAGGGCGAAGAGCCGGGCCCGGTCTATTCCCGCTTCCAGAACCCGACCACGGCGATGCTGGAAGAGCGCATTGCGATGATCGAAGGGGCCGAGGCGTGCCGCACCCAGGCCTCGGGCATGGCGGCGATGACCACGGCCTTGCTGTGCCAGCTGTCCGCCGGGGATCACGTCGTCGCGGGCCGCGCGGCGTTCGGTTCGTGCCGCTGGATCGTCGACAACCTGCTGCCCCGGTTCGGGATCGAGGGAACCATCGTCGACGCGCGCGACAATGCCGCCTGGGAAGCGGCGATCCGCCCGAATACCAAGGTGTTCTTCTTTGAGACCCCGGCCAACCCGACGATGGACATCGTCGATCTGGAATTCGTCTGCGGTCTGGCCCGGTCGAAGGGCATCACCACGGTGGTCGACAATGCCTTTGCCACCGGCGCCCTGCAGCGCCCGATCGAGTTCGGCGCCGACGTCGTAGCCTATTCGGCGACCAAGCTGATGGAAGGGCAGGGCCGCGTCCTGCTGGGCGCGGTCTGCGGGACCGCCGAATTCATCAGCGACGTGCTGATGCCGTTCCAGCGCAACACCGGGCCGATAGCCGCGCCGTTCAATGCCTGGGTCGTGCTCAAGGGGCTGGAGACTCTGCCGCTGCGCGCCAAGGCGCAAAGCGCCAGTGCGATGGAAGTCGCCCGGTTCCTGGAAGGGCGCGGGGTCGACATGCTGCACCCGGGCCTGGAAAGCCACCCGCAGCACGCGATTGCGGCACGGCAGATGGACGCTTTCGGCAATATCTTCAGCTTCAACCTGAAGGACCGGGCCGAGGCTTTCGCCATGCTCAACGCGTTCGAGCTGATCGATATTTCGAACAACATCGGCGATGCCAAGAGCCTGGCCTGCCACCCGGCCAGCACCACCCACAACAACATGGGCCCCGAAGGCCGCGCCGAAGCGGGCGTGGGTGAAGGGATGATCCGCATGAACGTGGGCCTGGAAGACGTGCAGGATCTGATCGAGGACCTTGACCGCGGGCTGCGTGCCATCGGGCGCTAGGGAACCTTTGCCACTGCTGGACGTTTGACCGGAGCGCAATTGCTTGGCTCCGTTCTTCGGGGCGTGCTCCGGGGAATCCGACCAGAACATGACACGTCAGGACGCGTTTGCCGCAATGGACTATGCCGGGCTGTTCGCGGCGATTGTCAATTCGGTCGATGCGGTGGTCATTTCGAAGACGCTGGACGGTACGGTGCTCAGCTGGAACCCGGCGGCCGAGCGCATTCTGGGCTGGACCGCGGCCGAAATGATCGGTCAGTCGATCCGGCGGATCATTCCGGCCGATCGCCAGGCCGAGGAAGATACGATTCTGGAACGGGTCGGGCGGGGGGAGCAATCGATCCAGCTGCGCACCCAGCGGTTGCGCCGCGATGGCTCGCTGGTTCATCTGGAAATCATGGTCTCGCCGGTCAAGGACCGGGATGGACGGGTGATCGGGGCCAGCAAGATCGGGCGCGACATTACCCAGGAGCGGGAAACCCGCCGTGCCCTGCAGGTCGCCGAAATGCGCTTTCGCCTGATGGCCGACAATATCGCGCAGCTGGCCTGGATCGCCGACGCCAGGGGCTGGATGTTCTGGTACAACAAGCGCTGGTTCGATTACACCGGGACGACGGCGGAGCAGGTCGAAGGCTCGGGCTGGCGCGAGCAGATCCATCCCGACCACGTCGAGCGGGTCGAGCGTCATGTCCGGCACTGTCTGGAGCAGGGCGCGGAATGGGAGGACACTTTCCCGATCCGCGCTGCCGATGGCACCTATGGCTGGTTCCTGTGCCGCGCGGTGCCCCTGCGCAGCGAAGAGGGGGCGATCCTGTGCTGGTTCGGCACCGCAACCGACATCAGCGAGCGCCGCGCCGCGGAACGCCAGATCGAATTGCTGCTGATGGAAGTGAACCACCGTTCGCGCAATCTCCTGACCGTGGTCCAGTCGCTGGCCGAACGCACTGCCGAGCACAGCGAGGACTTTCTCCCCCGTCTGCGCGAACGGATTGCCGGGCTCGCGGCGAACCAGGACGTGCTGGTCAAGCGCAACTGGCGCCAGGTGCCGCTCAGCGAGCTGGTCGATGCGCAATTGGCCTTTCTGGAAGAGCGGCTCGATCAGGTCGAGCGCGATGGCCCCGAGGTGGTGATCCAGCCCGGGGCGGCCGAATCGATCAGCATGGCGCTGCACGAAATGGCCACCAATGCCGAGAAATATGGTGCCCTGTCCGTGGCCGAGGGGCGCGTGGAAATCCGTTGGCGGCTGGAGCCGGCAGAAGGTGAGCCGCGCTTTGTCCTGACCTGGGAGGAAAGCGGTGGACCGCCGGTCACCGAGCCCAGCCGCAGCGGCTTTGGCACCCGGGTGATCCGCGACGTTCCCGCCCGTAAACTGCGCGCCAACGTCACCTGCCGCTTCAACCCCGAGGGGTTCGGCTTTTTGCTGTCATGCCCGGTCAGCCACGTGCTGGAACTATAGCGCACCCTGATCGGTTCGCGGCTGTTTCTTCAGCGCGGGATTGACGAAGGGAATGGTCAGCATGGTGCTGCCGACTGCGGCCAGCAACAGCGCGGTAAAGGCCGCGCTGGTGATGATCTGCTTGTCGAACAGGACGTTGACGAAGATGATCATGATCAGCGCCTTGGTCTGCAAGAGCCAGCCGACGATCCAGGCTTCGCCCTTCTTCCAGCCGAGGATTCGCCCGGCCAGCGCCACGCCGGCCAGCTTGCCGACGACCATCGCGACCAGCAGCAGGAACGCCGCGCCGAAAGCGATTGCTCCGCCCATGTCCCAACTGGTCCGCAGCCCGGTGGACAGGAAGAACACCGGCATGAAGGCCAAGAGCACCGTGTCGCGGAACCGGTCGATGGTCTCGATCCCGAACCACTTGGCATCGAGCGCGGCCCCGGCGAGGAAAGCCCCGACCATGTAGTGCAGCCCCGACCAGTCGGCGAGGTAGCCGTTGGCCGCCAGCCAGACCAGGCCCAGCGCCCAGCGATCGCGCTGCGGGATCGCGGCGATCAGCTTGCGGATCAGCACGACGGCAATGGCGAAGCCGACCAGATAGGCGGCCTGCCGCCCGACCCGTTCCCAATCCAGCAGGATCAGCGCCAGCACCCCCCAGATCATGATGTCGTCGAGGCTGGCATAGCGCAGAATGCGCTGGCCGAATTTGGTGCGCAGGATCTCCAGCTTTTGCATGAACAGGATCAGGATCGGCAGCGCGGTGACGGCGCAGGCCATGCCGATCCCGGCGATGAACTGCCAGGTCTGTCCCTTGGCGCCGATCCATTCGGCGGGATCGCTCAGGGCGAGCAGCAGCACGGCCGTTGCCGCGCCGAGCAGCAGCGGCACCCCCAGCGCCAGCCCTGCGGTCAGCCCGGTTTCGCGCCGCCACTGCCACGCTTCCTCCAGGTCCAGTTCGAGCCCGGCGACGAACACGAACAGCATCACCGCCCACCAGGCAATGCCGTTGAGCGCGCCGATCACCGGCGGGGTGAAGACCGTTTCGTAATAGGCCGGAAAGACCGCCCCCAGCACGCCCGGACCCAGCACGATCCCGGCGACGATCTGCACCACGACCAGCGGTGCCCAGTAATCGGTCTGCAGCAGGCGCCAGAACGCGTAAGGCGCGGCAAAGATAATGATCAGCGCGAGCAGGAACAGCTCGGTCACAGGAAGCGTTGGAGTCATGGCGTATGAGCTAACACGGCTGCGGCAAGCTGCAACGGTTGTGCAATCCTATTCCCCACCGGACTTCCCCATCGGACAAGGGGGGTCCCGTTGCGGATGAAGAGCCAAGGGACTAGTTTGGTCATCATGAAGGAATTTTTCCAACACACCGCGATCACCGACGGGATCACCGTGCGGGTTGCGGTCACGTACCTGCCCGAACAATCGCGGATCGAGGTGGGGAAATGGTTCTGGGTCTATCACATCCGGATCGAGAACGGTTCAGACGAGACGGTTCGGCTTGTCACCCGGCACTGGCGCATCACCGATGGTCGCGGCACGGTCAACCTGGTCGAAGGCGAGGGGGTGGTCGGGGAACAGCCGGTGCTCGCCCCCGGGCAAAGCCACGACTACGTATCGGGCTGTCCGCTGGCGACCCCGACCGGGTCGATGGAAGGACATTATATGTTCGTGCGCCCGTCGGGGGAAAAATTCCCCGTTAAAATTCCGTTCTATCCACTCGCCGCCCCTGCAACTGCTGGGTGACGCGCGGGTGCTTGCCGATTCCCCGCAAGCGCCATAGGGAGACGGCATGAAGCGCACGCACCTGCCCCTCAACGCCCTGCGCGTTTTCGATGCTGCCGCCCGGCACCTGTCGTTCACGCGTGCCGCAGACGAGCTGGCGGTAACTCCCGCCGCAGTGGGCCAACAAATCCGCGCGCTTGAGGACGTGCTGGGCGTCGTGTTGTTCCGGCGCACGCCCAAAGGGCTGGAATTGACCGATGAGGCCGGCGCCGGGCTCGAAGCACTGCGCACCGGGTTCCTGCATTTCGAAGATGCGGTCCGGGCGATGCAGGCGGGCCAGTCCAGCCACGTCTATACCATCGCGGCGCCGCGTGAATTCTTTGCTGCCTGGCTGGCCCCGCGTTTGGCCGAATTCCGCAAGGCGAACCCGGAAGTCCGTTTCAGCCTGGTGGCCAACGAGGATGCCGACTTTACCGAGGCCAACCTGGACCTGGCGGTGCGCTGGACGGAAGGCCCCGGGGAGCTGGAAGGCGTGCCGCTGGGCGAACCGGGTCGGGTCGAAGTCGGACAGGGCTGCTGGATCGCCTGGCCGGGCGATCCCATGCCCGAAGGCGACGATTGCGAAAGCCCGCCCTTGTCTGTGGGTGATGCCGGACAGGCGATTGCCGCCGCCGCGGCTGGCATGGGCAAGGCGCGGGTCCCCGCGCTGCTGGCGCAAAGCTGGCTGGACAATGGCCGGATTGCCCAACTGGGCGAACCGACCCCAGGCCGCCACGGCTATTGGCTGGTCGCGCCGCTGCCACAATGGCGGCAGAAAAAGGTCAAGGCGCTGGTCGCCTTCCTCACCGTCTGACGTCCTGACCGCAGACCCGGCCCCCCAGGCGCTGCCGGATCTGGTTGGCGCAGCGGAGGACCGCCCCGTTCACTTCGATGAAGCGGGGCTCGGGGGGTTGCTTAACCGCTCGGTTAAATCTGCTTGACCTGTTCCCCCGCAGCGGGTCAAGCTTGGCCCATGCAGACAGAGACTATCCGCATCGCGGTTGCCCAGGGCGTCGAGATTGCCGCCGACGTTGCGGGACGGCGCGGGGCACCCACGGTCATTCTTGGCCACGGCGGCGGACAGACCCGGCATTCCTGGGACAAGGCCGAACATCAGCTGGCCGCTGCCGGCTATTTCGCGATCAATTATGACCTGCGCGGCCACGGCGACAGCGACTGGTCGGCCGATGGCGATTATGCCGTGACGACCCGCGCCCGCGACCTGATGACAGTGGCGGCGCAAGGGGCCGAACCGCTAGCACTGGTCGGTGCCTCGCTGGGTGGAATTAGCGCAATGATGGCCACCTGCATGGGGTTGGAGCCGGCCGCGCTGGTGCTGGTCGATATCGTGCCCAAGATGTCGGTGACCGGGGTGGCCCGGATTCGCGATTTCATGACCGCCAGCCCTGACGGCTTCGCCAGTCTGGAAGAGGCCGCCGATGCGATCAGCGCCTATTACCCGGATCGACCGCGTCCCAAGGATCTGTCGGGCCTTAACAAGAACCTGCGGCTTCATGGTGATGGGCGCTATCGCTGGCACTGGGACCCCCGGATGATGAGCGATTCCCGTGGTGACCCGCGATTTCTGCTGGATATGCTCGATGCCGCCGACTGGACCGACCGGATTCCGACCCTGCTGGTGCGCGGTATGAAAAGCGATATCGTGACGGATGAAGGCGTTGCCGATCTGCAACGGCGGATTCCGCACCTGGAAATTGCCGATATTCGCGGGGCAGGGCATATGGTGGCAGGAGACCGCAATGACGAATTCAATGCTGCCGTGATTGATTTTCTGACGCGGGTGATGCCCCCGGTTGCCGCCTGAAAGGAAGCGCCATGATCACGTTTTATGACTGCAAGACTGCTCCCAGCCCGCGCCGGGCGCGGATCGTCCTGGCGGAAAAGGGCATCCATCCGGAAGTGCGCCAGATCGACCTGGCCAAGGGTGAGCAACTGTCCGAGGAATTTCGCAAGATCAATCCGGCCTGTACGGTGCCCGCGCTGGTGCTGGAGGACGGCACTGTGCTGACCGACAATGCCGGGATCGCCGCTTGGGCCGAAGCAATCCGGCCGGCGCCGTCGCTGCTCGGCTTCACCCCGCTGGAAAAGGCTCAGGTCGCCAGCTGGAACAGCCGGATCGAGGGCGAATGTTTCATGGCCATTGCCGAAGTGCTGCGCAACACGGCCAAGGGGATGAAGGACCGCGCCTTGCCCGGGCCGCACAACTATGCCCAGATCCCCGAACTGGCCGAGCGCGGCCGCGCGCGCCTGATCCACTTCCTCGATCGCTTTGAACAGCACATACAGGGCCGCGAATGGGTGGCGATCGACGGCTTTTCGCTGGCCGACATTACGGCGGGGGTTGCGCTGGACTTTGCGGGCTGGGTCAAGGTGGACGTCAATGAAGGCCGTCCGGCGATTGCCGCATGGCGCGCCCGTTTGGCTCAGCGGCCCAGCTTCCAGCTTTAGGCACCGTCCGCTTCGCCCGGTTCGCCCAGGTTCCATTCGCTGCGGCCGTCGGGCAAGAGGCGTAGCGCACCCGTATCGATCGCTTCTTGCCGCAGTTCGCCCAGCCGGCGGTTGAGCCGGTCAAGGAACGCGTCGTCGGCGGCAAAGCGCTCCTCGCGCTGCCGGGCCTGTTCCGCCTCGTGTTCAGCCAGCCACTGCGCGCGCAACCGTTCATAGGCCGTGGTGCCGGGCTCAGGCTCGCGGCCTGCACCCCGATCCGCGCCATAGCGCTGGGCCCGGCGCTGGCTCAGGACAAAGCGGATGTGGGCGAAATTGTGCTTGCGATAGCTGCCCAGCAGCTTTCCGCCCGAAACGATCGGCAATTCCTCGCCGCGCAGCGCCAGTTCCACCGCGCAGTCCTCCAGCCGGTCCAGCTCGCGCTCGATCGCCGCTTCCCAGGCCGCCGCAAAGCCTTCTGCCCCAGGCTGGGCGCGCAATTTGTACAGCGCTTCCAGACTGGCCCCGATGCGGCGTGCGGCCTGGGTCACGATCCCGCTGGCTGCCAGGGCAGCAATGAAAGCACGCTGGCGATCAGGCGTGATCGAATTGCGCCGGGGGGCCAGATGAACATAGGGCGCAAAGGCCAGCAGCGGATCATCGTCCTCCGGTTCTGGGCCATGAAAAGCGGTCTGGCTGGTCCGCCGCGAGGGACGGGGGGAAGCGCAGGTCGCCTGCCTGTTGGTTTTCCGCGCCATGGGGTGAGGGCCTTTCGGGTCTGTTGGAAATGGACCCCGAGTGGAAGTCCGCTTTATCATTGGGGCAGGGGTGTAGGAAAACGGTTTCGTAGCCTTCACCCCCATCCAAGCTCCGCTAGCCGGCTACGCCGTCAAGCTGCGCTATCCTTCCCCCATCAAGGGGGAAGGGCCGCATTATCCTTCCCCCTGGATGGGGGAAGGATGCCAAGCCGTGGTGCAGCGCACCTCGGCGCGGCTGGATGGGAGTGATTGAAGCGCAAGTATCCATGTGATAAATATATC
>JBKHWO010000046.1:0-87916 GCA_046566485.1 Alphaproteobacteria bacterium | reverse complement strand
CGAACTGGCCGACCTGATGGTCACGGTCGGCAAGGAAGTCGAAGTGCTGATCCAGCGGCTCAGCCAAAAGAGCCGCGCCGCCGGCATCCACCTGATCATGGCCACGCAGCGCCCCTCGGTCGACGTCATCACCGGCGTGATCAAGGCCAACCTGCCGACCCGCATTTCCTTCGCCGTGACCAGCCGGATCGACAGCCGCACCATCCTGGGCGAACAGGGGGCCGAACAGCTGCTGGGCAAGGGCGACATGCTCTACAAGCCCAACACCGACCCGATCAAGCGCGTCCACGGCCCCTTCGTCTCGGACGAGGAAGTCGAACGCATCGCCGATTACTGGCGCAGCCAGGGCACGCCCGAATATATCGATTCGGTCACCGAGGAGCCGGAAGACGGCGGCTTCGGCTTCGACGACCTCGACGTCACCGCGTCCGACAACCCGGACGAGCGCAAGTACCGCCAGGCCTGCCAGATCGTGTTCGAAAGCCAAAAGGCCAGCGCATCCTGGCTGCAGCGCCAGCTTGGCGTGGGCTACAACACCGCGGCCAAATGGGTCGAGCGTATGGAAGCCGACGGCTATGTCGGCCCGGCCAACCACGTCGGCCGCCGCGACATCTACCGCGACCGCGACGGCAACCCGCTTTAGGCCCGGCGCGCCCGGCGCGAAGTTGACACAGTTGACACCCTGTCCACTTCGTCCAACACCCGCAAACCCCTACAAATCCGCCACTTCCGCCGCCAAAGCGCGAAAGTGACGCGCACCGGCGAGGAAAAAACCGCGTCGCCTTCGCGCCAGGGAAAAGCCGACAATTGCAAAGAGCCACTGCGAAAATAGCAGGCGCGGCCAGTGTAGGAAAACGCCCTTGCGCTCCCCACCCCCATCCAGCCGCGCCCAGGTGCGTACCGCACCAAGGCTTGGCATCCTTCCCCCATCGAGGGGGTAGGACCACACCCGCCTTCCCCCTCGATGGGGGAAGGATAGCGCAGCTTGGATGGGGGTGCCGGACGCGCGCCAGCCGTCCACGCAAGCCCTTCCCCCGCCGCGCTGGCTCCCCTAAAGGCGGCGGATGATCCGTGTGACCGACCTTGCCCTGCCGCTTGACCATGGACCCGACGCGCTGGAAGCGGCGCTCTGTGCCAAGCTGGGGATTGCTCCGGCGCGGCTGGAGCGGTTCAGCGTCGCGCGGCGCGGGAACGATGCGCGCAAGAAGGCGGCGATCAAGCTGGTCTATTCGATCGACGCGGTGGTGACGGACGAAGCCGAGGTGCTGGCGCGGCTGGCGGGCGATCCGCATGTGAAGCCCACGCCGGACACCGCCTATCGTTTTCCGGTCATGGCGCCTGCTGGCTGGAGCGGAGAGCGCCCGGTGGTAATCGGGGCTGGGCCGTGCGGGCTGCTGGCCGCGCTGATCCTGGCGCAGATGGGCTTGCGCCCGATCATCATCGAACGCGGCAAGGCCGTGCGCGAGCGGACCAAGGACACCTGGGGCCTGTGGCGCCGCTCGGTGCTGGAGCCGGAAAGCAACGTCCAGTTCGGCGAAGGCGGGGCGGGGACCTTTTCCGATGGCAAGCTCTATTCCCGGATCAAGGACCCGCGCCACCTGTCGCGCAAGGTGCTGACCGAATTCGTCAAGGCCGGGGCGCCGGACGACATCCTGACCGAAGCCCACCCGCACATCGGCACCTTCCGCCTGGTCACCATGGTCATGTCGATCCGCGAGACGATCGAAGGGCTGGGCGGCGAATACCGCTTTGGCACGCGGGTCGAGGATTTCGAGATCAAGGACGGGCAGCTGGAAGGCCTGCACCTGTCGACGGGCGAGTTCCTGCCCGCACGGCACGTGGTCGTGGCGGTCGGGCACTCCGCCCGCGACACCTTTACCAGGCTGCATGAACGCGGGGTCCATGTCGAGGCCAAGCCCTTTGCCATCGGGGTGCGGATCGAACACCCGCAAGGCTGGATCGACAAGGCGCGCTATGGCCCGGCTGCAGGCAACAAGGTGCTGGGCGCGGCGGCATACAGCCTGGCGCACAAGGCCAGCAACGGGCGCTCGGTCTATTCGTTCTGCATGTGCCCGGGCGGGCGCGTGGTCGCCGCGACCAGCGAGGAAGGCCGCGTCGTCACCAACGGGATGAGCCAGTATTCCCGCGCCGAATTCAACGCCAATTCGGGCCTGGTGGTCGACATCAGCCCGGAACGCGACTTTCCTGGCGGACCGCTGGCCGGGGTGGAATTGCAGCGCAAGCTGGAAAGCCTGGCCTTTGTCGCGGGCGGATCGAACTATCAGGCGCCGGGGCAGAAGGTCGGCGATTTCCTGGCGGGCCAGACCAGCAGCGAATTTGGCGTGGTCACGCCCAGCTACAAGCCGGGGGTCAAGCTGACCGATCTGGCCGAATGCCTGCCCGCCTTCGTGCTCGACGCGATCCGCGAGGCGCTGCCGGTGTTCGGGCGGCAGGTGCCGGGATACGATCACCCCGATGTGGTGATGACCGGGGTCGAGACCCGCACCTCCAGCCCGGTCCGCATCCGCCGCGGGGCCGATTTCCAGAGCATCAACACCCGCGGCCTCTACCCCGCTGGCGAAGGCGCGGGCTATGCCGGCGGCATCCTTTCCGCCGCGGTTGACGGGATCAAGGTAGCCGAGGCGCTGGCGGCGGAACTGGTGGCGAATTGAACGCTCGGTTCGTCATTGCGAGCATCGCGCAGCATACCGTCACCCTGAACTTGTTTCAGGGTCCATGGCGCGGTTTGCCCTGCGGGTCTTGGCGCAGGCGAGGCCGCGTCTTCGGCCTGTGCCGGCGCGCACCGGGGCTTTCGGCCCGATGGACCCTGAAACAAGTTCAGGGTGACGGAGTGATTGGTGGCGAGCGGCTTTGGGGTTCTGCGTCGTGAGCCAATACGACGCCATAATCCTCGGCGCGGGGGCGGCCGGGCTGTTCTGTGCGGCGACCGCAGGCCAGCGCGGCAAGCGGGTGCTGCTGATCGACCACAATGACGAACCGGGACGCAAGATCCTGATCTCTGGCGGGGGGCGGTGCAATTTCACCAACCTGCACACCGCGCCAGACCGCTACCTTTCGGCCAATCCGCACTTCGCCAAGTCGGCGCTGAGCCGTTACACGCCGCGCGATTTCCTCAGCCTGGTCGAGGCCTATGGCGTGGCCTGGCACGAAAAGACCCTGGGGCAATTGTTCTGCGATGGCTCGGCCAGGCAGATCGTCGCCATGCTAGTCGAGGAATGCGCCAAGGGCGCGGTCGAGCTGCGCTATGGCGCGGCGGCTGGCGAGGTCGAACACCGCGACGGGCGCTTCCATCTGGCCGGGGCAAGCGCGCCCGCGCTGGTGATCGCCACCGGCGGCCCCTCGATCCCCAAGCTCGGCGCAACGAGCTACGCCTATGACCTGGCGCGGCGTTTCGGCCTGAAAGTGGTCCAGCCGCGCCCGGCGCTGGTGCCGCTCACCCTGGCGGGCGAGGACGTGCTGTTCCGCGAGCTTTCGGGCGTGTCGGCAGAGGTCATGGCGAAATGCGGCAAGGCAGCCTTCCGCGAGGCGGCGCTGTTCACCCATCGCGGGCTGTCCGGTCCGGCGATCCTGCAAGTCTCGTCCTACTGGCAGCGCGGCGAGGACGTGCGGATCGACTTTCTCCCCGATGCCCCGCGCGGCTGGCTGCTCGATGCCAAGCGCGCCCAGCCCCGCGCCAGCCTGCGCCGCGTGCTACCCTTGCCGGAGCGGCTCTCCACCACCCTGGCCGAACGGCTCGACCTCGCGGCGGAGCTGGGCAACCTGCCCGACAAGGCGCTGCGCAGCGCGGAGGAACGCCTGCACGACTGGCGCTTTCATCCCAACGGCAGCGAGGGCTTTGCCAAGGCCGAAGTCACCGCGGGCGGGATCGACACGGCGGGCCTCTCCAGCCGGACGATGGAAACCAGCAAGGTTCCCGGACTTTACGCCATCGGCGAGGCGGTGGACGTGACCGGGTGGCTCGGCGGCTATAATTTCCAGTGGGCCTGGGCCAGCGCGAGGGCAGCCGGCGAAGCGCTATAAGGGCGCTATAGGCTCAGCACTTCGCGGTTTTCGCCCAGCCGCACGGTCAGGTCGGCGCGCAGCGGCATTTCTTCCAGAATCCACCGCGTCAGCCGCTCGTAGTGCTGGATGAAGCGCGTCACTTGCCCCGGGCTCATCACCGCCGCGCCGCCCTTCGCGCGCAATTCCGCCTCCTGCTGCTCACGCCATTTCGCCACCACGTCCCAGCCCGGCGCGGCGAGCAGGACCAGCAGGTCGATCCGCGCGAACAGGTGCTGGTATGCGCCGGCCAGCGCGGTGTTGACGTGGCTGCGCCAAATGGCCTGCGGGTCCTCTTCGGCTTCCAGAGCGTTGACCGGAGCCGATAGGTCCGTCTGCGGGACGGCACCCAGGCACCAGCCTTCCAGCAGCAGCACCTGCGTATTGGCTGGAGCATGCGGCCAGTCCGCCCGCGGCACCCGGTCGTCAGCGCCCTTGTCGAAGCGCGGCAGGGGACTTGCCTCACCCCGTTCGAGCGCGGCCAAGGTGTCCAGCCCCAGCGCGATGTCGTGCGTCCCTGGCACCCCGCGCGTGGCGAACAGCGGGTGGACCGTGCGCGCCATGGCCAGCCGCTCGGCCCGGGTCTTGTAAAGATCGTCGAGCGACAGGGCGGCAACGCGCCGTCCGCCTGCCCCCAGCCGCTGCGCCAGATGGGCCGTCAGGGTCGACTTGCCCGACCCCTGCGCGCCGCAGATCCCGACGACCAGCGGCAGGCGGCCGGCGGAACGCAAGGCATCCTCGATCCGTTCAGTCAGCGTAGCGGCAAGACGTTGGTCGATCATTGTCGTCCGTTAGCAGCACAGGTCCAGCCTGGACAGGCGCAGGACTTATTGCACGCAGTCAGTTTCAAATGTAACCAGTTAGGTCAAAGGAGACCAGCCCATGCGTGTCGGGACTGTCCGGGAAATCAAGAACCATGAATACCGCGTCGGCCTGACCCCCGAAAGCGTCCGCGAACTGGCGGCGCACGGGCACGAGGTCTGGGTGGAGAGCGGCGCAGGGCTGGGGATCGGTGCCGACGATGGCGCCTATCGCCAGGCCGGCGCTGTGATCAAGGACCAGGCCGCGGACATCTTCGCCGGATGCGACATGGTGGTGAAGGTCAAGGAACCGCAGGCGGTGGAACGCGCGCAGCTGCGCGAGGGCCAGGTGCTCTATACCTATCTCCACCTCGCTCCCGATCCCGAGCAGACCGCCGATCTGGTCAAGTCGGGCGTCACCGCGATCGCCTATGAAACGGTCACCGGGCCGGGCGGGAGCCTGCCCCTGCTGAAACCGATGAGCCAGGTCGCGGGACGCATGTCGATCCAGGCCGGAGCGACCGCGCTGGAAAAGGCGCATGGCGGGCGCGGCGTGCTGCTGGGCGGGGTTCCCGGCGTGCTGCCGGGCCGCGTACTGGTGATCGGCGGCGGCGTGGTCGGCTTCAACGCCGCGCAGATGGCGGTCGGGCTGGGCGCCGACGTGACCATCCTCGACCGCGATCCCGAAGTGCTCGAACGGCTTGGTACGCACTTCGAAAGCCGCGCCAAGACTCGCTTTTCCAACCGCGCCAATATCGAACAGATGATCTGCGAGGCCGATCTGGTCATCGGAGCCGTGCTGATCCCGGGAGCCGCCGCGCCCAAGCTGGTCACGCGCGACATGCTGTCCTGCATGAAGCCGGGGGCCGTGCTGGTCGACGTGGCGATCGACCAGGGCGGCTGCTTTGAAACCAGCCATGCCACCACCCATGCCGATCCGACCTATGTGGTGGACAGCGTGGTCCATTACTGCGTCGCCAATATGCCCGGCGCCGTGGCGCGGACCAGCACCTATGCGCTCAACAACGTGACCCTGCCCCACGCCCTGCGCATTGCCGACCTGGGCTGGAAAGAAGCGCTGCGGACCAATCCCCACCTGGCGGCCGGACTGAACGTCAGCGGCGGCAAGGTCACTTATGAAGCGGTAGCGCGCGAGCTGGGCTACGATTACGTGCCGGTGAGCGAGGTGCTGGGCTGAAGCGCGGCAACTGGGTCCCGGCCTGCGCCGGGATGACGCCGTCGTTGTCGTCACCTCAGTTGCGATTGCCCGCCGAGAACCGTCACCCTGAACTCGTTTCAGGGTCCATGGCGCGGTTAGCCCCTCCGCTCCTTAACAAACCAAGGCCGCGTCCCAGCCTGTTCCGGCAGGCAACAGCGCTTTCGGCCCGATAGACCCTGGAACGAGTTCAGGGTGACGCGGTGTGTGGGGGAATGGGGGTCATACGTCATCCGAAAACGGACGGAACGGCGCGGTCACCTCTTCGCGTACGCGCGCCAACCGTCCGCTTACCTTGTCGATCATGGCCCAGGTGGTCCGGGCAGAGACGATCACCTGCCCCGCCGCATTGCGGAAATCGACGCGGCGGTCGAACCTTGCGCCGGTCGGGGCGGACGGGATGAAGGTTTCCGCTGTCACGCTTTCGCCGGGGCCAATATTGCCGCGATAGTCGATCTCGTGCCGGGTCACGACCCAGATGTAGGCGGCCTGATGGTCCGGCGCGGCAACGGCCGACCAATGCGCGGTGGCGATCTGCTGGATCCAGTCGACCCAGACCGCATTGTTGACGTGGCCCAGTTCGTCGATGTGCTGCGACTGCGCGGTGAAGGTCTGGATATAGCGATTGCTCATCCCTCAACCCCCAGTTGCCACAGGATGAAGGCGAACTCTTCCGCCGTTTCCTTGAGGCTTTCGAACCGGCCCGACTTGCCGCCGTGGCCCGCGCCCATGTTGGTCTTGAGCAGCAGTTCGTTGCCGTCGGTCTTGACCTCGCGCAGGCGGGCGACCCATTTCGCCGGTTCCCAATAGGTCACGCGCGGATCGTTGAGGCCTGCGGTAACCAGCAGCGGGGGATAGGCCTGCGGCCTTACCTGGTCATAGGGCGAATAGGAGCGGATCAGGTCGAACGCGGCCTTGTCCTCGATCGGATTGCCCCACTCTGGCCACTCGCCCGGGGTCAGCGGCAGCTCGGGATCGAGCATGGTATTGAGCACGTCGACGAACGGCACATGGGCGACGACCGCGCCCCACAGTTCGGGATCGGAATTGATCACCGCCCCCATCAGTTCGCCGCCTGCCGAGCCGCCGGAAATGCTGATCCGGCCCTGCTGCGTATAGCCGCGCGCAATCAGGCCGCGCGCCACGTCGACAAAGTCGTGGAAGGTATTGGTCCGCTGCTCCAGCTTGCCCGCCTTGTACCAGGCGCGGCCCAGATCATCCCCGCCCCGGATATGGGCGATTGCATAAGCAAAGCCGCGATCGACCAGGCTGAGCCGCGTCGTCGAAAAACCGGGGTCAATGGCGATGCCGTAAGCGCCATAGCCATAGAGGTGCAGCGGACCGCCTGCGGCGCGGTCCTTGCGATAGACGATGCTGACCGGGATCAGGGTGCCGTCGCGCGCCGCAATCTCCAGCCGCTCGGTGGTATAGAGCGACGGGTCATAGCCAGAGGGAATCTCCTGCACTTTCAGCGTGTTCAGCTGGCGGCTGGCGACATCGTATTCGAGCACGCTGGCCGGGCTGACCATCGATTCGTAGGACAGGCGCAGCGAAGTGACCGCCCATTCGGGGTTGTCACCGACACCCGCGGAATAGGTCGTCTCGGCAAACTCGATCGGTTCGATCCGGGCGGGATCGTCGTAGTACCGCACCTCGATCCGGTCGAGCCCGCGGACCCGGCCCTCGATCACGTAGAAATCGCGGAACAGGTCAAACCCGGTCAGGTAAAAGTCGTCGCTGCCCTCGATCAGCGTGCTCCAATCCCCGGGGTGCGACAGCGGCGCGGTGGCGAGGCGGAAGTTCTCGTGCGTGTCGTTGGCATGGATGAACAGCGTCTCGCCGTGCAGATCGACATCATATTCCACCCCGTCCCGGCGCGGCTTGACCAGCAGCGGCGTGGCCAGCGGGTCCGCCGCCGGAACCAGCCGCACTTCGCTGGTTTCGTGATCCGAGGTGGAAATGATCAGCCACTGTTCGTTGGCCGACAGCGAGGAGCCGACGCGGAAGCCTTCATCGTCCTCGTGGTACAGCTCAACATCGCTGTCATTCGGCTGGCCCAGCCAGTGGAGCCGGGCATTGTCGGTGCGCCATTGCTCGTTGGCGCGGGAATAGACCAGGCCACGATCCTCCGCGACCCAGACCAGCGAGGACAGGGTTTCCGGAATCTCGTCGGGCAGGATCTCGCCCGTTTCCAGGTTCTTGATCCGCGCGGTGAAGCGTTCGGAACCATTGTCGTCGACCGACCAGGCGAGCAGCTTGCCGTTCATCGAGACCGAGATCGCGCCAAGCCGGAAATAGTCCTTCCCCGCAGCCAGGGCGACTTCATCGAGGATCAGCTCGTCCGGGCCGCCAGCGACGGGCCTGCGCCACCACTTCTTGTATTCGGCCCCTTCCTCAAACTCGATCCAGTAGAGGTAGTCGCCGTCCTTCTGCGGGACCGACTTGTCGGCTTCCTTGATCCGCGCGCGCATTTCCTTGAACAAGGCGTCGATCCGCCCCTGCTGCGCGGCCATGCGGGTCTCGAACCAGGCATTCTCGGCCGCGAGGTGCCCAAGCACTTCCGGATCGTCGACCTCGGGATAGCCTGGATCGCGCAGCCAGGCGTAATCATCGCTGACGGTAATGCCGTGATGGGTAAAGCTGTGCGGTTTCTGCGGGGCGATCGGGGGAGTGGTAAGAGCCATCCCCTCCGTCTATGGTGGCGGCATTGTCCCCGCAAGCAGGACTCGCAAAACCACATGCTGATGAACACACACGAAGCGCGGCTCGACGCATTGCGCAAGGAACTGAAGGCCCGCGGCCTCGACGGCTTTGTCGTGCCGATCTCTGACGAGCACATGAGCGAATATGTCGGCGCCTATGCCCAGCGGCTGGCCTGGCTCACCGGCTTTGGCGGTTCAGCCGGGACTGCCGCCGTCCTGGCCGACAAGGCCGCGATCTTCGTCGACGGACGCTATACCCTGCAAGTGCGCGAGCAGGTCGATGGGCGGCTCTACGAATACCAGTCCGTGCCCCAGACCAGCGTCGCCGCATGGCTCGCCGAAAACGCCGCCCCCGGCGCGCGGATCGGGTTCGATCCCTGGCTGCACAGCAAGCCGTGGGCCGATGCGACGGCCCGGGCGCTGGCCGCGAAAGGCGCCGTCCTGGAACCGGTTCAGGGCAATCCCATCGATGCGATCTGGGCCGACCAGCCCGCGCCCTCGCCCGCCCCGGCCCTCGTTCACGACAATGCCTATTCCGGCAAGTCGAGCGAGGCCAAGCGCAGCGAAGTGGCCGAATGGCTGGCTGCCAAGGGGCTGGACGCGGCGGTCGTATCGGCGCTCGACGGGGTAGCCTGGCTGCTCAACATGCGCGGCACCGATGTCGAGCGCACCCCGGTCGCGCTGTCCTTCGTACTGGCCCATGCCGATGGCACGGCGCAGCTGTTCATCGAGCCGGAAAAGGTCACGCCGCAGCTGCGCGCCCATCTCGGCAATGCGGTGACGATCCTGCCGCGCGGCGATTTTGTCCCGCAGTTGCAGGCCCTGGCCGGCAAGAAGGTGGCAGTCGATCCGGAGCGCTCGGTCCAGGCGGTGTTCGGCGTCCTGGCGGGAGCCGGGGCGCAGATCGTCGAAACCACCGATCCGACCGTGCTGGCCAAGGCGGTCAAGAACCCGGTCGAGCAGGCCGGACAACGTGCCGCCCAGCACCGCGACGGGGCGGCGATTGCCAAGTTCCTCCACTGGCTCAGCGTCGAAGCGCCGAAGGGCGGGGAAACGGAACTGTCGGCAGCGGCAAAGCTCCATGCCTTTCGCCAGGAATCCGACCTGCTGCGCGACCTGTCGTTCGACACGATCTCGGCCGCCGGCCCTCATGCCGCCAGCCCGCACTACCGGGTCGACGAGGAATCGAACCTGACCATTGCCCCCAATTCGATCTACCTGGTCGATTCCGGCGGGCAGTATCTGGATGGCACGACCGACATCACCCGCACCGTCTGGATCGGGCCGGGCGAGCCCAGCGCCGAGCACAAGGACCGCTTTACCCGTGTGCTGAAGGGCCACATCGCGCTGGCCCTGGCGGTGTTCCCCAAAGGCACCATCGGCAGCCAGCTGGATAGCCTGGCGCGCTATGCCCTGTGGCAGGTCGGCCTAGACTATGCCCACGGCACCGGCCACGGGGTCGGCAGCTTCCTCTCGGTCCACGAAGGGCCGCAGCGGATTGCCAAGGCATCGGGCGGACAGGCCGGGACCAGCCAGGAACTGCTGGCAGGCATGATCCTCTCGAACGAGCCGGGCTATTACAAGGCGGGCGAATACGGGATCCGGATCGAGAACCTGGTCCTGGTCGAACCGCGCGCGATTGCCGGGGCCGACGGGGAATACCTTGGCTTTGAAAACCTGACCTGGGCCCCGATCGACCGCACCCTGGTCGAAACCAGCCTGCTCACTGCGGAGGAACTGCAGTGGTGGAACGCCTACCACGCCGAGGTCGAGGCGATCCTCGCGCCGCAGCTTGCAGGCGCGGCGCTGGCCTGGCTCAAGCAGGCGTGCAAGCCGCTCGCCCGGAAATAACCGCGACTGTCATGGGCTTGCCGCACAATGAACAGCGCGGCCGGCCTGTGACAAATTGCGACAATTGCGTTCGGCCCTGGCATAAATGCGCGACAATCCGGCCCTAGAACGGCTAAACGAAGCCACGGGGCCGGACTTCCCCTCTCCCCTTGCCGGTCCTGTGGTTTCTCCTGTTTCCTGCGACGTTTACTGCCCCAAGGAGTTCGCGTGATGAAGAAGACCCTGATCGGCCTCGCCCTGCTAACCACTGCCGCTGCCGGCGCTGCGATTGCCCAGGTGCCCCCGCCGGGCGATGACCCGATGGGCGGCAAGACCGTGACCAAGGCAGAGGCTTCAGCCAAGGCGGCTGAAATGTTTGCCAAGATGGATATCAACAACGACGGCAAGCTCGACCAGGCCGACCGCGCGGCGCACCGCGCGCAGATGTTCGACCGGCTCGACAGCAACAAGGACGGCACCATCAGCCGCGCCGAATTTGCCGCGGCTCATTCAGGCAAGGAAGGCGATGCCAAGCGCCCGGGCGAACGGCGCATGGGCAAGCGCGGGGGCCAAATGGGCGGCGCGATGATGACGCGTATGGCCGACGCCAACAAGGACGGCGCGGTCAACCGCGACGAATTCGTCGCGGCCCACACCCGGATGTTCGACATGGCCGACGCCAACAAGGACGGCAAGCTGACCCCCGAGGAACGCAAGGCCCACCATGCCCAGATGCGGCAGAAGATGGGCGGCAAACGCGGCGGGGCGGGACACGCCGACCACGCCGGTCACACCCCCGCGCCATAACCCGATGCGCGCTTGATTCACCATGGACCAAAGCGAACCCGTCCGCCTGCTCCTCGTCGATGACGAAGCCACCTTGCGCGAACCCCTGGCGGACTATCTGGTCCGGCAGGGGTTTGTCGTTGACCAGGCGGGCAGCGCCGCCGAAGCGCGCACGCGGCTGCGCGACACACCGCCCGATCTGGTCCTGCTCGACATCATGATGCCGGGCGAAGACGGCCTCTCGCTGTGCCGCCATCTGGCCGAGAGCCAGGCCATCCCCACCATCCTGCTGACCGCGCGGGGCGAGGCGACCGACCGGATCGTCGGGCTGGAAATCGGTGCCGACGATTACGTGACCAAGCCGTTCGAACCGCGCGAACTGGTCGCCCGGATCCGTTCGGTCCTGCGGCGCGCCAGCAAGGGTGCGGCGGCGGCAACCGAGGAAGAGCATGACTTCCTGTTCGATGGCTGGCGGCTCGATCCGCTCAAGCGCAAGCTGACCGACCCGGAAGGCGCGGTCGTGGCCATTTCCTCGGTCGAATTCCGTTTGCTGATGGCCTTTCTCGAACACCCCCGCCAGGTGCTCGACCGCGACCGCCTGCTCGACATGGTCCAGGGCCGCGAGGCGCACCTGTTCGACCGCGCGGTCGACAACCAGATCAGCCGCCTGCGCCGCAAGATCGAAGCTGACAGCCGCAATCCCACCCTGATCCAGACGGTCTGGGGCGGCGGTTACATGCTCGCTGCCGATGTCCGGCGACATCCTGCGCCGACCCGATGATGGACCGGCCATCCCTCCGGTTGTGGCCGCGCAGCCTGCAGGGGCAGTTGCTTCTGGCCATCGCCCTGGCGCTGCTGCTGGCGCAAGGGATCAGCGCGGTCCTGCTCTATCGCGCCCAGGCCGAGCGGCGCGAAGCCGCGCTGGTTCACACGGCGGCACTGCGCCTGTTCAGTGCGGCGCGCGAGGAAGGCCTGGTCGACGGCCGGTTCCGCCACGAAGGCCAGCGGATGCCGCCCGGCAACGAGCGGCGCTTGCGGGTCGAAAGCGGCAACCAAGCTCCGGCACTCGTCGCGGATGCACGCTACGAAAACGCCCGCGATGAACTGCGCGAAATCATGCAGGAGCAAGGTCTTGCGGTCGGCAAGGTCATCGTCGCGACGCGGCCCCTGTCCGATGATCCCAGGTTGCTGCAACGGCTCGAACGCCGCGCCCGGATGCTGGGGCGGGATCCCGATCGGCCGCACCACCTGATGGTCGCGGCGGTCGAGCTGCCCGCAGCCGGCATGTGGCTGACCGTGCGGGTCCCGGTACCACGGGGCGAGCCGGTAATGCTGATCACTCTGATCGCGCAGACTCTGCTGCTCTACGCCCTGATGGTCGGCGCCATCGCGCTGATCGTGCGGCAGATCACCAAGCCGCTTGCCGCACTGACCGCGCGGGTCGAAACCTTTGCCGCCAATCGTGACGCTGGGGGCCAACTCGAACCAGTCGGTCCGGACGATGTGCGCCGCCTGATCCGGGCCCACAATGCGATGGAGCAGCGCATCGCCGCCCTGCTCGATGAAAAGGACGTCATGCTGGGGGCGATCGGCCATGACCTGAAAACGCCGCTTGCCGCGCTGCGCGTGCGGATCGAAAGCGTTGAGGATGAAGCCGAGCGCGCCAAGATGGCCGCGACGATCGAGGACATCACCCGCAGCCTGGACGATATCCTGTCGCTCGCCCGGGTCGGCCGACCCAGCGATCCGTTGGAACCGACCGAACTGAATGCCCTGGTCGGCCAGGTTGCCGAGGAATTCGAGGACCTGGGCGAACCGGTCAGCTTCACGCCCGCGGAGCGGATTGTTCTGCACCTGCGCCCCACCTGGATCCGGCGCGCGGTGCGCAACCTGGTGGTCAATGCGCTGCGCTATGGCCAGAATGCCCGCATCGCGGTTGAAAGCCGCGACAAGCAGGTCGTGATCCGCATCGACGATGATGGTCCGGGGATCGCTGCCGACCAGATCGAGACGATGATGCAGGCTTTCACCCGCGGCGAACCATCGCGCAACAGCGCCACGGGCGGGGCGGGGCTGGGCCTGACGCTTGCCCGCGCGATTGCCGAACAGCATGGCGGCGGCCTGACGCTCGGCAACCGGGTCGACGCCGCCGGAACCCTTGTCGGGCTCACGGCCACGCTGCGCCTGCCACTGGCCTGAATCCGACGCCGGGGGTCAGCGCGGAACCAGCGGAGCATGGGTTTTGCAACCTGGGCAAAGCCTCGCTAGAAGCGCGCTGATGACCCGGCGAAACGACACCGAATGAGCGCGCGAGAACCCTTCATCCTGTTGGACGATGCGCGCCCAGTCGGGGCCAGCGCGGCACGGCTCTATCGCGCGGCCGCTGAAGTCGTGGTGGCGCGCCGCGCGGCAGAGGTCGCCCCGGCGCTGACCCGGCTTGGCGAACTGCGCGCGCAGGGCTTCGAACTGGCCGGCTACATCGCCTATGAAGCGGGCCTGGCGCTGGAAGAACGGTTGTTGCCGCTGGCCGATGCGCGCGCGGGCGCAACGGGACCGCTGCTGTGGTTCGGTGCGTTCCAGGACTATGAAACGATCCCGGCGGAGCAGGTTCCCGGCTGGCTCGACCGCCATGCCGAACCCGGCCTCAATCAGATCGGCCCGCTTGACCCGCAGCTCTCCGCCGGCGGTTATGGCGCGGCCTTTGCCGCCTTGCAGGAAGCGATTGCGGCGGGCGACATCTACCAGGCCAACCTGACCTTTCCCCTTGCCGGATCGTTCCGGGGCGATCCGCTGGCGCTCTATGCCGCGCTGCGTCCGGCGGCGGGGGCGGGCTATGGCGGGCTGGTGTTCGATGGTTCGCACTGGCTGCTGTCGTGCTCGCCCGAACTGTTCTTCGCCGAAAAGGACGGGGCGGCGATGGTCAAGCCGATGAAGGGCACCCGCCCGCGCGGCCGCGACGCGGATGAGGACTTGGCATTGGCCAGCGAACTGGCCGCTTCCGAAAAGGACCGCGCCGAAAACCTGATGATCGTCGACCTCTTGCGCAACGACCTCTCGCGCGTGGCCGAGGCGGGCAGCGTCAAGGTAGAGCGGCCCTTCGCGGTCGAAAGCTATCCCACGGTGCACCAGATGGTCACCACGGTCCGGGCCCGGCTGCAGGACGGCAAGGGACCGGTCGACATGATCCGCGCGCTGTTCCCCTGCGGCTCGATCACCGGCGCCCCCAAGATCCGGGCGATGGAACTGATCAACGCGGTCGAACGCGATGCGCGCGGGCCCTATTGCGGCGCGATCGGCCGGATCGACGCGAACGGCGATGCCGCCTTCAACGTCGCGATCCGCACCCTGCGTCTGACCCCGGGAGAGAACGGCCGGGGCCGCGCCGTGCTGGGCGTCGGCTCGGCCATTGTCGCGGACAGCGAAGCCTTGCCCGAATGGCGTGAAAGCCTGCTGAAAGGCGGCTTCACCCGGCTTCACGGCGCAGGCGCGGATCTGATCGAGACGATGCGCTTTACGCCGGAAGAAGGCGTGCCGCTGCTCGAACTGCACCTGGAACGGATCAAGGCCAGCGCGGCGCAGCTTGGCTTCGTGTTCGATCGTCACGCCGTGCGCAACGCGATCCAGGCGCTGTGTTTCGATGCCGACGCCCCCGCGCGCCTGCGGCTGGTCGCGGCGCGCAGCGGGGCCTATTCGCTGGAGCTGTCGCCGCTCCCCGCCGACCTGAACCAGCCCGCGCGCTGTGCGGTCATGCGCCTGCCGGTCGATCCGGGCGACTGGCGCCTGCGCCACAAGAGCAGCGACCGGGGCTTCTATGACCTGGGCCTCGCCGCCGCCAAGGCTGCGGGCGGGGACGAAGCGCTGTTCCTGCGCGACGATGGCCTGCTGAGCGAAGGCTGCTTTACCAACCTGTTCGTCGAGCGCGGCGGCAAGCTGCTGACCCCGCCCGCCAGCCTGGGCCTGCTGCCCGGCGTGCTGCGCCGCTCGCTGCTGGAAGCGGGCCGCGCCGAGGAGGCGGAATTGACGCTGGACGATCTGAAGGACGGGTTCCTGATCGGCAATGCCTTGCGGGGGCTGGTCCCGGCGGTGCTGCTGTGAAGCTGGCCCAGGCGCTATCGCGCATTGCTCCGTCGCGCACCACGGCAATCACCGACCGCGCCACCGAACTGCGCGCGGCGGGCAAGGACGTGATCTCGCTGTCGGTGGGCGAGCCGGACTTTGCCACCCCGCCGCACGTCGTTGCCGCGGCCAAGGCCGCGCTCGATGCGGGCGAGACCAAATACACCCCGGTCGCAGGAACGCAGCGCCTGCGCGAAGCGGCGGCCCTGCACTTCCGCCGCGACCTGGGCCTGACCGCCAGCCCCGAACAGGTCATCGTCAGCGCCGGGGGCAAGCAGGCGATCTTTCACGCACTGCTGGCCACGCTCGATCCGGGGGACGAAGTGCTGATCCCCAGCCCGTGGTGGGTCAGCTATCCCGAAATCGTCCGCTTTGCCGGGGCCGCAGTGGTCGACATGCCGACCAGCGCGGCAGGCGGATTCCGGATCACCGCGCAGCAACTGGAAGCAGCGATCACCCCCAATACCCGCTGGCTGCTGCTCAACAGCCCGGGCAATCCCACCGGTGCGACCTATCCGGCGGAGGAACTGCGCGCGCTGGGCGAAGTGCTCGCCCGCCACCCACAGGTGCTGGTGATGAGCGACGATATCTACGCCCCGCTGCGCTATGGCGAAGGCCTGCATGCCACCTTGGCGGCGGAATGCCCCGATCTGGCAGACCGCGTGCTGACCGTATCGGGCGTATCGAAAAGCCACGCAATGACTGGCTTTCGCATCGGCGTTTCGGCGGGCCCGGAATGGCTGATCAAGGCGATGGCGCGGCTGCAATCGCACAGTTCAGGCAATCCCGCCTCGATCAGCCAGGCGGCTGCCGTCGCCGCCTTCGAAGGGCCGCAGGACTTCCTGCTCGACTGGCGCGAGCGGTTCCGCGCGCGGCGCGACATGGTGGTCAGCGCGATCAACGCCATTCCCGGCCTGTCGACGCCGGTGCCCGATGGCGCATTCTATTGCATGGTCGACGCCGCGCCCCTGATGGCGCGCTTTGGCGATGACGAGGCGCTGTGCCTGCACTTGCTGGATCACGGCGTGGCCGTGGTTCCGGCCTCATCCTTTGGCGGAAGCAATGGCTTCCGCATCAGTTTCGCGGCCGACGAGGCCAGACTTTCAGAAGCGGTGCGCCGCATTGCGGAGGCACTACAATGAGCGTGATCCCGATCCTCTACGAAGATGGCGAAGCCCTGGTGATCGACAAGCCTGCGGGCTTGCCGATCGAGCGCCCCCGCGCCGGGGGCCGCAGCCTGGAAAACCATCTGGAAGAACTGAAGCTGGGCTTTCAGCGCGTGCCGGTTGCGGTCCACCGGATCGACACCGACACCTCGGGCTGCCTGCTGATGGCCCGCAATCCCAAGGCGCTGAAGCGCTTCAACGCCGCCTTCGAAGCGCGCGAGGTGGAGAAGGTCTACCTGGGCGTGGTCGCCGGTCCGGTCGCCGAGGACGAAGGCACCATCGCCCTCTCGCTCAGCAAGATTTCGAGCGCGGAAAAGGGCTGGCGGATGATCGCCGCGAAAAAGGGCAAGCCCGCCGTGACCCACTGGCGCAAGCTGGCCGAGCGCGGCGGCAACACCCTGGTCGAGTTCCGCCCGGAAACGGGCCGCACCCATCAGATCCGCGTCCATGCCGAACATGGGCTGGGCCATGCGTTGCTGGGCGATCCGGTCTATGGCAAGGGCCAGGGCGCGCCGCGCACCATGCTGCACGCCCGCGCCCTGACGGTGCCGCGCGAAGGCAAGGCGCCGATCACGGCAGTCGCCCCGCTGCCCGCCGATTTCCGCGCGCTGGGCTTTGGCGATGACGACCTTAGCGCATGACACGATCGCCCGCGCGCTGGCGCTGGTAAGCGAAAGCTTCATCGCTGCCTCTGGCCCGGGCGGACAGAACGTCAACAAGGTGGCGACCGCGGTGCAACTGCGGCTCGACGTCTATGCGCTGCGCCTGCCGGTGGAGGTGTTCAAGCGGTTCAAACAGCTGGCCGGAAGCCGGATGACGGCCAAGGGCGAACTGCTCCTCACCGCGCAGCGCCACCGCACCCAGGAAGCCAACCGCCAGGACGCGCGCGAGCGGCTGGCGGAATTGATCGAGGAAGCCTTCAAGCTGCCCGAAAAGCGCGCCAAGTCGCGGCTCAACCGGATCAACAAGGGAGAGCGGCTGGAAGGCAAGAAAAAGCGCGGGGCAGTAAAGGCCGGCCGCGGCAAGGTGCGGCTGGATTAAGGGGCGGCGCGCGTCGCGCGTGGAATGATGGTTCACACGAAGACACGAAGACACGAAGAGGTTCGGCTATCGGCGAAGCCGCTTTCTATGCAGAGGTCGCGTTTGGGGCGACCGTTGGTTTCGAAAGGATTGCCTGCGGCGCAGCGCGGCATCTTCGTGCCTTCGTGTCTTCGTGTGAACAATCTTCTCTTACGACTCCGCAGACACCGCACTGGCGCTCATCACCTGGCGGCCGTCGGCGGCGAAGGCGCCCAGTTCCAGGGCGTCGCCGGTGCGGCGCAGGACCAGGTGCAGGTCCTCACCGCAGATCGCCGGGGAAACGCCCCGGAAGGCAAACGCCTTCAGCGCATTGTCGCCCAGTTCGCGCCGCGCCAGGTCGAGCAGCAGGCTGGCGGTCAGCGGGCCATGGACCACCAGTCCGCGATAGTTCTCTTGCGCCGTGGCATAGGGCAGGTCGTAGTGAATGCGGTGGCTGTTGAAGGTCAGCGCCGAATAGCGGAACAGCAGCGGCTCGGCTGGGGCCAGCGCCCGGTGCGCTTGCCAGTCCGAAGCATCGAACCGTCCCTCGCCGAAAGGCGGCGGCGCGGGCGGCGTGCCAGGTTCGGCCGGGGCGCGATAGACCACGGTCTGCACTTCGCGCACGGCAAGGCCGCTGGCGCCGCTGGTTTCGTGGGCAATATCGACGAACACCAGTTGCCCGGTCCCGCCGTTCTTTTCAGCGATGGATTGCACGCGCGAAAGGCGCGACACCGCCTCGCCCACCCGTAGCGGCTGGACGAATTCGACCTTGCTCGATGCCCACATCCGCCGGGGCAGCGGGATCGGCGGCAGGAAGCTATCCGGACTGTCGCTGCGCAGCGGATGGCCATCCGGGCCCAGCTGCGCCGTCGGGGCGTCGGGCAGGCCCAGGCACCAGTGAAAGCCTTGCGGCGCGGTGCCATCTGCCGGAGCCTCGCGGTCGAGCGCGGCGCACCAGCGGGCGAAATGGCCAGGATCGATCCGGTCCTCGCGGCGGTCCTCACGCCCGATCCAGGCCTGCCACTGGCTCATCAATTGCGTCCTTCCAGCAGGCCGCGCGCGATCACCTGCGCCTGGATCTCCGCCGCGCCTTCAAAGATGTTGAGGATGCGGGCATCGCACAGCACGCGGCTGATCTCGAATTCCAGCGCATAGCCATTGCCGCCGTGGATCTGCAGGCTGGCGTCCGCGTTCGACCAGGCGGCGCGCGCGGCGAGCAGCTTGGCCATGCCGGCCTCGATGTCGCAACGCTTGCCGGTGTCCTTGGCCCGGGCCGCGGCATAGGTCAGTTCGCGCGAGAGGACGAAATCGACCAGGCTCATCGCCAGCTTGTCGGCCACGCGCGGGAAATGGACCAGCGCCTTGCCGAACTGCTTGCGCGCCAGGGCATAGTCCAGCCCCAGTTCCAGCGCGCGCCGCGCCACGCCCACGGCGCGGGCGGCGGTCTGGATCCGCGCGGCTTCGAAGGTGCGCATCAATTGCTTGAAGCCCTGCCCTTCCTCGCCGCCCAGCAGGGCATCGGCGGGCGCGCGCATGGCATCGAACTGCAGCGCATATTCGCGCATCCCGCGATAGCCCAGCACTTCGATCTCGCTGCCGGTCATGCCTTCCGCCGGGAAGGGATCGGCATCGCTTCCGCGCGGCTTGGGGACCAGCAGCATCGACAGCCCGGCATAGCCCTTGGCATCGGGCAGGGTGCGGGCGAGCAGGGTCATCAGGTCGGACCGGCTGGCATGGGTGATCCAGGTCTTGGCCCCGTCGATCACCCAGCCCTCACCATCGCGGCGCGCGCGGGTCTGGAGCGAGCCGAGGTCCGATCCGGTGTCGGGTTCGGTGAAGACAGCAGTGGGCAGGATTTCCCCGCTGGCGATCCGGGGCAACCAGGATGCCTTCTGCTCCGGCGTACCGCCCATAGCGATCAGTTCACCGGCGATTTCGCTGCGGGTGCCGAGCGAACCCGCGCCGATCCAGCCGCGCGACAGTTCCTCGGTGATCAGGCACATGACCAGCTTGGACAGGCCCAGGCCACCGAATTCCTCCGGGATCGTCGCGCCAAAGGTGCCGAGGTCGGCCATGGCCGCCACGGTCGCATCGGGAATCAGATCGTTGGCCAGATGCCACTTGTGCGCATGGGGGAGGATTTCGGCATCGGTGAAGCGGCGGAACTGGTCGCGGATCGTATCGAGATCGCTGTCGCCCAGGCCTTCGCTGGGCCACGCGCCCGCGGCCAGCAGGGCCGCCACTTCGGCGCGGATCGCAGCATGATCGCCTTCGACCAGATCGCGGCAGGCATGGGCCAGGTCGCGCGCGGCGGGCCCCAGCCCCAGATCGCCCGGGCGGAGCAGTTCGTTCTGCCCCATCGGCAGGCCGCCGGTCAGCTGCGCCAGGGTTTCGGCAAAGCCCAGGAAGGAAACCTTGCGGTCCAGTTCGGTCCCGCCGCCATTGCGCTCCAGCCAATCGGCCACGGCGTCGAGCGCGGCGACGCTGGTGGCGATCCAGCCAAGCCCGTGGTGGGCGCGCTGATTTGCCGGATCGATCTGCGCCACCGCCGCGCGGGCGAGGTCGGCATAACCCCGCGCCGCACCCAGCACATGACCGAAGTCGATGCTCATGCCTTTTCAAACACGGCCGCGATGCCCTGGCCGCCGCCTATGCACATGGTTTCCAGCCCATACTTCACGTCGCGGCGCTGCATTTCGCGGTCAGGTTGGCCAGGATGCGCCCGCCGGTCGCGCCGATCGGGTGGCCCAGCGAAATGCCCGAACCGTTGACGTTGAGGATGTCGTGGCGGCTGTCATCGTCCGCCCAGCCCCAGCCCTTGAGGCAGGCCAGAACCTGCGGAGCGAAGGCTTCGTTGAGTTCGATCAGGCCAATGTCGTTCCACGACAGGCCGTTCCTGGCAAACAGGCGCTCGGTCGCGGGGACCGGGCCATAGCCCATGCGGCTGGGATCGCAGCCGGCCGCTGCCCACGAATGGAAGAAGGCGATGGGTTCGAGGCCCAGTTCCTCCAGCTTGTCTTCGGCCACGACCAGGCAGGCCGCCGCCGCGTCGTTCTGCTGGCTGGCATTGCCAGCGGTGACCACGCCGCCTTCCAGCGCGCGCAGTTTGCCCAGCGTGTCCATCGAGGCGTCGGCGCGGTAGCCTTCATCGTGCGCGAAGAGAACCGGATCGCCCTTTTTCTGCGGGATTTCGACCGGAACCAGTTCATCGGCGAACAGGCCATTGGCCCACGCTGCGGTAGCCCGCTGGTGGCTGCGCACGGCATAGGCATCGCAGGCCTCGCGGCTGATGTTCCAGTCCTTGGCGAGGTTTTCGGCGGTTTCGATCATGCCGCTGATCACGCCGTAGCGTTCGATCGGCTGGCTCATCACGCGGCCGCGGGTCAGGCGGTCGTGCAGGGTCAGGTTGCCCGCGCGCACGCCCTTGCGGATCTCGGTGCTGTAATGTTCGACGTTCGACATGCTCTCGCAGCCACCGGCCACGACCACGTCAGACACGCCGGTCTGCACCATCATTGCCGCATTGACGATGGCCTGCAGACCCGAACCGCAGCGGCGATCGAGCTGATAGCCGGGGACTTCCTCGGGCAGGCCCGCGAGCAGCCACGACCAGTGCGAAATGCACGGCGCTTCGCCGTTGCCATAGCCCTGGGCAAAGATCACGTCATCGACGCGCGAGGGGTCGATCCTGGTCCGCTCCATCAGCGCCTTCAGGATCACGGCGCCCAGCTGGCCTGCAGTCAACGGGCTGAGGCTGCCGCCGAACTTGCCCACGGCAGTGCGGATCGGGGCGACGATGGCTGCCCTTCTAAGCCCTTGGGTGCGGAGTTGGGTCATTTCTGGTCCTTGTCTGAGGTTGCGACGACACCCCGGTCGATCAGCCGGGCAATTTCACCAGAGGAGAGGCCCAGACGGTCGGCCAGGACTTCTTCGCTATGTTCACCCAGGTAGGGCGCGGGTTTGGGATCGCCGGCTGGCTGCGCGGGCAGGTTCGCGAAGGAACGGGGCGCCGGATAGGCAAAGCCGCTGGGGTTGGCCGGGGACGGGCCGAACAGCGGGTTGTTGGTGACCAGGTCCGGATCCTGCGCCGCTTCGAACATGGTGCGATAGCGCTCGAACGTCGCGCCGGCCTTGGCCAGACGCTCCGCCAGGTCGGCATAGTCGAACTGGTCGGCGGCCTGCTGGAACAGGTCGAACAGGCGGTGGCGGTTGACGAAGCGCTGGTGATCGCTGGCGAGGAAGCTGACGCCCAGTTCCGCCTCCAGCGCGGCGACTTGGTCGCTCAGGCCAAAAGCTTCGACCGTTGCCTTCCACTGCTTGGGCGTAAGTGCGGCGACCATGAAGCGCTTGCCATCGCGGCTGAGGAAATCGCGTCCGAACGCGCCCCAGATCGCATTGCCGATCCGTTCGCGGTCGGCGCCGCGATACAGCATTTCGGCCATGGCCCCGGCATTGGCCATGGTGCCAATGGCGACATCGCCCAGCGGCACGCGCATTTCGATGCCCTGCCCGGTCTGGTCGCGGTGACGCAGGCCCGCGAGCAGCGAAAAGGCACAGTAAGCCCCGGTGATGAAGTCCCAGGCCGGGAGGATCTGGTTGACCGGCGGCGCGGTGGCCGGGTCCCATTCCTCTGGTCCGCACATCAGCGGATAGCCCGAGGCGGCATTGACCGTGAAGTCCATCGCCTGGCGCCCGTCGCCCCAGCCCATGATCCGCACCGAGACGAGATCGGGCCGCCCTTCGGCCAGTTTCTCGTGGCTCAGGAAGCTGTTCACCGGCAGGTTGGTGATCAGTTGCCCGGTCTGGCGGACCAGCTCTGCCGCCAGTTCGCGCCCTTCCTCGCTGTGCAGGTCAAGCGCGACGCTCTTCTTGGCGCGGTTGAGGTTCTCCCACGACAGCGAACGCCCTTCGCGGGTGACCATGTAGCGGTCATAGTCCAGCCCGCCGGCCTTGTGGTCGATGCGGACGACTTCGGCTCCGAACTGCGCGCAATAGAGGCCCGCGGTCGGCGATGCGACGAACGAGGAAACCTCGACGATCTTCAGTCCGGAAAGAATGTCGTACATCGAAAAATGCTCCTTGCGCGATTTACACCGTTCGCCCTGAGGAGCGGCTGAGCGAATGCGAAGACGCGTCTCGAAGGGCTGCGCCGGGTGCTTCGAGACGGGCTTTCGCTCCGCTCAATCCCTCCTCAGCACGAACGGAGAAGGGGGCGGTTCTCGCCAGGATCACCAGACCGCCCCTTCGCTCTTGAATTCGCGCAGCAGGTGCTTGGCAATCTGCAGCTGCATGATCTGGCTGGTGCCTTCATAGATGCGCAGGATGCGGGCATCGCGGAAGAAGCGTTCGGCCGGATATTCGGCCAGGTAGCCCGCGCCGCCATAGACCTGGACGCAGCGGTCGACCACGCGGCCGCAGGCTTCCGAAGCAAACAGCTTGGCCGCGGCGGCCTTGCGCAGGATATTCTCACCCCGGTCGGCGCGGGCGCAGGCATCGCTCACCATGCATTCGGCGGCGTAGAGTTCCGCTTCGCTGTCGGCCAGCATCGCCTGGATCAGCTGGAAGTTGGCGATCGGTTCGCCAAAGGCCTTGCGTTCGGTGGCATAGCGGATCGCGGTATCGAGCGCGCGGCGGCCCATGCCGACGCTCATCCCCGCGACCGACAGGCGGCCATTGTCGAGGCTCTGCATCGCGATCTGGAAGCCGCGTCCTTCTTCGCCGCCGACCAGGGCTGACCCCGGAATATGGACGTCTTCCATGATCACGTCGGCGATATGCGCTCCGGACTGGCCCATCTTCTTGTCAGGCTTGCCGATGGTGATGCCGGGTGTGGTCATGTCGACGATGAAGGCGGAGACGTGCGCGTTCTTGGGCAGGGCCTCCTTCGACGTGCGCGCCATGATCAGGCCGATCTTGGCGTGCGGGCTGTTGGTGATGTAGCGCTTGGTGCCGTTGAGCTTGTAGCCGTTGCCGTCGCGCACCGCGGTGGTCTGCATCGCGGCGCTATCCGATCCGGAGCCGGGCTCGGTCAGGCCAAAGCAGGCAATCTCGCCGCTGGCGATGCGGGGCAGCCATTCGGCCTTCTGTTCCGGCGTGCCATAGTTCTTGATCGCGCTGCCGGTCATGCCGATGTTGATCGACACGGTCGAGCGATAGGCGGGCGAGGCATAGGACAGCTGCTTCACCGTTTCGATGTACTGGCTGATGTTCATGCCAGCGCCGCCGAACTCTTCGGGGATGGTGATCCCGAACAGGCCCATCTCGCGCATTTCCTGGACGATATCGTCCGGGATGCGATCCTGGGCGATGACGTCTTCTTCAGCCGGGATCAGCCGCTCGCGCACATAACGGCGCAGCTGGTCGATGAACTGTTCAAAGGTTTCCGGGTCCATTCCAGGGTTCATGGCGCTGGCTCCTCAGATCGGGTCGTAGGGGAAAACGTGGGCCGAAACTTCGTCGGCGCGCGCCATGCTCGGCTTGAAGGCAGGGATCAGCTCGTCAGCGATGGCTTCCGGCGTCCAGCCTTCGATCTTGGTCATCGAGCGCACCGGGCGCGGCTTGTTGTAGAGCACGATCTCGTTCTTGCGGACCGAGAAGATCTGGTTGCTGACGCCCTGGCTGGCATCCGAGGCGAGATAGACCACCAGCGGCGCGATCTTGTCCGCGCTCATCGTCTTGAGCCGCTCGACCCGCTCTTTCTGCTCGGGCGTTTCGGCGGGGATCGAGGCGGTCATCCGGCTCCAGGCAAACGGCGCGATGCAGTTGGAGCGCACGCCCGCGCGCGCCATGTCGAGCGCGATCGACTGCGACAGGCCGACAATGCCCAGCTTGGCCGCGGAATAGTTGGCCTGGCCGACATTGCCGATCAGGCCCGAGGTCGAGGTGAAGTGGATGAAGCTGCCCGATTGCTGCTCGCGGAAATAGGGGGTCGCGGCCTTCGAGACATAGAACGCACCATTCAGGTGCACGTCGATCACCGCGCGCCAGTCCTCATGGCTCATCTTGTGCCAGATCGCATCGCGCAGGATCCCGGCATTGTTGACCACGGCGTCGATCCGGCCAAAGCGCTGGACCGCATCCTCGATGATCGACTGCGCACCGGCAGGATCGTTGACGAAAGCAAGGTTGGCCCAGGCCTTGCCGCCAGCCGCAACGATATCGTCCACGGTCTGCTGCGCCGGGCCAGCATCGCCGCCTTCGCCGCCGCCGCCCACGCCCGGATCGTTCACCACCACAGCCGCGCCATGCTTGGCACAAAGCAGCGCGATTTCGCGCCCCACGCCGCGGCCCGCGCCGGTAATTGCCACAACCTTGCCTTCAAGCATGCCCGCCATCGAATCTCTCCTTGAACCGGACCATCGCAATGGCGCGGACAAAAGAAAAGTCAATTCAGCATTTGGAATTGCTTTTCACATATATGAAAAGCTAGAAGGGTCGCATGACTGGTCCGGTACGTTCTGTCTCTCAGGCTTTCGCCATCCTGCGCCTGCTGTCGCGGCGCACCGATGGGCTGACCTTATCGCAGGTCGGGCGCGAATTGGGGCTCAGCCCATCAAGCTGTCTCAACCTGCTGCGCACGCTGGTGGCAGAAGGGATGATCGCCCGCGCCGACGACCAACGCTACCGCGTCACTGCGGCGTGGGGCGATCTCGACAGTTCAGGGCGTCTGACCGAGCGGTTGATTGCCCGGGCAGCCGGGCCGATGCGTGACCTGGCCGAACGCGTCGAAGCGACCATTGGCCTGTGGCATGCGGTATCCTCGGATCGCCTCGCCCTGATCGCGCTCAGCGAAAGCGGCGCGGCCACGCGTATTCACATGGTGGTTGGCCAGCGCCAGCCGATCGGCGGCGGCGCGACCGGACGCGCGCTCGCGGCCAGCGAGGGTCTGTCCCAGGCCGAACTGCAGCGCCGCTTTGCCGCCGTGCGCTGGCAAAGCCCGCTCAGCTTTGACGCATACCTGCGCGAAGTGGAATTGGCGGGCACCCACGGCTATGCGATTGACGATGGCCATGGCCATGCCGGTATCGCTTCGCTGGGGTGCCGGATTCCGCTGCCGGGACGCGCGCGGTTCTGTCTTTCGGCGTCGGTCTTCGCCAATTCGCACGACGGCGCCGCCCTGGAGCGCCTGGGCCGGGCGCTCGTCGCCGCAGCTGGCGAAATCAGCGTCTCACTGTCCTGACGGTTTTGCCGCCGTGGTCGGTTCCGGCGCTGCGGGTTTGGCGGTGGCGGTTTCCGCGCCCGGACCGTCGGAAGCATCGGCCACCGGAGTCGCGTCGATATCGCCAACGGCTTCCTCTGCCGGCATTTCGACGTTGTCGGCCTGGGCCCCGTCCTTGGCGCTGTCGCTCTGCCCACAGGCAGCGAGCATCAGGGCGGTGGATGCAGCGAGCGTGACGGCGGCAAGCTTTTTCATGGGATGACCTTTCGAATGCATGCGATCAGCGGCAATCTTGCCACCGGTTGGCGGCCAGCCTAGACCCGGACCCGAGGACTGCCAACCCCGCTGCGCCCGGTCCGAAAGAATCACGCGATCACTGGTTGATCACATATAAAGATTTCTTTATATGCTCCGCCATGCGGATTGAACCGACCCTGCGTGCCCTGGCTGATCCGACGCGCCTGCGCATCATGCGCCTGCTCGCGGCGATGGAGCTTGCCGTGGGCGAACTGGCGCTGGTTCTGGGGCAAAGCCAGCCACGTGTCTCGCGCCATATCAAGATCCTGTGCGATGCCGGCCTCGCCGAACGGCGCAAGGAAGGGGCCTGGGTGTTCCTGCGCAGCGCCATCGGCGAAGACCGCGCCCCACCGCTGGGTGCTGCGGCGGCACGGCTGCTTGCCATGGCCGAACAGGACGATGCACAGTTTGCGGCCCGCTGCGCCGAAGACCGCCGCCACCTCGCCGCGATCCGCGCCGCGCGGGAGACTTCGGCCCAGGCCTATTTCGCCCGTCACGCGGCGGAATGGGACGAACTGCGCGGGCTGCATTCGCCTGACGGTCCGGTCGAGGCCGCGCTGCTCGGCGCGCTGGGCCAGGACGGCCTGGGTGCTCTGCTCGACATCGGCACCGGTACGGGCCGGATCGCCGAACTGCTGGCGGGTCGCGCCAGCCATGTCACTGGCCTCGACAAGAGCCCGGAAATGCTCCGCCTCGCCCGCACCCGGTTGCAGGACCTGCCCGCCGATCGGCTTGATCTGGTCCAGGGTGACTTTACCGCCTTGCCCTTTGCCGATCAGGCGTTCGACACGGTGATCTTTCATCAGGTGCTGCACTATGCGCAGGAGCCTGCCCCCGCCCTGGCCGAAGCGGCGCGCGTGTGCCGCCCCGGGGGGACCATCGCGATCGTCGATTTCGCCGCGCATGACCGCGAGGAACTGCGCACCCAGCACGCCCATGCCCGCCTCGGTTTTTCGGACGAGCAGATGCTGGGCCTGCTGGCCGAAGCCGGTTTCAAGGCCGCCGCACCCCTGGCGCTTCCCGGCAAACCGCTGACCGTCAAGATCTGGACCGGGCAGCGCACCGCTGCCACTGCCGCCGCCCCGCGCGCAGGGAAAACGAAAGCAACCAACCGATGAATTCGCCCAGTCTGCTGCGCGGGGTCGAAGACCGCCCGCTGTTCACCACGATCCCCGGCGATTTCCGGGTCAGCTTCGAATTCTTCCCGCCCAAGACCGAGGCGATGGAGCAGCAGTTGTGGAACGCGGTGGTCGAACTCGCCCCGCTGGACCCCAGCTTCGTTTCGGTCACCTATGGCGCGGGCGGATCGACGCGTGAGCGCACCCACGCCACGGTATCGCGGATCGTCAACGAAACCGCGCTGGTCCCCGCTGCGCACCTGACCTGCGTCGCCGCCAGCAAGGACGAGATTGCCGAAGTGGCCGACCGTTACTGGGAAGCAGGCGTGCGCCACATCGTCGCCCTGCGCGGCGATCCACCGCCGGAAGCGGGCGGCAAGTACACCCCCCACCCGCAAGGCTATGCCGGAGCTGCGGAGCTGGTGGCGGGCCTGAAGGCACGGCACGATTTCGAGATTTCGGTCGCGGCCTATCCCGAAGTCCATCCCGAAGCGGCGAGCGCCGATGCTGACCTCGACAACCTGAAGCGTAAGCTCGACGCCGGGGCGAGCCGTGCGATCACGCAGTTCTTCTACTCCACCGATGCCTATTTCCGCTTCCTCGACAAGGTGCTGGCAGCGGGCATTACCGCGCCGATCCTGCCGGGGATCATGCCGGTGACCAATTTCAACGCAATCCGGCGGATGAGCGGGAATACCGAAATTCCCGGCTGGATGATCGAGCTGTTCGACGGGCTGGACGGCCTGCCGGGACCCCGCGCCATGGTCTCGGCCGCGGTCGCCGCCGACCTGTGCCGCCGGCTCTATCAGGGCGGCGTGCGCGACTTCCACTTCTACACCCTCAACCGCGCCGAGCAGACCTATGCGATCTGCCACCTGCTCGGCCTGCGCCCGAAGGCATCGCAATGATCCCGGACTGCCCCTTAACAACCCGTCACCCTGAACTCGTTTCAGGGTCCATTGGGCAACACACGCAGACCTCAGAATGGCCAGCCCACGCGGCCAAGAAGCATGATACTCTGCGCCCTGTTCTTTCGGCGCGATAGACCCTGAAACGAGTTCAGGGTGACGAAGAAAGTGAAATGACGTGACTGTTCGAGAAAAATTCCTGGCCGAAGCGGCCCAGCGCATCCTGATCACCGATGGCGCGTTCGGCACCGAGATCCAGGGCTGGAAACTGTCCGAGGCGGACTATGCCGGGAACCTGGGCCTGGCGAAGGAGCAAAAGGGCAACAACGACATCCTGGCCCTGACCAAGCCCGAAGTGCCCGAGGCGATCCACCGTGCCTATTTCGCGGCCGGGGCGGACATTGCCGAAACCAATACCTTTTCCGCCAACCGGATCAGCCAGGCCGACTATGCCGCCGAACATCTGGTGCGCGAGATCAATCTGGAAAGCGCCCGCCTTGCCCGCCGCATTGCCGACGAGTTCGCGGCCAAGGACGGCCGCCCCCGTTTCGTCGCCGGCGCCATCGGTCCGACCAACAAGACCCTGTCGCTCTCCCCCGACGTCAACGATCCCGGTTATCGTGAGATCGACTGGGACCATCTGGTCGAGGTCTATCACGAACAGGCGGCCGCGCTGGTCGAGGGCGGGGCGGACTTCATCCTGATCGAAACCGTGTTCGATACGCTGAACTGCAAGGCCGGGATCATGGCGGTCAAGCAGCTGGAACAGGAACTGGGCCGCGACATTCCGATCATGCTGTCGATGACCCTGACCGACCTGTCGGGCCGCAACCTGTCCGGCCACACGGTTGAAGCCTTCTGGAACGCGGTGCGCCATGCCAAGCCGCTGACCGTTGGCCTCAACTGCTCGTTCGGCGCAGCGCAGCTGCGGCCCCATGTCCGCACGCTCAGCCAGATCGCCGATGCGCTGATCATGGTCTATCCCAATGCCGGCCTGCCCAACGAACTGGGCCAGTACGACGAGATGCCGGAAACCACCGCAGGCCTGGTCCACGAATGGGCCGAGGCCGGACAGGTCAACGTGCTGGGCGGGTGCTGTGGCTCGACCCCGGCGCACATTGCCGCGATTGCCAAGGCCTGTGCCGGCCTGCCACCGCGCCAGCTCCCCAAACTTGAGCCGGTCACCCGCCTTGCCGGTCTTGAACCTTTCGTGATTGCAGCCTGAAGATAACGTCGTCCCGGGCTTGACCCGGGACCGCTGGCCTTTGCCGCAAGGTCAGCAAGCCACTCCAGCGATCCCGGATCAAGTCCGGGATGACGGGAAAAGAAGATGACCGAGACCACCTCCACCGCCCGCTTCGTCAATATCGGCGAGCGCACCAACGTTACCGGCTCTGCCGCGTTCAAGAAACTGATCCTGGCCGGTGACTACACCAGAGCAGTCGAAGTCGCGCGCCAGCAGGTCGAGAACGGCGCCCAGATCATCGACGTCAACATGGACGAGGGCCTGCTCGACGCGGTCGAGGCGATGACCACCTTCCTGAAACTGATCGCCGCCGAGCCCGACATTGCCCGCGTCCCGGTGATGATCGACAGTTCCAAGTGGGAGGTGATCGAGGCCGGCCTGAAATGCGTTTCGGGCAAGCCCGTGGTCAACTCGATCTCCATGAAGGAGGGCGAGGAGCCGTTCCTGGCCCAGGCACGCAAATGCATGGCCTATGGCGCCGCCGTGGTCGTCATGGCCTTTGACGAAAAGGGCCAGGCCGACACCAGGGAGCGCAAGGTCGAAATCTGCGAGCGCGCCTACAAGCTGCTGACCGGGATCGGCTTTCCGCCCGAAGACATCATCTTCGATCCCAACATCTTCGCCGTCGCGACCGGCATGGAAGAGCATGACCGGTATGGCCTGGACTTCATCGAGGCCGTGGCCGAGATCAAGGCGCGCTGCCCGCACGTCCATTGCTCGGGCGGGCTGTCCAACCTGTCGTTCAGCTTCCGCGGCAACGAGCCGGTGCGCCGCGCGATGCATTCGGTCTTCCTCTACCACGCGATCCCGGCTGGCCTCGACATGGCGATCGTCAATGCGGGGCAGCTCGACATCTATGACGCGATCGACCCCGCGCTGCGCGATGCCTGCGAGGACGTGATCTTGGCCCGCCGCCCGGACGCGACCGAGCGCCTGATTGCGCTCGCCGAAAGTTTCAAGGGAACCGACGCCAAGACCGCCAAGGAAGCCGAGGAATGGCGCGGCTGGGACGTCGTCCGCCGCCTGGAACACGCGCTGGTCAAGGGCATCGATGCCCATATCGTCGAGGATACCGAGGAAGCGCGTCAGCTTCACGCTCGCCCGATCGAAGTAATCGAAGGCCCGCTGATGGCGGGGATGAACACGGTCGGCGACCTGTTCGGCGCGGGCAAGATGTTCCTGCCCCAAGTGGTCAAATCCGCCCGGGTGATGAAGAAGGCGGTCGCCCACCTGATCCCCTTCATCGAGGCGGAGAAAGAGGCCGGAGCCAAGGCCAAGGGCCGCATCGTCATGGCGACGGTCAAAGGCGACGTCCACGATATCGGCAAGAACATCGTCGGTGTGGTCCTGCAGTGCAACGGCTATGAAGTGATCGACCTGGGGGTCATGGTGCCCTGGGCCAAGATCCTGGAAACCGCGCAACAGGAAGGCGCGGACATGATCGGCCTGTCCGGCCTGATCACCCCCAGCCTGGATGAAATGGTCACCGTGGCCGAGGAAATGCAGCGCGCGGGGATGACCATGCCGTTGCTGATCGGCGGGGCGACGACCAGCAAGGTCCACACCGCGCTGCGCATCGATCCGGCCTATGACGGGCCGGTGATCCACGTGCTCGACGCCAGCCGCGCGGTCGGAGTTGCCAGCCAGCTCCTGTCCGACACCCAGGCAGAAGGCTTCATCCAGTCGGTCGCTGACGAGTACCAGCACATCCGCGACGTGCGCGCGGGCAAGGACGCCTCGATCCTGCTCAGCCTCGCCGATGCGCGGGCCAATGCATACAAGCCGGACCTGTCGGAAAAGGCCCCGCCGCCCGAACAGCCCGGCATCCATGTCTTCGAGGACTGGGACCTGGCCAATCTGGTCGAGGCTTTCGACTGGACCCCGTTCTTCCGCGCCTGGGAGCTGCACGGCACCTATCCCTCGATCCTGAACGACGAGGTGGTGGGAGAAAGCGCCCGCGCGCTCCACGCCGATGCGCTGGCCATGCTCGACCGGATCATCAGCGAAAAGTGGCTGACCGCCCGCGGCGTCGCCGGCTTCTGGCCCTGCGCCCGCGAAGAGGACGACATCGTCGTCTACCTGGCCGAAGAAGAACGCCACGTCCGCCTGCCGATGCTGCGCCAGCAAATCCGCAAGAGCCGCGACCGCGCCAATTTCTGCCTGGCCGACTTCATCGATCCGGACGGCGACTGGATCGGCGGTTTCGCCGTCGGTATTCACGGGATCGAGCCGCATCTGGCCCGGTTCCAGGCAGCGCATGACGACTATTCAGACATTCTGCTGAAAGCTCTGGCGGACCGCTTTGCCGAGGCCTTTGCCGAGCGCCTGCACCAGCACGTGCGCACCACGCTGTGGGGCTATGCGCCGGGCGAGCAATTGACCAACGAGGCGCTGATCAAGGAACTCTATCGCGGGATTCGGCCCGCCCCGGGTTATCCGGCCTGCCCCGATCACAGCCTCAAGCCCACTCTGTTCGACCTGCTCGGCGCGACCGCGAGCACCGGCATCACCCTGACCGAATCCTACGCGATGCTTCCCACCTCGGCGGTGTCGGGGTTCTACTTCGCCCATCCCGAAAGCCAGTATTTCGGGGTGGCCCGGATCGGGCACGACCAGCTGGAGGATTACGCGGCGCGGTGCGGTGTGGACCTGGCCACGGCGGAACGCTGGCTGCGGCCCAATCTTGACTAGGCGGTTCCCGAACGTGCTTGCCAGATCCTTGCCCGGGCCCGCGCGCAATTGCGGCCCATCGGCTTAGGCGGCGCTTGGCGCGGCGCGTGTCACCTTTCTTGCCGGCCGCGATAGGGCGGCCGGGAAACAGGAGAGGCGGTACATGGGCTTTGAACTGCACAGTGCGTTCGAACGGCACGAAGAATGGCGCAGCGCCAAGCTGTGCGAACTCGAATATGCCGAAATGGCCCGCACGCTGAAGGCACTGGCCACCGAACAGGGCATCGATGTCGGTCCGGTGATCGCCGGGCTTGCGGGCAAGGGTCTGGGCGAGGCGCTGGGCGTGCTGGCGCAACTGGCGGGAAACGATCTCGAGGCCGGCTATTACCGCTGCCGGGCCCGGTTGCGCCAGAGCGGACAATAGCATTGCGCGATTGACGAAGCGAACGGGGCCAGCGCATCGTACACGGCGATGCGCGCCTTGCTTGCCTTTCTCGCCCTTGTTCTGATCACTGCTGGCGCCGCGCAGGCGGCACCCCCCGCGACCGTCGCCGTTGCCTTTGACGCGCGGTCGATCCGAACCGTCCTGGCTGAAGGTGATGCCGACCGCGCCGCCCACCGCCCTGTCACCGCCCGCGACCCGGTGCGGATCGCCTCGATCTCCAAACTCGTCACCACGCTGGGCGTGATGCGGCTGGTCGATCAGCGGCGGCTCGACCTCGACCGTGACGTGTCCGACTACCTTGGTTTTCCGGTGCGCAACCCGGCCTTCCCGGAGCGCAAGATCACCCTGCGCTTGCTGCTGTCGCACCAGTCGAGCCTGCGCGACGGCGACGACCTCTACATCATCCCGCTCGGCATGACCCTGCGCGAACGGCTGTCGGACCCTGCCGTGTGGGACCAGGACCACGCCCCCGGGTCGGGCTGGTTCCACTATACCAATCTCAACTTCCCGGTCGTGGCGAGCGTGATGGAACGCGTGACCGGCGAGCGGTTCGACGTGCTGATGAGCCGCCTCGTGCTCAAACCGCTCCGGCTTGATGCCTGCTTCAACTGGGGCGCGGGTTGCTCGGCCGATGCATTCCGGCGGGCGGTCGTGCTCTACCGCGACACCGGTGAAATTGCGCGCGATGACCTGGGGGGTGTGCCGCCGCCGTGCCCAGTCGTGGTCCAGAACGGCAAGCCCTGCGATCTTTCCACCTATCGCCCCGGCGACAACGGCGCGCTGTTCTCTCCGCAGGGCGGCCTGCGCATCGCGATGATCGACCTGGCCAAGATCGGCCAGCTGCTGGCGCGGCGCGGGGCGGGGTTCCTCTCCCCCCACGCCTTTGCCGAACTGACCCGGCCAGCCTGGCGATTCAACGGCCGCAACGGGCTGGGCGAGGACGGCACTGCCAGCGGCTTCTTCTGCTCCTATGGCCTAGCCCTGCATCGCATCGGCACCGGCGCCGGCGGTGGTTGCCACGACGATCTGTTTGCCGACCAGCGCCGCAGGATCGGCCATTCGGGCGATGCCTATGGTCTGAAAAGCGGGCTGTGGGTCGACCCCGCGACGGGCCGGGGGCTGGCCTATTTCACCACCGCTGTCGCTGCCGCTGCGCCCAATGGACGCTCTGCCTTCACCGCACGCGAAGAGACGGTTGTGGAGAGAGCGCAAGCCGCGCCCTTCCGTTAAGGCCGCGCTGCCGCTAGGCCGCAGCGGTGACTGCGCCGGACCTCCTTCAGAAACTGCACGACACCTTCGGCTTCTCCGCTTTTCGCGGCGTGCAGGAGCAGGTGGTCGGACGGGTCATGGCGGGGCAATCCACACTCGCGGTGATGCCGACCGGAGCAGGCAAGAGCCTGACCTATCAGCTTCCCGCCGTGGCCTTGCCCGGCACCTGCGTGGTCATCTCGCCGCTGATCGCGTTGATGCACGACCAGCTGCGCAGCGCCGAGGCCAATGGCATCCGCGCTGCCAGCCTGACCAGCGCCGACGATCCCGCCGCGCGCGAGCAGGCCATCGACCGGTTCCGCGGTGGTGAGCTTGACCTGCTTTACGTCGCCCCGGAACGGGCCAGCCAGGGCCACTTCCGCGACCTGCTGGCGCGGGCGCCGATCAGCCTCTTTGCGATCGACGAGGCGCATTGCGTCTCGGAATGGGGGCATGACTTCCGCCCGGATTACCGCCTGCTGCGGCCACTGATGGATGCCTTTGCACAGGTTCCACGCCTTGCCCTGACCGCAACGGCCGATGCCGATACCCGCTCTGACGTGCTGGCCCAGCTCGGCATTCCCGAAGACGGCCTGATCGTTGCCGGGTTCGACCGGCCCAATATCCGCTATGCGATCCGCCCCCGCGACAATCCGGTGCGGCAGCTGACCCAGCTGATGGCCGAACAGCCCGGGCCCGGGATCGTCTACGCCCCGACCCGCCGCAAGGTCGAGGAACTGGTCGACAAGCTGGCGCTCGCCACCGGACGCCGCGTCCTGCCCTACCACGCCGGACTCGACCCCCAGGTCCGCGCCGCCAACCAGGCCGCCTTCGTCGCCAGCGAGGACATGGTGATGGTGGCGACCGTCGCCTTCGGCATGGGCATCGACAAGCCCGACGTGCGCTTTGTCGCCCATGCCGGCGTGCCCAAGTCGATCGAATCCTATTACCAGGAAACCGGCCGCGCCGGCCGCGATGGCGATCCGTCGCTGGCTTTGCTGCTGTGGGGGGCGGAAGATTTCGCGCGCGCCCGGATGCGGCTGGACGAGGTCGAGGAGAGCCGCCGAACCGGGGAACGCAGCCGGATCGACGCGATGGCGCGGCTGGTCGAAACCGCCGGTTGCCGCCGCGCGCTGCTGCTCCGCCACTTTGGCGAGGAACCGCCCGCAACCTGCGGCAATTGCGACAATTGCCTGGATGCCCCTGCGGTGATCGATGCGACCACGCTGGCGCAGAAGCTGCTTTCGGCAGTCTATCGCACCGGCCAGACCTATGGTCTGGCGCATATCGAGAAGGTCCTGCTGGGCGCGGACGACGAGCGGATAATACAGCGCGGGCATGACCGGCTCAGCGTGTTCGGCATCGTTCCCGCAGAGGAGGCGCCATTGCTCAAGCCTCTGGCACGGGCACTGCAAGCACGCGGCAGCCTGGTGCCGACCGAGCATGGCGGGCTGGCCCTGGGCGGCGATGCCAAGGACGTGCTCAAGGGTGAGGCGGCGGTGCTGATTGCCCTGCCGCCAAAGCGCGAAGGCGGCCGCAAGGCACGCCGCGATCGTTCCGGCGGGTTCAATCCGGTCGGCGATCCGCTGTTCGAAGCGCTGCGCGGACTACGCCGCGACCTCGCTGCCGAGGCGGGCGTACCGCCTTACGTGATTTTCCACGACAGCACCCTGCGCGACATGGCCGCGCTTCGACCCAAGAATCTTTCCGAACTGGGCCAGCTGGTCGGGATCGGCGCGCGCAAGCTGGAAGCCTATGGCGAGGCCTTCCTGGCGGTCATCCGCCAGAGTTAGCGGCGAGCGGCGATCATGCCGCCCGCCGCCCTGCATGCAACGATGGATCAGGGACGGATCTCATCGTGCGGCAGTTGTGGCGCCGCATCCTCGCCATGGCGCGTCGCCCACAGCGAGTAGAACACCCCCGCCGCGATCAGACCAAAGGTAACGCCCAGGCTCAGCACCGGGGGGAACTTCGCCCCGCCGAGCAGGAAGTCCGAAACGAAGATCTTCGACCCGATGAACACCAGCACCGATGCCAGCGCATATTTCAGGTAATAGAACCGGTGGATCATCGCCGAGAGCGCAAAGTACAGCGCGCGCAAGCCAAGGATCGCCATGATGTTGCTAGTATAAACGATGAAGGTATCGGTGGTGATCGCGAAGATCGCCGGGACCGAATCGACTGCAAAGACCAGGTCGGCCAGGTTGATCACGATCAGCGCGACGAACAGCGGAGTGACCGCGGTCACCAGCTTGCCGGTCTTTTCATCCGGCACCTTCACGAAGAAGTGCTGGTCATGCAGCTGCGGCGTGACCCGCATGTGGCTGGAGATCCAGCGCACCACCGGGTTCTTCGCCACATCGGGATCGTGGTCCCCGGCAAAGAACATCTTGATCCCGGTGAAGATCAGGAAAGCGGCGAAGATATAGAGCACCCAATAGGCCTGCTCGACCAGGGCCGCACCCGCCGCGATCATCGCCCCGCGCAGCACGATCACTGCCAGAATGCCCCACAGCAGCGCGCGGTACTGGTACTTGGCCGGGATCGCGAAGAAGGTGAAGATCAGGCTGATCACAAAAACATTGTCGATCGACAGCGCCTTTTCGATGAAAAACCCGGTATAGTACTTCATACCAAGGTCGGCACCCTTCTCCAGCCAGACCCAGGCACCAAAGGCCATGGCGATGGCGATGTAGAAGGCGGTGAGCTTGAGCGATTCGCCAATGCCCATTTCCCGGTCTTCCTTGTGCAGGATGCCCAGGTCGAAGGCGGTCAGGGTCAGGACCAGTCCGGCAAAGGACAGCCAGAACCAGACCGGGGTGCCGAGCCAGTCGGCGGTTAGAAATTCCATTAATTCAGTCCCCTGTTGTAAAAATCAAAAAGACCGGCGCCCCCGGGAAGGGAGCGCCGGCAGGGTGGAAGACAGGCCTTCAGGCGCGTGACTGCCGCGGCTTGGTTGACAGCCGGGCGAGGCGATCCTTGATGGCCAGCTTGAGCTTCTTGATCCGCGCCACCTCAAACGGGTCGGGCAAGCGGCGCGCCTGCAGACGGCGCAAGGCATCATCGAGTTTCTGGTGACGTTCCATCAGCCGGAACAGACGATCAGACATGGGTATGCTCCCTATCGCACGGTTGGTACGATCGGACACACCGAGCCAGGAGCCGTATTGGGTTGGGAGGGGGACGAACCCGGACCCTGGCATCGGTGTATCCGATGCGGTCCGACATCACGCAGCGCTGACCAGGGATGGGGTTTGGTCATTGCGCCGCGCCAGAGGGGCCCGGTCCCGCAGGAACTTTATTACGACTGATTCGCTCCGATTTCAAGGGGGATTTGAAACCCGCTCGGAAATTCCGGAGTCTGATCGATTCAAGCGATTACAGAAGGTGTCCGGTGCGGTCGCGCTTGGTCGCCAGATAGCGCGCGTTGTGCGGATTGGGCGGCAGCTGGTGCGGGACCCGCTCGGCAACCTCGACCCCCGCTTCACGCAGCGCCTCGACCTTGGCCGGATTGTTGGTCATCAGCCGGACCGCCCCTACGCCCAGCAAGTCCAGCATCCGCGCCGCCACCGGGAAGTCGCGGGCTTCGGTCGGCAGGCCCAGGCGGTTGTTGGCATCGACCGTATCGAACCCCTGGTCCTGCAATTCGTAGGCGCGCAGTTTGTTGATCAGGCCGATCCCCCGCCCTTCCTGACGCAGGTAGAGCAACACGCCCCAGCCGCCCTGCTCTGCTTCGCGCGCCATTTCGCGCAGCGCGGCATCGAGCTGCGGCCCGCAATCGCATTTCAGGCTGCCCAGGATATCGCCGGTCAGGCATTCGGAATGGAGCCGGACCAGCGGGGCGCGGTCGCCACGCTGGGTGCCGATCACCAGGGCGACATGTTCCCGCAGGTCATCGGCGGAGCGAAACGCGACGATCTCTGCCTCTTCCGCCGCAGCGACCGGCAGACGGGCGCGGGCGGCAATCGCCAAGGGTGCGGTATCTTTCCACGCGGTCAGGTCCTGCGCCGATAGCGACACGGCCTCTCCCGCCTCTGCGGGATCGACCAGGAAGGCCGGCAGGATTCCAGCCAGACGCGCCAGGTCCATCGCTGCGGCAGCGGCCTCGGCATGAACCAGCGGCTCGGCCAGGAACGGCCCCTTCATCGGATAGACCAGGTCCAGGGCCGGATCGGCCAGGGCACGCGCCGCCGACAGATCGAACGGCTCTGCGCCGCGGATCAGGACCGGCGCCTCGGGCACGGCCGCCTCGCGCTGGTTGGCCAGCTTGAGCGTGACCGCCCGCGCGGCCGAGATCAGCATGGTCCGCGACGCCGCCTGCCCGGCCAGGCCGGTTTCCGCAGGAAGCAGGGTAAACGCCCCTTCGAGCACGATCGGCCAGCCATGGCGCAAGGCGTCGAGCGCCTGCGCCACCCGCCGCGCGGGCGAGGTCACAGGTCGAACTCCGTGATCAGCGGAACGTGGTCGCTCGGCTGGTCCCACCGCCGGGTTTCCTCAACGAACCGGTGGCTGCGCGACTGGGCGGCAAGTTCGGGCGAGGCCCACATGTGATCCAGCCGCCGGCCGCGGTCCTTTTCCTGCCAGAAGGTGCGATAGGACCACCAGGTCCAATTGCGCTGCGGCGCAGGGATATGCTTGCGGCCCAGGTCGACCCAGCCGTGGGCATCGCGCAGCCGGTACAGCGCCTCGATCTCGATCGCGGTGTGGCTGACCACCTTGAGCAGCGCCTTGTGGTCGTAGACGTCGCAGTCCAGCGGGGCGATGTTGAAATCGCCGACCAGCAGCGTCGGGCGGTCCAGCTTGTCGGCCCAGCTCGCCATGCGGTCCAGGAAGTCGAGCTTCTGCCCGAACTTTGCATTCACTTCGCGGTCGGGCACGTCCCCGCCTGCCGGGATATAGACGTTCTCCAGCACCATGCCCTGCCCGGGGCCGAGCAGTTCGACGCCGACATGGCGGGCCTCGCCATTGGCCTGCCAGTCGTTGCGGGTGAGTTCGCGCAGCGGAATGCGGCTGACGGTCGCTACCCCGTGATAGCCCTTCTGCCCGTGCACGGCGCGGTGGACATAGCCCAGCCGCTCGAACATCTCGTGCGGGAACAGGTGCTCGGCGCACTTGATTTCCTGCAGGCACAGCACATCGGGCGCCTGCTCGGTCAGGAAGCGCTCAACCTGGTCAATGCGCAGGCGGACCGAATTGATGTTCCAGGTGGCAATCGAAACCATGGCGCGGCTTTAGGTCGGCCAGCGCGGTCCAGCAACGAAAAACCCCTGCTCCGGGGGCAATGGAGCAGGGGTTCATTTGTGCGTTCGTCACGCTGACAATGCGGCCCAACAGGAGGCTTGGGCAACAGGGGGGAAACCCGCCTCGGGCCGCGCCGTCATTGACCTTTTACGGCACGAAGACTTGCGCTGTCATGAACAACCGCGCCGGAATTGTCGCCAATTGTCGCAAGCAGGGCACGCTCCGCGACGAACCGTTGGCGCTCAACGACGACCCGCCGGACGGGGATCGTTGAAGCGGAAAGCATTGTCGGCCACCGCTATTCCGTATTGGTGATTCGCCAGGTTGACCCGGGTCAGCGTGTTCTGCGAATCGAGCGCGGCCCAGCTGGTCAATTCCAGCCCACCCGGCGCAGACGCTTTCCGGACGAAGACCATGGTGATCACGCCAAATTCGGGATGCGCCTTGTCGCGCACTTCGACGCTGACGATGTTCGGGCTGTTCACCGGCATCAGCTTGCCATATCTGGCCACGTCGCGCTTGGGATCGAGCAAGGCGCCCAGCGGGCTGTTCTTGATCGGCCAGCGCTGGACCTGGCGGACCTGATAGTCGACGAAGGTGAAAGCCGAACCGTCCGAAACGATCAGGAACGGCACGCCCTTTTCATACTGGAAACGGATGCGGCCAGGCCGCTTGAGCGTCATGACGCCGCTGACGCGCTTGCCGTTGCGGTCGATCTGGACGAAATCGGCGCGCATGGTGGAGATCGCACGCAAGGCGGAAACTGCCTGCGCCAGGTCGCCGGACTGGGCCTGCGCGGCAGGCGCCGTTGCCACCAGCGCGGCCGGCGCAGAAACGACAAGTGCCGCCGAAAGGGCGGCACCAAGCGTGATCGGGAAGAGCTTGATCTTGTTCATAGGTCTACCTGCTAAAGGAAGCCCATTGAACTCGCCATGAACCCGGCTTGTTCCCGCTGTACAGGTTGGGACGGGCTGCGTGCGGGGCTGCCAGCAAGGAACAACGCCCCGCCGGACAAGCTTACTTGATCTTGGCTTCCTTGAACTCGACGTGCTTGCGCACGACCGGGTCATACTTGCGGAAGCTCATCTTTTCGGTCGTATTGCGCGGGTTCTTCTTGGTGACATAGAAGAAACCGGTGTCCGCAGTGGAGACCAGACGGATCTTGACGGTTGCGGGCTTCGCCATGGCGCTTGTCCTGAACTTTCGATTCGATGCCCGAAGGCGCTAAAAACTGCGAGAGCGGCAACTGGTGCCGCCCCGGAAGGCCGGGCCAATGCGCCACAAGGGGCGGAAAGTCAAGGCTGACCGGGTCTGATCGCACACGGATTGGCCGATCGCGTCCAATGCTTGCCGCCCCGGCCCTGTTTGGTTACAACTGCAACTATGTTGGACGCCGATTTTTCCCGCCTGCCCAACCCGGGACCCGAGGTCTTCACCGCGCCGCTGAAGCGCCCGGCCCACGTCGGCGATGACTGGCTGGAACCGGCCCAGCATGCCTATGACAGCGCTGAGAACGCGATCTGGGATGACCTGTTCGCGCGGCAGCTGAATATTTTGCCGGGCCGTGCGGCCAGTGCGTTCATGGCCGGTCTGGAAAAGCTCGACCTGGGACGCGGCGGCGTCCCCGAATTCGGGCGGCTGTCAGAACAGCTGCAAAGCCTGACCGGCTGGTCGGTCGTCCCCGTGCCGATGCTGATTCCCGATCACGTGTTCTTCTGGCACCTCGCCAACCGGCGCTTCCCCGCGGGCAACTTCATCCGCACCCGCGAGACATTCGACTATATCCAGGAACCGGACGTGTTCCACGACGTGTTCGGGCATGTCCCGATGCTGACCGACCCGACCTATGCCGACTATATGCAGGAATATGGCCGGGCCGGGTGGAAAGCGATGCGTTACAACCGCCTCAAGGCGCTTGGCGCGCTCTATTGGTACACGGTGGAGTTCGGCCTGATCCTAGAGAGCGAAGGCCTGCGCGCCTATGGCGCCGGGATCCTGTCTGGCCCGACCGAAGCAGTCTATTGCCTCGAAGCGCAAAGCCCGAACCGGATCATGCTCAACGTCGACCGGGTGATGCGCACCGACTACGTGATCGACGACCTGCAGCCGACCTATTTCGTGATCGAAAGCTTCAAGGACCTCTATCACGACACGGTTGAGCGTGACTTCGACCGACTCTATCGCAGCCTTGCGCCGGGGTTCACCTATGCCAATACCGCGGTGATCGACATCGACGACGTACTGCATCGCGGCACCCAGGAATACCTGCTGCGCGGCGGCCGGGGGTCTGGGGCAAAACCGGTCTGACAATGGAAAAGGCCGACGGTCTCAACAACCGCCGGCCTTGCCGGAGCCAGACTCCAGGGGACAGTCCGCCTTATTCGGGCGTGGTATCCTTCTTGTCAGCCTGGTCTTCCATCTTGTCAGCCTTCGCATCGCCGGTTTCCCGGACCGCGTCAGCCTGAGTTTCCATCGCATCGGCGGCAGCGTCAGAAGCTTCGCGAACATCCTGCGCGGCGTTTTCCTGCGCGTTTTCCTGCCTGCTGTCGCAAGCGGCAACGCCCAGGCCCAGAGCGGCAGTGGCAGCGAGCAGCACGCTCTTCTTGAAGTACTTCATGCAGTTCATCCCCTTCCGTGCGGGTGCGGACCATCCGCGCCGCTAGTGGATTGCGGCAGCCGGACAGGCCGGCCACACCCCGCCTCAACGCGCAAAGGCGGGTGTGGTTCCCGGTTTTGCGTTAATCAGCGCGAAAGAAGGAAGATCGCCAGTGCGCCCGCCGCGATGCGATACCAGGCGAACGGAGCAAAGCCCGCGCGGCTGACATAAGCGACGAACATCTTGATCACGGCCAGCGCGACGACGAACGACACGGCAAAGCCGACCGCAATTTCGGTCCAACCGACCGGCCCGGTCCCGGCCATCAATGCCGCATGATTGTCCCACAGCTCCAGCGTGGTCGCGCCCAGCATGGTCGGGATCGCCAGGAAGAAGCTGAACTCCGCCGCGGTCCGCCGTTCGATTCCCATGGCCAGTGCGCCCATGATCGTCGCGCCGGATCGGCTGACGCCTGGGACCATGGCAATGCACTGGAACAGACCCACGCCGATCGCCTGCCGCGCCGGAAGCTGGGCCACCCCGCTCGGCCCGCCGGGCTTTGCCCAGCGCTCGATTGCCAGGATGGCGATGCCGCCCAGGATCAGCGCCCAGCCCACCACCATCGGGCTGCCCAGCAGAATGTCGATATAGTCCTTGAGCACCAAGCCGAGCACGGCCGAAGGAAGGAAGGCCAGCAGGATATTGCGGATGAAGGCCAGGCTCATCGGCTCCAGCTTGAGCAGGCCCATGCCCACGGCCCAGAAGGTGCGCCAGTACTGGACCACCACGGCCAGGATCGCACCCAGCTGGATCACCACGTTGAACGCCGCCCAGGTCTTGGCATCATAACCGAATACCTCGGTCGCCAGGATCAGGTGGCCGGTCGAGGAAACCGGGATGAATTCGGTGACACCTTCGACAATGCCGAGGAGGATTGCGGTTACAATCGTGTCCATCAGTCGGTTTCCTGCGCTGCGGCAAAGGCGCGCTCATCAAACTGGAGCGAGGCGAGGCGGGCATAGAGCCCGCCCGCACGGGTCAGCTGGTCATGCGTCCCGACCTCAACCACGCGGCCTTGATCGAGTACCACGATCCGGTCTGCACCGCGCACGGTGGCCAGGCGGTGGGCAATGACCAGGGTGGTGCGGTCGGCCATCAGCCGGTCGAGCGCTTGCTGAACCAGCATCTCGCTTTCAGCATCGAGCGCGCTGGTCGCTTCGTCGAGCAGCAGGATCGGGGCCTGGCGCAGCACCGCCCGGGCAATCGCCACCCGCTGGCGCTGGCCGCCGGACAGGCGCGCCCCGCCCTCGCCCAGATAGGTGTCGAGACCGTCGGGCAGGTCGCGCAGGAAATGTTCGGCATTGGCGGCGCGGGCCGCTTCCCAGATGTCCTCGTCGCTGGCGGTCCAGTTCCCGTAGCGCAGGTTATCGCGGGCGCTGGCGGCGAAAAGGATCGCCTCCTGCGGAACCAGCGCGATGCGGCGGCGCACTTCTGCGGGATCGACTGCCGTGATCGGCACCCCGTCCAATTTAATCGTTCCGGCCTGCGGATCGTAAAATCGCTCAGCCAGCTGGAACAGGGTCGACTTGCCCGCGCCAGACGGGCCGACGATGGCAACAGTCTCGCCGGGCTCAACGGTCAGCGAAAAATCGTGCAGCGCCGCCGTATCCAAACGGGTCGGATAGCGGAACGTGACGTTTTCGAAGCTCAGCTTGCCCCGCCCCGGGCTGGGCAGAGCGAGCGGCCGTTCTGGCGCTGCGATCTGGGGCTTTTCGTTGAGCAGCTCGGACAGGCGGCTGGCCGCACCGGCGCCGCGCAGCAGGTCGCCATAGACTTCGGTCAGCGCACCGAAAGCTCCGGCGACAATCACCGCGACGAACACGATCTGCACGATCGTGCCGCTGCTGATCGTTCCCTGCGCCACGCCGACCGCACCTTCCCAGACCAGCAGGACGATCGCGCCGAAAATCGCCACGATCGCCAGCGCGCTGATCATTGCACGCAGCACGATCCGGCGCTTGGCCGTGGCAAAGCTCAATTCGACCGACTCGGCAAAGCGCTGCTGCTCGCGCTGTTCCTGATTGAACGCCTGGACGATCTTCATCGCGCCCAGCGTTTCGGCGACCATCGCGCCGATGTCGGCGACGCGGTCCTGGCTGGTCCGGGAAATGGTCCGGATGCGACGGCCGAACGCCAAAAGCGGAAAGAGCACCACGACGATCCCGACCATCAGACCCGCGGTGAGCTTGGGCGCCAGCGAGAACAGGATCGCCACTCCGCCAATCGCCATGATCAGGTTGCGCAGCGCGACCGAGACCGTCGTGCCGACCACCTGTTCGATCAGGGCCGTGTCCGAGGTCATTCGGGAAGAGATTTCATTGGGGCTGTTTTCTTCAAAGAAACCCGGCGAGAGACGCAGCAGGTTATCCTGAACCTTGAGCCGGATATCCGCAATCACCCGTTCGCCCAGCCAAGACACGAAATAAAAGCGCACCGCGGTGCCCAGCCCCAGCACCACCACGATCAGCAATAGATAGCGGAACCAGCGCGCGATCTCGGCCATGTTGCCACCAGGACCGAAACCCTGGTCCACCACCATCCGGAACCCGGCGGGAATCGCCAACGTGGCAGAAGCGGTGACCATCAGCGCCAGCAGGGCCAGGATCATCTGGCGCGGATACTTGGCGGTCTCCTTCACCACCATCCGCAACGGTCCGAGATTGCGCGCCGGCGGCGCCTCGGCGGTGACGTTTTCAGCTTGGGACACGGTGGCGACGCCCTCTGGCTTTGAGCTCATGGTCCGCGCCCTAGCACAACACGCCGCCCGCGTAAGAGGAATAACGCCGCCTATGCCGCATTGCATCATGCATTTTGTGCATTGCACAATGATCGCGTAAGGCTCACAATCCGTCCACACTGGAGGACTTCGGACCGTGCTTTATACCGCTTACGAACTGCAGCGTTCCTGGCTCAATGCCGCCAGCACCTGGGCCTCGATCGGCGCCGAAATGCTGAACAACCCCGCGCTTCCCTTCGGATATGGCACTGGCGGTTCGGTGATGGCTTCGGCGCTTGAAGTCTTCGCCCATGCGTCGGCCCCCTATGGCAAACCGGCGTTCGACATCCAGTCAGTCGAAGTGGATGGCACGGCCCATGCAGTGACCGAAGCCATTGTGATGCACAAGCCGTTCGGCAATCTGCTGCGCTTCACCCACACCGGCCTGCCCAAGGACGCGCCCCGCCTGCTGATCGTCGCGCCGATGAGCGGTCACTTCGCCACCCTGCTGCGCGGCACGGTCGCGCGGATGCTGGAACGCTGCGAGGTCTATGTCACCGACTGGGCCGACGCGCGGATGGTGCCGCTTGCGGCGGGCGAGTTCGATCTCGATGACTACATCGACTACCTTGTCGAATTCTTCGAACATATCGGCCCCGGCGCCCACGCCCTGGCGGTGTGCCAGCCGTCGGTCCCGACCTTTGCCGCGACGGCAATCATGGGCGAAAGCAAGCATCCGTGCCGTCCGCTGACCCTGACCATGATGGGCGGCCCGGTCGATACCCGCGAAGCCCCGACTTCGGTCAACGACCTGGCGATGCAGCGCCCGATCGAATGGTTCCGCCACACCGTGATCGCCACGGTTCCGCTGCAATATCCGGGCGCTGGACGCCGGGTCTATCCGGGCTTCCTGCAGCTCGCCGGATTCATGTCGATGAACCTGGGCAATCACATGCTGAGCCACTACCACATGTTCAAGCATCTGGTGGCAGGCGATGGCGAAAGCGCCGATGCGACCAAGACCTTCTATGACGAATACCGCGCAGTCTGCGACCTGAACGCCGCCTATTACCTCCAGACCGTCGAGGAAGTGTTCCAGAAGCATTCACTGCCCAAGGGCGAGTTCATGCACCGCGGCCGCCGCGTCAATCTGGGCCAGATCAAGGACACGGCGCTGCTCGCGGTCGAAGGCGAACGCGACGATATCTCCGGCATCGGCCAGACCAAGGCCGCGCTGCACCTGGCGACAGGCTTGCCCGCAGCAAAGAAGCACTATCACCTCGCCCCGGAAGTGGGCCACTACGGCATCTTCAACGGCAGCAAGTGGCGCGAGAAGATCGCGCCGGTGCTGGAAGACTGGATCGCCAAGCACGACAAGGCGCGGCTCAAGGTCGTCGCCTGAACCGACCAATCGGGCGCTGTACCGCGAGGCGCGGAACAGTGCCCGGAGCGGCTCGTTGGCTGTGCGTCCCCAATCGAGGAGCGCACGATGTCCGACCCCCACGAAACACCGCGCGACGACGCGCCGGTCACTGCATCCAAGACCATCGAGCCAGAGCGCGCGCTGTCGGCCGAGGCGGTGACGATCGCCCGTTCCGCCGACGAGCTTTACCAATTCTGGCGCAACCCGCTGAACCTCGCCCGGTTCATGGAGAACGTCGTCGAGATCGTCCCGCTTGGCACCGAACGCTCGCGCTGGACGGTCAAGGCTCCGGGCGGGAAAACCGTTTCGTGGGAGTCCGCGGTCACGGCGGAAGAACCGGGGCGCTCGATCACCTGGCAATCGGCCGAAGGAGCAGAGGTGCCCAACAGCGGCAAGATCGAATTCTTGCCGGCCGGTGCGCGCGGCACTGTGGTCCGGGCGATCATTGCCTATGATCCACCGGGAGGAACGGTCGGCCAGATGGTCGCCAAGCTGTTCCAGCGCGAACCGCGCATCCAGACCCGCCGCGATCTGCGGCGCTTCAAGCAGCTGATGGAGACTGGCGAGATCGCGACCGGTGCCCGGACAGCAAAGCAGCGCGAAGAACGGCTGGAGGCGCAGTCATGAAGGCGCTGACCTGGCACGGCAAGCACGACGTTCGCTGCGAAACGGTCGACGATCCCGAAATCCTCAATCCGCGCGATGCGATCATCCGGATCACCTCGACCGCGATCTGCGGTTCGGACCTCCACCTTTACGATGGCTATATCCCGGCAATGGAAAAGGGCGATGTCCTGGGTCACGAATTCATGGGCGAAGTGGTCGATGTCGGCGCGCGCAGCTCGCTGCGCACCGGGCAGCGGGTGGTGGTCCCCTTCACCATATCGTGCGGGGCCTGCTATCACTGTACCAAGCGGCAATATTCCGCCTGCGACAATGGCAATCCTGCCGACAAGCAGGATCTGGGGCGTGAAGCCTATGGCCAGGTGATGGGCGGAATCTTTGGCTACAGCCACCTGACCGGCGGCTATTCGGGCGGGCAGGCGGAATATGTCCGCGTGCCTTTTTCCGATGTCGGTCCCTTGGTGATCCCGGACGAAAGCATGGCGGACGAGAAAGTCCTGTTCCTGACCGATATCCTCCCGACGGGCTGGATGGCAGCCGAGAATGCCGGGATCGAACCTGGCGACACCGTCGCGGTCTGGGGCTGCGGCCCGGTCGGCCTGTTCGCCGTGCAATGCGCCTTCCTGATGGGGGCGGAACGGGTCATCGCCATCGACCATTTCCCGCACCGGCTGGAACTCGCGCGGGGCTTTGGTGCCGAAGTGGTCAATTTCGAAGAGAGCAAGGTCTATGAAGCCTTGCAGGAGATGACCGGCGGGATCGGACCAGATGCCTGCATCGACTGCGTCGGGCTGGAAGCGCATGGCGCCTTTGCTGACAACGTCATGGACCAGATCAAGGTTTCAACCTTCCTGGGCACCGACCGCGCCCATGCGATCCGCCAGGTGATCATGGCCTGCCGCAAGGGCGGACGCGTGTCGATGCCTGCCGTCTATGGCGGATTTGCCGACAAGTTCCCCTTGGGCGCGCTGATGGAGAAAGGCCTGACCCTGCGCACCGGGCAGACCCACGTCCAGAAATACCTGCGTCCGCTCTACACCGCGATCGCCGAAGGAGCGATCGACACGACCTTCCTGATCACTCACCGCATGGCGCTGGAGGATGGCCCGGACGGTTACCGCAAATTCCACGACGAGCAGGATTCCTGCATCAAGGTGGTGCTCAAGCCTTAGGCTTTGGCGCAAAAACGCGCGCTACTCGCTTTGTCATTGCGAGCGGAGCGAAGCAATCCAGGTCGGTTCATTCGGCCCTGGATTGCTGCGTTGGCTTCGCCGCGTCACAATGACGCGTTCAGTATTGCGATCCGTTCGTCCTGAGGAGAGACCGAAGCCGCAGGCTGAGGGCTCGTCTCGAAGGACGGCGAGCAAGGGCTGTGGTTCGAGACGGCACTTCAATCTGCGATTTCAGCACCTCCTCACCACGAACGGGTTTGACGAGTCCGGCTTCACGAACTCCAAACAGCAAAAAGGCCGCTCGTCCCATGGAACGCGCGGCCTTCTGCATTTGGCTTGCGCCAGACTTAGAGGACTTCGAACAGCCCTGCCGCGCCCATGCCGCCGCCGACGCACATGGTGACGACGACGTACTTGGCGCCGCGGCGCTTGCCTTCGATCAGGGCGTGTATCGAGCAGCGCGCGCCGGTCATGCCATAGGGGTGGCCGATCGAGATCGAACCGCCGTTGACGTTGAGCAGTTCGTCAGGAATGCCCAGCTTGTCGCGGCAGTAGAGGACCTGCACGGCAAAGGCTTCGTTCAGTTCCCACAGGCCGATGTCACCGATGCTCAGGCCGAAACGGCTTAGCAGCTTGGGGATCGCATAGACCGGGCCGATGCCCATTTCGTCCGGCTCGGTGCCCGCAACAGCCATGCCGACATAGCGGCCCAGCGGGGTCAGGCCTTTCTTCGCGGCGAGGGCAGCTTCCATCACCACCACAGCGGCCGAACCGTCCGACAGCTGGCTGGCGTTACCGGCGGTAACGATGCCGTCCGGCAGGACCGGACCCAGCGACTTGAGGCCTTCCAGCGTGGTTTCCGGACGGTTGCCTTCGTCCTTGGCCAGAGTCACGTCCTTCATCGTGACTTCGCCGGTTTCCTTGTTGGTCACCGCCATGGTGGCCGAGCAGGCGACGATTTCGGCGTCGAACTTGCCAGCGGCCTGGGCTGCGGCCGTGCGCTGCTGCGATTGCAGGGCATATTCGTCGCAGGCTTCGCGGCTGATGTTGTAGCGCTTGCCGACCACTTCGGCGGTCTGCAGCATCGGCATGTAGATCGCGTTGTGCATTTCCATCAGCGCGCGGTCGGGCTGGACGCGCATGTCCTTGGTCTGCACCAGGCTGATCGATTCCTGACCGCCCGCGGCGACCACGTCCATGCGGTCGAAGACAACCTGCTTCGAAGCCGTGGCGATCGACATCAGGCCCGACGAGCACTGGCGGTCCATGGTCATGCCCGAGGTGGTGATCGGCAGACCGGCCCGCAGCGCGACCTGACGACCGAGGTTGCCCGCCTGGACACCCTGCTGCAGGGCCGAGCCCCACAGGACATCATCAACTTCAGCGGGATCGATCCCGGCGCGGGCGACCGCTTCCTTGAGGCTGAGGGCGCCGAGCGTGGCACCAGCGGTGGCGTTGAAAGCACCGCGATAGGCCCGGCCAATCGGGGTGCGGGCGGCGGAAACGATGACTGCGTCACGTGACATGGGAATTTCCTTGAATTGGTGTGGTTGAATCAATCCCGGGGAGGATTGCGATCAAACGAACAGCATCGTGATCCATTCGCAGATCAGGGCAGGCTTGTCCTCGCCCTCGATCTCGATGGTGATCTCGTTGGTCTGTTGCCACTGACCGGGACGCTTCTCGACCATTTCGAGCAGCTTGGTGTGGCTGCGCACCCGCTTGCCGGCGCGGACCGGGCTGATGAAGCGGGTCTTGTTGCCGCCGTAGTTGACGCCCATCTTCACGCCGTCGATCCGCACGCCCTGGGTCATCGAACCCAGCACCGGGACCAGCGACAGGGTCAGGAAGCCATGCGCGATGGTCCCGCCGAAGGGGGTCAGCTTGGCCTTTTCCTCGTCGATATGGATAAACTGGAAGTCACCGGTCGCTTCGGCGAACTTGTTGATGCGCTCCTGGCTGACTTCGAGCCAGTCGGAAACGCCAAGCACTTCGCCAGTCTTGGCCTGCAGTTCCTGCGGGGTCATTTGCCTCTCCTCTAGCAAGCGGGAAAGGCTGCCTTGTGGCGCAAGCCAGCGGCCAAGGCAACGCCGCTACGGAAAGGCGGGGGTGAAATTGTCTTCGACCTGCCGATGCGGGGCGAATCGTGCGGTTTCGACCGGTTTCCAGTTGGCCTGCACGGACCCCGTTAGCCACTTGTTAACCAACCCGGATTAACCATGAAGCGGGGTCGGAAGGACCCCGGGTAAGCGCAAAGCCGCACATGCCAGACATGCAGATGGGGTCGGAAATGGCAGACAGGTCAGGCAGCAAGGCCGCGACGAAACCGGTTGCGGCGCATCCGTTGTTCACTGCGGTTGTGGCCTTGTGGAGCGGAGCCTTGCTTGGCCTGGGCACCCTGGCGGTCCACCCTGCCTTGTTCGCAAGCGGCCTGGTGCGCTTCGCGCAGGCGCTTCCGGTTCCTGCTCAAACCGCCAGGCCGGACTTGCCGGAACAGCCCGTGCTCGCGGCAGGCATGGCTTTGCTTGGATGTCTGGTCGGGTTGGCGATTGCACGCCTGGCAAACCGTCCGCACCGCGCGCCGCCGCGAAGCGAGCGGTCACGGGAATTCCGCCAGACAATGCCGAGAGAAGCCGCAATCTTCCCGGAAAATGGCCCCGCTGCAAATCCGGCAACTGCGCGGCGGCGACAGGTGCTCGACATTTCCGCGATCGAGTTCAACCCGTCTGCTCCGACCGAGCCGCTGGACCTTGCACTGTTCCTCGACGACCGCATCGACTCACCGGCACCGATCATGATGGCCCAGATGCCGCGGCCGCGTGAAGAAACCGAGCGCACCCTGCGCGATGCACTGGCCACGCTGCACGGGTTGCGCGGCGCAGCATAGACGGTCCAACGCTCCGTCGTCGGGCGGGCCTCTGCATAGCTATTAGCGCGCGGTTCGGGCGTTTCCCCGCCCTTTTCGCAGTTGCAAAAGCAGCTTCCTGTCGCCATGGGAAAATCCTGCGCAATTTTCGCTGCCTCGTGCGGCTGGAAGCCTTGCGCTTAATTGCTGGATTTCCGCGGTTTGTTCGCTCCACGCGCGCGAATCGTGGATTTGCGGCTTGGACACAGGAATGGAATAGATGGGATTTCCGGCGCCTCAGGGCCTTTATGATCCGCGCAATGAACACGACGCTTGCGGCGTGGGCTTCGTCGCCCACATCAAAGGTGCCAAAAGCCACGCGATCATTAGCCAGGCGCTCGAGATTCTGAAAAACATCGACCACCGCGGCGCGGTGGGTGCGGACCCGCTGCTGGGCGACGGCGCGGGCATCCTGATCCAACTGCCCGATGCGCTGTACCGCAAGTGGGCCGACCGCGAGGGGCTGAAGCTGCCGCAGCCGGGCGACTATGCCGTGGCCATGTGCTTCCTGCCGCAGGACGAAGCGAGCCGCGACTTTATCGTCGGCATCTTCGAAAAGTTCATCGCCAAGGAAGGCCAGCGCCTGATCGGCTGGCGCGACGTGCCGGTGACCACCGAGGGCCTGGGCAAGGCCGTGCTGGAACAGATGCCGGTGATCCGCCAGTGCTTTGTCGCGCGCGGTGACAATTGCGAAGACCAGGACGCGTTCGAGCGCAAGATCCTGGCGATCCGCAAGCAGACCCAGAACCCGCTGGCGGCCCTGGCTGAAAAGCATGGTCTGCCGGGCCTGACCGAGCTGTACATGCCCAGCTTCTCCAGCCGCACCGTGGTCTACAAGGGCCTGTTGCTGGCGACCCAGGTCGGCTCGTTCTATGACGACCTGCGCGATCCGGACTGCGTTTCGGCCCTGGGCCTGGTTCACCAGCGCTTTTCGACCAACACCTTCCCCAGCTGGAAGCTGGCGCACCCCTACCGCTTCATCGCCCACAACGGCGAAATCAACACCGTGCGCGGCAACGTCAACTGGATGAACGCGCGCCGCCGCACGATGGAATCGGAACTGCTCGGGGCCGACCTCGACAAGATGTGGCCGCTGATCCCGCACGGTCAGTCGGACACGGCCTGCCTCGACAACGCGCTCGAACTGCTGCTGGCCGGGGGCTACAGCCTGGCTCATGCGGTGATGATGCTGATCCCCGAAGCCTGGGCCGGCAACCCGCTGATGAGCCCGGAACGCCGCGCTTTCTATGAATACCATGCAGCGCTGATGGAGCCGTGGGACGGACCCGCCGCCGTGGCCTTCACCGATGGCCGCCAGATCGGCGCGACGCTGGATCGCAATGGTCTGCGCCCCGCCCGCTTCCTGGTCACCGATGACGATATTGTCGTCATGGCCTCGGAAAGCGGCGTGCTGCCGATCAAGGAAGACAATATCGTCCGCAAGTGGCGCCTGCAGCCAGGCCGCATGCTGCTGATCGACTTCGAACAGGGCCGGATCATCGAGGATGAAGAGCTGAAGGCGCAGCTTTCGGCCGAACAGCCCTATGAAGACTGGCTCCATGCCGCGCAGTACAAGCTCAAGGACCTGGAAGTGGTCGAGCCTGAACTGGCGCAGCTACCGGTCGAAACGACCAGCCTGCTCGATCGCCAGCAGGCCTTTGGCTATACCCAGGAAGACGTCTCCAAGTTCCTCGAGCCGATGGGCGCCAATGGCGACGATCCGATCGGGTCGATGGGCACCGACACGCCGATTGCCGTGCTGTCGAACAAGAGCCGCCTGCTCTACGACTATTTCAAGCAGAACTTCGCCCAGGTCACCAACCCGCCGATCGACCCGATCCGCGAAGAACTGGTGATGAGCCTGGTCAGCATGATCGGCCCGCGTCCGAACCTGCTGGGCATGGAAGCCGGCACCCACAAGCGCCTGGAAGTCGACCAGCCGATCCTGACCAACGAGGACGTGGCCAAGATCCGCTCGGTCGAAGCGGCGCTGGACGGCGCTTTCCGCACCGAAACCATCGACATCACCTGGGACGCCAAGAGCGGCGCCGCAGGCCTGGAAATGGCGATCAAGGAAATGTGCTGGGCGGCGACCGAAGCCGTGCTGCAGGACAAGAACATCCTGATCCTGTCCGACCGCGCCCAGGGCCCGGACCGCATCCCGATGCCGGCCCTGCTCGCCACGGCCGCCGTGCACCATCACCTCGTTCGCCAGGGCCTGCGCATGCAGACCGGCCTGGTCGTCGAAACCGGCGAAGCGCGCGAAGTGCACCACTTCTGCGTGCTGGCGGGTTACGGCGCGGAAGCGATCAACCCCTATGTCGCGTTCGAAACGCTGGAGGAAATCCGCGTCCGCAAGGAACTGCCGCTGGATGCCAAGACGGTTCAGAAGAACTACATCAAGGCGGTCGGCAAGGGCATCCTGAAGGTCATGTCCAAGATGGGCATCAGCACCTATCAGTCCTATTGCGGGGCGCAGATCTTTGACGCGGTCGGCCTGTCGAGCGAGTTCATCGCCAGCTACTTCACCGGCACTGCGACCACCATCGAAGGCATCGGCCTGACCCAGGTGGCCGAAGAAGCGGTGCGCCGCCACCAGGCTGCCTATGGCGACAACCCGATCTATCGCAACATGCTCGACGTGGGCGGGATGTACGGCCTGCGCCTGCGCGGCGAGGAACACGCCTGGACCGCGCAGAACATCGCCTCGCTGCAACACGCGGTGCGCGGCAACGTGCCGGAAAAGTACCGCGAGTTTGCCCAGTCGATCAACGACCAGTCGAGCCGGATGCTGACCATCCGCGGCCTGATGGAGTTCAAGAAGGCCGACAAGCCGATCGACATCAGCGAAGTCGAGCCGGCCAGCGAAATCGTGAAGCGGTTCGCCACCGGCGCGATGAGCTATGGCTCGATCTCGTGGGAAGCACACACCACTCTGGCGCTGGCCATGAACCGGATCGGCGGCAAGTCGAACACCGGCGAAGGCGGCGAAGACCCCAAGCGCTTCCAGCCCCTGGAAAACGGCGATTCGATGCGCTCGGCGATCAAGCAGGTTGCTTCGGGCCGCTTTGGCGTGACCACCGAATACCTGGTCAATGCCGATGACGTGCAGATCAAGATGGCCCAGGGCGCCAAGCCCGGCGAAGGCGGTCAGCTCCCCGGCGACAAGGTCGACAAGACCATCGGCGCGACCCGCCACTCCACCCCCGGCGTCGGCCTGATCAGCCCGCCGCCGCACCACGACATCTATTCGATCGAGGATCTGGCCCAGCTGATCCACGACCTCAAGAACGTGAACACCGGCGCGCGGATCTCGGTCAAGCTCGTCTCCGAAGTCGGCGTCGGCACGGTTGCCGCTGGCGTTTCCAAGGCGCGGGCCGACCATGTCACGATCTCCGGCTATGAAGGTGGAACCGGCGCTTCGCCGCTAACCTCGCTGACCCACGCCGGCAGCCCGTGGGAAATCGGCCTGGCTGAAACCCAGCAGACGCTGATCCTCAACAACCTGCGCAGCCGCATCTGTGTCCAGGCCGACGGCGGCCTGCGCACCGGCCGCGACGTGGCGGTTGCCGCGCTGCTTGGCGCGGACGAGTTCGGCTTTGCCACCGCGCCGCTGATCGCCGCTGGCTGCATCATGATGCGCAAGTGCCACCTCAACACCTGCCCGGTTGGCGTTGCCACCCAGGACCCGGTGCTGCGCGCGCGCTTCAACGGCCAGCCGGAACACGTGATCAACTACTTCTTCTTCGTCGCCGAGGAACTGCGGGCGATCATGGCCGAACTGGGCTTCCGCAGCGTTGCCGAAATGGTCGGCCGGGTTGACCGGCTCGACATGAAGAAGGCGATCGACCACTGGAAAGCCAGCGGCGTCGATCTGTCGCGCATCCTGCACCAGGTTCCGCTGGGCGACAGTCCCTCGCTGGGCTGGAGCGGCGTCCAGGATCACGAGCTGGAGAAGGCGCTCGACAACGACCTGATCGCTGCCGCCGCCGATGCGCTGGACAGCAAGCAGGCCGTGGTAATCGAGCGCAAGGTGATCAACGTCAACCGCACGGTCGGCGCGATGCTTTCGGGCGAAGTGGCACGGCGCTATGGCCATGCCGGGCTGCCCGACAACACGATCAACATCCGCCTGAACGGCGTGGCTGGACAAAGCTTTGGCGCATGGCTGGCGCACGGCGTCACGCTGGACCTGACCGGCGATGCCAACGACTATGTTGGCAAGGGCCTGTCAGGCGGCCGCGTGATCGTTCGCCAACCGGCCCACGTCGCGCGCGAGGCGGCCGAGAACATCATCGTCGGCAACACCGTGCTCTATGGTGCGATTGCCGGCGAGGCGTTCTTCAACGGCGTCGCAGGCGAACGCTTCGCGGTGCGCAATTCGGGCGCGATTGCCGTGGTCGAAGGTTGCGGCGATCATGGCTGCGAATACATGACCGGCGGCGTGGTCGCCGTGCTGGGCAAGACCGGGCGCAACTTTGCCGCCGGCATGTCGGGCGGGATCGCCTATGTCTACGATCCCGACGCCAGCTTCGCCGCGCTGTGCAATCCGGCCCAGGTCGACATTCTGCCGATCAGCGCCGAGCCGGATGCAGAAGAGGGCGCAGGCCGTCCGCAACAGCGCACGCAAAGCGTCTATGACAACGGCATGGGCGACCACCTGCGCCACGATGCGGAACGCCTGCGCGTCCTGCTGGAACGCCACCACCTGCACACCGGATCGGCCCGGGCGCGCGCGCTGCTGGATGACTGGCAGACCACGCTGGGCAAGTTCGTCAAGGTGATGCCGCGCGACTATGCGAAGGCACTGAAGCAAATCGAGGCCGAGCGGCTGGCTGCCGCTTCGGTAGCCGCGGAGTAATCGACATGGGCAAGGAAACCGGCTTTCTCGAACTCGACCGCCAGGATCGCACCTATGCCGATCCCAAGGAGCGGTTGAACCACTATAAGGAATTCGTGATTCCGCACCCGGAACCCGCGCTCAAGGCGCAGGCTTCGCGCTGCATGAATTGCGGCATTCCCTATTGTCACAACGGCTGTCCGGTGAACAACATCATCCCGGACTGGAACCACCTGGTCTATGAAGGGGATTGGCAGAACGCGCTGGAAGTGCTGCATTCGACCAACAACTTCCCGGAATTCACCGGTCGCATCTGCCCCGCCCCGTGCGAGGCAAGCTGCACCCTGAACCTGATCGACCAGCCGGTCACGATCAAGTCGATCGAATGCGCGATCGTCGACAAGGGCTGGAACGAAGGCTGGATCACCCCGCAGGTCCCGGCGCGCCGCACCGGCAAGTCGGTCGCCGTGGTCGGTTCCGGCCCCGCCGGGATGGCCGCTGCACAGCAGCTGGCGCGGGCTGGCCATTCGGTGACGGTGTTCGAGAAGAACGACCGCATCGGCGGCCTGCTGCGCTACGGCATTCCTGACTTCAAGCTGGAAAAGCAGCTGATCAATCGCCGCGCCGTGCAGATGGAGCTCGAAGGGGTGGAATTCCGCACTTCGACCGAGGTCGGGGTTCACGTCTCGATTGAGAGCCTCAAGGAAAACTTTGACGCGGTGGTGCTGGCGGGCGGTGCGGAAGAACCGCGCCGTCTGGAAATCCCCGGTGCCGAACTGCCCGGCGTGCGTCTGGCGATGGAATTCCTGACCCAGCAGAACAAGCGCAACGCGGGCGACGACGAACTGCGCGCCGCGCCGCGCGGCTCGCTGCTCGCCACCGGCAAGCACGTCGTCGTGATCGGCGGCGGCGATACGGGCAGCGACTGCGTTGGCACAAGCAACCGCCAGGGCGCGGCTTCGGTCACCCAGATCGAAATCATGCCGCAGCCGCCGGAGAAGGAAAACAAGCTGCTGACCTGGCCGGACTGGCCGCTCAAGCTGCGCACCTCGACCAGCCATGAGGAAGGCGTGGAGCGTGACTGGGCGATCCTGACCAAGCGGGTCGCGGGCAAGGATGGCCAGGTCACCGGCCTGGACTGCGTCCGCGTCGAATGGGTCGACGGCAAGATGCAGGAGATTCCGGGCAGCGAATTCACGCTGAAGGCCGACCTGATCCTGCTCGCCATGGGCTTCATCGGTCCGCGCAAGCCTGGCCTGATCGACCAGTCGGGCGTCGAACTGGACGCACGCGGCAACGTCGCGGCCAATGTCAGCGACTATCGCACCAGCGATCCGCAGATCTTCGCCTGCGGTGACATGCGCCGCGGTCAGAGCCTGGTCGTCTGGGCGATCCGTGAAGGCCGCCAGGCTGCGCGGGCAGTCGACGAAGCTTTGATGGGCGTCAGCGAACTGCCGCGCTAACCCGGGCGGTCCGGCAACTCCGCCCGCAGGGGCGGAGTCAGGCGGCGTCGACCAGAACCAGTTCGGCGTCTTCGAGCGCGGTGATCTCGACCACCGCCTCACCGGTGATCGCAACGCCGTCGCGGGCATTGGCTTCGACCGCACCAATCCGGATGCGGCCCGTGGCCGGAACCAGATAGAGATGCCGCTCGGGTGCCGTTTCATAGCGGATCGATTCGCCTGCGCGCACCAGCGCGCCAGCGACCCGCGCCTGAGCATGAATACGCAGCGCGTCCGTGTCCGCTGCCATGCCTGATGCAAGGATCACGAACTTGCCGCTGCGATCGTCGCGCGGGAACGGGCGGGCACCCCAGCTGGGCGCATGGCCGCGCTCATCCGGCAGAATCCAGATCTGGAACAGGCGCGTTTCCTCGTCCTCCAGATTGTATTCGGCGTGCTGGATGCCGGTTCCGGCACTCATCACCTGGACGTCTCCGGCGCCGGTACGGCCCTGATTGCCCAGGCTGTCCTTGTGGGTGATCGCCCCGGCCCGCACATAGGTGATGATTTCCATGTCCTGGTGTGGGTGCGGCGGAAAGCCGGTCTTGGGCGCGATGGCATCGTCGTTCCACACCCGCAGCGCACCCCACTGCATCCGCGCAGGTTCGTGATAGCTGGCGAAGGAAAAGTGGTGATGCGCGTCGAGCCAACCGTGGTTGGCAGCGCCGAGCGAGGCAAAGGGGCGAAGTTCGATCATGGCAATTCTCCGAAGGCAGGATTTCTGCTCATTAAGCCAGCGATAGCCCTTGTCGTTCCATCGTGTAAGTGGAATAAATTGAGCGCAAATGTTCAGGAAATCGAAACATGCAATTGGGCCAGCCATCGCTTGACCAGCTCCGCATCTTCCTCGCCGTCGTTGACGAGGGCAGCTTCAACGCAGCGGCCAAGCGCATGGGCCGCGCCATATCGGCGATTTCCTATGGCGTCGCGCAGCTGGAAGCCCTCCTTGCCATGCGCCTGTTCGAGCGCGAAGGATCGCGCCGCCCGGAACTGACCCCGGCAGGGCGGGCCTTGCTTCCCGCCGCACGCGCCGTCGCGGGCGACATGGATGCGCTCCTCGCCAAGGCAAAGGACCACCACCAAGGACTGGAATCCGAGCTGACCCTGGTAATCGACGTGATGTATCCATCCGCAGCCCTGGCTGCCCTGCTCAAATCCTTCCTCAGCGCCTTTCCCACGGTCGACCTGCAGGTTCATGTCGAGGCGCTGGGCGGAGTGGCCGCCATGCTGCTCGATGGCCGCGCCGATCTGGGCCTGGGCGGGCCGGTGGTGAGCGACTATCCCGAGCTTAACCGCAGCGTGATCGGGGCGGTGGAACTGGTCCCGGTGGCAGCGCCCAGTCACCCATTGGCCGGCTTGGACCCGATCCCGCCGGGCATAGCCCGCCAGCACCTGCAACTGGTCCTCAGCGACCGTTCGCTCTTGACCGAGGGGCGCGAGTTCTCGGTTACCGCAGCACGAACCTGGCGGCTGGGCGACCTTGGTGCGAAACACGCGCTGCTGCTGGAAGGCATTGGCTGGGGCAACATGCCGCTGCACCTGGTCGCGGGGGACCTTGCCGCGGGCCGATTGCTCCGCCTGAACGTGCCGGAAAACCCGCGCGTGGACTATCCGTTCGCAGCGATGTGGCGACGCGACTGCCCACCGGGACCCGCCCGGCGCTGGCTGCGTCAGGCCTTGCAAGACCAGCTCTGCCCGCCCAAGGGCGCAGCGAAGATGGAGAACTTGCCGTGAAGATCGCTTTCCTCGCCTGCCCGGTCACCCTGCCCAGTTCGCCGACCCGCCGCCCCGATGCCTTTGAGCATGACCTGCAACTGGCGGCGCTGCGCGAAGGCTTTGGCCCGCGCGCCGAAGTGCAGGACATTGATTGGCGTGCGCCGCTGGAGGAACTGACTGGGTACGACCTCGCCTATCTCGGTACGCCATGGGATTACACCCAGGCAAAGGACGAATTCATCGCCAAGCTGACCGCGCTGGAAACTGCCGGCGTGATCGTCTGCAACCCGGTGGAAGTTATCCGCTGGAACGCCGACAAGCTTTACCTGAAGGACCTGGAACAGCGCGGCGCGCCCTCGATCCCCACGCTCTGGCCGGACAATCCGGGCCGCGCCGAAGTGCTGGCCGCAATGGACACCTTCGGTTGTGACAAGGTGGTGGTGAAACACCGGGTCGGCTCGGGCGCGGTCGGCCAGCACTGTTTCGGCCGGCACGACCTGCCCGCTGGAGACTGGCAGCTTGGTCAGGCCGGAATGATCCAGCCGTTCCTCCCTGCGATCCAAAGCGAAGGCGAACTGAGCTTCATTTTCATCGGAGGCGCACTGAGCCATACCCTGATCAAGCGCCCGTCTGCCGGGGACTACCGCATCCAGTCGCTCTATGGCGGGCACGAGCAAGCGGTTGACCCGGCGCAGCGCGATCGCGCTGCGGCCGAGGCAGTCATGACCCTGCTGCCGTTTGCTCAGGCCCCACTCTATGCCCGGATCGACATGGTGCGGCTGACGGACGGAACCCTTGCCGTGATCGAGGCCGAGCTGATTGAGCCCTATCTCTATCCCGAGCAGGGTCCGGATCTGGGCAAGAACTTTGCAGAAGCTGTCATCAAGCGGTTTGCAAAGGGCGATAATTGCGGCAACCTGCACGGATGACCGAACCCGACGATCTTGCTGCCTTCCGCGCCGAAGTCCGCGAATTCCTGCGCGAGAATCTGCCCCCTGAACTGGCCAGGGCCGGTCGCCGCGCGACCAGCGTGTTCGCGCACCCGGACCATTCGATCCCGTGGCAGAAGATCCTCACCGCCAAAGGCTGGGGCGCGATTGACTGGCCGGTCGAATATGGCGGGACCGGCTGGACCCCGATGCAGAAGTATATCTTCTCCGCCGAATGCGCCCGCGCCGGTGCGCCCAACCTGCTGCCGCAGGGGCTGAAGATGGTCGCCCCGGTGCTGATGCATTACGGCAGCGACGAGCAGAAAGCCTATTTCCTGCCGAAAATCCTTTCGGGCGAGCATTACTGGTGCCAGGGTTTCTCGGAACCGGGTTCGGGGTCGGACCTGGCCTCGCTCAAATTGAAGGCTGAGCGGGACGGCGATCACTATGTCCTCAACGGGTCCAAGATCTGGACCACCCACGCCCACTTCGCCAACTGGATGTTCGCGCTGGTCCGCACCTCCAGCGAAGGCAAGCCGCAAGCCGGGATCAGCTTCCTGCTGATCGACATGGCGACGCCGGGGCTGAAGGTCGATCCGATCATCAGCCTGGCGGGCGAGCATGAACTGAACCAGGTGTTCTTCGACAATGTCCGCGTGCCGGTGGCCAACCGCCTGGGCCAAGAGAACGATGGCTGGTCGGTCGCCAAGTATCTGCTGACCTTCGAGCGCGGCGGGCGTTATGCGCCAGGCCTGTTCGCCCAGCTCGCCAAGCTGGAAGAGGAGCTTGGCGACGATCCGATCCTGCGCGAACGCCTGCGCCGCGAAGCGGTGACGCTGGAGGCACTGGAAGCGCTGGAACTGAAATCGATCAATGCCAACGGGGCCAAGGCGGCGCTCTATGCCTCGGTGCTGAAGGTTCAGGGCACCGAAGCGGCGCAGCGGATCGACACCCTGGCCTGCGAAATTGCCGGGCTGGCAGCCTGGGCCGAAGCGGACGGACAAAGCCCGGATCTGTTGGCGACCGCGTTGCCACGCTACCTCAATGGCCGGGCTGCGACGATCTATGCCGGGTCGAACGAAATCCAGCGCGACCTGATCGCCCGCGCGGTATTGGGGTAAAGCCCGCCGCGCGCTCTAGGCAGCGTGGCGCGCGAGGTGCTGGCTTTTTGAACCGAGCGTCGCGGCAATCGCCAGGCCCCGCTTGAACTGGCCACCCAGCGCGAGTTCCTCGGTCACGCCCATGCCGCCGTGCAACTGTACTGCACCTTCGCCGACCAGGCGCACTGCGTCGATGGTCTCGACCACGGCAGCGCTGACCGCGTGTTCCCAGTCTTCTCCGCTTTCGCGGACTATGGCCCGCTCGGTCAGGCCCTCGGCCTTGAGCAGGGCCATCTGCATGTCGGCCAGCCGGTGGCGCAGGACCTGGAAGGTCGCGATCGGCACGCCGAACTGCTTGCGCTGTTGCAGGTAGGCCACCGTATCGCTGACCATCCGGTCCATCAGCCCCGCCGCCTCGGCACAAAGCGCGGCGTTGTACGCATCGATAGCCCATTGCCGCGCCGCTGCCGCATCCGGACCTTGGGCAAGCACGCTATCGACCTGAACCCCCGCGGCGATGGTCACGTCGGCCCTGCGGCTGCCGTCCATCATCGCGCGGTTGCGGCGCGCAATCCCGGCGGCCGCCGCACCGACCAGGGCGATCCGCCCCGTTCCGGCCAGGATCAGCCAATCCGCATCGGCGGCACCGGCCACCAGCGGCACTTCACCGCTATCGCCCAAGGCCAGGGCAATGCGCGCCTCGCCGCTGGCAAGGCTGGACAGCAGGCCATGCTGTGGCGCGACCCGCGCGAGCAGGCTGGCCGCGATATGATGGGCGAGCCAATCGGACCCGGCCAGCACCGGACCCAGCTCGGCCATGATCGCCGCGCGCTCGATCGCGCCGCCGCCCACGCCGCCCGCCTCGTCCGGAATCCCGACCGCCATCAGGCCCAGTTCGGCGAGGCCATTCCACGTCGGGCGCGGGTGATCGGCCAGGTAACGCTGGATGGACTGCTGCAGCAGGGCTGCGGTTTCGGTCAGGGGAAGTTCGAGTGCCATGGCGCTGTTGTGCCGCGCCGCATGGTCCCCGTCTACCTGCTAAACGCGCCAGTCGACCGCGCCGCGTCCGGCCGCTTCCAGAAAGGCATTGGCCTGGCTGAAATGACGGCAGCCCAGAAAACCCGCATGGGCCGAGAGCGGACTGGGATGAGGAGCAGTTAGGACCAGATGGTGACTGTTCATCAGTCCCGGCACCCGGTCCGCCTTTTTCCGCGCATGATTGCCCCACAGCATGAAGACGCAAGGGTCCTGCCGCGCAGCGACGGCGGCGATCACTGCATCGGTGATTTCCTCCCAGCCCTTGCCCTGGTGCGACGCGGGGCTGGCTTCTTCCACCGAAAGCGCCGCATTGAGCAGGAGGACGCCCTGGCGAGCCCAGCGCGAAAGATTGCCGGTGGCCGGGCGCGGCAGGCCGAGGTCGCTTTCCAGTTCCTTGTAGATGTTGACCAGACTGGGCGGCACGCGCACCCCGTCCTGCACCGAAAAGCTCAGGCCATGGGCCTGCCCCGCGCCGTGATAGGGGTCCTGCCCGAGAATCACCACCTTCACCCGGTCCAGCGGGGTCAGTTCCAGTGCGGCCAATCGCTGCCCGCGCGGGGGGTAGATCGCCTTGCCCGCTGCTTCCTCACGGACCAGAAAATCACCCAGCGCGGCGGACTTGGCACTGGCCAGGACATCCTGCAGGGCTGCGCGCCAGCTTTCGGGGACTGTTTCGGATAGGGGCACTTGCGAAACTCCGCCACTGCGGGGCTTTTCACCCCGGCCGGATCGGCCTAAGCACAAAGTCGATATGGCAGTCTATCTCCACGAAGAAGATCTTCCCGCTGGCGTGCTCGCCCCGGGTCCCGTTGCGGTCGATACCGAAACCATGGGGCTGATCACCCCGCGCGACCGGTTGTGCCTGGTGCAGATTTCGGATGGCCGGGGGGATGAGCACCTGGTGCGCTTTTCGCCCGGTTCGGACTATGCGGCCCCCAACCTCAAGGCCGTGCTGGCCGATCCGGAGCGGGTCAAGCTGTACCACTTTGCCCGGTTCGACCTGGCCGCGATCGAACATTACCTGGGCGTGGTCGCCGCGCCGGTGTTCTGCACCAAGATCGCGTCGAAACTGGTCCGGACCTATACCGACCGCCACGGCCTCAAGGACCTGGTCCGCGAGCTGCTCGGCAAGGAACTGTCCAAGCAGCAGCAGTCGAGCGACTGGGGCGGCCCGGAACTGAGCGAGGCGCAGCGCGAATATGCCGCCAGCGACGTGCGCTATCTCCATGCGATGCAGGTCATCCTGGCCGAGCGGCTGGAGCGCGAGCACCGCACTGCCCTGGCCCAGGCGGCATTCGACTTCCTGCCCTATCGCGCCCGGCTCGACCTGGCCGGCTGGGCTGAAAAGGACATCTTCAGCCACGAGGGCTGAACCTGACGCAGATGACCGAAGCCGCCGACATCATCCGGGACAAGCGCCGCCACTGGGCTGCGCCGGGCGGTTCGCATGACCGCAAGGTGCGGATTCTGGCGCGCTGGCTGCCGGGACTGGTTGGCGCGGTCGCCGCCGCGATGATCGTCGGTCCGCTGTTTACCGAGGGCGAGCTTTCCTTCCTGCTCGACCGCAACAAGGTGGCGATCACGCAGGAACGGCTGCGGGTCAACAACGCGATGTACCGGGGCGAGGACAAGCGTGGCCGTCCCTTCACCGTCACGGCGGGAAGCGCGGTCCAAGCTTCGGCCGCCGTGCCCGAAGTGCTGATGGAAAACCTGGCGGCGCGGATCCGCCTGTCCGATGGCCCGGCCGAACTCACGGCCGCCCGAGGCAAGTACAACTTCTCCAACCAGATGGTCGCGGTGGAAGGTCCGGTGATCTTCACCGCAGCCGATGGCTATCGTCTGACTACCCAGAACGTCTCGATCAACCTGACGGAGCGGTTCGTTACCGGCACCGGCGGGGTGAGCGGAGCCATTCCGTCTGGCACTTTCAGCGCCGACCGGATAAGTGCCGACTTGGATGAACGGCTCCTGATGCTCGACGGCAATGTCAGGATGCGGTTCGTGCAGACCAGTTTCAGGATGCCGCGATGAACCAGCCAGCAAACTCCAGTCTCAAGACCATCGCGCTGCGTTCGCTGTTGGGCGGCTTCGCTTTGGGCACGGCCGCCATCCTTGCGCTTGCCCCGACCAAGGCACAGGTGTTCAGTGGCCACAACAGCGATGCTCCGGTCAGCTTCTCGGCCGACCATGGTGAGCTGCAGGGCAAGGCCAACCGGGCGATTCTGGCGGGCAACGTCGTCATCAACCAGGCCAACCTGACCCTGCGCGCCGGACGCACCACCATGGCCTTCACCACCGAAGGCGGCGGGTTCAAGATCCACCGCGTCGATGCGGTCGGCGGGGTCCAGATCAACCGCGACAACCAGTCTGCCTCGGGCGACGTCGCGATCTATGATTTCGACCGGCGACTGATCACGCTGTCGGGCAATGTCACTTTGTTGCAGGGGGCCAACCGGCTGTCTGGCGGGCGGCTGACGATTGACCTCAATTCAGGCCTGTCGACGCTCGATGGCCGGATCGGTGGCGGTTCGCCGGCGCTGGGCGGCCAAGGACCGACGCCGCGCGGCGGGCGGATTTCAGGGACCTTCACTGTCCCGAAACGCTCTACCAACTAAATCCAACGCGGCCGATGGACCTGGCGGCGCAGCAGCGCTTCCTGCTCGATCTGGTCGCCGCAACAGGGGTCCCTCCGCTGGGCGAGGTTTCGCCAGGCGACTGGGCAGCGGTCGACGCCATGGCCGCGCAGCACCGTTTGCAGCCGCTGCTCCACGCCCGGCACGGGCACCGCAAAGACATTCCGGGGCAAACAAGAACCACCTGGCGGACAGCGCACCGGCTTTCGGCCATGCACGCACTGGCCCAACGCGCCGACTTGGTCGGAACTTGCGCCTTGCTGGAGCGTCAGGGCTTTTCCCCGGTCGCCCTGAAAGGGGCATGGCTGAGCCGGCATGCCTATCCCGAGGCAGCGCAGCGGCCGATGCGCGACCTTGATCTGCTGGTTCCGCCGGAGCAAGTGATCCCGGCTTTCCGTGCCTTGCTCAAACATGGTTTAAGGCAAGAAGCGCCTGCCGAGATGACGGTTGAGGAGATCGTCAGGCTCGACAAGCACATGCCGCCGCTTACTACTCGGCGCGGAACCCGCGTGGAGCTGCACCATCGGCTGTGGGAACTGGACGGGAGGCTGAACCACGCCAGCCCGAGCCCGGCCCTTTTTGCGAACAAGGCAGCATTGACCGATTCCGACGGCGTTCGGTTCCTTTGCCCGCAAGACCAGCTGGTGCATCTTATCGTCCATGCCGTCTACAGCCACCGGCTTGACTGTGGCCCGCTGGTCATTTCCGATATTTCCCTTTTGATTCAAAAAGAAAATATTGACTGGATGCAATTCTGGTCCGATGCCACGCAGCATGCTTGGCGGAATGGCGCACGCTTGATGCTGGAACTGGTGGCGCATTACCGGCCTGAAACGCCAATCGATTTCGCGGCGGACCAAGGCCCAGCCGTGCCGGCGGCGCTGCTGGGCCTGGCCCCCGCTCTGCTGCTTCAGAATCTGGACACCCGCCATAGCGCGGGGTTTGCCGCCGCCGCCCTCAGCGGCGGATCGGCCAGTTTGGCGGCCCGGCTCAGCGGCCGCCGCGCAGCCGGCGGGCTGGGCGGCGTGCTGTATTGGGCCGGATCGCGGCTGGTGCGCAATGTTCGCGATCTGGCCCGGCGCGACGTGCGCCAGCAATCGCGGCAACTGGCCGCCCTGAGCACTTGGCTCGACCGGTGAAGGACAGTTCGGTCCTGATCGTCGGGCTCAATTACGCGCCCGAGCCGGTTGGAATTGGTCCGTACACCCAGGGTCTGGCCGAAGCACTGGCCGCGCGCGGCGCGCAGGTTCGCGTGGTCTGCGGCCAGCCGTTCTATCCGCACTGGCGCATCGATGCCGCCTATGCTGGCAGTGGCTGGAGCGCGGATGACGACAACGGCGTGAAGGTAACGCGGTGTCCACACTTTGTCCCGGCGCAGCCATCGGGGCTGAAGCGGATCCTACATCTTGCCAGCTTTGCCTCGTCCGCGCTGCTGCCCGCGCTTATCGCCGCGCTGCGTACCCGCCGCGACAAGCCTGATCTGGTGATCGCCATCGCCCCGGCCTTGCCCAGCGTGTTCACCGCGTGGCTCGCCGCGCGGCTGTCCGGCGCGATGCTGTGGATTCACGTTCAGGATTTTGAAGTCGAAGTAGCAATGGCCACCGGCTTGCTGGGCAAGGGCAGTCCGCTTGCCCATGCTGCCACCTGGGTGGAGCGGCGTCTGCTCGCTCTGGGTGAGGCCGTTTCGACGATTAGCCCACAAATGTGCCGCCGCCTGATCAACAAGGGAATCGCTCCCGACCGAGTGCTGGAAATGCGCAATTGGTTGGACGACCGGTTCGTGCCCGATCCTGACGGAGCCTCAACGATCCGTACCGCCTGGAACCTTCGGGGCAAGACCGTGGCACTCTATTCGGGCAATATCGCCCGCAAGCAAGGCATCGAAATTGTCATCGCGGCGGCACGCTTGCTGGAGAAACGCCACGACATCGTTTTTGTCATTTGCGGCGAAGGACCGAACCGCGGCGAACTGGAACAAAACTGCGCGGGCCTATCCAATGTCCTGCTGCGCGACCTGCAACCGGCAGGACGGATGGGCGCGATGATGGCGATGGCCGATCTCCACCTCTTGCCGCAGCTTGCCGAGGCGGCAGATCTTGTTCTGCCGTCAAAGCTGATCAACATGCTGGCTTCGGGTCGACCGGTCATCGCGACCTGCGCGCCAGGAACCGGGCTCTTCGCAGAAGTTGAAGGTTGCGGCATGAACACACCCCCGGGCGACGCCGCTGCACTGGCCAGGGCCATTGCCGAATTGGCCGACGACCCGCTTCGCCGCCATCAACTGGGTGCAGCCGCCGTCCGGCGCGCTGAGGAACGGTGGCACAAGGACACGATCATTGACCGGGCCCTGGCTTTCGTCCGAACCCGGATGGCCTAATCCTTGCTCCATGGCGACTTGTGGTGCACCTGCGCCGCGCTGGGGGCCGGCTCGCTCTGGCGCGTCTGTTCCGGCGAAGGGACCGAGCAATAGGCGGTGAGCAACACGCCCAGCGACCAGGTCGCTGCTTTCCACCGGCTGGCAAAGACATGGCTCAGTTTTGGCCCGAACCCGAACATTCGCAGAGGCTAGCGCGCGATGGTTAAGGAAGCTTTTGCGCCTCGCGCTTCAGTTCATAGAGCAGGTCAAGCGCCTCGCGCGGGGACAGCGCATCGACGTCAAGCGCATTGAGCCGTTCGCGCAGGGCATCGACCACTTCTTCGTGCTGCTCCACGGCTGCGGCAAACAAGGGCAGATCGCCCAGCCCTGCGGCCAGTCCGCCAGTTTCGGCCCGGCCTTTCTCCAGCCGCTGGAGAACGGCCGAAGCGCGGGCAACCACCGAAGCCGGAACCCCGGCCAGCTTGGCCACGGCCAGGCCATAGGAACGATCCGCCGGGCCTTCCGCCAATTCGTGCAGCAGGACCAGATCGCCCTGCCATTCCCGCGCCCGGACATGGTGCAGGGACAGCGCATCGCAGCTTTCGGCCAGGCGCGACAGTTCGTGATAGTGAGTCGCGAACAGGCAGCGGCACTTGTTCACCCCGTGCACTGCCTCGACCACGGCCCAGGCCAGCGCCAGTCCGTCATAGGTCGAAGTGCCGCGGCCGACCTCGTCGAGGATAACGAAGCTGCGCTCGCTCGCCTGGGCCAGGATCGCGGCGGTTTCGACCATTTCGACCATGAAGGTTGAACGGCCCCGGGCAAGGTTGTCGGACGCGCCGACCCGGCTGAACAGGCGGTCGGTCAGGCCCACTGTCGCCCGCGCCGCAGGCACGAAACCGCCGGCCTGGGCAAGCAGGACGATCAGCGCGTTCTGGCGCAGGAAGGTGCTCTTGCCACCCATGTTCGGACCGCCGACCAGCCACAGCCGGTCCTGGGCCGAAAGGCGACAGTCGTTCGCGACGAACCGCCCCCCCTTGGCGGCCAGCGCAGCTTCGACCACGGGGTGACGACCGCCTTCGATTTCCAGACGGCTGTCTTCGACCACCTGCGGACGGCACCAGCCACCTTCGGCAGCGCGTTCGGCCTGGCCGCAGGCGACATCGAGCCGGGCAAGCGCGTCGGCCGTGGCGGCAATCGCGTGACGCGCAGCAACGGCTTGCGTAACCAGTTCCTCGAAGTGCGCTTCTTCCGCAGCAAGCGCATGGCCGCCAGCCTCGGCGATCCGGCTGGCTTCCTCATGCAGCGCTAGCGCATTGAAGCGCACTGCGCCGGCCATGGTCTGGCGGTGGGTAAAGCCGCTGTCCGGTGCCATCAGCGCATCGGCATGCCGCGCGGGGACCTCGACGAAGTAACCCAGCACCCCATTGTGGCGGATTTTCAACGCGGCAATCCCGGTCTGCTCCCGATACTTCGCTTCCAGCACGGCAATGGCGCGGCGGGCATCTCCCGAAATGCGGCGCAGCTCGTCAAGCGCATGATCATAGCCCTCGGCAATGAAGCCGCCCTGCGCGCGTTCGGTCGGCGGCGTGGGAACCAGCGCGCGGGCATACAAATCGGTCAGCGCGCCATGGCCGGTGAAGTGCGGCAGCAGCGCTTCGAGCAAAGCCGGCCGGTCTTGCTGCCGGTGCAAATGATCGTGGATTCGGCGCGCTTCGGACAGGCCGTCGCGCAATTGCCCCAGGTCGCGAGGGGAGCCCCTACCAGCGACGATCCGGCCCAAGGCGCGGCCGATATCCGGCAGGGCGCGCAGCACGGCCCGCAGATCGCTACGCAGCAGCGGATTGCCGTGCAGCCAGTCAACCAATGCGAGCCGGGCCTCGATCATAGCAGCATCGGTCAGCGGTGCCGAAAGGTCCTCCGCCAGCAGCCGCGCGCCCGCGCCGGTGACGCAGCGGTCAATCGCCTCGATCAGGCTCCCGCGGCGGCTTCCTTGGCTGGAAACCAAGATTTCCAGACTGGCCCGGGTCGCCTCATCCATCGCCAGGTGCGCTTGTCCGTCGCGCCCGACCGGGGGCAGCAGCAGCGGCAGCTTGCCCCGTCCGACGTGGTCAAGATAGCCGACCAGCCCGCCCGCCGCAGCCAGCATGGCGCGGGAAAAGCTGCCAAACCCGTCAAGGGTCGCCACCCCATGGACCGCTTTCAACCTGGCCTCTCCACCATCGCTGGCAAAGTCGCGGGGCGGACGCACGATTGCTTCGTGCGGGGCATCGGACCAGCCCTCGGGCACCACCACTTCGCTTGCCCCGAGACGCGCCAGCGCCGCGCCGAGCCGATCGCCGGAACATTCTTCCAGTTCCATCCGGCCGGTCGAAATGTCGCAGGCGGCGAGGCCAATCGTGCCGCGCACTTCGCACACGGCGGCCAGGACATTGGCACGGCGCGGTTCGAGCAGGGCTTCCTCGGTCAGCGTTCCGGCGGTGACAAAGCGGACGATGTCACGCGCAACCAGGGCCTTTGACCCGCCGCGTTTTTTCGCCTCTTCCGGGGTCTCGACCTGCTCGGCAATCGCCACCCGGCACCCGGCCTTTATCAGGCGGGCGAGGTAACCCTCGGCGGAATGGACCGGCACCCCGCACATCGGGATCGGTTCGCCCTGATGCTCGCCCCGGCTGGTCAAGGCAATATCCAGCACCTGCGCTGCCGTGCGGGCATCGTCGAAGAACAATTCGAAGAAGTCGCCCATGCGGTAGAACAGCAGGCAATCGCCCGCTTCGGCCTTCAGCGTCAGGTACTGGGCCATCATCGGGGTGGTCCCGGCAGGGGCGGATGATCCGTGCATCATCTTGACCTAGCGGTTGTATTGCCGATTCGGGAGGCTCTCTAGGTAATCTATCCCCTATCGCAGCCGCCTTCGTTCCGTTAGGGCGTCGATGAATCCGGAGATAAGCCGTGGCCGAAGACATTACCCAGACCAACGAAAGCAACGTCCGTTTCACCGAGCGCGAGGCGCTGTTCTATCACAGCACGATCCGCCCGGGTAAGATCGAGATCATCGCCAGCAAGCCAATGGCGACCCAGCGCGACCTGAGTCTGGCCTATTCGCCAGGCGTCGCAGTCCCTGTCCAGGCGATCGCCGACAATCCGGCCGATGCCTACCAATACACTGCAAAGGGCAACCTGGTTGCAGTCATTTCGAACGGCACCGCGATCCTGGGCATGGGCAACCTCGGTGCGCTGGCCTCCAAGCCGGTGATGGAAGGCAAAGCAGTCCTGTTCAAGCGCTTTGCCGACGTCGATTCGATCGACATCGAAATCAACACCGAAGACCCTGACAAGTTCATCGAGGCTGTTGCCCTGATGGAACCCAGCTTTGGCGGGATCAATCTGGAAGACATCAAGGCGCCGGAATGCTTTGTGATCGAACAGGCGCTGCGCGAACGGATGAAGATTCCGGTGATGCACGACGATCAGCACGGCACGGCGATCATTGCCGCAGCCGGCCTGGTCAACGCCTGCTTCATCACCGGGCGCAAGTTCGAAGACGTCAAGGTGGTGGTCAACGGTGCAGGCGCTTCGGCGCTGGCTTGTACCGCGCTGATCAAGTCGATGGGCGTGAAGCACCAGAACGTCACGGTCTGCGACCGCTCTGGCGTGATCTATCGCGGCCGCGAAGGCGGCATGGACCAATGGAAAAGCGCCCACGCGATCGATACCGCAGCGCGTAGCCTGGAAGAAGCGCTGGAAGGCGCCGACATTTTCCTGGGCCTGTCCGCCGGCGGCGCGCTCAAGCCGGAATGGGTCAAGAAGATGGCCCCGCAGCCGATCATCTTTGCCATGGCCAATCCCGATCCCGAGATCACCCCGCCCGACGCCAAGGCCGTGCGCCCCGATGCGATCGTCGCGACGGGCCGTTCGGACTATCCGAACCAGGTCAACAATGTGCTGGGCTTCCCTTTCATCTTCCGCGGCGCGCTCGACGTTCACGCCACCGCGATCAACGAGGAAATGAAGATCGCCGCGGCGCGCGCGATTGCCGAGCTGGCCCGCGAAACCGTACCCGAAGAAGTGGCCGTGGCCTATGGCAAGAAGCATCAGTTTGGCCCGGAATACATCATTCCGGCGCCATTCGATCCGCGCCTGATGGAAGTCGTCTCGTCGGCGGTGGCCAAGGCGGCGATGGATACCGGCGTTGCCGGCAAGCCGATCGAGGATTTCGAAGCCTATCGCCACAGCCTCAAGGCGCGGCTCAATCCGACCACCTCGGTCCTGACCCAGGTCTATGAAACCGTGAAGGCCAATCCCAAGCGGATGATCTTTGCCGAGGCTGAAAACGAAATCGTCCTGCGCGCCGCGATCCAGTACCGCGACTTCGGTTATGGTGAACCGGTGCTGGTCGGCCGCACCGATCAGGTCAAGGCCAAGCTGGCGGAACTGGGCATCGCCGACAGCGAGAGCTTCCAGATCGAAAATTCCGCAACCAGCAGCTATGTCCCCGCCATGGTCGAGGTGCTTTACGAGCGCCTCCAGCGCCGTGGCTTCCTCGAACGGGATGTCCGGCGCATGGTCAACCAGGACCGCAACGTCTTCGCTTCGTTGCTCCTCAAGCTGGGGGTCGGCGATGCGATGGTCACCGGCATGACCCGCACCTTTGCCCAGACGATGCGCGAAGTGCGCCAGGTGCTCGATCCCAAAGAAGGACAGCTGCCCTTCGGCATTCACCTGATGATCGGCAAGAACTACACCGCGTTCCTGGCCGACACGACGGTCAACGAACGTCCTGACGCGCACGATCTGGCATTGATCGCCAAGGAAACCGCCGCGGTTGCGCGCCGCTTCGGGCATGAACCGCGGGTCGCTTTCCTGTCCTATTCCACCTTCGGCAATCCCCCGGGCCGCTGGCTCGAGCCGATCCGCGAAGCCGTGGCGATTCTCGATGCTGAAAAGCCGGCTTTCGAATACGAAGGCGAATTGGCTCCGGATGCGGCGCTGAACCCGACCGTGATGAAGAACTATCCGTTCAGCCGTCTCTCGGCTCCGGCCAACGTCCTGATCATGCCCGGGCTGCAATCGGCCAATATCTCGGCCAAGCTGCTGCGCGAACTGGCGGGCAATGCCACGATCGGTCCGATGCTGATTGGCATGGAAAAGCCGGTGCAGATTGCGCCGATGACGGCAATCGCGCCGGACGTGCTGACTTTGGCAGTACTGGCCGCGGCCGGGGTGGCAGGCTAGACGCCGCTCAGCCCCAGGCCTTGTACACTCCAAATGCGCTGGTGGCGGTCAGGACGATCCCGACCATCACCAGCATAGGCTTGGCTGGAATATGCTTGGCCGCCCAGGCGCCCAGCGGTGCGGCGGCCAGGCCACCGATCAGCAGGCCGAGTGTCGCCCCGGCCAGATCGGCGAAACCGAGATGGTAAATGAAGGTCGCGCTGATCGTCAGGGTCAGAAAGAACTCCACCGCATTGACGGTGCCGATCACCCGGCGCGGATCGGCCCCTTGGATCAGCAGGTTCGAAGTAACCACCGGGCCCCAGCCGCCTCCGCCGGCGGCATCGAGGAAACCGCCCACCAGACCCAGCGGCGCGACCACTTTGGCCGGCTTGCCCGCCGGGGGATACTTGAACCCGCGGTACAGCAGCATCAGACCGATCGCGGTCAGGTAAGCCAGGACGAACGGCTTGACCACTGCAGCGTCCAGCGAAGTGAGAACATAAGCCCCCGTCGCTCCGCCAATCATGCCGGGGATCAGGAGCCGGAAGAACAGCTTCTTGTCGATATTGCCGTGCAGAAGGTGGCTGATCCCCGAAGTGGCGGTCGTGAAGCATTCCACCACATGCACGCGCTGCGAAGCCAGTGCTGGCGGAACGCCCAGGACGCCAACCAGCAAGGTATTGGAGATCACCCCGAAAGCCATGCCCAATGCACCGTCCACCGCCTGTGCCGCAAACCCCACTGCGATGAAGGGAAGCAGGGCGCTAAGGTCGAAATCCATGACGGGTTAGTCTCCGGCTTATCTCGACTGATTTGATAGAGATGCAATGCGCAAGTGGCGAGAAAGTTTTTCGGCGCATCGCTGAAGTGAAATTATCCTGCGGCGAAACGGTTGCGAGAAAACCGTAGTCGGGCGATGAGGCGAGCCATGATCGATACCATCCGTCCCCGTCGTTCCGCTCTCTACCTGCCGGCCTCGAATCAAAAGGCGCTGGGCAAAGCTCGCACCTTGGCTGCCGATGTGGTCATCCTCGATTTGGAAGACGCGGTTGCCCCGGACCTTAAGACCCAGGCCCGGGCTGCCGCCGTAGCCGCTGTAACCGAAGGCGGCTTTGGCCGGCGTGAGCTGGTGGTGCGGGCCAATGGGCTGAACACCGCCTGGGGTGCGGAAGATCTTGCCGCGATAGCCGCCGTCGCTCCCGATGCGGTGCTGGTACCCAAAGTCAGTTCGCCGGGAGAAGTCCGCAGCTACGATGCCGCCCTTGCTTCAGCTCCGCCGCAGACCCGGTTGTGGATCATGATCGAAACCTGTGCCTGCCTGCCGCTGCTTCACGATATGGCTGCCTGCGCCGGCGATACCCGGCTGGCTGGTTTCGTGCTGGGGACCAACGATCTTGCCAAGGAAATGCAAGCCAGACCCGGCCCCACGCGCACGCCCTTCCTGCCGATCCTGACCATGGCCGTAGCGGCTGCCCGGACCCATGGACTGGTCGTGCTTGACGGGGTCTGCAACGAATTTCGCGATCTGGACCGGTTTCGTGCGGAGGCCGCACAGGGTCTCGAATTCGGCTTTGACGGCAAGACCCTGATCCACCCGGACCAGATTGCGCCGTGCAACGCGGTGTTTTCACCCGATCCGGACGAAATCGCCTGGGCCAGCGCCGTTACGGCCGCTTTCGACCTGCCGGAGAACGCCGGGAAAGGCGCCATCAAGGTCGATGACAGGATGGTGGAATTGCTTCACCTCGATCAGGCGCGCCGCACCCTCGCCATTGCCGCAGCTATTTCCGCCGATACCTGAAGTACCAGACCTCGTGCCCGTAAACGGTCCGGGCCTTGTGCTCATAACGGGTTTCGGGCCAGCCGCCGGGACGCACCTGAAAGTCGCGCGGGCTGTCGATCAGCCAGTCGAACTGGTCGGTGTGCCGCCGCATGACCATCAGGGCGTGGCGGACATAGACAGGATGGTCGGTGCCGAAGCGGAACTCACCGCCCGGTTTCAGCTTGGCTGCAAACAGGTCCACCGGACCATCGTTCATCATCCGCCGCTTGGCATGGCGTGCCTTGGGCCATGGGTCGGGATGGAGCAGATAGAGGAACGACAGCGACCCGTCCGGAATGCGGCGCAGCACGTCCAGCGCATCGCCGTGAAAGATCCGCACATTGCCCAGCGGCGGATGCGCGCCGTGGTCGCCTGAGACATGGACCAGGGCCTGCGCCACGCCGTTAATGAACGGTTCCGCGCCGATAAAGCCATGATCGGGCAACATGTCGGCCCGCCCCGCCATGTGTTCGCCCCCGCCAAAGCCGATTTCGAAGTGCAGCGGGCAGGGTTGGCCAAACAGGCGCTCGGCGGTCACCGGACCTTCTTCAGGCACGGCGATCTGCGGGAGCAACTGATCGACCAGCACCTGCTGGCCCTGGCGCAGGGGCTTGCCCTTGGCGCGGCCATAGAGGCGGTTGATCGTCGTCGGATCGCCGGGCTTGTGTGCGGTCATGGGGCGCCCATACAAAGCAAAACGGCCCGCCGAAAGGGGCGGGCCGTCAAGAAGCGAAAATGATGCGCAATTCGGCTCAGGCTGCCTGCACCGCGTCCTCCGCATCGCGCAGCACATAGCCGCGGCCCCAGACGGTTTCGATGTAGCTTTCCCCACCGCAGGCATGCGCCAGCTTCTTGCGCAGCTTGCAGATGAACACATCGATGATCTTCAGTTCGGGCTCATCCATCCCGCCATAGAGATGGTTGAGGAACATTTCCTTGGTCAGCGTGGTGCCCTTGCGCAGCGAGAGCAATTCCAGCATCGCATATTCCTTGCCGGTCAGATGGACCCGGGCACCATCGACTTCGACGGTCTTGGCATCCAGGTTCACCGCCAGCTTGCCGGTGCGGATGACCGACTGCGAATGCCCCTTGGAACGGCGCACCACCGCGTGGATGCGGGCGATCAGCTCGTCACGGTGGAATGGCTTGGTGACATAGTCGTCGGCACCAAAGCCAAACGAGCGCACCTTGGAATCCATTTCCGAAATACCCGACAGGATCAGCACCGGGGTCTGCACCTTGGCGACGCGCAGCTTCTTGAGCACGTCATAGCCATGCATGTCCGGCAGGTTCAGGTCGAGCAGGATGATATCGTAATCATACAGCTTGCCGAGATCCAAACCCTCTTCGCCCAGATCGGTCGAATAGACGTTGAACCCTTCGGTAGTGAGCATCAATTCAATGGCACGCGCCGTTGTCGGCTCGTCCTCGATCAGCAACACGCGCATCGCTTGTCCCCTTTTCCGCCCCGGTTTTGCGTCGATATCCCTTGCACTTAAGGGATACTGCACACCGTTAACCATATGACCAATGAAAGAGAAAGGTTAATTTCTCGTAAATGGTTCAAGCGGTCCAGACCGGTTGCGCGTCTAGGCGGTCAGGGTGACAGTCTGAGGGTGATGCTTGTCGAGGTGTTTGCGGATCAGCCTGAGGTTGCGGCTGTTGGAGCGATAGGCGAAGTCGAACAGATCACCCGCCAGCGGCACTGCCCCGATCAGAGTATCGACGCCGACGTTGGCCGTCATGCGCCAGATCTGCCAGCGCGACATGCCAAGATTGCGCGCCTCCCACACGATATACATCCCCAGAACTGCGGATAGTGCATCGCCCGCCACAGGGATCAATCCAAGCAGGGCATCAAGCCCGACCTTGCGACCAAAGACAGGCACCGAGATCAGCCCCTCGAGCAATCGCTCCAGCGCTTCGATCCGCCGGCGCACCGAAAGCGGGTCGGTTCCCAGGGGCAGTTCCATCGACATGCCCCGCATTCGACCATTGTCCATAAGCGACCCTTTGCCATGCCGAAGCGGATGCCGGCGACGACTATCTGGGAAGCATGGCCATCGACATCAAGGGATGCGCGGCCATGCGGTTCGGGGCGAAGCCGGTTACGGTGCCGCTGACCAGCGACCAGCGGATCGGCGCTCCCAGCGGAATATAACTGTTCGACAAAGTCAGCTGCGCTTCAGCCTGGGATATCAGATCGGCCTGCTTGGTCGGGTCGGCTTCAAGCCGTGCTGCATTGGCGAACTTGTCCGCGGCAGGACTACAGGCCGCTACCAGGACAGCGCAGGACAAACGGTTGAAGAACCATTGCGGACTGCCATAACTTGCCACCGCATCGACCAGCCGCAAATCGGCATCGGCATCCAACCGGACCTGACGCCCTTCCAGTCCGATCGCCGCAAGGTCGGCATTCAAGCGTTTGAACAGCAGATCGGAACCCGGTCCACGCGGCAGGGCGATGCGCAGCGGCGCAAGTGCACGAGCGCGACCCTTCCAGGCCGCCACCCGGGCGGCGGCCATGGCCCGCCGCTCTTCGAGCGACCGCCCTGCCCAGCGCTCGCCAATCGTTCCATCGTCGCCGGGCAGTCCGGGATTCAGCACGCGCGTGGTCGTCATCCAGCCCGCCAGGTTGACTGAACCGGCCAGCGCCTGCCGGTCAATGGTCATCGCTACGGCTTCGCGGTTCTGGGGTTCGCCCAGAAACCCCTCGTCGCGGACTATGGCCAGTCCGAACAGGCCGGCAACCGGATCAACCCGGACCGCCGCCCGCGCCACGCCCATTGCATCCAGGCGGGGGAAATCGGCAAAAGTGCCACCCGTCACGACATCAAGCTCACCCCGGTTGAACCGTTCAATGGCGGTTTTGGCCGGCATCGCATTGAGTTCAAGCATGCGGGCGCGCTTGGCCCAGCGCGGCTCCTGCGGCATGCCGCGATCCTGTGGGGGGATCGGCCGCAAAAACGCACTGTCCTTTTCGCGGCGCAAGCGCATCGGCCCAGCGCCTTGGCCCGCGCGGACCAAGCCCAGTTCCGGCTGGGCCAGCACCTGCAGGAATTCGGGCTGGCGACTGGAGAGGCGAATTTCGATGACCCGGCCGGCCATTGCCCGCACTTCGGCAATCACGCTGAGGTCAAGGCCCAGCGGCGTGCTCCGCTGCGCCGCTATCGCCCGGGTCAAAGCAATCCGGGCCGTTTCTCCGCTGATTGCACTGCCGTCGCTCCACCGCCCGTCGCGCAGGCGGAAAATGTAACTCAGCCCGTCGTCGGTAACGATCCAGCGGTCGGCAAGAGCCGGGACAACCTGACCCTGTTCGTCGAAGGCCACCAGCCCTTCGGCCGTGGCCGCTTTCAGCAACTGGGCAGGTGCCGGCAGGCGCGGGCCATTCGCAAAAGCGGCAGCCGGATCCCCGATCGCAGCAATTTCGACCGGACGATCGTCTGAACCCAGGCAACCGCTCAAGGCCAAGACAGGGAGCAATAGAGCAAGACGGAGCCGCAACATCAGCGCGGTTCTAACGCAATTTTTCCGCGCGGGACAGGGCGCTTGCGCCGCTTAAATCACGCTTCCGCCGCTGCTCCCTCAATCGTCGCGGGAAATCTTTTCGCGGCGCTCGTGGGCCTCCTGTGCCTCGACCGTCATGGTCGCAATCGGACGCGCCGAAAGACGGCCCAGTCCGATCGGTTCGCCGGTCACTTCGCAATAGCCATATTCGCCCTCCTCGATCCGGCGCAGCGCCGAATCGATCTTGGCGATCAGCTTGCGCTGGCGATCGCGCGTGCGCAGTTCGATGCCCCAGTCGGTCTCGCTCGAAGCACGGTCATTGAGGTCAGGCTCACGAATCGGGCCATCCTGCAATTGCTGGAGCGTGTCCTGTGCAGCGGAGAGGATGAGCTTTTTCCATTCCAGCAGCAGCCGCCGGTAATAATCGAGCTGCGGTTCGCTCATGTATTCTTCGTTATCGCTGGGAGCATAGTCTCCTCCCAGGGCCCGCTTGGCCTTGGCCAGGACGTCGATTTCTTCGCCGAGAACAGTAGCCATAATCTCTCCAAACGAACCGACCGGGGTGGACGGGATCCTGCAGGCCCCGGGTTTTCCCGATGACCTCCCTGTGTCGGTTGAGGCGCCTATAGAGGGGCCCAAAATCCCACACAAGCGCCAATCCTAGGCCAATTTACTTTGATCCACGTTACGACGCGGGAACACGCAGGGAAAAATCTGGGCCTGCGTTAACCTTTTGTTGACCACGCTGGGTAACTCTAACCGGGAAAGGCGGGAAAAATCTCGTCTTAAAAAGGGTTTAGCGACATGAGCAACATCTGGTTCGAGCAGCGCAAAGCAACCATCCCCTTCGCCGGAATGGCGATGATCAACCCCAGTCAGGGCGAGGACCTGCTGGTCGCGAGCTGTCTGGCCGCAGCCGCGCAAGGCGACACCAGTGCCTACTATGATCTGGGCGTGGCCTTTTCCACCGGCAGCCATGGTGTGGGGTGCGACCTGATCGAGGCGCACAAGTGGTTCAACCTCGCCGCCGTTGCCGGGCACAGCGAAGCCGCCCTGTGCCGCGCGGACATCAGCGACGAGATGTCCATGCGCGAAATCGCCGAAGCACAGCGCCGGGCCCGCGAATGGCTTGCGGCCAGCGCGCTGCGCCAGGCCGCCTAGCTCCCCTTCCGGAACGGCGTCCGCTCCGCCAGGTAGTTCTGGTCCATCGCCACCCCCGCGCGCTCCCGCTCGAGGAATTCCTCGACCGCGCTGCGAAATCCGGGGTGGTCGATCCAGTGGGCCGACCAGGTCTGGACGGGTTCGTAACCCCGGGCGAGCTTGTGCCCGCCCTGGGCGCCCGCCTCGACCCGCGACAGCCCCAGCCGGCTCGCCAGATCGATCGCCTGATAATAGCACAGTTCAAAGTGCAGGAACGGCTTCTCGATCAACGCCCCCCAATAGCGGCCATAGAGCGCATCGGGTCCGATGAAGTTCAGCGCGCCGGCCACCGGCTTGCCGTCTAGGTAGGCAAGGACGAGGGCGATCCGCTCTGCCATCCGTTCGCCCAGCAGAGTAAAGGCCTGCCGGGTGAGATAGGGCCTGCCCCACTTGCGCGCGCCGGTGTCCTGGTAGAACTGCCAGAAGGCATTCCATTCCGCCGCGCCGATTTCGGCACCGTTTAGGGTACGGATTTCCACCCCCTCTTGTGCGGCCGCACGCTCCTTGCGGATATCCTTGCGCTTGCGCGAGGAGAGGACGTCCAGAAAATCGTCAAAGCTGGAATAGCCCCGGTTCTCCCAGTGAAATTGAATGTCGCTGCGCAGCAGCCACCCAGCCTGTTCGAACCAGGGCAACTGTTCGGGCGCGATGAACGTGGCATGGGCCGAGGATAGACCATTGTCCGCGCAAACCTGTTCCGCAGCCCGCAGCAGGACCGGCGCCAGCGCCGGATCAGCCAGGAGCAGGCGCGGACCCGTGGCCGGCGTAAACGGTGCGGCGATCTGCATCTTGGGATAATAGCTGCCGCCCGCGCGGTGCCAGGCATCGGCCCAGGCATGGTCGAACACATATTCGCCCTGGCTATGGCTTTTGAGATAGGCAGGCAGCGCCCCAGCCAGCCGGCCGGCCGCATCGGTGATGACGATCGGAGCCGGCGACCAGCCGGTGCCAGGTCCAACCGAAGCGGAATCCTCCATCGCCGAGAGGAAAGCATGGCTCATGAAGGGATTGCCACCCGCCAGGGCATCCCATTCAGCGGCGGGGAGGGATCCGACAGAAGGTGCGATCCGGGCTTCGATCACGCGACGCCGTCACCCTCGGCAATCGGGGCATCGGCGTGCAGAGCCGCCCGCGCCTGCAGGTCCCTGGAACGGACTGTCCAAGTCAGCAGCGGCAGACCCCGCGCCCGCTGGGCCGCGGCAAAGCCGCTCGGCAGATCACGAATGTCGTAGGCCAGAAACTGCGGACGGGCCTGCCACAGGAACAGGTGGCGACGGAGCATGCCGAGGAAGCCGCGGTCGTGCTCTTCGGTCATCACCAGTCCGCGCCTGCAGTCCGGCGCATGGCTTGCAAACCAGCGCACCACGCGGGGATCGAAGCTCATGATCGCATGGGGTCCGGCATAACCCGCAAGGTCTTCAGCGACCGCGCGGCAAAGCCGCTCCGACTGCGTGAAGCTGCCGCGGCGCGACTTGATCTCGATCAGCAGCGGAGCGCTGCCCGCCACAAGACCGAGCATCTGGCGCAGGGTGGGAACGGTTTCCTGACTGCCCGAGAGCGTGATGCGCGACAGTTCATCGGCACTGCGACCGACAAGGGGCCCGCGCTCCGCAGTCAGCCGCTCCAAAACGAAATCGTGGAAGACCATAGCCCGCCCGTCAGCGGACAACTGCACATCGCACTCGATCCCCATGCCCCGCGCGATCGCCCCGCGAAAAGCGGCGAGCGAGTTTTCCGGCGCTCCATCAAGGTGCAGGCCGCGGTGGGCATAGGCCCCCCGGCCCAGCCAGCTGAGCTGGTCCGGCCCGGGAGCCGGAGCCAGCCAGCGATCAAGCAGGGCGAACGGCGACAATCGCATCAACCTCGACCGCGACGCCGAGCGGCAGGCTGGGTACTCCGACCGCGCTGCGGGCATGCTTTCCGGCCTCTCCGAAGACTTCGACCATCAGTTCGGAAGCGCCGTTGGCAACCTTGGGCTGGTCGATGAAATCGGGAGTGGAGTTGACGAAGGCGCCGAGCTTGACGATCCGCTCGACCCGGTCAAGCGAGCCAAGCGCCGCCTTGAGCTGTGCCAGGATCATCAGGCCGCAGGCCCGGGCGCCTTCGATGCCCTGTTCGAGGGTCAGGTCTTCGCCCAGGCGTCCGTTGAGCCGCTCTCCGCCGATGATCGAAACTTGCCCGGCGACATGGGCCAGTCCGCCGGCAACCACGACCGGGACATAGGATGCGACCGGAGCAACCGGTTCGGGCAGGGTGATGCCAAGTTCGGCAAGGCGTGCGTCAATGCTCATGGGTCAGATCCTAAATGCGCGAGAGCAGCCAGGGCAAGGCATGCTCCCAGGTGTCGATACGGGCGTGGGCGTGGCCGGCCTGGAAGCCGCAGGTGATATGCGGCGCCAGGGTCGGTTCACCACATAGGTGAAGCCGGTCGATATGAGGAACCATTTCGGCTGCAGAACCGTGATGCTGGGCCAGATCGTCGATGAACACCGCCTTGGATGGCTGGTACTTGTCGAGGATCGCCTGCAGCGCGGGTCCCTTCGGCCCCTGGTTGGTGAAGACCGGAAAGTCGATGCCATGGGCGCGAAGCTGCTCCCGCCGGGGCTCGTTGTGCTTGTCGGCAAGGTTGGTCAGGATCACCACGTCGGCATGCTCGGCCAGGGTGTTCATCGCCCCGACTGCCCCGGCAATCGGCGACTGACGGTGCATCTCGTTATCGAAGAACAGATTGAGCAGGCGCCAGATCTCCGCCGGTTCGACCGGCTCGCCGGTCTGCTTGTCGCGGATCGCGGTGGAAAAATCATTGCCAATCAGCTTGAACGAGACCGGCTGGGTTTCCTCCAGCCATTCGCCGAACGGCACGATCATGTGCAGCAGCACTTCGTCGCAATCGCTGATGATCAGCGGCCTTGCCATAATTACAACCTTTCGCGTGCGGCCATCAGGGCGGCCGGTTCAATTCCCAAAGCTTCCGCCGCCGCCAGCAGGTCCGGCTCGTGGCTGGCAAGAAATTCCAGCACCGCGCCCAGCACCGCCGGATCCCCCAGCCCATCCCGCAGCGCCTCAGGCGTCAGCCCGGTCAGCGCCAGCAGCCGGTCGGCGCGGCCGGAATCGCCCAGTACCCACCCAAGCGCGCTGAGCGCGAGAGCAGCGGCATCATGGGCCGGGGATTGAGGATCGCGCAGAATTGTCAGTTCCCTGAGACAGCGGTAGGGCAATGCTCATGGCAAAGCGTATCCTTGTTGTCGAGGACAACGACCTCAACCGCAAGCTGTTCTGCGACGTGCTGAAGAGCCAGGGCTATGCCGTGGAACCTTGCGCCGACGGCCGCGAAGCGCTTGACCGCGCGCGCCATTTCGTGCCCAACCTGATCATCATGGACATCCAGCTGCCCAACGTGTCCGGGCTCGACCTGATCGAAGCGGCAAAGAAGGATGCCACCCTGCGCGCCATTCCGGTCCTGGCGGTCACCGCCTATGCCGGCAAGGGCGACGAGGAACGCATCCGCGACGCCGGGGCCGAGGGCTATCTGGCCAAACCAGTCTCGATCGGTCCCTTCATGACCGCCGTCAAAGGACTTGTTGAAAAGGCCCCGGCCTGACATCCGCCCATTTTCCGCCCCAATCATCGGCCAAAGGGCCGCGAACCATTCTCCGGAGCACTGAAACCATGGACCGCGCTGCAACCGCTGCAAAGATCGCCGAACTGATCGAACCCTTCAACAAGAAGGGCGTGGCGATCGGCGACGACACCACCTTTGCCGGTGACCTTGAATTCGACAGCCTGACCGTGATGGACTTCGTCGCCGCGATTGAGGACGAGTTCGACATCATCATTTCGATGAACCAACAGGCCGAGATCGAGAATTACGGCCAGCTGGTCGATGCCGTGGTGAAGCTGCAGGGATAGCAAACAGCCCTCCCCCATGCGTCATGCTGAACTTGTTTCAGCATCCATCGCGCCGCCGGGACCGGAGGTTCGTGGGGAGAAATGGACCCTGAAACAAGTTCAGGGTGACGGGTGCAAAGACCGAGGTGGAATTCAGATTATGACCGACCTTTTCTCCAAATTCGACCCGCTGATCGAACAGCGCCGCGCGCTGCTTTCAACCGGCGTGACCGATCCATTCAATCTGGTGATGGAACGCGTCGTCTCGCCGACCGAAGCGATCTGCAACGGCAAGCAGACCATCCTGCTCGGCACCTACAACTACATGGGGATGACCTTTGACCCGGACGTGATCGCGGCGGGCAAGCAGGCCCTCGACGAATTCGGCGCGGGTACCACCGGCAGCCGCGTGCTGAACGGCACCTATGCCGGCCACCGCGCGGTCGAAGAGGCGCTGAAGGAATTCTATGGAATGGACCATGCGATGGTCTTTTCCACCGGTTACCAGGCCAACCTGGGAATCATCAGCACCATCGCCGGCAAGGGCGACTACATCGTGCTCGACATCGATAGCCACGCCTCGATCTGGGACGGCTGCAAGATGGGCGATGCCGAAGTCGTGCCGTTCAAGCACAACGACATCGAAGCGATGGAAAAGCGGCTGAAGCGCATCCCCGAGGGCGCGGGCAAGCTGGTCGTGCTGGAAGGCGTCTATTCGATGCTAGGCGACATTGCCCCACTGAAGGAAATGGTCAAAGTCGCCAAGGACAACGGCGCGATGGTCCTGGTCGACGAGGCCCATTCGATGGGCTTCATCGGCGAACACGGCCGCGGCGTGGCCGAAGCCCAGGGCTGCCTCGACGATGTCGATTTCGTAATCGGCACCTTCTCCAAGTCGGTCGGCACGGTCGGCGGCTTCTGCGTCTCGAACCACCCCAAGTTCGAAATCATGCGCCTGGTCTGCCGCCCCTATGTCTTCACCGCCTCGCTGCCGCCGAGCGTGGTGGCGACCGCCTGCACCTCGATCCGCAAGCTGATGCACGCGGGCGACAAGCGCGCCCATCTGTGGGAGAATTCCAAGGTCCTGCACAAGGGCCTGACCGATGCCGGATTCAAGCTGGGCACCGACGAGCCGCAGTCGGCGATCATCAGCGTGATCATGCCCGACCTCGAACGCGGGGCGATGATGTGGGAAGCGCTGCTGAAGGAAGGGCTCTACGTCAATCTGGCCCGCCCCCCGGCAACCCCGGCGAACATGACCTTGCTGCGCTGCTCGCTCTGTGCGGAACATACCGCCGAGCAGGTCCAGACGATCATTGGCATGTTCAAGCGCGCTGGCGCCGCCATCGGGATCATCTAGACCACGCGGAACCTCTCGACGGTGCAATGACGAGGTTCAGCAAGAGGAGTCCAAGAAAGCCGTTCGCCCTGAGGAGCCAGCGAAGCCGCAGGCTGAGCTGGCGTCTCGAAGGGCAGCGATAGGCGCTGTGGTTCGAGACGGCCCCGCAATCTGCGATTTCGATCCGCCCTCACCACGAACGGAAAGAATTAAATCGCGCCAGGCCCCTTCGCCTGCTTGGCCTTGGCGCGCTGGAATCCCTCGCGCTGGCTAAGCCGTTCGAGATAGGCGGCCATACCGGGCGTAACCTGCTCGTCGAGCCCGATCGACAAGGCCAGCATCACCGCATAGCCGACCGAAACGTCGGCCATGGTGAAGCGCCCAGCCGCGGCGTAATCGCCGTGCATCATCGCCTCGGCATTGCGCAGGCGCGATCCGAACCACTGGGCATAGTCCTCTGCCGCCTGGGCCACGCGGCGCTCGGGCGGTTCAAGCCGGGTATAGCGCAGATGGATCGTCTGCGGGAAAGTCAGGGTCGCCTCGCCCATCAACAGAAAGTTGAGATAGCGGGCGTAGTCGGCCTCGTCCGGCGCAACCGCCAGGTCCGAAGGGCCATAGCGCGTCGCCAGGAAATGCGGGATCGCGCTGCTTTCCGTCATCAGCGCGCCGTCGGCGATCAGGGCCGGGACCGTACCAAGCGGATTGATGTCCTTGTACCCTGCAAAGCGGAAGCGCGGCGGGAACGGCATCAGGGTCAGCTGGTAATCCAGACCCAGTTCCTCAAGCGCCCACAATGCGCGGAACGAGCGCGCGTCGGCGCAGTGGAACAGGTGCAGCCCGCTCACCGCACCTGCTCGACGCTGGTAACCGCATCGCACTTGTGACCGGCCTGGTCGTCACCGCCGCCCAGCAGGGTGATCGCCGCAAACCCGGCCAGGACCAGCGCCACGAAGCCCGCCGTGGCGAGGCCCAGGTACTTGTCGATGAACGCCTTGATCGGCGCACCGAACAGGCGGAACAGGATGCCCACGATCAGGAAGCTGATCGAGCGCGAGATGATCGACCCGGCGATGAAGCGCAACAGATCCATGCCGATGAACCCGGCGGTGATCGTCAGCAGCTTGAACGGGATCGGAGTCGCACCCTTGGCAACGAAAATCCAGAAACCGTATTCGTTGAGATAGCACGCCGCCTTGGGGAAGCTTTCGGTCAGCCCCAAGACCGCGAGGATCTGTGCCCCCAGAGTATCGTAGAGGCCCCAGCCGATCGCGTAGCCCAGCATGCCGCCTGCGACCGAGGCAAAGGTGGCGATCATTGCAAAACGGATCGCCTTTTTCGGCTCGGCCAGGCACATGATGCCCAGCAGCGGGTGCGGCGGGATCGGAAAGAAGCTTGCCTCGACAAAACAGAACAGCGCCAGCCACCATTCCGCGTGCGGGTGCACCGCCTTGGCCATGGTCCAGTCGTAAAGCCGACGCAGCATTCCGTATTCCTTGCTTCGCGAAGTTTGCGCCGCCTGCTTATCGGGGCAAGCCGCAGGCGACAAGCATCGAACCAAGATAACCGTATTGGTTATTTATCTTGACAGCGTAACGCTCTTTAGGTACATAGATCGAACATCGCGATAGACCGATTCGCCGCCCCGGCAACGATCGTCGCAATCCCCTTACTGCAACGGAACACCCTGCCATGGCCGACACGCCTAAGTCGCGCCGGACCACCCCGCGTCCGGTCCGCAAGCCCTTTGCGCGCTGGTCAAAGGATTTCCTCGCCGAACTCGCCGCCACGTCCAACGTCAGTGCGGCAGCACGCCGCGCCGGGATCACCACCACGGTCGCCTATGATCAACGTCGCTGCGATCCGGAATTCAACCGTGCCTGGCAAAGCGCCTTGTGCGAAGGGTACGATCATCTGGAGATGGAGTTGCTCCGCCGCCTCCGCGACGGCGAGATCAAGCCTGCCGCCGGGGCAAAGAAAGGCACCCGCACTTTCGACAATGCCACCGCCTTGCGGCTGCTCGCCGCCCACCGCGAATCCGCGGCGCGGCAGCGGGCGATCCGCTCCAACGAGGATTCCGAAGCAATCATCCAGTCGATCAACGCCAAGCTGGAAAGGATCCGCCAGCGCCGCGCTCTGGCCGGCGACACCACCCCGAGCGCCCCGGACGACGATGTCGCTGCATAGACTGCGCAATGCGCTGATTGCCCTCGACGAACCGGCCCGGCTGCGTGCCCTGCGGCAACTGAGCGAGGAAGAGCGGCGCGAGCTGCGGTATCACTGGAAGCTATGGGCGCGTGAACGTCAGTTGCCCCCGCCGGGCGACTGGACCACCTGGCTGATCCTGGCCGGGCGCGGCTTTGGCAAGACCCGCGCCGGGGCCGAATGGGTCCGCGGAGTCTGCCAAGCCCAGCCCGGCGCGCGCCTTGCCCTGGTCGGGGCCTCGCTGAGCGAAGTCCGCGCGGTCATGGTCGAGGGGGAAAGCGGCATTCTCGCAGTCTGCCCGCCGGGACAGATTCCGGTCTTTGAACCATCGCTGCGCCGCCTGACCTGGGGAAACGGGGCACAGGCGACGCTCTATTCGGCTGGAGAACCGGAATCGCTGCGCGGACCGCAGCATAGCCACATCTGCCGGACAATCTCAAAAAGAAATCTTCGTCAACGAGATCGCATCCAGAATCGATGCCCTGTTGCACCCGGCCATCGAAGGAGAAAAGGATTCGCCGCCCAGCGCCCCGGGCGAAGGTGAGAGCTGGCTGGTGGGAAAAGCGCCGCTGGCCGAGTGGCAGGATTACAGCGGACAGATCGCTTCATTCCAAAGCGGCAACTGGCTGTTCAGCGCCCCGCTGGTCGGGATGCGGGTGTACAACAAAACGAAGGGCCAAGTGATGTATTGGCACAACGGCTGGACCTTCGCCGCAAAGCCTGCAGCGCCCAGCGGCGGCACAACGATCGACAGCGAAGCCAGGACTGCCATTGTCGGAATAATCGCGGCGCTCGTTGCAGCCGGAATCCTTCCAGCCGCCTGACCAGACCCACACACATGAGCCCCGGATACAATAATGTTAATCCAGATCTAGCGCAGATTCGGTGCTCGCAAAGGCCCAAAGCGCGACATTTCTGCAACACTTCAGCGCTTTGTCTGCTTGCGGATGGATTCCTATGCAGTTAAACGTGGGCACACTCGGTGGCTTCAATCCTATTAAAGGGGAAAACCATAATGCGTAAACTCGCTCTCGGGATGGCGCTGGCCTCTACGGCCCTTGCAACGCCCGCCTTGGCTCGTGACGACTCCTGGTACATCGAAGGTGATGTCGGCGGGGTCCTGGTCGAAGATATGCAGAACCTCGTTAGCCCGGGAACCGGCGTGCTGAACACCGGCATCGGATACGATATCGGCGGCATCATCGGTTACGACTTTGGCGGGTTCCGCCTTGAAGCGGAAACCAGCTATCGCGATGCCAGTGCCGACGGGTTCAACCGTTCGGGCAGCAGCACCCTGTCGGGTGGCACCCTTACCGGCGGTGCAAGCGCGCTCAGCTTCATGCTCAACGGCGTGCTCGATTTCGGCGAAGACGATGGTCTGCAAGGGTTCATCGGGGCCGGCGCCGGCGTTGGCCGGGTCAAGGTCGACGTGGCCGATGGCCCGACCATCTATCTCAACGATTCTGACACCGGACTTGCGTACCAGGTGGTTGCCGGTCTGCGTCATGCCATCAGCAGCAAGGCGGATGTGGGTCTGAAGTATCGGCTTTACAGCCAGAACAACGTCAATCTCATTGCCCCCGGCGGCGCTGCCCTGAACAGCGATTTCCGTTCGCACTCGCTGATGCTGACGCTGGGCTACAACTTCGGCGAAGAAGCGGCTCCGCCGCCCCCGCCGCCCCCTCCGCCGCCGCCCCCTCCGCCTCCTCCGCCTCCCCCGCCGCCCCCGCCGCCTCCGCCGGCTCCGGTGTGCAACAAGGGTCCGTACATCGTGTTCTTCGACTGGGATAAGTCGGACATCACGCCGGAAGCGGCTTCGATCCTCGACAGCGCAGTCACGGCCTATGGCAACTGCGCCAATGTTCCGATCATGCTGGCCGGCTATGCCGACCGTTCGGGCACGGTGAAGTACAACCAGGGTCTGTCGGAACGCCGCAACGCCTCGGTCCAGGCCTACCTGACCTCGCGCGGCGTGCCGTCGGGTGCCATCACCAGCCAGGGCTTTGGTGAAAACAACCCGCGGGTTCCGACCGCTGATGGCGTGCGCGAACTGCAGAACCGCCGGG